>JACPOB010000010.1 GCA_016185145.1 Rhodospirillales bacterium | reverse complement strand
CTCGGCGAAGGAGGCGAGGCCGATGAACTCGGTCATCAGCGAGATGCCCGGGCCCGAGGTGCTGGTGAAGGCGCGCGAGCCGTTCCAGCCGGCGCCGATCACGATGCCGATCGAGGCGAGCTCGTCCTCGGCCTGGACGATCGCGTACTTGGCCTTGCCGGTCTCCTTATCGTGGCGCAGCCGCTTGCAGTGCGACTGGAAGGCCTCGGCCAGCGAGGAGGAGGGCGTGATGGGATACCAGGCGCACACCGTGGCGCCGCCATAGACGGCGCCGAGCGCGGCGGCGTTGTTGCCCTCGACGAAGATGCGGTTGCCGACGTTGTTGGCGCGCCGAACCTTGAGCTTCACCATGTCGACGTCTAGATGCTGTGTCGCCCAGTCGCGGCCGAGGTTCAGCGCCTTGACGTTCGAATCGAGCAGTTTCTCCTTGCCCTTGAACTGCTCGCCGAACAGCCTCTTGATCTCCTCCGGATCGATGTCGAGCAGGATCGACAGCGCGCCGACATAGATGATGTTCTTGAACAGCTGGCGCTGGCGGGCGTCGGTGTAGGTGGCGTTGGTGATCGCCGTCAGCGGCACGCCGACGACGTTAATGTCGTCGCGGAACGCCGAGGCCGGCATCGGCTTGGTGCTGTCGTAGAACAGGTAGCCGCCGGGCTCGATCTCCTTGACGTCTTCGGCCCAGGTCTGCGGGTTCATGGCGACCATCATGTCGACGCCGCCGCGCCGGCCGAGATAGCCCTTCTCGGTGACGCGCACCTCGTACCAGGTCGGCAGGCCCTGGATGTTCGACGGGAAGATGTTGCGCGGGCTGACCGGCACACCCATGCGCAGGATCGAGCGGGCGAAGAGCTCGTTGGCGGAGGCCGACCCCGAACCGTTGACGTTCGCGAACTTGACGACGAAGTCGTTAACGGCGGCTATTGCTTGCGTCATCGGGCTGGCCCACACACCACCTCATCCTGAGGAGCCGTGCGAAGCACGGCGTCTCGAAGGATGGGCCACAGTCTCGTTGTTGCCCACCCTTCGAGACGCGCACTTCGTGCGCTCCTCAGGGTGAGGTCGTCCTGTTGAAACGGGACGTACGCTAGTGCTTGCGGCATGCGTGCTCCGCTTGAGTCATTTCCATGTAGTACTTGCGCATGTCCCACGCGCCGGTCGGGCAGCGCTCGGCGCACAGCCCGCAATGAAGGCAGACGTCCTCGTCCTTGACCATGACGCGGCCGGTCTTGAGGTCGTTGCCGATATAGAGGTCCTGGGTCGGATTGACCGCCGGCGCGTTGAGCCGCTGGCGGAGGTCCTTCTCCTCGCCGTTCTCGGTGAAGGTGATGCAGTCCATCGGGCAGATGTCGACGCAGGCATCGCACTCGATGCAGAGCGTGCCGGTGAACACTGTCTGCACGTCGCAGTTCAGGCAGCGCTGGGCCTCGTCGAAGGCGAGCTTGGGATCGAAGCCCAGTTCGACCTCGGCCATGATGTCCTTCAGGGCCTCGGCCTTGGCGCGGTGCGGGACCTTGAAGCGGTGGTCGATGGTCGGAGCGTTGTCGTAGCTCCACTCGTGAATGCCCATCTTCTGGCTGACGATGTTGACGCCTGGCGCCGGCCGCTCGTCGGGGTCCTCGCCGATCAGCATCTTGTGGATGGAGATCGCCGCATCATGGCCGTGGGCGGCCGCCCAGATGATGTTCTTGGGCCCGAAGGCGGCATCGCCGCCGAAGAACACCTTGGCCTGCGTGCTCTGCAACGTCGCTTCGTTGAGCTTGGGCAGGCCCCAACGGTCGAACTCGATGCCGGCGTCCTTCTCGATCCAGGGAAAGGCGTTCTCCTGGCCGATCGCCACCAGAACGTCGTCGCATTCATAGTGCTCGTCAGGCTCGCCCGACGGGATCAGCGAGCGGCGGCCCTTGGCGTCGTATTCGGCCTTCACCTTCTCGAACAGCACGCCGGTGATCTTGCCGTTGTCATGGGTGACTTCCTTCGGCACCAGCATGTTCAGGATGGGGATGTCCTCGCCCATCGCGTCTTCCTTCTCCCAGGGAGACGCCTTCATCTCGTCGAAGCCCGAGCGGACGATCACCTTGACGTCCTCGCCGCCGAGGCGACGCGCGGTGCGGCAGCAATCCATCGCCGTATTGCCGCCGCCCAGCACGATCACGCGCTTGCCGACCTTGCTGATGTGGCCGAACGAGACCGACGACAGCCAGTCGAGTCCGATATGGATGTTGGCGGCGGCTTCCTTGCGGCCGGGCACGTCGAGGTCGCGGCCGCGCGGCGCGCCCGAACCGACGAACACCGCGTCGTAGCCCTCGGTCAGGATCTTCTTCATCGAGTCGACCTTCTGGTGTCGGAACTCGATGTTGCCGATGCCGGTGATGTAGCCGACCTCCTCGTCGATCACCGACTCTGGCAGACGGAAGTGGGGGATCTGGGTGCGGATGAAGCCGCCGAGCTTGGGGTCTTGGTCGTAGATCACGATCTCGTAGCCCAGCACCGCGAGATCGCGCGCCACGGTGAGCGAGGCGGGGCCGCCGCCGATGCAGGCGACGCGCTTGCCGTTCTTCGCCGGCGCCTTGGGCATGAGCGTGCCGATGTCGTCGTCCTTGTAGTCGGCGGCGACGCGCTTGAGACGGCAGATCGCCACCGGCTCCTTCTTGCCCTTCACGAGATGTTCGTCCTCGACGCGGCTGCGCCGGCATGCCGGTTCACACGGCCTGTCGCACGTCCGTCCCAGGATTCCGGGGAAGACGTTGGACTTCCAGTTGATCATGTACGCGTCGGAGTACCGCCCGTGGGCAATCAGTCGGATGTACTCGGGCACCGGGGTATGGGCGGGACAGGCCCACTGACAGTCGACGACCTTGTGAAAGTAGTCGGGATTCTTGATGTCGGTCGGCTTCAACAGAAACTCCAGGCGGCCATCACCGATAGATTGGCGGGTGCCGGGTAAATGACAGTTTAGATCATAGCCCAAAAGGGTCGCGCATTGGGTAGATTCGGAAAGGTCACGTCAAGAACCTTGTGCGTTAACCGCTTGGGACGAAACAACAAATCCACAAACATCGCATGGCCTTTCATTGCCGATTGCGATACGCGCTGGGCGACGCACCCGCTGCGCGTCGGAACATCGCGCTGAAAGCACTAACGCTGTCGTAGCCCAGATCGAGAGCCACCTGCGTCACTGGAGCGCCGTTTCCCAGTCGTCCCATTGCCTCGAGGACCCGTGCCTGCTGTCGCCAAGCGCCGAAGGAAAGCCCGGTCTCGCTCTGGAAATGCCGGGCCAGCGTGCGGGCGCTGGCATTCAGCGTGGCCGCCCATTCATCCAGCGTGCGCTGATCGCCCGGCGCATCGAGCAATGCCTGGCAAAGGGCGCGCAGCCTGGGATCGCTCGGCATCGGCAGCTGCAAGGGCAGCGACTGCAGGCCGCGCAACTCGGCGATGATCAGGGCCACGACGTGGCCGGCAGGCCCATTCTCGTCATAGTCCAAGGGCAACTCGGTGGCGCGTACGATAAGCTCGCGCAGCAGCGGCGAGACGGGCAGCACGCGGCAGACCTCGGGCATGAACGCGGCCGCGTCCTCGCGCAGGTACAAGGTCCGCATGGTGAGATCGCTCAGCATGACGATGCTGTGGCGCACCCCGGCCGGCATCCACAGTGCGCGTTGCGGCGGCACCATCCACATGCCGTCGTCGGTCGAGACGCGCATGGTGCCGGCGGTGGCGTAGATGAGCTGGGCGCGCTCGTGGACATGCGGCAGCACCTCGAAGCCCGAGGCGAAATCCTTGGGCATGGCTGCGACGGCGCGCGGCACGCGCTGATAGTCCAGCGGGTCGGTCGAGCGGTTGGGGACGGATTGTCTCTTTCGCGACATAAGTTGGCAGCCTAGCGCAAGACAGACAGATTGGCCATGCCTAGTCTGACAGCTGGAGGAAATGCGTATGAGTCACAGCAGCCCGACGGCCATCCTGCTCAACATCGGCCACGCCATGGATCACTGGATCATCGTGGTGTTCGCCTACACCTGGGGCGTGATCGCGGGTGTGTGGGGCGTCGAATGGACCGAGCTCACGCCGTTCAACTACGGCGCGCTCTTCATGTTCGGCATGGGCTCGATCGTGAGCGGCCGGCTCGGCGACCTGTGGGGCCGCTGGATCATGATGGTGATCTTCTTCGCCGGCATGGGCGTGTCCTCGCTGATCATCGCGCTCTGCAGCAACAAGTGGCAGATCGGCATCGCGCTGACCCTGATGGGCGCCTTCGCCTCGATCTATCATCCGGTCGGCATCCCGATGCTGGTCCAGAAGGCCAAGAACTACGGCTTCACCATCGGCGTGAACGGCCTGGCCGGCAACATGGGCATCGCCATCGCCGCCGGCGTCTCGGTCTACATCGCCCAGCGCTTCGGCTGGCAGATGGCCTTCATCATCCCGGGCGTGATCTGCCTCGTCTGCGCCGTGGCCTTCGTCGCCCTGGTGCCGCGCGAGCAGGAGGCGCCGGCCAAGCGCAAGCAGAAGATGATCGACCTGCCGCCGTCGGTGATGGCGCGCGTGTTCGGCATCATGACCTTCACGGCGGTGACCGGCAGCATCATCTTCAACTTCACGACTAACGGTAACGGCGAGCTTCTGCGCGAGCGGGTCAAGGGCGCGGTGCAGGATCCGGCCGAGCTCGCGATCATGCTGTTCGTGATCTTCTCGCTCGCCTCGCTGGCCCAGCTCGTGGTCGGCAAGCTGATCGACCGCTATCCGCTCAAGAACATCTACCTGCCGATCGTTGCCTTGCAGGTGCCCTTGTTCCTGATCGCCTCGCAGGTCCAGGACTGGGCGCTGTTCATCACGGCGATCGGTTTCATGCTGCTGGTGTTCGGCGCCATCCCGTTCACCGACGCCATGATCGTGAAGTACATCGACGACCGCATGCGCAGCCGCGTCACCGGTGCGCGGCTGGCGATCGGCTTCGGCGTCAGTTCGGTCGTGGTCGCCCTGATCGGCCCGATGGTGAAGGCGGCCGGCTTCCCGGTCGTCCTGATGGTGCTGGCGGGCTGCGCGTTCATGGGCTTCTGCGCCATCGCGATGCTGCCCGGCGAGCGCGACATGAGCCGGGCGACACTGAAGCCTGCGGAATAACAAACCACTGCGACGACCAAGCTGTCATCGGCACTAAAGCCCCGGCAATCTCCATAGGTTGCTGGGGTTTTCCTTTGAGACGGTACATCGATGCACATACAGTCTCGGTATGGCGACGATGTCAGTTGACGAGATAGACACGCTTGTCGTCGGTGGAGGCCAGGCGGGGCTGGCCATGAGCGAGCATCTCAGCCGGGCGGGCGTGCCTCATATCGTCGTCGAGCGGCATCGGATCGCCGAACGCTGGCGCTCGGAACGATGGGACTCGCTGGTCGCGAACGGTCCGGCTTGGCACGATCGCTTTCCGGATCTCGCGTTTTCCGATGTCGACCGGAATGTCGGTCCAGACGATTTCGCACCCAAGGAAACGGTGGCGGACTATTTCGTCGCCTACGCCAGGAAGATCTCGGCCCCTATCCGTTGTGGCGTCGAAGTCTTCAAGGTCGAAAGAAGGATCGGTCGTTCCGGCTTCCGTGTCGAAACCTCCGCAGGCGTGATCGAGGCCAACAGCGTCGTCGCGGCAACCGGCTCCTTCCAGCGTCCCGTTGTTCCTGAGTTGGTTCCGCGGCAAGCCCCAATAGTGCAAATGCACTCCACAGGTTACCGCAATCCGGCCCAGCTGCCCGACGGAGCGATCCTCGTCGTAGGATCTGGTTCCTCAGGTACCCAGATCGCGGAAGAACTGCTCGAGTCCGGACGGCGCGTCTACCTCTCGATCGGCCCGCACGACCGTCCGCCGCGGGCCTATCGCGGTCGCGACTACTGCTGGTGGCTCGGTGTTCTGGGCAAATGGGACGCTGTCGCTCGAGAGCCGGGCAGGGAACACGTGACGATCGCGGTGAGCGGTGTACGCGGCGGCCACACGATCGACTTTCGCCGTCTTGCAGCGAGGGGAATGATTCTGGTTGGGCGGACGGAAGCTTACGCCGATGGCGCGATCAGCTTCGCGTCGGACTTGGTCGACAATCTCGAACGGGGCGACATGAACCTCCGCTCTCTGCTGGATGAAGCTGACACATATGTCGTCCGCAACGGTCTCGATCTCCCGGAAGAGCCGGAGGCAAGGGTCATCGGGCCAGACTCCGATTGCATAACCAATCCCATCTCAGCGCTCGATCTGGCGAAGGCGGGAATCACCACCATCATCTGGGCGACGGGATTTGTCGCCGACTACAGCTGGATAGAGCTTGATATTTTCAACGAGGACGGCAGGCCGAGGCATCAGCGTGGCGTCGCGGCCGAGCCGGGCATGTATTTCCTCGGCCTGCCCTGGCAGTCGCGACGCGGTTCCTCGTTCATCTGGGGCGTGTGGCATGACGCCAAGTATCTGGCTGATCAAATCGTCACCCAGCGCAAGTATATCGACTATCACCTCGGCCGACCTCAGCTCCGGTAGTCCGCGTTGATCGCGGAATAGTCCCGCGTCCCTGGTCCGGTCCCTCAGTGATGATGAACCATCAGATACGCCAGGTCCGCTCGGCCGATGACGGCCTTCATCCGCGGCGTGGCCAATAGACGGCGGAGCAGCCAAATGGCTGCCCGCCGCCACAACGTCAGTTCAAAGTGCGAGGCGAATTCACGGTTGGTTTCCAAAGGCCGCCAATAGGATGCGTGCCATTCGCGATAGGCCGCGTGAAATACCGTCGCCTGTTCCTGTGATGACTTCAAAAGCGCGCAGCCGCAGTCGGCATGGATTTCCACGCTGTCCTCGTTGGGAAATCGGAACCTGTGCCCGCTGCCCAGGTGGTACAGGGTATCGTTTGAGAATTCGAACTCCTCGGGTTGCGCCCGAAGGGCGGCGATTGCTGGAGACAGGTCCAAATAGGCCATCTGACACTCCTCCTGCTGGTGTTTCACCGGGTGCCGTCGCCCTTGATTGCGGGGTCGCACATCGCGGCCAGTGGGCGGAGCGGCATAGTGCGCGCCTGCAAACTTCGTGCCTATCCGTGTTGCCGTTCGCCCTTTCCAACCCAACGCCTCACCTGTCGAGCCTGACCCAAGCGGCGACCGAAACCGTCAACGGCTTCAGAACGCCTGCCTGCAAACGGTTGGTGGCTTGGGCAGCGCCTCGGCGCTGCAGATCGAGCGCTGCGCCGTGCCGGACACGCCATGTTTACGGAAGCGTCGCCAAAGACCCTGGCCCGAAGAAATAGCAACCCACGATCTTGCAACCTCTGATCGCCCGTCGAGGAGGGACGGCCTCAGCTTCGGTAGTCGGCATTGATCGCGAAATAGTCCTGCGTCAGGTCGCAGGTCCAGATCGTGGCGCGGCCTGGGCCACCGACGCCCACGTCGACCCGGATGTCGATCTCGCGTGACTTCATGTAGGCGGCAATCGTCGGCTCGTCGTAGCTCGCGGCGCGTTCGCCTTTCTCCGCGACGGAATGGCGGCCGAACCAGATCGAGAGGTTGTCGCGGTCTGCTGCCTCGCCGGACTTGCCGACGGCCATGACGACACGACCCCAGTTCGGGTCCTCGCCGGCGATCGCGGTCTTGACGAGAGGCGAGTTCGCGACCGACAGCCCGATGCGCCGGGCCGCAGCATCGCTTTCCGCCCCCTCGATCACGAGCGTCACGAACTTCGACAGGCCTTCGCCGTCCTTGGCGACCATGATCGCCAGCTCCTTCAACAGGTCGTGCGTCGCTGCCGTGAACTCGGCAAGCGATGGATCGCCGACCTTGTCGACCGGCTTCTGGCCGCGCCTGGCCGCGGCTCCCGTCGCGAACATCAGGCAGGTGTCGCTCGTGGAGGTGTCGCCGTCGATCGTCATGCAATTGAAGCTGGTCGCCGCACCGCTGCTCGCGATCTGCTGCAAGGCCGCTGCCGAGACCGCTGCATCCGTGAACAGGAAGCAGAGCATCGTCGCCATGTCGGGCGCGATCATGCCGGCGCCTTTGCAGAAGCCGTTGATCGAGACCTCGACGTCGCCGATCCGCGCCTTGCGGGTCGCGAGCTTGGGATAGGTGTCGGTCGTCATGATGGCGCGCACCGCCTGGGCCCAGGCATCGGGCCGAGCCGATTTGACGAGGCCGTCGAGAAGATGCTGGAACTTTGCCGCTTCCAGCGGTTCGCCGATGACTCCGGTCGATGCGAGGTAGACCTCGCTGCGGCTGCAACCCGTGGCTTTCATGGCGAATTCGGCGGTCGCTTCGACGGCTTCGCGGCCGCGCTTGCCTGTGAAGGCGTTGGCGTTACCCGAATTCACCACCAGGATGCGCGCCTTGCCGCCCTCGAGGCTCTGCCGGCACCACAGCACGGGGGCCGAGCACGTCTTCGATTGGGTCAGCACGCCGGCGGCGGCAGTGCCCGGATCGAGCACGGCGACCATCAGGTCGTCGCGGTTCTTGTAGCGGATTCCGGCCTCGCAGGCGGCGAAGCGTACGCCCTCGATCGGCGGCATGTCGGCAAGCCGCTGAGGGGCGAAGGGCGAGACTTTGGCAACGTCGTGGGTCATGGCTCACACACTCTCTCGGGCACAAAAACAAAAAAGCCGCGCTCAGGGGCGCGGCTTGCGGACGGACGCAGCATGCGTCATCGCACTCGCGCTCTTCGGGCGGTGCGTCGGCGGCGTCGGATGTGCAGCCGGAGGTTCGTCATGGCGCCGACAAGTGCGCTATGTTGAGAATTGGGTCAAGCCAATAGTCTGTCGAACAAAAGACGGGATGGAAACAATGCTCAAGCGACGCAGTATGCTGGCGGGCACCGCCGGCTGGACGATCGTTGGTGCCTCGGCGGTGCGTGCGCAGGCGTGGCCGAACGGCCAGGTCAAGATCGTGGTGCCGTACATTCCCGGCGGCGCCACCGACACGGCCGGCCGCCTGGTCGCCGAGAAGATGACGACGCTGATCGGCCAGCAGGTGATCGTCGAGAATCGCGGCGGCGGCAACACCATCATCGGCATGGAGCTGGTGGCCAAGTCCAAGCCCGACGGCCAGACCCTGCTGCTGGGTACGACGACGCTGGCGACCAATGCGGCGCTCGGGCTGAAGCAGCCCTATGAGCCATTGAAGGACTTCCAGCCGATCTCGACCTTGGCCGACATTCCCGACCTGATCGTCTACAACAACGACGTGCCGGCCAGGAGCTGGCCCGAGTTCGCCGAGTGGGTGAACAAGCAGCCGCAGAAGGTGCGCTTCGCGACCTCGGGCATCGGCAACCAGCCGCATCTCTGGATGGAGCTGTTCAAGACCCGAAACAAGCTCAACATGGAGGTCGTGGCCTACAAGGGCTCGGCCGACGCGATCCGCGACGTGCTGGCGGGCCATGTGCCGATGCTCTGCGACGTCGTGCTGCCGGCCGGCAATCATGTGAGGGCGGGCCGCATGAAGGGCCTGGTCGTCGCCTCGTCCGAGCGCTCGCCGATGTGCCCCGACGTGCCGACGGTGATCGAGCTCGGCATGCCCGACATGGTGAGCGCGGTGTTCTACGGCCTGGTGGCGCCGGCCGGCACGCCGCGCCCGGTCGTCGAGCGGCTGAACGCGCTTTGCCACGAGATCATCAAGGATCCCGAGGTGAAGAAGAAGTTCGGCGACCTCGGCTTCTTCATGACCGGCAGCACGCCCGAGGCCTATCTCGAGAAGCTGAAGTTCGAGACCGAGCGCTGGACCAAGGTGGTCAAGGACAACAACATCAAGGTCGAGGGCTGACGCGGTTCTCCTTCGTCTGCCGATCCCGTCCTACTGCCTGGCTGTAATAGCTTCCGCGGAGACGTCGTCTCACTCGTGGAGGGCGTTCTGCTGTGTCGATGATGCCTACTTTAGTTATTGATCTAACTATAGTGGTATATAGGCGGAACCCGCTAATCCAGCGCGGTCAGCACGGTCTCGAGGAAGGCGTTCATGTCCAATTTCGGGTTCGATCCTTTCTGGCGTTGGCTAAGTTCGCGCCCATCGCCGGAGGAGCTACCTGGGTTTCAGGTGCCCCCGGTCGATGTTGCACCAGTCAGCGTACCTGGCCTGCACAATTGGCAACCGCCCACAACGGGCGAGGCTCCGTTTGCGCCGGACGACATTCTGGCCGGGACCGAAGCCGCGCAGTCCCCGTGGTGGGAGCGCCCGAACGAGCCCAGCAATGTGCTCGACGGTCAACCCCAGTCACCCTGGCCATGGCTTCGCGCGCCAACCAATGAGTCTCCAGGCTTCCTGCCGAAGCCAGAAGGTTCGACGCGGAGGGTCGGGCCGGACGGCAACATCAGGCTGATGGCAGGGGCGCTGGCTCCCATCGAACCGCAAGAGCAACTGAATGACGTCACAGGCAGCAACGGCATGACGTCGTCGGATGTCATACCATCCCTGCCGCCTAACGCGCGCCCGTGGTGGGAGCGGCCCGCCTTCGAGGACAAACCCCAGCCACAATGGCCTTGGCTTCGCGTGCCAACCGATGAGGCACCAGCCTTCCGACTGAAGCCAGACGGTTCGGTGGGGACGGGTGCGCCGGACGGCAACATCAGGCTTATGACAGGGGCGCTGGCTCCCATCGAACCGCAAGAGCAACTGAATGACGTCGCAGGCAGCAACGGCATGACGTTGTCGGATGTCAAGCCATCCCCGCCGCCTGGTGTGCCGCTGTCCCCCTTTTCGGCTGCGTCGACTGCCATTCCGGCGAGTGCCGGCGGGGCGATCGATCTTGCGGCGCTTGCTGCGCGTGTTGCTCCCGCGGTGGCGAGTGCAGGATCCGCTGCCGTCGCCGCATTGCCGTTACTCTTCTATCCAACCAACACGCGGTCGGAGACAACTGATCTCGGCGACGGCCTTCGCGCCCGCGTCCGCCCTGGTCAGAGGACTGTCGAGATTGAGCGACGTGTCGACAACGGTTTGTTCGGCACCGGCATCATGGCGAAATGGGAGACCCTGCCCGTTGAAGCCTGGCAGCACGTAGGCAGGGACGGCAGTGTCAACACCGTCATCAATCACGAGCAACTCAATCAGGCACTTGGACGGAGTGCCCCAGCGGAATCCAAGGCCGCTGGCACCAGCGCGATGGCGCAATCGCCGAAAGATGGAGCCCCGCAGCAAGCGCCACCGACGGGTATCGTCTCAACTGCGGACGGCGCCAACAACGCTGGAAACGCACCGGCCACGAAGTCGCTGGCGCCAGCCAAGATTGACGCCAAGGTCCTCGAGGAGGCGAAGCAACGTGATCCCGAAGAGGAGCGCGTGCTGGCATGCCGCGCTGTCAGGGCGATGCCTGGACAATCAGCACCGTCGGGCCAGTACAGTGGACCAGGGGCTATCGATACGGCAGTCAACGTCCGCGTGGCGCCAGGATTTCCTGCGCCCAAGGGCGGCTACGGATACGATCCCGACCACTTGCGCCATTGGAACGGGTACAAAGGGGAACTCGAACTCAAGAACCGCATCGAAAGAGCCGTTCCTTACGAAAAGTTCGTCCACTACGGAAATCCGGCCGGAAATCAGGGGCCGGACGTCCTGACGATTGGACCCGATGCTCGGCTCATGGAATGGGATTCCAAGTCCCGCGTCGCCGAGCGCCGGGTCGGGCCGGGCATGGCCAGCAAGGCGTCACTCAAATACCAACTTGCACACGACTATGTGTGGGAGGCCATACGCTCGCGAGCAGTAGCGCCAGATGCCGGCGTCAAAGCGCTGCAGCAACTGAACGATGGCAACTACAATATTTGTACAGTCGGCACGGGCAACGCCTACGACGGCTACTTCGAATCTGTCCGAAAAGGCGTTCCAACGGGACGGCGGAGGTAAAGTCGATGCTCCCATTCGACCCAGTAGAAATACGCGATTTTTGGCTGGAGGTCCGTCTCAAGTATGCGATCGATAGCAAGCCGCCCGCGCCTGATGATAACAGGCCGCCAGGCGTTGCGCACTTTGCTCGCGTCTCTTACTCGGCCGGGCGGACCAGTGAATTTATCAACGGTTATCTTGTTGGCCTTTCGAAGGAACTCAGGCCGCTAGTGGAGAAGCACGTCGCATGGATGGAGAGCGAGCCGGAGCCGGATCTCGTCATCTACACAGAGCAAGGTTTCACCTATGAAGGCTGGATGGACTCACTCCACGATTGGCGTCAGGCGCTTGGGCTGTGCAAGTGGCTCGGTCGAGGCGATCGCGCATTCTCCGACCTGACAGCCGCGGCTGTTGCGGATTGGCAGGTTCTGGAGTTGGCAAGTCCCGCTTTGGCGGCCCAGGCGCGCGCCAGTCGTCGCAACTACATGGACGACCATCTTGCATTGGCACTCGCAGCCGATTCGCCGCTGATTGGACTGAAAATCTATGACGCTGCTGGTATGAAGACCCCAATGGAAGCTGCGACTTCTCCTGTCCGATTTGGGCACTGGGCCTGTCGGCATCTTGTCGATCGCAGGACTCGCGATCAGGCCTTTGTTTCCCGCGGTCGGGACATGCTGAATGCGAACATGCTCTCCAGGTTCTGCGAGGGAGGAGGAGACATGGTCCAAGCGGCACTGTGGCTGAAGGCCATCTATTTCGATTCTGGTCTGGCGCAAACGCCGGAGCAGACTTTCGCTAGGGCTTACGATTCGATGCCCGGCGTGCGACGACCGGATTTCATGGACGCATAGCGCGCTTCTTGTCGACAGTCGTTGCGATCGCACGCTGCAGCAGCTTCTTGAGGTCGGCCGCACTCAGCCGATCGAGCCGCGCCAGCACCATCGGGTAGCCGATGTAGTGGTCGGTGATGAAGAAGGTGTCGGGATCGGCCTGCAGCAGGTGGTCGCGCGTCTCGTTGCCGACTTTCAGCACGATCGATCGGCCGTCCTGGTGCAACCGCGCCAGCAGCTTGCCTTTATGGCGCCAGGCCGGCGTGCCGTAGGACGTGCCTTCTTCGACGCCGGGCAGTGCAGAAACCGTGCGGCGGATGGTGGCGAGGGAGAGCTTGCGCGTGGCCATGGTGGACCCGCAAAGTGCGCCGTCACGCCAATGGGGGAAAGAGAGAAATGGCGACCGCTTCGGCCGTTCCAGTTCCGTCATCGCATCTCGACGTCGCGCGCGACGCCGAGCCCGCCACCCGGGCCGCCAATGCGGCGATGGCCGCCAGGCTGCCCTTTGCCGAGCTGGGCGACTTCGAGGCCGCCAGGCGCGGCCTGATCGCGCCGGTGCCCGAGGGCATGGTGCGGTCGAAGAGCGGCACGGTGCTGTGGAACCTCGGCGAATACGCCTTCATCGACGGCGAGCTGGCGCCGGCCACGGTCAATCCCAGCCTGTGGCGCATGGCCCGCCTCAACATGGCCAACGGCCTGTTCAAGGTCACCGACCGGCTCTACCAGCTGCGCGGCTTCGACATCGCCAACATGACGGTGATCGAAGGCGATACCGGCCTGATCCTGATCGACCCGCTCACCACCGCCGAGGTTTCCCGCGCGGCATTGGCCCATTACTTCAACCACCGGCCGAAGAGGGCGGTCGTCGCCGTGATCTACACCCACAGCCACGTTGATCACTACGGCGGCGTGCGCGGCGTGGTCGACGAGGCCGACGTGAAGGCGGGCAAGGTGGCCGTCGTTGCACCCGACGGCTTCATGGAGGCTGTGTCGGGCGAGAACGTGCTGGCCGGCATGCCGATGGCGCGACGCGCGCAGTTCCAGTTCGGCACCATGCTGCCGCGCGGTCCGCGCGGCCAGGTCGATGCCGGCCTGGGCAAGGGCATCGCCCGCGGCTCGACCGGCCTGATCGCGCCGACCATGAGCATCGTGCAGCCGGTCGAAGAGCACACGATCGACGGCGTTCGGATCATCTTCCAGCTCGCGCCCGAGACCGAGGCGCCGGCCGAGATGCACATGTTCTATCCGCAACTCGGCGTGCTCAACATGGCGGAGAATGCCTGTCCGCTGCTGCACAACTTCATCCCGTTGCGCGGCGCCGTCGCGCGCGATCCGCGCATCTGGGCCAAGTACATCGGCGATGCCATCGCGATGTATGCGCCGGCGACCGAGGTCATGATCGGCCAGCAACACTGGCCAGTGTGGGGCCGTGAAGCGGTCCTCGATCATCTCGAATCGCAACGCGACCTCTACAAGCACATCCACGACCAGACCCTGCGCCTGATGAACAAGGGCTGGCGGCCGGCCGAGATCGCCGAGGCGATCGACCTGCCGCCGGGCCTGGCCGAGCGCTGGACGGTGCGCGGCTACTACGGCTCGGTCAGCCACAACGTGAAGGCGGTCTACCAGCGCTATCTCTCCTGGTACGACGCCAACCCCTGCAATCTCCATCCGCTGCCGCCGGCGCGCGCCGCGTCCAAGTTCGTCGAGTACATGGGCGGCGCCGCGGCGGTCATCGCACGCGCGAAGGCCGATTTTGCCAAGGGCGAGTACCGCTGGGTCGCCCAGGTCATGAAGGAGGTCGTCTACGCCGAGCCTGCGAACATCGAGGCGCGCGCGCTCTGCGCCGATGCGTTGGAGCAGATGGGTTACCAGGCCGAATCGGCGACCTGGCGCAACGCCTTCCTCTACGGCGCGCAGGAGCTGCGCCACGGCGTCTTCCAGCTCCCGGTGCGCATCGCCATCGGCGCCGACACCCTGGCCGGCCTGTCGAGCGACATCTTCTTCGACCTGATGGCGATCCGGCTGGATCCGGCGAAGGCCGCCGGCCACTCGATGGTGATCAACTGGCGCTTCACCGATCGCGACGAGAAGCTCGCGCTCACGCTCCGGCATTCGACGCTGACGCATCGCCTGGGCGAGTGGTCCGACAAGGCCACGGCCACGGTCGTGACCACGCGCGACGCACTCGATGCCATGGTCCTGGGAACGCTCAAGCCGACCGAAGCCGTGCAGGGCGGCAGGGTCAGGGTCGAGGGCGATCCGTCGCGACTGGCCCTGCTGTTCGCCATCGTCGAGTTCGCGCCCAATCCGCTGATGTTCGACATCCTGACGCCGGGCGAGGGGCGGCCTTAGACACCGCCTCACCCTGAGGAGCGCACGAAGTGCGCGTCTCGAAGGGTGGGCAACAGCACGACCGCTTCCTACCCTTCGAGACGCGGCCCTTCGGGCCGCTCCTCAGGGTGAGGTAGTCGGTGGTGCCAGCATTCGGCACCGGCGCTTGACATCTTCCTGCGCGCCCCGTGTGATGTCTCGAGTAAGAAACGCATAACAAGCGGCATAAGGGAGGACTTTGATGTCCAAGGGTAAAGTCGCCTGTATCATGGGCGGAATGGTGGCTGCCGTCGCAGCCTTGGGGATGGCGGTTTCCGCGTCGGCCCAGGAGAAGAAGCTGAAAATCGGCGTCGTCTACGACCTGACCGGCCCGCTGGCCGGCGGCGGATCGGAACTGCAATACATCGGCGCCAAGATCGTGCTCGACCAGTTCGCGAAGACCGGCGTCGAGGGCTACAAGATCGAGGCGATCTATGCCGACGCCCAGAGCAAGCCGGACGTCGCCATCAACGAGGCCGTCCGCCTGGTCGAGCAGGAAAAGGTCGACATGCTGCTGGGCTTCTACTCCTCGGCGCAGTGCGTGCCGGTGGCGGCCCGCGTCGAGCAGCTCAAGAAGTTCATGTGGATCACGACCTGTATCTCCTCGGCGGTGCTGGAGAACCGGAACCTGAAATACGTGTTCCGCGCCCAGCCGAGCGGCGCGCAGTTCGGCACCATGACGATGGACTTCATCAACCAGAACGCCAAGGCCAAGCTCGGCAAGGAGCCCAAGGATCTGCGCGTCGCCATCATCCACGAGGACGGCGCCTACGGCGTCGACGTCTCCAAGGGCAACGAGGCCGGCGCCAAGAAGGCCGGCTTCAACGTCGTGCTCAAGGAAGGCTACTCGGCGACCGCGCCCGATCTTTCGGCACTGGTCACCAAGCTCAAGCGCGCCCGGCCGGACGTCGTCTTCCATACCGGCTACAACCCCGACATCACGCTGCTGCTGCGCCAGGCGCGTGAGCAGGGCCTGAAGTTCCAGGCGCTGGTCGGCCACGGCGCGGGCTATGGCGTCTACGAAAAGCTCAAGGAAGGCCTCGGCAAGGACGTCAACTACTTCTTCAACACCGACCCGATCTCGATCTGGCTTGCCAACGACAAGACGCTCGATCCCAAGCTGCCGGCCGAGATCAAGTATGTCGGCGAGGAGTTCGACAAGGTGAAGCCCGGCGTGGCCATCCGCTCGGCCCATGTCGGCATGGCCGCGTCGAACACTTACCTGTTCCTGACCGACGTGCTGCCGCGCGCCATCAAGAAGTACGGCGGCGTCGATTCGGAGGCGTTGCGCAAGGCGGCGCTCGACACCGACATCAAGGAAGGCGGCACCATGCTGGGCTTCGGCGTGAAGTTCGAGGGCGAGGGCCAGCCGATGGCGGGCCAGAACGACCGCGCGTTTCCGGTGATCATCCAGTACGTCGACGACAAGTCGTACGTGGTGTGGCCCAAGAGCCAGGCGCAGCGCGAAGCCACCCTGCCGCTGCCGGCCGGCACGACCTATTCGAACAAGTAGGCGGCCGGAAGAGCGGCCGTGCTGGTTGTCGAGGGTTTGGTCAAGCGTTTCGGCGGTTTCACGGCCGTCAGCGACGTGTCCTTCAAGGTCGATCAGGGCGAGATCCTCGGCCTGATCGGCCCGAACGGCTCTGGCAAGAGCACGATCTTCAACATGCTCTCGGGCACCTTCCCGCCGTCGGCGGGATCGATCAAGTTCGAGGGCCATGAGATCGCGGGGCTCAGCCCCCATCGCATCATCAATCGCGGCATCGGCCGCACCTTCCAGATCCCGCGGCCGTTCCGAAGACTCACCATCTTCGAGAACGTCGAGCTCGCGGGCTTCTATGGCCAGGGCAGTCACAGCAGAGCCAGGGCCGATGAAGCGGCGGAGAAGGCGCTCGCCATGGTCGGCCTGCCGACCGATCGGCGCGCGCCGGTCGATGGGTTGGGCGCCGCCGGCCTGAAGAAGCTCGAGCTCGCCAAGGCGCTCGCCACCAGTCCCAAGCTCCTGCTGGCCGACGAGAGCCTGGGCGGGCTGGACGAGGCGGAGATGGACCAGGCGGCCGACATGCTGCGCAAGATCCGCGACGAGCTCGGCATCACCATCATCTGGGTCGAGCACATCATGGGCGTGCTGATGCGCGTGGTCGACCGTGTCATGGTGCTTGACCACGGCGAGAAGATCAGCGAGGGGCTGCCCAGCGCGGTCGCCGGCGATCCCAGGGTGGTCGAGGTCTATCTCGGCACCGATGCCCATGCGACCCAGGCGGTCGCCGCACAGGCCAGGCGGTGAGGGCCCGACGCTGATGCTCGAACTGAAGAACCTCGATGCGGGTTACGGCGGCTTCCAGGCGCTGTTCGGCATCAACCTCGACGTCAAGGCGGGCGAGGCGGTGGGCGTGATCGGCCCCAACGGCGCCGGCAAGACCACGCTGATGCGGGTGATTTCGGGCCTGATCCGGCCGACGCGCGGCGCCATCGCCATGGAAGGCGCCGACGTGGTGGCCACGCCGCCGCATCTCATCGTTGGCCTCGGCATCGCCCACGTGCCGGAGAACCGGCGGCTGTTTCCGCGGCTCACCGTCGAGGACAACCTCAAGATGGGCGCCTTCATGCCCAAGGCGCGGGCCAAGTACGCCGAGCGGCTGGCGTTCGTGTTCGAGCTCTTCCCGCGCATGAAGGAACGGCGCAACCAGATGGCTGGCACCATGTCGGGCGGCGAGCAGCAGATGTGCGCCATCGGCCGCGCCCTGATGAGCGATCCCAAGCTGCTGCTGCTCGACGAGCCGTCGGCCGGCCTCGCGCCCGTCGTGGTCCAGCAGGTCTTCGAGCTGGTGAAGCGCATCCGGTCCGGCGGGCTCACCGTGCTGATCGTCGAGCAGAACGTGCAGCAGGTGCTGAAGGTCGTCGACCGCGCCTATCTGCTGGAGGCCGGCACCATCCGCGCCTCCGGCACGGCGACCGAGATGCTGGCGAGCGACACGGTCAAGCAGGCGTATCTCGGTGTGTGACGCAGTCATCCTGAGCGAAGCGAAGGATCTCGTGAAGAGGGCGTGATGGAGTCATTCCTCGAAATCTTCGACATCTACCTCCTCGAAGCGGTGGTGAACGGCATCCTGCTGGGCGGCCTGCTCGCCCTGCTGGCGCTGGGGCTGAACCTGATCTTCGGCGTGATCGACGTCACCTGGATCTGCTACGCCGAGCTGGTGATGATCGGCATGTACGGCATGTACTTCCTCGTCCAGTACTACGGCGTGTCGTATTTCCTCGCCGCCCCCGTGGCGATCGTGCTGGTGGCGATCCTGGGGGCGGCGCTGCACTACCTGGTGATCGAGCCGCTGCTCTCGGGGCCGCCGATCAACCAGCTGCTCGCCACCGGCGGCGTGCTGTTCGTGCTGCAGAGCTTCGCCACCGTGGCCTTCGGCATCGACTTCCGCAATCTCGGCATCCGGCTGCCGGTGCTGGCCTTCGCCGACATGCATTTCAGCTACTCGCGCCTGCTCGCCTTCGGCGCGGCGCTGATCGGCATGGTCGTGGTCTACCTCTTCATGACGCGCACCTTTACCGGCACGGCCATCCGCGCGATCGCCCAGGACCGCCAGATCATGGCGCTGATGGGCGTCGACACGAAGAAGATCTATCTCATCACCTCGGCGGTGGGCGGCGCGCTGGCCGGGCTGGCGGCGTGCTTGCTGGTGCTGCAGTACGACGTCCATCCCTTCGTCGGCCTGTCGTTCGGGCCGATCACCTTCCTGATCTGCGTGCTGGGAGGGCTGGGCAACTTCGTCGGCGGTTTCGTCGCGGCCTTCGTGTTCGCCGAGATCATCTCGCTGGGCGGGCTCTTTTCCGACCTCGAATGGGGCTATGTGCTGGCCTTCGGTTTCTTCATCGTCATGATGTTCATCCGGCCCGGCGGGCTGCTGGCGAGGCGCTCATGAACGCGCGCCTCGCCTGGCCGGTCGTCGTCGCGGTGCTGATCGCGCTGCCGTTCGTCTATCGCGATCCCTACCACCTGCACATTCTCATTCTCATCCTGATCTGGTCGTTCGCCTACACCTCGTGGTCGTTGATGGGGCGCTTCGGCCTGGTGTCGCTGGGCCACGGCGGCTTCATGGGCGTCGGCGCCTACGTGACGGCGCTGCTGTGGAACCATCTCGGCATCTCGCCCTGGATCGGCATCCCGATCGCGCTGGTCTGCGCCGGCGCGCTGGCGCTGGTCGTGGCCTATCCCTGCTTCCGCTTCCGCATCACCGGCCACTACTTCGCCCTGGTGACGCTCGCATTGTCGGGCATCGTGCTGCAGGTCATCACCGCGACGCGCGACTATACCGGCGGTTCGCTGGGCTACACGCCGGAGCGCACCAAGGGCAGCAACATCGTGGCGCTGCAGTTCGACGACAAGACCGTGTGGTACCTGATCGCGCTCGCTGTCTGGCTGGCCGGCCTGCTGATCTGGCAGCTGGTCGACCGCAGCATGGCGCGCTACGCCATGGAGGCGATCTCCGAGGACGAGGACGCCGCGGCCGCCGCCGGCGTCAACGTCACGGCCGAGAAGCTCAGGATCACGGTGATCAGCGCCCTGATGACGGCGCTCGCCGGCGCGCTCTACTGCCAGTACCAGATGTTCATCTCGCCCGACACGGTGAGCGGCATCGCGGTCTCCCTGCAGATGGTGTTCGCCGTCGTGGTCGGCGGCCTTTACGTGACGCTCGGACCCACGGTCGGCGCCGTCATCACCCTGCTGCTGGCCGAGTTCCTGCGCATCTTCTTCGGCACCAAGGCGGTCGGCTGGGACAACCTGGTCTACGGCGTGCTGCTGGTGCTGTTCATCATCTTCCTGCCCAAGGGCATTCTAGGCAGCCTGCTCGACCGCCTCAGGAACGGGCCGCCTCCGGCTCGCTCATGATCATGAGCGAGCCGGAGGCTCGCGGTCCGGAAGAGCATGACTACGCTCGGCTGAGCGCAGCTACTCCAAGAGGCGCCGTGCGGCCGCGCACGGCCAAGGTCGGCAGCGGCTCCGTGCGCAGGCCGGGTGGCAGGGTCGCGCGCTCGAGCAGGTCCGTCGACACCAGCACGTCGCGCTTCACGATCTTGGCCGCGTCGAGCAGGCGGGCCGCCACGTTCAGCGTGTCGCCGACATAGGCGATCTCGCGGCGCACGTCGCCGATCTCACCGGCGACGATTTCGCCGCGATGCAGGGCGGCGCGGAATTCGGGCACGACGCCGAAGCGTCGCATGTAGCGCTCCTTGTTGGCCGCGATGGCATCCTGCGCCACGAACGGGCACGACAGGCAGTCGCCGTCGGTCACCGCGCGATCGTTCGACCAGACCAGGATCGCCTCGTCGCCGACATACTTGTGGATCTCGGCCTCGCATTCCAATGCGGCATCGGCGATGTCGCGGAAGAACAGGTTCAACAGCTCATGGAAGGGAATGGCGCCAAGCCGCTCGGCGATGCCCGTCGAATCCTTCATGTCGATCAGCAGAAACGTCTTCTGCTCGCGCTTGGGCTGGACGTAGTGGCCGGTCAGGAGGTTCTTGAGCGTGCCGAAGCCCAGCAAGCTGCCCATTTCAAACGTGAACGTGCCGAGGACGGACATCGCGACCGCGAAGGCAATCGAGCCTTCGAAAAGCGAATCGAAGGTGAAATCGTGCCCTACCAGGAACGCGACCACCAGGCGCACCACCACCAGCCCGACGATGATCACCAGGAAGTAGAACAGCGCCTTGATGGCGAAGTAGAGCACCAGCGGCAGCCGCCGCAGCCGGCGCAAGGGGCCGAGCCGTGCGCTTCGCAACTCGAAGAAGGCGATCGGCGTCGCGATCATGATCGACGTGGCGATACCGACCAGCGCCGAGGCGAAAGGACTGGCGTAGACCGGCGTTGCAATGAAGCCGAAGCAGGCGCTTGGGATGGCAGCGACCAGGTTCACCCAGAGCAGGATTCGCCGGTCCCGGCGGTCGCGGCGAGAGAGGCTCATGCGGCGTGACAGTTCAAGGCGCGCGCGAACGTCGCGTGGTCGACATTGCCGCCCGAGCAGACCACGGCGACGGCACGGCCCGTCACCGGCAGCTTGCCGGTGAGGGCGGCGGCCAACGCCACCGCGCCGCCCGGCTCGACCACCAGCTTGAACTCGCGGAACGCCGTCTCCATGGCGTCGAGCACCTCCTCGTCGGTGACGACCAGGCCCGGCGCCAGGAGCTGCCTGGCGATCGGGAAGGTGACGTCGCCCGGTGTCGGTGCCAGCAGGGCGTCGCAGATCGAGCCCGAAAGCTTGTCGTTCTTCTGCCTGGTGCCGGTGGCGAGCGAGCGGGCGAGGTCGTCGAAGCCGGCGGGCTCGCCGGCATGCACGCTGGTGTCGGGGCTCAGGCCCTTCACGGCGAGCGCGATGCCGGTCGACAGGCCGCCGCCCGAGCAGGGTGCCGCGACGGCGTCGAGCGTGACGCCGAGCGCCTTCGCCTGCTCGACGATCTCCAGGCCCGCCGTGCCCTGGCCGGTCAGGATCCAGGGATGGTCGTAGGGCGGCACGACCGTGGCGCCGGTCTTCTCGGCGATGCCCATGCCGATCTCTTCCCGGCTTTCCTTGACGCGATCGTAGAGCACGACCTCGGCGCCCGAGGCCCTGGTGTTGGCGACCTTGAGCGCCGGTGCATCGGCCGGCATGACGATCGTGGCCTTCACGCCCATCAGCCGCGCCGCCTCGGCCAGCCCTTGCGCATGGTTGCCCGACGACCAGCCGACGACGCCTTTCCTGCGGTCGGCCTCGCTCATCTGGCTGAGGAAGTTGTAGGCGCCGCGCAGCTTGAACGAGCCGGTACGCTGCAGGCATTCGGCCTTGACGAACAGCCGGCCGCCCAGCCGCGCGTTGACGCGCGCGTTCTCGAGCAAGGGCGTGCGGATGGCGATGCCTTCCAGGTGGCGGGCGGCGGCTAGAACATCGTCGAAGGTGGCGGAGGCGGACATCAGGAAACACCGAGCAGGGAAGGGAGTTGAGAGAGGTCGTCTATCTCGGCCACGGTCTTGCCGGGCAGATTGTCGTCGGGCGTACGGCCGCGATTGACCCATACCGTGGCGAAGCCGAAATGGGCGGCGCCGTGTGCGTCCCAGCAGTTGGATGACAGGAAGCACACACTGCCCGGCTTCACGCCGCAGCGCTGCTCGACCAGGCGATAGACGCGCGGGTCGGGCTTGAACACTTTCGCCTCGTCGACGCTCAGCACAGCCTCGAAGCGATCGGCCAGTCCCGATGCCTTCACCATGGGCTCGAGCATCTCGGGATTGCCGTTGGACAGGATGGCGAGCCGCATGCCGGCGCGCTTCAGCCGCTCGAGCATGGCCGGCACTTCGGCGAACGGATCGAGGGCGAGGTAGGCGCTCATCAGCTTCTCGCGCACGCCGGCATCGGCGATGCGATGCGCGGCCAGGCAATGGTCGAGCGCCTCGCCGGTCACCTGCCAGAACTTGGCATAGGCGCCCATGCCGTTGCGCAGCCACGTGTACTGGATCTGCTTGGCGCGCCACAGGTCGGCCAGGGCGTCGGCCTCGGGGCCGATGGCGGAACGATGACGGGCGACGGCCGAGTTGAAGTCGAACAGCGTGCCGTAGGCGTCGAAAACGCAGATCTCGGTGCCGGCAAGGGCGCGGCTCATGAATTGCTCCGGTGGGAGTATGACCGTAGGCTAACAAGCATGTTCATCGCCATCGTTCAAATTCCCATGGCCAAGCGGCCGCGTGACGCGGCGGTCGAGTCGGCCGCCAGGTCGGCGCCAACCTACACTGCGCTCGGCGCCCGGGGACTGTTGAAGAAGTATTATCTCAACGGCGAGGCCGGCGGCGGTGGCGTCTATCTCTGGCAATCGGAGGCTGCAGCCCGCGCCTGGTACACACCGGACTGGGAAAAGCGCATGGAAGCCGCGTTCGGCGCCAGGCCGACCGTGACCTATTATGACAACCACGTCGTGGTCGACAACGAGTCGGGCAAGGTCCAGGTCGAGGACTAGCATCATCCTCCCCTGCGCGGATGCCGCGCAGGGGAGGTGTCGCCGCATACGGCGACGGAGGGGTCATAGGCCTCAGCACTGGTGCTCATGACCCCTCCGTCGGCCTGTGAGGCCGACACCTCCCCAGCTTCGCTGGGGAGGAAGCTGAAACGGGAGGAGATGGTCATGCAGAAGCGCAGGCTGGGCCGCACGGGCCTGGAGGTCTCGGTATTGGGCTACGGCGCGGGCGCCGTCGGCGGGCTGTTCACCAAGGGCGCGGCGGCCGACCAGGAACGCGCCATCGCGCGCGCCATCGAGGCCGGGATCAACTACTTCGACACGGCCGCGCTCTACGGCAACGGCGAATCCGAGAAGAACCTCGGCCGCGTGCTGAGGGCGCTGAAGGCCGACGTCGTCGTCGGCACCAAGGTGCGGCTGTCGGCCGAGCATCGCACCGATGTCGGCAAGGCGATCGAGCAGGGCATGAACGACAGCCTCTCGCGCATGGGCCGCGACCATGTCGATCTCTTCCAGCTGCACAATCCGCTGGTCGCCAAGGACGCCGGCGACAAGCTCGCGATCGACATCGCGCTCAGCGAAGTGGCGCCGGCGCTGGACAAGCTCAGGAAGGCGGGCAAGACGCGCTTCATCGGCTTCAGCGGCGTCGGCGAGACGGCGGCGTTGCACCAGGCGATCGAGTCGAAGCTCTTCGACACCGTGCAGGTCGTCTACAACGCGCTGAACCCCAGCGCCGGCGGCGCCATGCCCGAGGGCGCGCCCGGCCAGGACTACGGCCGCCTGTTGGACAAGGCCAGGGCCGCCGACATGGGCACCATCGTCATCCGCGCTTTGGCGGGCGGTGCGCTGTCCGGCACGGCAGATCGTCATCCCTTGGCCATGCAGTCGGTCGATCCGATCGGTTCGGCGCCCAACTTTGCGGGCGATGTCGCGCGCGCCAAGGACCTCGAGCCGCTGGTGCGCGACAGCGGCTCGTCGAGCCTGACCGAGCTCGCCGAGCGGTTCGTGATCGCCCATCCCGCTGTGTCGACAATGCTGGTCGGCTACTCGACGCTCGATCACCTCGAGGCGGCAATCTCGGCGGTGAACAAGGGACCGCTTTCTGACGCTGTGCTGAAACGTATTGCTTGAATTGAGACGCCGCCATGCCAATCGCTCGGGCGCGTACCTTCAGAAGCGGTGACAGCCAAGGGATCCTACTGCCGAACGATATGACGTTCGGCGAAGGCACCGAACTCGTCGTCATCCGCTCTGGAGATGTGATGACGATCTACCCGGCGGCGATGTCCATTCCGGCAATGATCAGGCGCCTGCATTCACTACCGGCGCCGCCAGCGGTCGAGCAGCACGACAAGGAAGAATTACCGGAGCGGCACTGACCGTTCAGAAGCGCCTCACCCTTCAAGACGCACCGCTTCGCGGTGCTCCTGAGGGTGAGGCGCCTGCGGTGTCAGCTAACCCAACTTGCGCAGTTGGAGGGTCAGTTTGATTTTTTTCGACTGATCGGAGTGAAGGAGATCAAGGGGTTGAGGGATGGCTTGGCGCGAATCTGGGGTGTAGTGCCGACCATCCCCATTTTCTTTTGAGGTCTGTTGGGT
>JACPOB010000009.1 GCA_016185145.1 Rhodospirillales bacterium | reverse complement strand
CGCCTCCCGGCGCGCTCAAGCTCATGAGCGCGCCGGGAGGCGCGCGGTCCGGAAGAGCATGAGCTACATCGGCGGCGTGAGGCCGTTGCGGCCGTAGGAAATGCGCGTGGCCTGCAGCGAGCCGTCGGGCTGCTTCAGCGCGGCGACGATGAAGATCTTGGTGCCGGCCTTGACCTCGGCGCGATCGCCCGGCGCGTAGGTCACGATGGCGGTCTGCGGCGTGACCAGAAGCTTCTTCTCGCCGTCCTTGTATTTCAGCGTCAGGACCTGGCCGTCGACGCCGGCCACCGCCGTCTCGACATTGGCGTTGGTCATGGTCGCGTTTGCGCCGCCATCCCACGGGCGATGGCCCTCGCCGGTGCCGCGCATCGCCTCGGGAAAGATGTGCACTTCCATGGCGCGCAGGGTGCCGTCAGGCCCAGGCAAAGCACCCGAGCCGACAAAGGTGCCGGGCTTGAGGTCGGCAAGCGTGGCCGGAATGATCGCCGTGAACATCGGCTTGTCGGCGAGCGCGATCTTGAGATCCTCGCCATCGCGCGTCTTCACGATGAGCGTCGAGCCGTCGATCTTTTCGATCGTGCCGCGCACGCGCCGCGTTTCCTGCGCGAGGAGCGGCGTCGAGCACATCGCAGCCGTTGTGAAGACGAGAAGCGAGCGTCGCAGCATGGCGTCCTCCTTTGAAGGAGCGCACGCTAGCTCAATGCGATCGATTCAAAGGATCACGCTTCCGTCATCCCGAGCGGCAGCGAGGGACCTTTCTGTGGCAGATCCCTCGCAAATGCTCGGGATGACGGCCACGGCCGTCACTCCGCCGCGATCGCCTTCTCGACGAACATCTTCTTGTCGAACTCGTCGGCGACCTTGCCGTCGTTGGCGAGCTGCTCTGTGACGTCGATGTTGGCGTAGTCCATCACGCCCATCTCGGCGAAGGCCTTCTGCACGCGCGAGCCCCACAGGCCGATATCCTTGACCGTGGGCACGACGCGGCTGAACAGGCGGCCGCGGAACGAGTGCATCTGCTTGGAATTGTAGTGCAGCTCGTTCAGCACGTTGGCAGGCAGGCCGAGCCGCTCCCAGACTTCCGACTGGTTGAAGCGGTCACGCATGAAGTAGAGCGCCTCGACCACGAACTGCTCGCGCTCGTCGCGCTCGGCGTCCGACAGATGCGGATAGTATTCGCGCAGCGCCAGGCGGCCGAACGAGACGTGCCGCGCCTCGTCCTGCATGACGTAGGCATTCACCGCACCCGCCAGCGTGTTGCCGGCCTTGTCGCGGATCGACTGGAAGGCGGCCAAGGCCAGGCCTTCGATCAGCACCTGCATGCCGAGATAGGTCATGTCCCAGCGCCGATCGCTCAGCGTCTGCTCGAGCAGCGACTTCAGGGCCGGATTGATCGGATAGGCGAGATCGAACTTCTCGTGCAGCAGGCGCTTGTAGGCCTCGACGTGGCGCGCCTCGTCCATCACCTGCGTGGCGGCATAGAACTTGGCGTTCATGTCGGGCACGGTGCCGACGATCTTGGCGGTGGCGATCAGGGCTCCCTGCTCGCCGTGCATGAACTGCGAGATCTGGTTGGCCTGCAGGTTCTGGCGCAGCCAGCCCTTCTCCTTGTCGCTCATCTTGCGCCAGTAGTCGGTGTCGTAGATCGTCAGCGCCTCGTCCTTGAGCGCCATCGGATTCTCGGGATCGAGGTCGAGCGACCAGTCTAGCCGGCTGCTGGCGTCCCACTGCTGCTTCTTGCCCTTGTCGTAGAGCTCCAGCAGCGCATCCGAGCCATCATCGTATTCCCAGTTGAACTGGATCTCGGTGGCGCCGTCGAACTTCCACTCGGTGGTCTCGACGGGCAGGGCGTAGATGCGCTGCGTGCTCATGAAAGGGCCCTCCCGGGCGCATTATCGTCGGGTTTTGGAAAAGATGACGCTTCGGTCACCTATTGGCAAGTCACATAGCCTCACCCTGAGGAGCGCACGCAGTGGGCGTCTCGAAGGGCGGGCAAAACCAAGACTGGCTCCCACCCTTCGAGACGCGGCCCTTTGGGCCGCTCCTCGGGGTGAGGTGGTGTGCGCACCCCCTAAGGCTGCAGCCTGTACCCGCCGCGGTCGGTGATCAGGATGGCGGCACTGGCCGGATCGCGCTCGATCTTCTGGCGCAGGCGATAGATGTGGGTTTCCAGGGTGTGCGTGGTGACCCCGGCATTGTAGCCCCAGACCTCGTTCAGCAGGACGTCGCGCGCCACCGGCCGGTCGCCGGCGCGGAACAGGTACTTCAGGATCGAGGCTTCCTTGTCGGTCAGGCGGATCTTCTTCTTGCCGGCCTTCTCCATCAGCATCTTGGCGGCGGGATGGAACTCGTAGGGGCCGATGGTCATCACCGCGTCCTCGCTGCGCTCATGCTGGCGCAGATGAGCCCGCAGCCGCGCCAGCAGGACGTTGATGCGGAAGGGCTTGGTGACGTAGTCGTTGGCGCCTGATTCCAGGCCCAGGATCGTGTCGGCGTCGGAATCGGCCGCCGTCAGCATGATCACCGGCGCGCGCACGCCCTGGCGGCGCATCAGCTTGCAGAGCTCGCGGCCGTCCATGTCGGGCAGGCCGATATCGAGCAGGATGGCGTCATAATGGGCGAGCTTGGCCTTCTCCATGCCCTCGGCCGCGGTGCCGACCTGGATGGTGGTGAAACCGTCATAGAGGTCGAGCTGCTCGGCGAGCACGGTACGCAAGCCCTGGTCGTCGTCGACCAGCAGAATCTTCTTGCCGCGATTGTTGACAGACATGCTGGTGCTACCTGCTGGAGCGGTTTGCGATCGCATGGCGCTGCTTGCGGTTCCGTGCGATCGCAAGCGCGCGCCTCTGAACATCCTGATTTACAAGGCGCATACCGTCCGGCTGAGCTTCAACCAGACAGTATGTGCCCGGGGCGCATTAGAAATACTCTATCTGGTACGAAAAGATGGCAAAAGCGGTTCACATCGGCAAAAAGGCCCGCGCCGTGCTAAGGATTGTGTCAGGTAAAGCATGATTTCGGGTCAGGTTCATTCCCGTACCGCCACGGCCTTGGCCGCCGTCGAACGCGCCCTGGCAGAGCTGCGCCGCGGCGGCATTGTAGTCCTGCGCGACGACGACGGCGGTGGCGGCCTGGTGATCGCCGCGGAAGCCTGCGGGCCGCGCGCCTTGCAGCGCCTGCAGGGGCTGGCCCAGCAGGCGCCCGTCCTGGTCACGACGCGCCGCCGGGCCGAGGCCATCGGCATGGAGATCCCGCCCCATATCGCGGGCGGCATGGGCGAGACCAACAAGCCGATCACGCTCGACCTGCCCGAGGGCGTGCCGGCCGACGTGATCCTGCAGCCGCATGAGACCGAGGAGGCCGGCCGCCACGCCGCCCTGCGCTTCCTGTCGCGGCCCATCGCCAGCCATGCGCCGCGCATCGCCGAAACGGCGATCGAGCTCGCCAAGCTCGCCCGCCTGTTGCCCGCGGTCGTGCTGGGGCCGTTGACGCGCGATCCCAACAACAAGCGACGCGACTGGGCTCGCGACCAGGACCTGATCTATGTCGATGCCGCCGACGTGCTGACCTACGAGGAGAGCGCGGCGCGCAACCTCCAGCAGGTGGCACAGGCGAACGTCCCGCTCGAGGGCGCCGAGAACGCCCGCATCCTCGCCTGGCGACCCAGCGACGGCGGCAAGGAGCACCTCGCCATTGTCGTCGGTGAGATCGATCCCACCGAACCCGTGCTGATCCGCCTCCACTCCGAATGCTTCACCGGCGACCTTCTGGGCTCGCTGCGCTGCGACTGCGGCGTGCAATTGCGCGGCGCCATCGCCGAGATCGCCAAGCAGGGTTCCGGCGTGCTGCTCTATCTCGCCCAGGAAGGCCGCGGCATCGGCCTGGTGAACAAGCTGCGCGCCTACGAGCTGCAGGACGACGGCTTCGACACGATCGACGCCAACGAGCAGCTGGGCTTCGACGCCGACGAACGCATCTATGCGCCGGCCGCCACCATGCTCGCTCGCATGGGCATCAAGCGCGTGCGGCTGATGACCAACAATCCGCAGAAGATCAGCCAGCTCGAGCGCTACGGCATCGAGGTGGCCGAACGGGTCGCCCATTCCTTCCCGGCCAACGGGCACAACGAGAACTACCTGCGCACCAAGGCCGAGCGCGCGGGCCACATGCTCTGAGAACCGAGAACAAAGATGCACGTCGGCGTTCCCAAGGAAATCAAGGATCACGAGGATCGCGTCGGGCTGGTGCCCTCGTCGGTCGCCGAGCTGGTGCATCACGGCCACGATGTCATGGTCGAGCGCGGCGCCGGCCTGGGGTCGGGGCTGACCGACGACCAGTACGTCGCCGCCGGCGCGCGCATCGTCGCCACCGCTGAAGAGGTCTTCGCCCAGAGCGAGATGATCGTGAAGGTGAAGGAGCCGCTGGCGGCCGAGCGCGGGCGGCTGCGCCGCGGCCAGCTGCTGTTCACCTATCTGCATCTCGCGCCGGATCGCGCCCAGACCGAGGGCCTGCTGAAGAGCGGCGTCACCGCCATCGCCTACGAGACCGTCACCTCGCCCACGGGAACGCTGCCGCTGCTGACGCCGATGTCCGAGGTGGCCGGCAGGCTGGCGCCGCAGGTCGGCGCGCACTACCTCGAGCGTGCCGCCGGCGGGCGCGGCGTGCTTCTAGGCGGCGTGCCGGGCGTGCCGCCGGCCGAGGTCGTGGTGCTGGGCGGCGGCGTGTCGGGCACGCACGCTGCCACCATCGCACTGGGCATGGGCGCCACGGTGTTCGTGGTCGACCGCTCGGCCGAGGTGCTGCGGCGGCTGGCGGCGCAATTCCCCGGCCTGCGCACCATCTTCTCCACGCGCGATGCGCTCTCCGCCATCCTGCGCCGGGCCGACCTTCTGGTTGGCGCCGTGCTGGTGCCGGGGGCCGCCGCACCGAAGCTGGTCACGCGCGAGATGGTCACGTCGATGAAGCCCAACAGCGTCATCGTCGACATCGCCATCGACCAGGGCGGCTGCTGCGAGACGTCGAAGCCGACCTCGCATTCCGACCCGACCTATGTCGAGGAAGGCGTCATCCACTACTGCGTCACCAACATGCCGGGTGCGGTGGCGCGCACTTCCACCTTCGCCTTGAACAACGCCACCCTGCCCTTCGCACTGGCGCTGGCCGACAAGGGCTGGCGCAAGGCGATTGCAGAGGATGCGCATCTGCGCAATGGCCTCAACGTGCATGAGGGAAAGGTGACCTGCCGACCTGTGGCCGAGGCGCTGGGCCTGCCCTTCACGTCGCCCGAAGCCCTCTGAGGCACTAGAGCGGAATCCGACCCGATGGAACCGCATGCGGTTCCATCGGGTCGGATTCGCGCGCACCGGCGATGCTTGTTGCACCGGGCACAATCCGTCCAGCTGATGCCAGCTGGACGGATTGTGCTCTACACTCCCGGCACGACTCCGAGCAACGGGGCGGTCGAGGAGGAAACAGATGACGAAGATCAATCGGCGGACGCTGGTTGCGTCCGCATCGGCGTTCGCTCTGGCGGCGCCGAACATCGTGCGGGCGCAAAAGAAATACGATCCCGGCGTCAGCGACAAGGAGATCAAGCTCGGCCACACCAATCCCTACTCGGGGCCGCTCTCGGCCTATGGCGTGATCGGCAAGGGCATCACCGCCTACTGGAACATGGTCAACGACCAGGGCGGCGTGAACGGCCGCAAGGTCAACTTCATCACTTACGACGACGGCTTCCAGCCGCCCAAGACCGTCGAGATGGTGCGCAAGCTCGTCGAGGACGACCAAGTGTTCGCGATTTACCAATTGCTCGGCACGCCCACCAACACCGTGGTGCAGAAGTACCTGAACCAGAAGAAGGTGCCGCAGCTCTTCGTCGCCACCGGCGCCTCCAAGTGGGGCATGCCCAAGGAGTTCCCATGGACCATGGGTTGGCAGCCCGACTACGCGACCGAGGCGGCGATCTACGCCAAGCACATCATGGCCAACCATCCCAACGCCAAGGTGGCCATGCTCTACCAGAACGACGATTCCGGTAAGGACTACCTGCACGGCTTCCAGGCGGGCTTCGGCAAGAACAAGGACAAGTTCCTGATCAAGACGGTGAGCTACGAGGTCACCGATCCCACGGTCGACAGCCAGATCATCCAGCTGAAGGATTCCGGCGCCGACGTCTTCTTCAACGATGCAGCGCCCAAGGCCGCGGCCCAGGCGATCCGCAAGGTGGCCGACCTCGGCTGGAAACCCAAGCACTACCTCGCCAACGTCGCGGCCTCGGTGGCCTCGACCTTGAAGCCCGCCGGGCTCGAGAACAGCAAGGACATCATCACCGCGGCCTACCTGAAGGACCCGACCGATCCGCAATGGGCCAATGCGCCGGACTTCCTCGAGTGGAAGGCGTGGATGGAGAAGTACATCCCGCAAGGCAACATGGCGGATGCCTCCTACACTTATGCCTACTCGGTGTCGTCGACGATGCGATACTGCCTCACCGCGTGCGGCGACAACCTCACCCGCGCGAACCTGATGAAGCAGGCGGCCAGCATGAAGGACCTCGTGGTGCCTATCCTGCTGCCGGGCATCAAGATCAACACCAGCCCGACGGACTTCTATCCCATCCAGTCGGTCCAGCTCGCCCGCTTCGACGGCGAGACCTGGAAACTGTTCGGCGACGTGCTGTCGAACGAGAACAGCTGACCGCGCCGGTGCTTTCCTTTGTCGCCAGGACCATTATCTTGGCGACCAAGAGACATGGCCAACCGAAAACCAAACCAGGACAGCAAGGAGGCGCTCATCGGCCGCCTCATGCTGGCGATGCGCCGCTCTTCGGCGGCCGGGGTCCTGCATGGCCAGGCGATCGCCAAGAGGGTCGGCATCAATTCGAGCGACCTCGAATGCCTCGATCTCATCCTGCTGAACGGGCCGTCGACGGCGGGCGACATCGCGCGCCGCACAGGGCTCACCAGCGGCGCCGTCACCGGCCTGATCGACCGGCTCGAACGCCAGGGCCTGGTCGAGCGCGTAGCCGACGCCCATGACCGGCGCAAGGTGCTGGTGCGGGTACGCGACGACAGGATCGCACCGATCGGCGCCTTGTTCGCGCCCATGGAAGAATCCATGCATGCGCTTCTCGCCGGCTACAGCCGCGAGGAGCTGAGGACGCTGCTCGACTTTGCCGAACGGGCCGGCGAATTCATGCTGGCCCGCGTTGCCGAGCTCAACGACGGCAAGTAAGAGTCCGGCATGACCATCACCCGCCGCAGTGCGCTCGCAGGTGCGTTGTTCACCGCCGTTCCGGCTTTCGCGCAGGGCTGGCCGAGCCGTCCCATCCGCTACGTCGTGCCTTTCGCGGCCGGAGCCGGCGTGCTCGACATCATGGCGCGCATCGTCGCCCAGCATCTCGGCGAGAAGATCGGCCAGCAGGTGGTCGTCGACAACAAGCCGGGCGCCGGCGGCAATGTCGGCGCCGAGATCGTCGCCAAGGCGGCACCCGACGGCTACACCATGCTGATGGCCAACACCGCGCTGACGGTGGCCCCCTATCTCTACGCCAGGATGACGTTCGACCCGCTCACCGACCTCGTGCCGGTGACGATGGTGAACTCCGCGCCGCTGATGCTGGTGGTGCATCCCTCGCTGCCGGTGACGTCGGTGAAGGAGTTTCTGGCCTACGCCAAGGCCAATCCGGGCAAGCTGAACTACGGCTCGGGCGGCATCGGCACCACGCCGTTCCTGGCAACCGAGCTCTTGAAGTCGATGACCGGCATCAATGCCGTGCACGTGCCCTACAAGGGCGGCGCACCGGCGCTGGCCGACCTCGTGGCCGGCCAGATCGCCTTCATGATCGAGAACGTGCCCGGCACCCTGCCGATGGTGAAGGACGGCAAGCTGCGCGCGCTCGCCATCACCAGCCGCAAGCGCTCGCCGCTGGCGCCCGACCTGCCGACCATAGCGGAAGCGGGCGTGCCGGATTACGAAATGGCCGGCTGGAACGGCATCTTTTTGCCCAAGGGCACGCCCGACGAGATCGCCGGCAAGCTGCACGCTGCCCTCACCGCCGTGCTGCGGGCCAAGCCGGTGGAGGAGCAGATGGCGGCGCTGGGCGCCGAGGCGATCGGCAACCGCCAAGCGACATTCGCCGCATTCGTGAAGTCGGAATCGGTACGCTGGGGTGTCATCATCCGCGAAAAGGGCATCAAGCCCGAGTAGCAATGAACCATCGGGCCGATCCTACTCCGCAGCGACAGCAGTCCTGAGCTTCGCCGTCTCCGTTTCGTCGATCTCGAAGGCCGGCGTGACCGCCACACCGTAGAGCTCGCGCGCCTTCTCGATCGAGACCAGTCCACGCGCCACGTCGTCGGCGACCTTGGCCGCCGGCCGCTTCCGGGGATCGCCATAACCGCCGCCGCCCGGCATGCTGACGCGCAGCCGCTCGCCGACCGGGATGGAAGAATGCGCCTTGGGCGGCAGGGTCTTGCCGGAAACCAGCTCGACCCGCCCGGTCATGCCGGCCTGACCGCCGGCGCGGCCGCGCGGCGGATAGACGACGCGGTCGAAGCTGGTCGAGATGCCGAACGGCATGTCCTCGGCGCTCTCGACCTCCATGACCTGGCCCAGGCCGCCGCGATACTCGCCGGCGCCGCCGGAGTCGGTGCGGTACTCCTTGGACCACACCAGCACCGGCGCGATGGTCTCGGTGATCTCGATCGGCACGTTGCGAACGCCGCTCGGGAAGGCGGTGGCCGACAGCCCGTCGAGCTTGGGACGCGCGCCGGTGCCGCCGGAATGGAACGAGGTGACGTTGAATGGAGTGGCCTTCTGCAGCACCGCGGGATCGCCGTCGACGCGGCCCATGCCGCCCATCAAGCGCACGTTCCACAGGCATGACGTGCCCTCGGCCGGCACGCCGTCGGGCATCGCCTGCTGCAGGCAGCCGAACACCACGTCAGGCAGCATCTGGCCGATGATGCTGCGCGCCGCGACCGGCGCGGGATGCTTGGCGTTCAGGATGCAGCCTTCCGGTGCCGTCACGCGGATGGTCGCGAGCGAGGCGGCATTGTTGGGCACGTGCGGCGCCACGATGCACTTCACGCCGAACGAGGTATAGGCCTCGGTGTAGCAGAGCGGCACGTTGATGCCCATCTGCACCATGCCGGGCGAGCCGGCGAAATCGACGTCGATGCCGTCGGGCCCGATGGTGAGCTTGGCCTTGATCTCCATCGACTTGCCGTTGATGCCGTCGACCGTCATCGCGTTGTGATAGATGCCGTGCGGCAGCCGGTTGATGGCGGCGAGGCTCGCCTCGCGTGAATGGTCGAGGATGTGCTTGGCGAGGTCGTCGAGATGCTCCAGACCGAATTCGTCCATCATGGCGACCAGGCGCTTGCCGCCGACCTCGTTGCTGGAAATCTCCGAGTAGATGTCGCCGATCACCTGCACCGGCTCGCGCACGTTGGCGGCGATGATGTCGATCAGCCACTGGTTCATCTCGCCGCGGTCGACGATCTTGGTGATGGGCAGGTAAAGCCCCTCCTCGTAGACCTGCTGCGCCGCGCCCATGATGCCGCGGCCGCCGATATCGACCACATGCAGCGTGCAGGCGAACAGGCCGACCGCCGTGCCGCGCCGGAAGGTCGGCGTGACGATGACGATGTCGTTGAGATGGCCCGTGCCCTGCCAGGGATCGTTGACGATGAAGGCGTCGCCGTCGTTCATCCTGGCGAGCGGCACCTTGTCGAGCACGTAGCCGACGCTCATCGCCATCGAGTTGACGTGGCCCGGCGTGCCGGTGACGGCCTGGGCCAGCATGCGGCCCTGGGTGTCGTAGACGCCGGCCGACAGGTCACCCGCCTCGCGCGTGGCCGTGCCGAAGGCGGTGCGCACCAGCGTCTGGGCCTGCTCCTCGACGACGGAGATCAGGCGGTTCCACATCACTTGGTATTCGATGCGGCTCAGCGGATGGTTGGCTCTCATTGGGCGGCCTCCTGCAGGACGGCGGTCTTGGCGGTGAGACGAATGGCGCCGGACGGATCGAGTGCCGCCACGAAGCCCGAGGTGACGAGTGGTCTCGTCCTCGGCGATGACGGCGGGCCCCTGCAGGACCTGTCCGGCCTTCAGCGTCTTGCGCTGGTAGACCGGCACGGACATGTAGTCGCGCAGCATCGGATCGAAGAGATTTCTGCTTTCATCGGAGCGCGGAGTTGCAGGTGCGCGCATGTGCGGACCTGGAACTCCGCGCTCCGCCTGGCGTCCCGGCGCCGGCGTCTCCGCCTTCAGGATCCAGCCGGTGACCTCGACATCGACGCCGGGCACGACGCGGCTGAACAGGGCGCGGTAGCCTGCCTCGAAGCGCTTGCGCAGCTCGGCGACCGAGGCCGGCGTGAACGGCCCATCAGGCAGCTCGACCAGGATCTCGTGACCCTGCCCGGCATAGCGCATGTCGGCGCTGCGGCTGACCGTGATCTTGGCCGAGGGCGGCGCGCCAAGCTTCACCACGTCGGTCGCCTCCTTCTCCATCTCGGCGAACATGGTGTTGACCGCGACAGCATCGAAGCCGCCCAGCCGCACGAATCGGCTGCGCACCACTTCGAAGGCGATCGGTGCGCGCAGGAAGCCCACCGCCGAGCCGACGCCGGCGCTGGCCGGGATCAGCACGTCGGCGATGCCGAGCTTCTCGGCAAGCCGCGCGGCATGCAGCGGCGCGCCGCCGCCGAAGGCGATCAGGGTGCGGCCCTCGAGCTCGGCGCCGCGCTCGACGGCGTGCACCCGCGCGGCATTGGCCATGTTCTCCTCGACGACCTCGGAGACGCCGAAAGCGGCGAGCGTCGTGTCGAGCTCGAGCGGCGCGCCGACATGGGCATCGACGGCGCCGCGGCTCAGCGCGGCATCGAGGGTGATCGAGCCGCCGGCGAAGCGGTCGGGATCGATGCGGCCCAGCACGACATTGGCGTCGGTCACGGCGGGCCGCGTGCCGCCCAGGCGATAGCAGGCCGGGCCGGGATCGGAGCCGGCGCTCTCGGGCCCGACGGTGATGCGCTTCATCTCGTCGACGCCGGCCAGCGAACCGCCTCCGGCGCCGATCTCGACCATCTCGATCACCGGGATGCGCACTGGCAGCCCGCTGCCTTTCATGAAGCGGTAGCGGCGATCGACCTCGAAGCTGCGCGAGGCCATCGGCTTGCCGTCGTCGATGATGCAGATCTTGGCGGTTGTGCCGCCCATGTCGAAGGAGAGGATGCGGTCGATGCCGAAGCGCTCGGCAATCCAGGTCGAGAGGATAACGCCGCCAGCCGGGCCCGATTCGACCAGACGGATGGGAAAGCGCGCCGCCGTCTCCAGCGTGGTCAGCCCGCCGCCCGAGGTCATCAGCAGCACCGGGCAGCCGAAGCCCGCGGCGGCGATGCGGTTGCGCAGGTTCTCGAGGTAGCGCGCCATCAGCGGCTGCACATAGGCGTTGGCGCAGGTCGTCGAGAAACGCTCGTATTCTCGGACCTCGGGGCAGACCTCGCAGGACAGCGAGATACGCACGCCGGGCAGCGCCACCGCCAGGATCTCGCCGGCCCGACGCTCATGCGCGGGATTGGCGTAGCTGTGCAGGAAGCCCACGGCGATGGCCTCGATGCCTTCCTTCTTCAGGGTGACGGCGAGCTCGGCCACTGCCTGCTCGTCGAGCGCCAGCCGCACGCCGCCCTTGGCGTCGACACGCTCGGGCACGGTGAAGCGCAGGGTGCGCGGCACCAGCGGTTCGGGCTTCTCGATGAAGATGTCGTACTGCTCGAAGCGGTTCTCCTGCGCCATCTCGATGGAATCGCGGAAGCCCCTGGTGGTGACCAGGGCGGTCCTGGCGCCCTTGCGCTCGATGATGGCGTTGGTGGCCAGCGTCGTGCCGTGCACGATCAGGCCGACCTCGGCCGGCGCCATCCCTGCGAGCCTGAGCGCGCGCAGCATGCCGTCGAGCACGCCTTCTTCGGGCGCCGCCTTGGTGGTCAGCACTTTTGCGGAGAAGCGCGCATCGGGCGTCTCCAGCACCACGTCGGTGAAGGTGCCGCCGATATCGACCGCGAGGCGGACGGCTTCAGGCGAAGTGGCAGGCGGCATGATGTCCTTCTCCAACGGAACGCAACAACGGCTCTTCGCTACGACAACGATCGGTCGCCGCGGGGCAGCGCGAGCAGAAACGGCAACCCGACGCCAGGTCGGTGGTGAGCTCGCCCTTGATGGGAGGCGCACCACGCTTGTGCGTCGGGTCCGTCGAGGGCACGGCGGCGAACAGCGCCTTGGTGTAGGGGTGCCTGGGGTCGCGCCACAAGGTGGCGTGCGAGGCGCTTTCCACGATGCGGCCGAGATACATGACCAGCACGCGGTCGGCGAAGTAGCGCACCACCGAAAGGTCGTGGGAGATGAACAGGTAGGAAAGCCCGAGATCACGCTTGAGATCGACCAGCAGATTGAGGATCTGCGCCTGGATCGAGACGTCGAGCGCCGACACCGGCTCGTCGCAGACGATCAGCGCCGGCCGCAGGACCAGGGCGCGGGCGATGCCGATGCGCTGGCGCTGGCCGCCGGAGAATTCGTGCGGGAAGCGGTCGAGAGCATCGGCCGGCAGACCGACCCGCGCCACGATCTCGGCCATGCGCCTCTCGCGCTCAGCGCGGTCGCCCTGGCGATGGACCTTCAGCGCCGTGTCGAGCACGGTGCGAATGGTCTGGCGCGGATTGAGCGAGCCGAACGGATCCTGAAAGATCATCTGCAACCGCCGGCGGTGCGGCGCCATCGCCGTATCGCCCAGCCGCGTGATGTCGGTGCCGTCGAGCACGATCGCCCCCTCGGCCGAGGGCACCAGGCGCAGGATGGTCTTGCCGAGCGTGCTCTTGCCGCAGCCCGACTCGCCCACCAGTCCCACGGTTTCGCCGCGCTCGACCTCGAAGGACACGCCGTCGACCGCGCGCAGCACCTGCTTGCCGACGGCATAGCGGGTGTGGAGGTCTCGCACCGAGAGCAGCGTCTCAGCCATGAGGGGCGGCCTCCAACGATACAGGGCAGGCGACGCGTCGGCCGGCTTCGAAGGCGAGCAGGGCGGGCGGCGCGGCGCGGCACGATGCCTCGACGATCGGGCATCGCGGCGCGAACGGGCAGCCCGCCTCGCCCGCCGCCGAGCCCACGCTGCCGGGAATCTCGCTCAATCGGCTCGCCGAATAGTGCTCGTCGGCATCGACATCGACGCGCGCGCCGAGCAGCCCGCGCGAATAGGGATGCATCGGCTTGGCGAAAAATGGCCGGATGGCCGATTGCTCGACGATGCGGCCGGCATACATGACGCAGATGCGGTCGGCCCATTGCGCCACCACGCCGAGATCATGGGTGATCAACAGCACCGCCATCGACAGCCGCCGGCGCAGATCGTCGAGCAGATCGAGCACCTGCGCCTGCGTGGTGACGTCGAGCGCCGTCGTCGGCTCGTCGGCGATCAGGAGCTTGGGCCCGCAGGCCACGGCCATGGCGATCATGACGCGCTGGCGCATGCCGCCGCTCAGGTTGTGCGGGTAGTCGTCGATGCGGCGATGGGCGTCAGGGATGCTCACCAGGTCGAGCAGCTCGATGCCGCGCGCCCGCGCGGCGCGGCGCGACACCTTTTCGTGGCGGCGGATCACCTCACCGATCTGCGCGCCGATCGACAGGACCGGGTTCAGCGAGGTCATCGGCTCCTGCTGGATCAGCGAGACCTGCTTGCCACGGATCTCGCGCATCTCGGCCGGCGAAGCCTGCATCAGGTCGACGCCGGCGAACAGCAGGCGACCCGAGACGACGCGGGCGTTGGCCGGCAGCAGGCGCATCACCGAGAAGGCCGTCACCGACTTGCCGCAACCCGATTCGCCCACCAATGCCAGCGTCTCGCCGGGCTCGATGGCGAAGCTCACCTCACGCACGGCGACGTGGCCTGGGAAAGCCACGGAGAGGCTCTCGACCGCCAACAAGCTCATGGATCCGACCGCGGATTGAGGATTTCGTTCAGCCCGTCGCCCACCAGGTTGAGCGACAGGACGGCGGCGGCGATGGCGACGCCGGGCAGCGCGGTCAGGAACCAGGCCGTACGCAGCAGGTCGCGGCCGGCGCCGATCATGCCGCCCCAGCTCACCAGGTTGGGATCGCGCATGTTGAGGAATGACAGGCCCGCCTCGGTGAGAATGGCGTTGGCGATCATGACAGAGGCCGCGACGATCACCGGCGGCAAGGCGTTGGGCAGGATCTCCTGGGCGATGATGCGCAGGTTGGAGTAGCCCAGGCTGCGCGCCGCCATGACGAAATCGGCCTCGCGCAGGGAACGGAACTGCGCGCGCACCAATCGCGCCACGGTCGGCCAGGAGGCGATGCCGATGGCGAGCGCGATGGTCTGCATGGTGGGCTCGCCGATCGCCACGATCACGACGACCAGCAGGAAGGTGGGTGTCGTCTGGAACAGCTCGACGACGCGCATCAGGAGCGTGTCGACCCAACCCGAGAAGAAGCCCGCGACCGCTCCCACGACCATGCCGATGGCGAGCCCGATGGCGGCAGCCGACAGGCCGACCAGCAGCGAGGCGCGCGTGCCGTGCACCAGGCCCGCCAGCACGTCGCGGCCAAGCGAATCCGTGCCGAGCGGAAACTCCGGATTCTCGCCCGGCCACAGGACCGGCGGACCGACCATGTCGAGCGGATCGCCGGGGCACAGCAGATCGGCGAACAACGCCACCAGCACGAAGAACGACAGGATGACCACGCCCGCCACGAAGGTCGGGTTGCGCAGGAAGGCGCGCAGCCGGCGGCCCTTGCGCGGCGCGGCGCGGTTGCCGACATCGACGGCCTTCTGGACGAGCTTCTCGGCCTGCACGCTCATCAGGCGGCCCCGATGCGCGGGTCAAGCCAGGCATGCAGCAGATCGATCACCATGTTGGCGATGATCACCAGCAGCGAGGACAGCAGCAGGACGCCCAGCAGCACGGAGAAGTCGCGCGCCAGCACGGCCTCCAACGCCAGCCGGCCCATGCCCGGCCAGCCGAACAGGGTCTCGATCACGACGGCGCCGCCCAGCAGATTGCCGAGATGCATGCCGGCCACCGTGGTGACGGGGATCAGCGCATTCCGGAGCGCATGACGAAGCTGGATGAAGAACGGATGCAAGCCTTTGGCCTGGGCGGTGCGCATGAAATCCTGGCGCTGCACCTCCAGCATCGAGGCGCGCACCAGCCGGGCGTAGACGGCGACGAAGAACGAGGCGAGCGCCAGCGCCGGCAGGACCAGATGCTGGGCGCGGTCGACGACGAAGGCGAAGCCGGTGAGATTGGCGCCAACCGTCATGCTGCCGTCGCTGGGCAGCCAGCCCAGCTTGACCGAGAACAGCACGACCGCCATCAGCCCGACCCAGAAGCCGGGCATGGAATAGAACAGCAACACCACGACCGACAGCACGCGATCGGGCCAGCGACCGGCCCACGCCGCCATCACCGAACCGACGACGATGCCGAGCAGCAGCGCCAGCGACAGCGCCGTCACCATCAGCAGCACGGTGCCGGGCAGTCGCGTCATGATCATGTCGAGGACCGGCATGTTGTAGCGTGGCGAGAAGCCGAGATCGAACTGCGCCAAATGGCTCAGGAAGTTCACGAGCTGGGTCAGCACCGGCTGGTCGAGTCCGAAGCGCTCGCGCAGCGCCGCCATGGTCTCGGCGGTGGCGACGCCCGACTCCGAAGCGATGACGTCCGCGGCATCGCCCGGCATCAGCTGCAGCAGCAGGAAGTCGAGCACGATGATGCCGAGAATCGTCGGCCCGGCATGCACCGCGGTCCGGAAGAGCTACACATCCAGCCACACCGAGGCCATGTTGGCCTCGACACCGTCGGCGGTCAGCGAATGGTCGTGCACGCGGACATTGTGGATGGTGAGGTAGAGCGGCGAATAGAGCGGAATGTCGGGTACCTCCTCGGCGATGATGCGCTGGAAGTCGATGAACATCTGCTTGCGCTTCGCCGGATCGTTCTCGACCGCCGCCCCCTCGAGCAGCGCGTCGACCTTGGGATTGTCGTAGTGCGAGCCATTGGAGAACGGCACGCCCTTCTTGAAGTTCTTCGACCAATAGATGCGCTGCACGCCCACGGTCGGATCGAACAGGTTGGAATGGCCGTTGAAGGTGAAGTCGAACTCGCGGTCGGTATAGACGCGCTTGACGAAGGCCGACGGATCGGCGGCGCGGACCTCGACGGCGATGCCGATACGGCCCAGCGCCGACCGCAGGAACTCGCAGGCGCGGCGGCTCTCGTCGCCGATCGGATTGTAGTCGAGCGGCACCTTGAACCGAACCTTGTTGGCCCCGCGCTGGAAGCCCGCTTCGTCGAGCAGCGCCTCGGCCTTCTTGAGGTCGAGCTTGTAGGGGCTGGGCGTCGGATCGTGGAACTCCTTCAACCCCGGCGCGATCGGCGAATAGCAAACCGTGCCATAGCCGTAGGCCACGGTCTTGATCAGCATCTCGCGGTCGATCGCGTGCGCCACGGCCTGGCGCACCTTCAGGTTCTTGAAGAACTGGCTGTCGAGATTGAACTGCAAGGTCGAGACGTTATACGAGTAGCTGGTGCCCTTGGTCTCGAAGCGCAGTGTCGGGATCTTCTTCAGCCGCTCGAGATCCGACAGCGCCACCGGCGTGCGATAGCCGATGTCGGCCGAGCTGTTCTCGAAGGCGATCGAGCGTGCGCCTGGATCGGGCAGGAACTTGCACACCATGCGGTCGATGTAGGGCTTGGGGGCATCCCAGTAGTCGGGATTGCGCTCGTAGATGATGTGGCTGCCGCGCACCCACTCCTTGAACTTGTAGGGCCCGGTGCCGATTGGCGCATTGCCGTTGGGATTGGCCAGCGGATCGGTGCCTTCGTAGATGTGCCTCGGCATCATCGGCGCCTCGGCCGCCGTCAACGCCTTGATCAGGTAGGGCGCGGGCTTGGACAGCTCGATGACGGCGGTCAGCGGATCGGGCGTCTTGACCTCGGTGACGTTGGCGAAAGTGTTGCGGCCGCGCGGATGGACCGTCTTCAGGAGCTGGATCGAGTAGGCGACGTCGGCCGAGGTGAAGGGCTTGCCGTCGTGGAATTTCACGTTGGGGCGGAGCTTGAAGGTGTAGGTCTTGCCATCGGGGCTGATTGACCATTCGGTCGCCAGCTGCGGCCTGGGCTTGATGTCGTAGTCGTACTCCAGCAGGCCTTCAGTGACCTTGGCGCTGACGGTGAGCGCCGGCGTCGCCACCGTGGTCAGCGCCACCAAGGTCTGCGGTTCGCTGTTCTGCATGAAGGTGAGCGTGCCGCCCTTCTTCGGCACCGGTGCCGGTGCCTGCGCCCACGCCCGGCCGCCGGCGAGCGCCAGGGCCGCAGCTCCGCCCAAGCTGGCGCGACGCGTCATGCGGAATTTTGCTGTCATGTCATGGTCCTGTCCGTATGGAGGGAATCTGCGCCCAGCAGATAAAGACGCAGCAAAATGCAGGCCAGCAGAGATGCTTGTTGAATGGGGCTGCAATCTTGGAGTTTCATTCTCGCAAGACGAGGAATTTTGGAAGCAACTTCCGCTTACGACGCGGATTCACTGAAATATGAGAATTCATGGTGCGTGCCCGACGTGGCAAGATGCATCACGCCGGGAGGCGAGAGGGGTTCAGCATGACATTACCGGCGGCAACGCTCGATCACGTGGTCATCAATGCGCGCGACGACATGGATCGCGCGGCCGATATCTATCGGCGCCTGGGCTTCACGCTCACCGAGCGCGGCTACCATTCGCTGGGCTCGATCAACCATCTCGCCATGTTCGGCACCGACTATCTCGAGCTCATCGCGGTGCCGAAGGGCGCAACGACCGGCCGTCTGGACCTCCTCACCTATTCATCCGGCCTGAACGGCTTGGTGTTCGGCTCCGAGGACTCCGCCGCCACCTATGAATCGCTTGCCAAGGTCGGCGTGCCGGTCGATCCGCCGGTCGAGTTCACGCGGCCGGTCAAGGTCGCGGGCAAGGAGCACGATGCGCGCTTCCGCACCGTGCGCATGAAGGCCGGCGTCGTGCCCTATGGCCGGATCTACTACTGCCATCACTTCACGCGCGACCTGGTGTGGCGCGACGAGTGGCGCCATCACGCCAACGGCACGGTCGCCGTCGTGCGCGCCCTGATCGTCGAACCCGATCCGGCGGCCGGCGCCAAGCTCTACGCCGACATGTTCGGCGTCGAGGCTGTGCGCGACATCAAGGGCGGCAAGAGCGTGGTGGTCGCCAATTCGCGCTTCGACATCGTCACCGAGGCCGAGCTGAGATCGCAGTTCGGCGATGCCGTGCCCGATCCCGAAGGGCGCAAGGCCTACATGGCCGGCCTCACCTTCCGTACCGTCTCGGTCGCCAAGGCAGGCCAAGCGCTGCAGGAAGGCAAGATCGCAGGCGTCACGCAGACATCCGGCCGGCTGGTCGTGCCGGCCAGGCAGGCAATGAACGCCGTGCTGGAGTTCGTCGAATAGGCCGCCATGGTGAGCATCACACAGGACAACCAGGGTGATGCGATCTCGCGCGACGTGCCGCGCGAGTCGCTGGCGCTGATCGACGCCGGCGGCAACGGCAGCGAGCGCTCCTATACCTATGACGATATCTTCCGCCTGAGCGGCGCGGTGGCGCGCGGGCTCCTGAAGCGCGGACTGAAACGCGGCGACCGCGTCGCCATCCTGTCGGCCAACCGCGCCGAGTTCCTGCTCACCTTCCTCGGCACCATGCAGGCCGGGCTCGTGTCGGTGCCGGTGAACTACAAGCTGCCGGCCGAGACTGTCGCCTACATCGTCGGCGACTGCGACGCCAGGCTGGTGATCGGCGACGATACGCGATTGAAGCTGGCGCCGGACAATGTGCCCAAGATCTCCTTCGACAAGGACTTCGGATCGCTTCTCGATGAGGGCCCGTTCACGCCGCTCGCGATGCAGCCCGAGGAACCGGCGATGTTCCTCTACACCTCGGGCTCGACCGGGCGGCCCAAGGGCGTGGTCCTGTCGCACTACTCGCACCTCTGGGCGATCAGCCAGCGCGTTCGGCGGCCGGTGCCGCAGGGCCAGCGTTCGCTGGTGGCCGCGCCGCTCTATCACATGAACGGTCTCGCCATGTGCCAGACCACGCTGAACCAGGGCGACACCATCGTCCTGCTGCCGCAATTCACCACCAAGGGCTACATCGAGGCCGCCGCGCGCCATCGCGTTCAGTTCCTGACTTCGGTGCCGACCATGATCGCCATGATGCTGCGCGAGAAGGACCTTCTGGCGAGCAACGATCTCTCGGCGGTCGAGGCCGTGCGCATGGGCTCGGCGCCCATCACCCAGTCGCTGATCGACCAGGTGCGCGCGGTGTTCCCCAAGGCCGCGATCGGCAACGGCTACGGCACCACCGAGGCCGGCCCCGTCGTGTTCGGCCCCCATCCAGCCGGCATCCCGCAACCCGAGCTGTCGACCGGCTATCCGCATCCCGAGGTGCAGCTGCGCCTGGTGCGCGACGGCGAGGAAGTCGGAGATGAAGGCGCGCTCGAGATGAAGTGCGGCGCGCTGATGACGCATTACCACAAGCTGCCCGAGGCCACTGCCAAGGCGATGACGCCGGACGGCTATTACCGCACCAACGACGTGTTCCGCCGCGACAAGGACGGCTTCTTCTATTTCGTCGGCCGCGTCGACGACATGTTCGTGTGCGGCGGCGAGAACATCTATCCCGGCGAGGTCGAGAAGATGCTGGAGCGCCATCCCGGCATCCACCAGGCGGCCGTGATCCCGATCCCCGACGAGCTGAAAGGCCACAAGCCGATCGCCTTCGTCGTGCGCGCCGGCGGCGCGGAACTCGACGAGCAGGCGGTCAAGAGCTACGCGCTCGCCAACGCGCCGGCCTATCAGCACCCGCGCCAGGTCTTTTTCATCGACGAGATGCCGCTTGCCGGCACCAACAAGATCGACAAGCGCCAACTCGCCACACAGATCCCAACCGGAGGAGAATCCCGAGAATGAAAGCCGCCGTCGTCCGCGAGCATGGCGGGCCTGACCGCCTCGTCTTCGAGACCGGCTTCCCCGATCCCACGCCCGGCGAGGGCGACGTGATCGTGGCGGTCAAGGCCTCCTCGCTGAACTACCACGACGTCTTCACCCGCCGCGGCATGCCCGGCATCAAGGTGCCGATGCCGGCCATCATGGGCCTCGATGTCGCGGGCGAGATCGCCGAGGTCGGCCCCGGCGTCACCGGCTGGAAGAAGGGCGACCGCGTGCTGGTCGACCCCATCAACCGCGTCGAAGGCGGGCTGATGGGCGAGACGGTGCATGGCGGCCTGGCCGAGCTCTGCAAGGCGCGGGCGCACCAGCTCGTCAGGATCCCCGACGGCGTGAGCTTCGCCGATGCCGCGGCGCTGCCCGTGGCCTACGGCACGGCGCTGCGCATGATGACCACCAACGGCCATGTCGCGAAGGGCGAGAGGGTGCTGATCCTGGGCGCCTCGGGCGGCGTCGGCGTGTGCTGCCTGCAGCTCGCCAAGCTCGCCGGCGCCGAGGTCGTCGCCTGCGCCGGCACCGACGCCAAGGCCAAGCGCCTGATGGAGCTCGGCGCCGACAAGACCATCAACTACATCACGCACGACTTCCAGAAGGAGGTCTACGAGCTCTACGGCAAGCCGACGCGGCGCGGCGCCGGCACCGACCGCGGCATCGACGTGGTGGTGAACTACACCGGCGGCGATACCTGGGTGAAGTCGCTGAAGGTGCTGAAGGTCGGCGGCCGCCTGCTGACCTGCGGCGCCACCGCTGGCTTCGATCCCAAGGAGGACATCCGCTTCATCTGGACCTTCGAGTTGAAGGTGCTGGGTTCCAACGGCTGGATGCGCTCGGACATCGAGGAGCTTTTGAGGCTGGTGCAGGCCGGCAAGCTGAAAGTGCTGATCGACAAGGTCTTCCCTCTGACGGAAGCCCGGGAGGCGTTGCGCGTCATCGAGGACCGCGAGGTGTTCGGCAAGGTCGTGGTGGCGCCATGAGCGACAAGGTCGTTCCCCTGACCAAGGACGAGCTGCAGCAGATGCTCGACAACTCGCCCTTCATCGCCTTCCTCGGCCTGAAGGTCACCGAAACCGATCCGGCCAACGAGCAGATCACCATGAGCTGCGCCATGCGGCCGGAGTTCGAGCGCGGCAAGGGCACCGGCCAGTGGCACGGCGGCCCGCTGGCGGCGATCATCGACACGGTCGGCGACTATGCGCTGATCATGGCGCTGCGCCGCGGCCTGCCGACCATCAATTTCCGTGTCGATTATCTCCGGCCCGCCATCAAGACCGGGCTCATAATCACCGCGAAGGTGCGCCGCGCCGGCAAGAGCGTGGGCGTGGTCGATGTCGACGTGTTCAACGAGCAGAAGGCCCTTTTGGCGGTCGGCCGCGCGACCTATTCGACGCTGCCCGCATAAAGCCACAGCCCTGGGCCTTTAATCCGGGCCATGGCAAGCACGGTGACCGGTGTTTCGCGTCGCGCGTTCGGGGCCGGCCTCCTGACGGCCGGCCTCGTCGGCAAGGCCGCACTTGCCCAGGAGACGCCGAGGCGCGGCGGCACGCTGGTCGCGACCTGGGGCGGCGGCGAGCCGCAGGCCTGCTACGTCCCGTCGGGTGGCGGCCCGTCGCCCACCTTCTCCTCGTCCAAGATCCTCGAGCGCCTGGCCAGCCGCCGCATGGACGGCGAGTTCCAAGGCGAACTCGCCGAGGCGTGGAAGCCCGCTGCCGACTTCAAGTCCTACACCGTCAAGGTCCGCAAGGGCGTGACGTTCCACGACGGCAAGAACATGACTGCGGATGACGTCGTCTATTCGATCGACGAGATCTGGAAGAAGCATGCCGCCGCCGCGACGCTGACAGACCTCGCAGACGTCGCCGCGCCCGACGCCGACACTGTCGTGGTGAGCTTCAACAAGCCCGTGCCGGAATTCTTCTTCGCCTCGCTGCTGTCCGGTCCGGCGAACTACATCGTGCCCAAGCACGTCTATGCCGGCGGCGATCCGCTCACCAATCCGGCCAACAATGCGCCGATCGGCACCGGCCCGTGGAAGTTCAAGGAGTGGGCGCGCGGCGACCACATCGAGTTCGTCAGAAACGAGAGCTACTGGCGCCGCGACACGCCCTACCTCGACCGGCTGATCATCCGCTACGTGCGCGATCCGGCTGGCCGTACCGCCGCCCTGGAAGCCGGTGAGATCCATATCGGCGTGCTCAATCCGGTGCCGCCGGCCGAGCTCAGGCGGCTCACCGCGACGACCAGGTTCGTCGCCACGACCAAGGGGTACGAGGAGGCCGTGTGGTCGACCACGCTGGAGTGCAACATGCGCAACCCGATCTTCGCCAAGCGCGAGGTACGGCAGGCGATGTTCTTCGCGGTCGACCGCACCTTGATCGCCAAGACCGTCTACTACGGCCATGCGCGGCCGGGCACGAGCCCGATCTACTCGCCCAACAGCACCTTCTTCACGCCCGACACCTTCAGCACCGCCTTCGACCCCAAGAAGGCGGCAGCCCTGCTCGACGCGGCGGGCTATCCCAAGAAGACTCGCGGCAAACGTTTCACGCTGGACCTGGTGGCCGCCGGCTGGTTTCCCGAGAACGGCAAGATCGGCGCCATCGTCGAGCAGGGGCTCGAGGATATCGGCGTGGACGTCAACCTCACCGTCCCCGACCGATCGACCTCGCTCAAGCGCATCTACACCGACTACGACTTCGACCTGGCGATCTCCAACCAGGCCAATCCGTCGGAGCCGGTGCCGGCGACCACGCAGTACTTCACCTCGGCCGGTATCAGGAAGGGCATGCCTTTCTGCAACGCCTCGGGCTTCCATACCGACGAGGTCGATGCCCTGGTCGAGAGGATCAAGACCGAGACCGATCCCGCCGAACGCAAGGCGCTGGTCGTCGAGTTCCAGAAGCTCGCCACGGTCGAGGCCCCGCTCCTGCCATTGGTCGAGCTGGAGTCGATCACCCTCGCCAGCACGCGGGTACAGAACCATTCCAACGATCCCAACTTCCTGGCTGCGAGCTGGCACGATGTCTGGCTGGCAAGCTAGGGGAGGTTGGCTATGATGCCGGCCGAATGACGATGCGCTTCGCCGCGGCTCTCGCAGCCGCCCTTGTCTCCTCGGCCGCGGCCAATGCCCAGACCATGGACTTCACCTGCCCCGACCCGGGCACGACCTTCACCTACGACAGCGGCACCAAGGTGGTGGCCAAGGGCCGCGACGGCGTGGACTGCACCATGGAGATCGTGGGCGGGAAGCCCTACAGGCTGCGCGCGCTGCTGTTCGACAACCCCTCGCCCGACGGCAGCGATACCACCGCCTACATCAACGCGCTCCGGCCGGAACGGCTGTGGCCGCTCGCCGTCGGCAAGAAGATCGAGGCCGACTTCAGCACCGGCGGCAAGACCTGGCACTACATCCTGAGCGTGGTGCGCGCCGAGAAGCGCACGGGCCCCGGCGACGCCATGATCGACACGTTCCTGATCGAGATGCAGGAGCAAGGACCCGCCGGACAACGTTCGGTGTCGCGCTGGTGGATTTCGCCGGCCGACAAGTTCGCCATCCGCTACGACTACAGCGACGGCAACCGGGCCAACCGCGCCGTGGTGACCAGCGTCACGCGTTAGCGCCGCCTGCGCATGACCTAGAGAATCCGGCCGAGGCCGGGAAGCCGTCGGAACACCAGGGCGGACAGCGAGAAGGTCACGATGGCCGCCGCCACCGTCAGCAGCGCGGCCTTGACGAGCGCCGGCGCGGCGACCGAGTGAAGCGCGACGGCGAGCGCGATGATCACCGGCGGGTGAAACAGGTAGACGGCGAAGGCATTGTCCGAAAGGAACTTCGCCGACCGCCCCTGCCGGTCGAAATATCGGCGATAGAGGGCGACGATCGCGAAGCTCATGCCGATGCACACCAAAGCTTCCCAGAAGGACTTGCCGGCGCTGACGAGGTTGAAGCCGCCGCTGTATCGCGCCGTGTCGTGGTCCAGCGCGCCGCCCGCGACGACCAGCAGGACGAGCAGCGGCAGCGACAGCAGCAAAGCGCCGGCAGCCCAACGCGACGCAAGGCGGCGCGGCACCCGGTCGAGCCAACGCCCGCGATAGGCGAGGACGCCGGCGGCAAACATCAGGATGTACTGCGGAAAATCACCAGGGTGCATGTTGAGGATCGAGACGGTCTCGGGCACGGCGATGCGCACCAGGAATGTCGCCAACGCCATGCCGGCGACGAAGCAGGAGATAGCCCAGCCGTCCGGCCGGCCGACTGTCGTCGGGTCAGCTCCGGCCAGGCCTGACGCAAGAGGGCGTAGGCCAGCGACAGGGCGAGAAGGAAAGCGCAGAACCACATCGGTCCGGTCTCGGACAGCCATTCGCCATCGCGAAGATGGATGAGCCATTGATGGGCGAAGCCGCCGGTGCCCCACGTCCTCGACAGGAAATACTGCGTGAGCGGACCGATCACGAGCATGTAGAGAAGCGTCGGTACGCCCAGCCGCAGGAGACGGTCACGACTGAAGCGCACCAGCCCTTTTCGATCGAAGGCCGGCGCCGCGAAGTAGCCCGCGATGAAAAAGAGCAGGGCCATGAAGAAGGCCTGCAGGAAGGTCTGGTAAAGGCCGAAAGCGAGGACGGTGCCGAAGCCGGGCTCGCCGCGATCGGTGTAGTACCAACTGCCGAACGGGCTGTAGGTGTCGCTGGCGTGCATGCTCAACACCAGAAGGATCATGGTCCAACGGATGTTGTCGACGAATGCGAGCCGCATGGCGCGTCAGGCTTATCATGAACCGGCGCATAGCCGATAATCACAGCCACTGCGGCGCGCGCCACACCGACGGTCGCCAAGGCGCGGCGGCCGAGTGCTGTCGCCTGAACAGCGACAGAAACGACAATAAGCATTCCTCGTCGCGGCGCGACGAGGGCCAAGTGCATGCAATGCCGTCATCGCCAAGGAGTTTCCGGTATTCCCGACGTTTCCGACAGAGGTCGTAGCGTTGCCTCGGAAGCCGACCTACTACCAATGGGCTCCCGGGCGAATTCGGACAGTTATGCAAGTTTCGCAATTGGTTTTCGAACACAGGAAAAGCCGGCACGGCGCCTGCCGTACGCGATGGATTTCGGATGAACGATGCATAGAGCGACGCCGCCTGCGGGCAAGCGGGACGATTAATATAACTTCAGTTCTTTCGACTGTCAACCCTGCGCCACGGCTTCAATCATCTCGCGCAGGTTCTCGGGCCACACCGTCGCGTCGGTCCGCGACAGTTCGTCCAATGACCACCAGCGATGCTCGACCATGACCTCGCGTTCCAGGTCGGTCCAGTCGTCCCTCGACAGCGCGTTGTCGCTGACGCGGACCACGAAGAAGCGCTCGTCCTGCACGACGTGCTCGCCGTCGGGCAGCTGCAGCGCGACTTCGCGGCGGGCAACCTCCGGACCGACGCTCTCGCGCCGCAAGCCGGTTTCCTCGACCAGCTCGCGCAGGGCCGCCTGCTCCAGCGTCTCGCCGTCCTCGACGCCGCCGCCCGGCGTGCCCCAGAAATCCTGGCCGGCCAACGGTCCGCGCTTGTAGACGAAGCGGAACAGCAGGACCCGGCCCACCTGGTCGAGGATCAGCAGCCGCGCGGACAGGCGCCGGCGCATGGTGGCTAGACCACCGACCCCGGCTCGGTGTTGGCGCCGCAGATCAGCGTGGCCACGCGTTCGCCCGGTGCCGGACGATAGGCGCCGGCCATCAAGGCGGCGAGGCCGGTCGCGCCGGAGGGCTCGGCGACCACATGCAGTTCCTCCCACAGGGCGCGCTGTGCCTTGCGCACGGCGTCGTCGCTCACCAGCACGGACTCGCGCACCAGCTTGGCTGCGACCTCGAAATTCGGCACGCCGATGCGGCTCGCACCAAGCGCGTCGGCGGCGATACCGGAGATCTTCACATCGACCGGACGACCCGCACGCAATGCTTCGTGCAGCGTCGGCGTGCCTTCAGTCTCAACGGCAACGATCTTCGTGCCCTCGCCGATCGCCGCGGCGCAGCCGGCGATCAAGCCGCCGCCGCCCACCGCCACGAGCAGGGTGTCGAACGTCGCCTGCTCGGCGAATTCCAGCGCGACGCTGCCGGCGCCGGCGAACACCACGGGATCCTCGTAGGCCTGGACCATGAGCGCGCCGGTTTCGGCCGCGCGCTTCTCCGATGCCGCCCGCGCCTCGGCATAGACGGCACCGATCTGGTGGACGATGGCGCCGTAGCTCTTGAGGCGCGCCACCTTCGCAGGCGACGAAATGGTCGGAACGAAGATCTCGGCCTTGTGGCCAAGCACCCGCGCGGCATAGGCCGCCGCCACGCCGTGGTTGCCGCCCGAGGCCGCGATGATGCCCGCCGGCGGCACCTTGGAGGCCAGGAGCTTGTGGAAGGCACCGCGGCCCTTGAATGTGCCGCTGACCTGCAGCGATTCGAGCTTCAGCGCCGACACTGAGCCGAAGCCGAGCGATCCGGCCGGCAGTTCGATCACCGGGGTACGGCGGACATGCGGTCGGATGAGGCCCCAGGCGGCCTCGACGTCTTTGCGTCCGATCATGATCAGAGGCGGCAGGTCGCGACGTGGCGCAGGTAGTGGTCGAAGTCCGGCGTTTTAGCGCGCGGGTCCTTGGCGGCCTCGTCGTAGCGGCGCAGGCGGACGGCCTCGGCATGATGCGGATTGGCGCGGAAGACCTCGATCTCGTCCGCCGACATCAGCCCACCCTGCAGCTTCAGGCTGCGCACCGAATCGGGCGCGAGCTTGCCGAAGTAATCCGACTCGACCGTGCAGAGATAGCGCTTGGCGGCGACATGCAGGCGGACGGGCTCGCTGACCGCGGGTCCGAAGCGCTCGGCGAGCCACTTCGCACCCAGCTCCTCGTGCACGTCGTCGACGCCGCGCGAGGCCGGATCCTCGCCGAGCTGATGGATCATATGGCCGACGTCGTGCAGCAGCGAGGCGAGCACGGTGGCGGACGGCGCGTCGTCGGCCTCGGCATGGGCCGCGGACTGCAGCGCGTGCTGCAGCTGGTTGATCGCGCTCAAGCCGTAGCGTCTGGTGGCGCGGCCGACGAAGATGTCCAGAAGTTCCTGGCGCAGGGGATCGCTCATGCGCTCTTCTTATCACGAACCAGCGCGTAACCGGGAATCATGGCCAGTGCGGCTTTCAGGGGATCGGGCCGCCACGCGCGCGTAACAAAATCGCCATGCATGTCGAGCCCGCCGCACGGCACGAAAGCCACGGTGCCGGGATTGAGGGCCGACGGCAGCGCCCTGGCATAAGCCACGCGCCTTTTGTCGAGCAGGCCTTGCAGGGCCGCATTCTCGTCCTTGGTGGAATCGGTGTAGGCGCTCAGCAGGAAGGCCTGCCGCCGGCGGGCAGCCATCCAGGCCGCATACTTGTCCTCGTCGCCATAGAGCGCATCCAGCAGGATCGTGCCCTTGACCCGATGGCTGGCGCCGCCGCGGTCGAGGGCGTAGGCCGCCGACAGGTAGCCGCCGCTGTAGGCCACGATCACCACCGGCGCCAGGTTGAGCTGCCGGCCGGCGGCGCGGTCGCCGTACAGCCGCATCAGGCGCTCGGCCGCCTCGTCGACATAGGACGCGAAATGGCCCGGCTTCCAGAAGTTGCCGGCGCTGGAATCGGCGGCGTCGACCGCAAGCTGCGGCGCCACCAGGGCGACGTTCTGGCCCGACTCGGCGATCTGCCGCGGCACGGCCTGGCGCGCCATGACATCGCGCTCCAACGTGGCGCCCTGGCCGTGGAAATAGAGCGCGATCAGCACCGGGCGCTGCGGATCGAAGCCCGCCGGCAGATAGAGCAGGGAGCGGCGGTCGCTGTAGGTCGGCTGTTCCCAGTAGACGTCGCCGCGCAGGCTCGTGTGTCCGCGCTGCTTGCCGTTCTTCACGTCGAGGAACGGCTTGTTGCTGCCGGGAACTATGCTGCGATAGGGGAAGGCCGAGGCGTTGAAGGCGACGAGCTGGGTCTTGCCCTCCTTCAGCGGCTGCGGCCCGAACGGCTTGGGCGTCGCCGCCGACTTCGGGACCGCCTGCTTCGGCGGCTTCCTCTTCGACGGGCGGGCATGCGCAGCGGTCGGCATCAGCAGGGCCCCCAGCAGCAGCGCCCGCCGCTTCACGCCGCCGCAGGCCGCCCCGCTCCCATCACCTGGGGCTTGAGCGGCATCAGCACAGAGAAGAACGCCGGCAGGGCCACGAGATAGGCGACGGCGCCGACCAGCACCACGGCGGGGAGGCCGAAGCTCGTCGCCACGATCGGCACCAGGGCGGCGCCGATCACCGAGAAGGAAGCGCTCGGAGAAGAAGCTGCCGATGCCGGAGAAGACCAGCATGCCGGTGATCAGCACCGAGGCCGACACCGTGGCGTTGGAAAGCGCCAGGATGAAGTGGGAGATCATGCCCACCTCGACGATGATGTAGCCCAGCCCCAGGCAGAGGAAATAGATCATCGTCCCGAACTTGCCGGGATAGCGGCTGAAGATGGTGCGCCAGCCGAAGATCAGCGGGAACAGCACCAGCGTGAGGGCGAAGACGGCGGCGATGCCGAGCGTCGCCCACAAGAGCAGATAGCCCCACTCGTCCTGCACCAGCTCGAGCCGGTCGGTGAACTTCAAGAGGTCCTTCACCTTGATGTAGGCGGCGAAGTAGGGCTGGTGGTTGGTCAGCACTCGGCTGTCGAAGACATATTCGTCCGCCACCTTCTCCCAGCCGCCGTTGATCAGATAGTGCCAGGCCAGCCGGCCGAGCACGGTGGCGGGCACGCGCGGTGTCGGCGGTCCGTCATCCTTGACCTCGGTCTTGCCGTCGGTGGTCGTCGTCTCCAGGCCCGGCGGCGGCTTGTCGTTGGGCTCGGTCTCGGCCGGGGCGGTCGGATCGGCCGGCGCGCCGGCAAAGAAGAACTGGTCGTGATAGTCCTGCAGGATCTGCTTCAGGTCGGCTGTGTCGACCTTGATGCCCGGATAGTAGATGGCATCGAAGGACATCGCCTTGGTGTGGGCGTTGAGCTGCTCGATCTCCTCGGGCGTGAAGCCGCCTCGCTTGAACAGCACGGTCGCGGTCGAGAGGTATGCCGAGGCGACGTAGAAATCCTTGGCAACGTCGGCGCCTTCGACGTCACGCGCCGCGGCCACCATGGTGGCGTAGAGCTTCAGCACCGACTTGGGCGGCTCTTCCTTGTTCCACAGCGTCACCGACAGGATGCCGCCCGGCTTCAGCGCGCGCATGTAGGCGCTCATCGCCTCGCGGCTATAGGAATACTTCTCGACGATGGAGAAGCCGCCCGGGCTCGACAGCCCGGCCGAATCGGCCAGCGACAGGTCGATGATGTCGTAGCGGTTCTTGGTGTGAGCGAGATAGAGGCGGCCGTCATAATCGATGACGGAGACCTTGGGGTTGTTCAGGATGTCGCCGGTGAAGTCGCGCAGGCCCTTGTCCTCGCGGAACGCCGTCAGGATGGCGGGATTGCCCTCGGCCACGGTGACGTGCTCGGAGCCCGACTTCAGCGCCACCGCGGTCGAGATGCCGCCGCCGAACTGCACGACGAAGGTGTTCGGGTCCTTCTTGAGCAGGTAGGGGTACACCATCGGCAGGTACTTGAAGTACGCCGTCTCGTCGGCCGGCAGGTCCTTGATGATGCCCGACGGCCCTTCGGAATCGATATAGAGGCCGAGATAGGCGTTCGACGGCATCTTCTTCAGATTGAACGCGGCGTTGTCCGACAGGCCCGGCGCGAAGTGCAGGTAGGAGCTGGAGTAGACCTCGAGGTAACCGAACGGCGAGGCGCGCTCGTAGGTGCGCTGGTTGTCGGGGAACTTGCGGGCGTAGCTGACGCCCTTGTAGTCCGACACCGCGAGCTTGGGGATGCCGAGCACGCCCGGCGCCGTGTAGTGCACGGCGGCCGACACGATCGCCACGACGACGATGGCCAGGGTGCCGCGCCGGTCGCCCAGCGCCACGAACCACAGGATGCCGCCCGCCAGCCACAACAGCAACGGCGCCATGATCAGGTCGTCCGGGCGGAAGTAATACATGGCGAGCAGCACGGAGAGACCGCACAGGCCCGAACCGACGAGATCGGCGAAATAGACGCGGTTGAAGCTCTTGCGCGCCTTGAGGAAGACGACGCCGAGATAGAGCGCGCCCGCCAGGAACGGCAGGAAGTAGAGCACGAAGTTGGCGAACAGGCGCCACTTCTGCATCGGGTCCGACACCAGGAAGATGGCGTTGAACGGCACCTGCTGGGCGGCGAGGTTGCACACCACCATCAGCGGCCCGAAGGCCAGCAGCGCGCCCTTGACCGAGCCTTCCCAGTGGCGTTCGAACCAGCCTTTGCCGACGCACATCACGGCGCTGGTGAGGCCGAAGCCGAACATGGCGAGGCTCACCACCAGCGAGCCGAAATGCGCCCAGCTGCCGACGGAGAACACGCGCATGATGCCGATCTGCAGCGCAATGATGCTGCCGGCGACCAGGCCTACGGACAGATAGAAGGAAAGCGGCGGGCGATTGTCGAGATCGACCGTGACGGTCAAGGGGGGACTCCGTTTCGGTCTTATTGGGAGTGCGGACCTCCAGGTCCGCACTCATTCATGAGCGGACCTGGAGGTCCGCGCTCCGTATCAGCACGTCAGCGGTTATGCGTACCGACGATCTTGTCGCCTTCCATCTTGGTGAAGGGCACGAATGGCACGATCTTGCCGCCGTAGATGTCCTCGCGGCTCGTGGTGATCGAACCGTCGGCGCCCTGGGTCTTGGTGACCTTGAGCACGCGCTGCGCGCCCGGCGGGCCGACCGGGATCACCATCAGGCCGCCCGACTTCAGCTGCTGCAGCAGCGGCGGCGGCACGTGGTCGATGCCACAGGTCACGATGATCTTGTCGAAGGGCGCCGCCTCTTCCCAGCCATAGTAGCCGTCGGCCGCCTTGGTCTTGATGTGCTTGAACTCGGTGTAGCCCTTCTCGATCAGCTTGTCGTAGAGCCCGCGGGTGCGGGCCGCCAGCGGCGCGATGATCTCGATCGTGTAGGCGTTCTCGGTCAGGTTGGCGATGTAGGCCGACTGCACGCCCGACCCGGTGCCGATCTCCAGCACCTTCTCGCCGCGCTTGACGTCGATCACGTTGGTCATGCGGCCCTGGACGTGCGGCCCGGACATGGTCACGCCGTAGCCGATATCGAGGAAGGCGTGCTCGTAGGCGCGCTTGTGGATCGCCGGGTTGATCGCCGAAAACTCCTCGCGCGGCGTCAGCAGGAAGGCGCGGATGGTCGCCTGCCCCCAGATGTCCTTGTTGCGGACCAGGGCCTGGAAGCGGTCCCAGCGCTGGCCGAGGAACACCGGATCCTCGCCGCGGGCCTTGCCCCAGGCGATGAAATTCTCGCGCGTGTCGGTCGGCGGATTGAGATCCCAGCTGTAGGGCTTGATGCTCGCCGCCTGGACGGCGGTCGAAGCAAAACCGGCGGCAGCCAGCGCCGCGCTGCCGGAGACGAAGGTGCGTCTCTTCAATATATCCTCCTTGGCGCGGACCCCATTTGGACGAGGGGAAACCGGGGGCATCCGCACAACGAATTGATACGGGAATTGTGGCGGATTTGCCAGTGCGCGCGTGTTACGGGAGACCTCAACAATATTTAATGAACAACGAGGAAACCCGTGAAACGCCTGCTTTCCCGCCGCACGGCCATGGCCGCTGCGACCATTCTGCCGGTGGCCAATCTGTTGCCGCGTGCCGCCGCCGCCGACGGCTCGTGGAAGCCGAGCCAGACCGTGAAGATCATCGTCCCGGCGGCGCCGGGTGGCACGACCGACATCGTCGCCCGCCTGATGGCCCAGTACCTGCAGCAGGCCTGGGGCCAGTCCTGCGTGGTCGACAACAAGTCGGGCGCCGGCGGCGTGATCGGGTCCACCGAGGTCGTGAAGGCGCCAGCCGACGGCTACACCGCCCTGATGGGCAACATCGGCCCGCAGTCGATCGCCTACTCGCTCTACCGCAACATGCCCTACGGGCCGCAGAACCTGGCGCCGGTGTCCTGTGTCATCACGGCGCCCAACGTGCTGGTGGTGCATCCCTCGGTGCCGGCCAAGACGGTGCCGGAGTTCGTCGCTTGGCTGAAGGCGCAGAACGGCAAGGCATCCTACGCCTCGTCCGGCACCGGCCAGTCGCCGCACCTGTCGGGCGCCTGGTTCCTTCAGCTCACCGGCACCAAGGCCGAGCACATCCCCTACCGCGGCGCGGCGCCGGCCCTGCAGGACCTGATGGCGGGGGTGACCCAGTTCTTCTTCGACAACCTCACCAGCAGCATCGAGTTCGTGCGCGCGGGCAAGCTCCGGGCGCTCGGCATCACCTCGGCGCAGCGCAATCCGCTCACGCCCGAGCTCGTGCCGATCTGCGAGACCATGCCCGAGCTGAAGCCGTTCGACGTGTCGACCTGGTTCGGCGTGTTCCTGCCGTCCGCGACACCCAAGCCGGTGATCGACTCGTTGAACGCCCAGATGAAGGCCTGGCTGGACGATCCCAAGACCAAGGAGAAGTTCGCGCAGATGGCGGGCTTCCCCGCCTACGGCACGCCCGCCGAGTTCGACAAGTTCGTGAACGCCCAGATCGCCTTGTGGAAGGGCGTGATCGACAAGGAAGGGCTGAAGCTCGACGTCAACTGACGGCCGGCGGCCGCGTTGCCGTCCGCCCTGTCGCCTGACAAGCTCGTCCGCCTGGACGGGAGGCGCTCATGCGCAGGACGATCGGGGTGTTTGCAGCGCTGGCTGTTCTGGCCGCCGGCGTGGCAAGCGCGCAGAGCCTCCGGCCCGGGACGCCCAGCCTCCTGCGCTGGACGCTCGAGCAGCAGACCGAGTGGTATCCCGCGATCGAGACCGTCTATCACAGCGCGACGGTCAAGCGCGGCGACACCGTCCGTCCGCTGCCAAAGGCGGACCGCACCATGGGCAGCCTCAGCTACAGCCAGGGCGAGAAGAGCTGGACGGTCGAAGACTACATGAAGGCCTACAACGTCTCGGGCCTCATGGTGGTGAAGGACGGCAAGGTGCTGCTCGAGCGCTACGGGCTCGGCCGCAAGCCCGAGGACCGCTGGATCTCCTTCTCGGTCACCAAGTCGATCACCTCCACGCTGGTCGGCGCGGCCATCAAGGACGGCAAGATCAAGTCGGTCGACGATCAGGTGACGTCCTACATCCCCGAGCTCAAGGGTTCGGCCTACGACGGCGTGACCGTGCGCAACCTGCTGACCATGAGCTCGGGCGTGAAGTGGAACGAGGATTATGCCGATCCCAATTCCGACGTCGCCCGCGCCGGCAGCACGATCCTGGAGCCCGGCGTCAACCCGATCGTGAGCTACATGAAGGCCCTGCCGCGGGCCAACGAGCCCGGCACGAAGTTCCACTACAACACCGGCGAGACCGATCTTGCCGGCATCCTCTTGTCCAATGCGGTTGCCAAGTCGCTGTCGCAGTACGCCTCCGAGAAGCTGTGGCAGGCCTACGGCATGGAGCGCGACGCGACTTGGTTGACTGACATCGCGGGCCACGAGCGCGGCGGCTGCTGCATGTCCATGACGGTGGGCGACTATGCCCGCATCGGCCAATTCATGCTCGACGGCGGCGTGGCGCAGGGCCGGCAGATCCTGCCTGACGGATGGATCGCGCAGGCGACGTCACGCCAGATCACCGACGGCGCGCCGCCGGCGGGCTACGGGTATTTCTGGTGGCTCGGCCAGGGCGGCGCCTACCAGGCGTCCGGCATCTTCGGTCAGTCGATCAGCATCATTCCCGACGAACGGCTGGTGATCGTCCTCAATTCGGCCTGGCCCACCGCGGTGGGCCGCGACCTGTTCGTCGCGCGCAGCGCCTTCCTCAATGCCGTGCGGGCAGCGGCGAAGGGCTACTGAAGGATCATGTTTTCCGGACCGCGCGCATCCTGCGCGCCTCATGATTCATGAGCGCGCAGGATGCGCGCGGTCCGGAAGAGTCCGAAGCTCATGTGTACTTGCGCACGTCGTCGATCACCTTGCCGTCGTTGGGCAGGCTGCCGGGCTCGGCGAACTCGACCTTGCCGCCGACCTTGCACACGGTGCGGATGGTGCCTTCCATCGCTTTCTCGAGATCGGCCGACGGCGACGGCGCCTCGACCTTGAGGGTCATGACGTCGGCCTGGTTGACCCAGTCGATCACCAGCCGCAGGCGGCCGAGGCCGGGATGCTTCTTGGAAATCTCCGCGATCTGTTCCGGATCGACGAACATGCCGCGCACCTTGGTGCGCTGGTCGGCGCGGCCCATCCAACCCTTGATGCGCATGTTGGTGCGCCCGCAGGGGCTGGGGCCCGACAGCACCGCCGACATGTCGCCGGTGCCGAAGCGGATCAGCGGATAGGCACGGTTGAAGGTCGTCACCACGACCTCGCCGACATCGCCCTCGGGCACCGGATCGCCGGTGCCCGGGCGCACGATCTCGACGATCACGCCCTCGTCGACCGTCATGCCCTGGATGGCCTCCGATTCGTAGGCGATGGTGCCGACGTCAGCCGTGCCGTAGCTCTGCAGGCAGGTCATGCCCTTGTCGATGAACATCTGGCGCAGCGACGGCGGCAGCGCCTCGGCGCCGACGAAGGCATGCTTCAGCGAGGAGATGTCCTTTTTCAGCTCGGCCGCCTTCTCGATCAGGATCTTCAGGAACGACGGCGTGCCGACGTAGCAATCCGGCCGGATGCCGGCGATGGCGTCGAGCTGCAGCTCGGTGTTGCCGACACCACCCGGTACGACGGCGCAACCCAGCGCCCTCAAGGCCGATTCCATCATGATACCGGCGGGAGTCAGGTGATAGGAGAAGGTGTTGTAGACGACGTGACCCGGCCGGAACCCGCCGGCGTACATCGCCCGCGCACCGCGGAAGTAGTCGGGCTCATCGGTGTCGATCTCAAAGATCGGGCCGGGCGACATGAAGACGTGCCGCACCTTGCTCATGGGGACGGCTATAAGGCCACCCATCGGCGGGTTCTTCTTCTGCACCTCGCTCAGCATGGACTTGCGCAGCACCGGCAGCCTGGCCAGCGCCTCGCGCGAAGTCACCGTGGCGGCATCGACGTCCTTCAGCCAGTCCTTGAAGAACGGGGCGTTGGCCTTGGCATGGGCGATCTGCTGCGGCAGGGCCTGCATCAGCGCCTTCTCGCGCTCGGCCGGCGTGCGGGTTTCCAGCGTGTCGTAGTGCTTGGACATGGGCGCTTCCCTCGGACTTTGCGGCACGGTAGCCGCCGGGCCGCCCTCTTGCCAAGGCAGCGCCCGCCTCAGGCGTCGCGCAGGCTCAGTCGATTTTCGATCCGCTCCAGTCTGGTCTCGACTCGGTCGATGCGACCCGACTGACCAGCAAAGTCACCGTGCAGGTTAGCCACTTCGGCACGTAAATTGGCGACAGAGACCTCCACCGAGGTCAGACGGCCTTTGACGTCACGCATGTCCGCCCTGAATCCATCGAACTCCGAGCGCAGTGCACGCAAATGCTCAAGAACGAGGTTGGTCGGATCGACGGCCATGATTTGTTCTTGGTACGCCTGCGTCGCGTGACGGTCAATCAATCGAAAGTTGTATCTGCGCGGCTAGTAGGCGTCACGAATGATCATGGCTTTCCGACGCTGTCGGCCGCCACGCAATCACGCCCTCGGTTCGCGCCCGCACATCGGGCGATGCCAGACAGGAGGCCAGCGCCTCGTAACCCGGCGCGCCGGGATAAGGCGCGACGCAAAGCGGCACGCTGTGATTGGCGGGGCAGTGGATGATCGCCTCGTCGGCGCCGACGGCATCGAGATCCAGGATGGCGGTCGAGCGCGTGAGAACGAAAAGCGGCCGCGCCCCGGGGCCACGCCGGCGAAGCCCGGCGATCAGCGCCTCCTGGGAAGCCTTGTTCAACCCTTGCTCCAGCATGTCGATGACCAGGATGGACGGGCCGTCCGATTCCAGCCCGACCAGCAACGCGACCAGGGCCTCCGACGCCCGGGCACCATTCTCGACGAGCCGCGCGAGGGCGCGATCGACGCGCGACTTGAGGATCGGGTCGGCGTCGAGCAGCGACCGGGCCGGCGCGATTCCATCCGATAGCCGTTCGAGACCGAGGAACGCCGCGTCCGGCAGGGTCTCGGCCAGGCGCCTCGCCAGTCGTGTCTTGCCGCTGCCCAGCGGACCGGTGATGTAGTTCAGCGGACGGATGTCGCGCAGCTCGAACCGCTCGCCGCCCCACGGCCAGGGAAGGTCGAAGGCGATCTGAAGTCCGGAGCCAGGCCCCAGCAATCGCGCCAGGTCGCCCACGGTCGGCGATTGGCCGCGACCAAGATCGTCTCGGAGCGCGCGAACCTTCTCCACCGTCTGGCCAAGATCGCGCAGTCGTCCCTCGAGCGCCGCTTGATGGGCCGCCAAAGCGGGCTCCAGGACCTGGTGATCGCCCTTCAGCACTCGGGCGATCTCCGCGAGGCTGAAGCCCAGCTCACGCAAGGCGACGATGTCGGTGGCGCGGGACATCTCGTCGGCACCGTAGGCGCGCCATCCTGCCGTGCTACGGATCGGCGTGATGAGGCCGCGCTGCTCGTAGATCCGCAGAGCCTTGGTCGAGATGCCAAGCCGTCGGGCGGCTTCGGACGGGTTCAGGAATTCGGTCGAGCTGCTCACAATTCACCTCGTTCTTGCTGACCGCCGCCTTATGGGGCCGGCCCCGAGGGTCAGGTCAACACGCTCTTTCGTTGCTTTTGCACAGCCACGGCGAGGGGCGCTCTACCTGCGAGGCGATTGCATCGAGCCGACTCGGGCCGGTCGCACCGACGTGTGGGTTTCCAGCATGTTGCAGGGCCCGGCGATTTGCCGCCATGGCAACCACTTGCCAAAGCAGCGCCGCCTCAGGCGTCCCGCAATCTCAGTCGGTGCTCGATCCGCTCCAGCCGGCCTTCGATATGGTCGATTCGCTCGGACTGGCCGGCGAAATCGCCATGCAGATTGGCAGCAGACACCTCGAGCGAGGTCAGGCGTCCCCCCTGATGTCACGCACGTCCGCGCGCAGCTCGCCCATGTCCATGCGAAGGACGCGCAGTTGCTCAAGGATGAGAGCGCTCGTTTTGTCGGTCATCGCCCATCCTTGCTATGCTTGCATTTCCATTCAGCCAATCTATCATAGGTTGCATAGACCCGTCTTGCCAGCATGCAGGCAATCATATATCAGAGCTCGAATATCCTGGAGTCGCCCATGTCCCACGTCCGCATCTCCTACGAGACCTTCCAGAAGACCGCACCCGGTGCGCAGGCCGCCCTGCTGGCGATGGGCAAGAGCACCGAGGAGTCGGGTCTCGACAAGACGATCGTCGAGCTCGCCAAGCTGCGCGTGTCGCAGATCAACAACTGCGCCTTCTGCCTGCAGATCCATCTCAACGTGTCGCGGCGGCTCGGCCTGCCGCAGGAGAAGCTCGACCTGGTGGCGACCTGGCCCGAGGCCGGCATCTTCTCGGACAGGGAGTGCGCGGCGCTCGCCTGGGCCGAGACGCTGACGCGGCTCGACGGGCGCAGCGTGCCGGACGAAGCCTACGAGAGCGTGCGCCGGCACTTCAGCGAAGACGAGGTGATTGCGCTCAGCGTCGCGGTCGCCAACATCAACGCCTGGAATCGGCTGGGCGCCGCCTTCCGCTTCGCGCCGCCGATCCCGAAGAGGGCGGCGGACAGCAAGGCCGCCTGATTTTTTCTAGGGCCGATCCACGGTTGGTTGAAGCCGCAGCATCCCCCGCCTACATCGGCGACGCGAGGCTACGATCCTCCACCGATCGATGGGCAACTGTCCGGGACGGCCCGGCTCTGTGTAAGGAGAGCCGACATGGCTTGGGTATATCTGGGTGTCGCAGGCCTTCTGGAAATCGTGTGGGCTTCTGCCATGAAGCATTCGGACGGCTTCACGAAGCTCTGGCCGACGATCATCTGCCTCATCGGAATGGTCGCGAGCGTGGTCCTGCTGTCGATCTCCATGAAGACGCTGCCGCTCGGCACCGCCTACTCGGTATGGACGGGCATCGGCGCCGCCGGCGCCTTCCTCTTCGGCATCGTCATCCTGGGCGAGCAGGCGAGCCTCGGCCGCATCGTCGCCGCCGCGCTGATCGTGAGCGGCCTCATCCTGATGAAGCTGTCGGACAATTCGACCTAAAATAGCCCCCTACTTGCTAGGCAATTGCCGGTCGCCGCCTCTGCGACGCTCGACGGGACGTGGACCACCCTTGCTTTCGCTGCCCGCCGCTCCGGTGTTCGTGTCCGAAACACTGTCGCAGCTCTACAGCATCGCGCTGGATGGACGCCGATGATTCTCTTCCACCCGTCGCTCATGTAAACTTCATCGTTTCGATTGCTTCGACCAGCTTCTGCATATCAGCGGCGTAGAAGCCGGCACTGTTCAGGGTGTTGACTTCGACGACCTTCAGCTGGTCGCCGACCCGACCCACGTCAACCACATAGGCACGATGCGGCTGCCACACCTGCTCGGCCATGGACTGAGCGAACGCACGTACGTCGTCGTCCACGTTGCTGTCGTAGATGACCGTCTCGTATCTCCGATACACAGAGGCCGTCACCAGCTTGCGGTCGACGATCCAGCATCGGGTCTCCTGAGCGATCTCTCGCGGCGGAGAGATCACCAGACGCGTACCCATGGTCACGTCGAGACGTTCATCGGGCTTGGCGGTGTCGACCATCCGCTGGACCTTCTCGCGCCATTCCATGAACTCTTCCCGACCGTAGACCTTGGCTGGGAACGCCTTGGTGTCGCTGGCTGGGCGCACGAACGAGGGATCGCGGAAGTAGTGCGGGGCGTCCTGCAACGAACAGACCACGCAGTCCGCGTTCAACATGTGTTGCTTCCACGCGACGAGGAAATCCTCGTGCTGGAGATGGCCCACGTCGAAACAGCCGGGCATCCAGCCCTTCTCGCGCGCGACGTGGCGCATCGAGTAGGAGCCGATCACGATCACATTCCCCTCCGGAGAGACATCGGGGATGATCTGGCCGATGATCGGGACGACCTGATGCAGGCTGTGCGGGATTCCCCACCGCGGCAGGTGCTCGGCGAGGAACCGCAGACCGCTGTCGTAGCGCAGATCGTCTTGGATGACCCAGTGCATCAGCTTCCCACGATGTAGTAGCGCAGGAATCCGACCATGTCCCACTCCTCCTCGCCCCGAAACCATGGGGTTGAGGCGAGGAGTCGTATCCAGATCGGTGGAGGCCCGAAGTCACTCTACCTGCGAGGTAATTGCCGAACACCCGCCACACGCCAATGCTCGGCGGCATGTGGACTGCCCTTGCCTTCGCCGTCGTCGGTGCGATTCATCTGATGCCCGTCGCGCCGGTCTTCGTACCCGAAACGCTATCGCAGCTCTATGGCATCGCGCCCAGTGACACGACGCTGTTGGTCCTGATGCGTCCTCGCGCGCTGCTGCTCGCCCTGGTCGGCATCCTCTGCCTGTGGGCGAGCTGGGCGCCCGGCGTGCGGCCGGCCGCGCTGCTGGCGGCCGCGATCAACGTCGTGGGCTTTCTGGGCTTCTACGCGCTCTACGGCAATCCGGCAGGCGCGCTGCGCACCATCGCCATCGCCGACCTGGTCGCGCTGCCGCCGCTTGCCTTTGCGGCGTGGGCGACCCTGGCGCGCAGCTAGAGCGGAATGCGATCAGATGGAACCGGGCGCGGCTCCGTCTGATCGCATTCGCGCGCACTGGCACGATGAGTCCAGGTGGAACCACCTGGACACATCGCGCTCCAACGCGACCCCGTCAGGCCGAGGTGTCCGTCAGCTTCATGAGCACGATCCCGCTCACGATGAGCGCGGCGGCCAGGATGCGACCGACGCTCGCCTGCTCGCCGAGCATGACGATACCGAAGAGGAAGGCCCCGGCCGCGCCGATGCCCGTCCATATCGAATAGGCCGTGCCGAGCGGCAGTGTCTTCATGGAGATCGACAGCAGGACGACGCTCGCAACCATCGCCGCCAAGGAGACGACGCTCGGCCCAAGCCGCGTGAAGCCCTCGGAATGCTTCATCGCGGCAGCCCAGATGATTTCGAGAATTCCAGCGATGGACAAATAGACCCAGGCCATGACGGCTCTCCTTCGAAAGAGCCGGGCCGTCCCGGGCTTGTGCCCAATGTGTCGGGGGAGGACGTGGCCTCGCGTCACCCATGTAGGCAGCCAGGACAGGACCTTCAAGCCGCCAAAGGTGCTGTCTCGGTTTGAAAATTTAGACGAACGACAAGGCGAACGACCTGGACTGGGTCTGGACCAACCGGACGCGCGGCGGGCTGCCCTTGGCCAAGGGTATTTTCCGGACCGGATGAACCAGGCCTTGATCTTTTTGTGGATCAGTTCCCGACACGTTCCCTCCCACATCGACGGCTTGTCGATATTGACCGCAACAGGGAGCGGCTCGCCGGGAATGAAAAGGTCGACCGAGCCCCATTCACGCTCGAGATATTTATCTCGATCCTCGGCGCGAAGCTTGAGTCCGCATGCCTTTCCGCCCCACCACGCCGTGGCGACAAATTCTCCCATGGATCCACGTCCTGCTGGCGGGTTGAATCAGGCGGCGGCTGACTGTTCGCGCTTCTCAGTGCCGCTAAAGCCAGCGCTTGCGCCGCCGGTAGTGCTTGACGTCGCGGAACGAGCGGCGGCCTTCGCCGCCGATGCCGAGATAGAACTCCTTCACGTCCTCGTTCTCGCGCAAGGAGGCGGCGTCGCCGTCGAGCACGACGCGGCCGTTCTCCAGGATGTAGCCGTAGTGGGCGTAGCGCAGGGCGACGTTGGTGTTCTGCTCGGCCAGCAGGATGGAGACCTTTTCCCGCTCGTTGAGGTTCTTCACGATCTCGAAGATCTCCTCGACGAGCTGCGGCGCCAGCCCCATCGACGGCTCGTCGAGCAGGATGGTGTTGGGCCGGCTCATCAGCGCCCGGCCGATCGCCGTCATCTGCTGCTCGCCGCCCGAGGTGTAGCCGGCCTGGCTGGCGCGCCGCACCTTCAGACGCGGGAAGTAGTGGTAGACCTTCTCGAGGTCGTCGGCGATCTGGCGGCGCTTGTTGCCGTGGATGAAGGCGCCGGTCAGCAGATTCTCCTCGACCGTCAGATGGCCGAAGCAGTGGCGGCCTTCCATGACCTGGATGACGCCGCGCGTCACGAGGTCGTTGGGCGTCAGTCCGTCGACGCGCTCGCCGCGGCAATGGATCTGGCCCTTGGTGACCTCGCCGCGCTCGGCCAGCAGCAGGTTGGAGATCGACTTCAAGGTCGTCGACTTGCCCGCGCCGTTGGCGCCCAGCAGGGCCACGATCGATCCCTCCGGCACGGTGAGCGACACGCCCTTCAGCACCAGGATGACGTGATTGTAGATCACCTCGATGTTGGCCACGTCGATGACGGGTGCGGCCATCTCAGCCCTCCTCCCCCGTCATACGGGGGAGGGTAGGGAGGGGGCGAGCAGCGGAGGTAGCGTTCGCCAATTTCTGATCTTTAACTTGATGCATCTCGGTTGGGGCCTTCCCCCTCCCTGCCTCCCCCGTATGACGGGGGAGGTGATGAGGCTTGAAGTGTCCTCCCTCATGCCTTTCCCCGATTGCGGGGGGAAGGGCGGTCAGGACTCCTTGGAGCAGTCGCGGATCTCGAGCTTCTTTTCGTCCGCGTACTTCTTGGCGGCCGACTCGACCATCGGCTTGAGGACCTTGTCGTCCGACTCGTACCACTCGCTGATCACGGTCCACTTGCTGCCGTCCCACTGCTGGATGCGGCCCTCGCGCGTGCCCTCGTGATCGGAGCAGCTCACCTTCATGGGCTTCAGCACGCCCTCGAAGCCCAGCTCCTTGATACGGGCGGCCGAGATCTCGAGGTTCTCGATGCCCCAGCGCACCTGCTCGCCGGTCAACGGCTTGTTGCCGAACTTGGTCTGCGCCTTGCGGATCGACTCGACGCCCAGCATGCCGTTGATCAGGCCGCGGATGTAGAGCACCTCGCCGGTCTCGTCCCACTTCGCATTGCCGAGGCCCTTGTCGTAGAGATACTTCTTGAGGTCGTTGTGGACGGCGAACTGGCCGGCGCCGTGCTGCAGCATGGCGGCGTTGTAGCCCTTGGCGCCGCCCTCGGCCGGACGGACGTCGGGCTCGGCGCCCGACCACCACACGCCGTACATCTTCTCGCGCGGGAAGCCGACCGCCGCCGCTTCCTTGATCGAGGTCGAGTTCATCACGCCCCAGCCCCACAGCAGGACGTAGTCCGGCCGGCTCTGGCGGATCTGCAGCCAGGTCGCCTTCTGCTCGACGCCGGGATGCGTGACCGGCATCGGCGTGAACTCGAAGCCGTGCATCTTGGCGCGCTGCTCGAGCAGGGCGATCGGCTCCTTGCCGTAGGGCGAGTCGTGATAGACCAGCACGATCTTCTTGCCCTTGAGCTTGTCGAAGCCGCCTTCCTTCTTGGCGATGTGCTGCATGATGATGTCGGCCGCCGACCAGTAGGTGCCGAGCAGCGGGAAGTTCCACTTGAACACGCTGCCGTCGCGGCTCTCCGAGCGGCCGTAGCCCATGGAGATGATCGGGATCTTGTCGATCGGCGCCTTCTCGGTCAGCGCGAAGGTGATGCCGGTGCTGAGCGGCGCCACATAGGCGGTGCCGGTCGGCCCCTTGTTCTTGAGGCGCTCGTAGCACTCCACGCCACGATCGGTGGCGTAGGCGGTGTCGCATTCCTCGTAGGCGATCTTCACGCCGTTGATGCCGCCGTCGCGCGCATTCACCAGCGCATAGTAGTCGGCGATGCCGTTGGCGAACGGAATGCCGTTCGGCGCATAGGCGCCGGTCCGGTAGATCAGGCCGGCGATGAATTGCTCGTTCTGTCCCTGGGCGGACGCGCCGGTCGCAATGCCGGCCGTCAACAGGGCCGCACCCACCAGCGCTGCTTTGGACAGCGCTCCCTTACCAATGCCCATCGATTTCCTCCATCAGAAGATGGACCGTTCCCTGGCGGTCCTTGGTTGCAAACGTAGAACATATTTCGAGACGTCGAAATCACTTCCTCCCGGGGAAGACTGTCAATGCGGGAAGGGCCATAGCCTGAGTTTCTCCTTGGCGACGGCCCACAACCGCGCCAATCCGTGCGGTTCGACGATCAGGAAGAAGATGATCATGGCGCCGAACACCATGAACTCGAGATGGCTGATCATGGCGGTCGAGAGCCTGACGCCGAGCCAGCCCGGCATCTGGTTGAGCAGGATCGGCACCAGGACGATGAAGGCCGCGCCGAGGAAGCTGCCGAGCAGCGAGCCCAGGCCGCCGATGATCACCATGAACAGGATCTGGAAGCTGCGGTTGATGTCGAAGGCGAGCGGCTCCCACGAGCCCAGCCGCAGGAATCCCCACATGGCGCCGGCGATGCCGATGAAGAACGAGCTGACCGCGAAGGCGGAAAGCTTGGTGCGCAGCGGGCGGAAGCCGATGATCTCGGCGGCGATGTCCATGTCGCGAATCGCCATCCACGAGCGGCCGATATGGCCGCGCACGAGGTTCTTGGCGACGAGCGTGGCGACCACGACGAAGGCCAGGATGAAAAGATAGCGTTCCACCGGCGTGTCGATCTTCCAGCCGAAGGCCGTGGTCTCGCCGACCGCGACCGAGCCCGACGGCGTGTAGTTGGTGAGCCACTTCACGCGGGCGAACAGCCAATCGAGGAAGAACTGCGAAGCGAGCGTGGCGACGGCGAGGTAGAAGCCCTTGATGCGCAGCGACGGCAGGCCGAACAGGATGCCGACCGCAGCCGACATCAGCCCACCGAACAGGAACACGATCACCAGATTGTTGAGCTCGGGCACGCGGAGCCAGAGATTGTAGGCGGCATAGGCGCCGACCGCCATGAACCCTCCGGTTCCGAGCGATACCTGCCCGCAATAGCCGACCAGGATGTTCAGCCCGACGGCGGCGAGCGACAGGATCAGGAACGGGATCAGGATCTCGGTATAGAGGTACTGGCTGGCGAACAGCGGCACGACCAGGAAGGCCGCGGCGATCACGGCCGCCACGAAGACGCGGTCCTGCAGGATGGGGAAGATCTGCTGATCGGCCCCGTAGGTCGTCTTGAACTGGCCGGCCTCGCGGTAAAGCATCGGTCAGACCCGCCCCTTCATACGCGTTCTATGATGCGTTCGCCGAACAGGCCCTGCGGCCTGAACAGCAGGAAGACCAGCGCCAGCATGTAGGCGAACCAGTTCTCGATACCGCCGCCGGCGAGATCGAACTGCTTGACCAGGATGGGCGCCAGGAAGACCTCGGAAAGCTTCTCGCCGGCGCCGATGATCAGGCCGCCGGCGATGGCGCCCGGCACCGAGGTGAAGCCGCCCAGGATCAGCACCGGCAGCGCCTTGAGCGCGATCAGCGAGATCGAGAACTGCACGCCGAGCTTGGCGCCCCAGATGACGCCGGCGGCCAGCGCCACGAAGCCCGCCACCGTCCAGACGATCAGCCAGATGGTGTTGAGCGGGATGCCGACCGACTGCGCCGCCGCATGATCGTCGGCGACGGCGCGCAGCGCGCGGCCGATGCGCGTCTTCTGGAAGAAGATCGCCAGCACCACGACCAGGAGGCCGGCGATGAGTGCCGCCACCAGGTCGCCCGGCTCGACCAGCAGGCCGCCTTCGAAGACGTTCTCGAACAGGAAGATCGGGTCCTTGGGCAGGCCGAGATTGATCTTGTAGATGTCGCTGCCCCACAGCGTCTGGCCGAAGCCGTCGAGGAAGTAGGCGATGCCCAGCGTCGCCATGAACAGGATGATGCCTTCCTGGTTCACCAGGTGGCGCAGCACCAGGCGCTCGATGGCATAGGCCAGCACGCCCATGATCGCGGCCGTCGCCGGCAGGGCGACCCAGAGCGGCCACGAGCCCTTGCCGTAGAACCAGGCAACACCGCCGCCGATCAGCGCGCCGACGCCGGCCAGCACGATCATGCGGTGACGCTCGGCGGGTCCGCCGCCGCGCATCGCGTACTCGCGCCAGGCGTACCAGCCGATGAAGGCGAGCGCGGTGCCGAGGATCGCCGCGGCAATGACGAAATTGGCGAGATGCACCTCCCGACCGTCGATCTCGCCGGTGAGCCGCGCCAGGGTGAGGGCGGCGAACAGCACCATCGCGCCCTGGGCGAAGTTGAACACGCCCGAGGCCTTGAAGATCAGCACGAAGCCCAGCGCCTTTCCAGGAAGGGGCCTAGCATGGCGTCCTCTCATGCTCTTCCGGACCGCGCGCATCCTGCGCGCTCATGATCATGAGCGCGCAGGATGCGCGCGGTCCGGAAGATTCTGATCGCAACATCAGTGACTCACCCCGAGATAGGCGTCGATCACCGCCTGGTTGCTCTTGATCTCGTCGGGCACGCCGTCGCCGATCTTGCGGCCGTAATCGAGGACCACGACGCGGTCGGAGATGTCCATGACGACGCCCATGTCGTGCTCGATCAGGCAGATCGTCGTGCCGAACTCGTCGTTCACGTCGAGCACGAAGCGGCACATGTCCTGCTTCTCCTCGATGTTCATGCCGGCCATCGGCTCGTCGAGCAGCAGCAGCTCGGGCTGCGCCGCCAGCGCGCGACCGAGCTCGACGCGCTTCTGCAGGCCGTAGGGCAGCTGGCCGACCGGCACCTTGCGGATGTGCTGGATCTCCAGGAAGTCGATGATCTTCTCGACGGCCTGACGATGCTCGATCTCCTCGCGCGCCGCTGGGCCGACATGCAGCGCCTGCCACAGCAGGCCGGTCTTCATGCGCAGGTTGCGTCCCGTCATGATGTTGTCGAGGGTCGACATGCCGCGGAACAGCGCGATGTTCTGGAAGGTCCGCGCGATGCCCTGCTCGGCCGCCTCGTGCGGGCGCATCCGGCTGCGGCGCACGCCCTTGTAGGTGATGGCGCCCTGCTGCGGATGATAGAAGCCGTTGATGCAGTTCAGCATCGACGACTTGCCGGCGCCGTTGGGACCGATGATGGCGCGGATCTCGCCCCTGGCGATGTCGAAGCTGATGTCGGTGAGCGCCTTCACGCCGCCGAACGACAGGCTGATGCTCTCGACCGACAGCAGGACCTCGTTGAAGGAACGCGTACGACTCATGGGGACCGCGGGCGTCTCGCCCGCATCATGATCATGAGCGGGCGGGACGCCCGCGGTCCGGACATGAGCATCAGCTCGCCTTCCTGAGTGGAACGGCGCCGCCGACGCCGGGATGCGGCGCGAGATCGCGGATCTCGACGTCGCCTTCGATCGCGCCCTTGCGGCCGTCCTCGAAGGTGACGTCGACCTTGATGTGGGCGGTCCTGGCGCTGCCGTAGAGCGCATCGACCAGGGGCTTGTAGCGTTCGCCGATGAAGCCGCGGCGCACCTTGTTGGTGCGCGTGAGCTCGCCGTCGTCGGCATCGAGCGCCTTGTGCAGGATCAGGAAGCGGCGGATCTGGGCGCCGGCCATGCGCGGATCGCCGGCGAGATCTCGGTTCACCCGCTCGATCTCGCCCTGCACCAGGTCGTAGACCTCCTTGCGCGCGGCCAGCTCCTGGTAGCTCGCATAGGCGATGTTGCGCCGCTCGGCCCAGTCGCCGACCGCCGTCATGTCGATGTTGACGAACGCCGCCACGAAGTCGCGGCCGTGCCCGAACGCCACCGCCTCGTTGATGTGCGGGAAGAACTTCAGCTTGTTCTCGATGAACTTGGGCGCGAACAGCGTGCCGTCGTTCAGCTTCCCGACATCCTTGGCGCGGTCGATGATGCGCAGGTGGCCTCGCTCGTCGAGGTAGCCGGCGTCGCCGGTATGAACCCAGCCGTCGCCGGTCTTGGTGTCGTTGGTCGCCTGCGGGTTCTTGAAATACTCCTTGAACACGCCGGGGCTGCGATAGAGCACTTCGCCCGAGTCGTCGATCCTGAGCTCGACATTGGACACAGGCTTGCCGACCGTGTCGGGGAAGACCTCGCCGTTGGGATGGATGGTGACGAACACCGACGCCTCGGTCTGGCCGTAGAGCTGCTTCATGTTCACGCCGAGCGCGCGATAGAAGTTGAAGATCTCCGGCCCGACCGCCTCGCCCGCGGTGTAGGCGACGCGCACGCGGCTCATGCCCAGCGTGTTCTTGAGGGGCCCGTAGATCGTGAGGTTCCCCAATGCATGCAGCAGCCGGTCGATCGGCGACACCGGCCGGCGGTCGAGCAGCGCCGGCCCGACCCGGCGCGCCAGCGCCATGAAGTAGTGGAACAGCCGGCGTTTGACGTACCCCGCATCCTCCATGCGGATCGTCACCTGGGTGATCAGGTTCTCGAGCACGCGCGGCGGTGCGAAGTAATAGGTCGGGCCGATCTCGCGCAGATCGGTCATCACCGTGGCCGCCGATTCGGGGCAGTTCACCACCAGGCCGACGACATAGCACTGGGCGTAGGAGAAGATGTGGTCGCCGACCCATGCCATCGGCAGGTAGGACAGGAGCTCGTCGCCTTCCTTCAGGCCGTCGAAATCGGCGCCGGCCTTGGCGGCCCAGATCAAATTGTCGTAGCTCAGCACCGCGCCCTTGGGCCGTCCGGTGGTGCCCGAGGTGTAGAGCATGATGGCATCGTCCGAGCCGCGGCCGCGGGCGACCTCGGAGGAGACGAGATCCGGCGTCGCCTCGAGCCGCTTGGCGCCGCGCGCCTGCACCTGCTCGCTCGACAACAGCCCCTCGTAGTGCCGCAGCCCGCGCGGGTCCTGGTACATCACGACTTCGAGCGACGGCACCTTCTTCTGGATCTCCAGAAGCTTGTCGACCTGCTCCTGGTTCTCGGCCAGCGCGAAGCGCGCACCGGCATGCTCGACGACATAGGCGAGTTCGTCGGCCACCGAATCCTGGTAGACCGGCACCGGCACGCCGCCCAGCGACTGCGCGGCGCACATCGACCAGTAGAGCAGCGGGCGGTTGTCGCCGACCACGATCAGCCGATCGCCGCGGCGGAAGCCGAGATCGGCAAGGCCAGCCGCCAGCAGGCGGACCTCGGCGGCGACATGGCGCCAGTCGTGGCTCTGCCAGATCCCGTATTCCTTCTCGCGGTAGGCCGGCCGGTCGGGACCGGTGCGGGCGCGCTCGGCCAGAAGCTTGGGAAACGTGTCCCGAGCGTCGGTCGCGGTATCGGCCGTTCCCGTCGTCATCCCCTGCTCTCGCTCCCTGGGACCGCCTTCGTTGATTTATTGGCTTTGATGGCGTTCCGATGGGCAGCTAGCCACAGTCAATTTGCACCGGTCAAGCGGCCGCCGACGGCGGGGGTCAAGCCGGATGCCGGTCGCAGGCGCAGGGTGAAGGCGGCACCGCCGGTCGGCCGGTTCTCGACCGTGATGGTGCCGTCGTGGCTTTCGGCGACGCGGGCGACGATCGCCAGCCCCAGCCCCCTGCTTTCAGCCTTCGTGCGATCGCGTCGCCAGAAACGCTGGAAGATCGAGTCGCGCTCGGCCTCGGGTACGCCCGGCCCGTCGTCGAGCACGTGCACCGCGCCGTCGGCCGAGACCTCGACCTCGACCGATCCGCCGGCTGGGGCGTGGCGGATGGCATTCTCGATCAGGTTGCGGACCGCCCGGAACAGCGCCTCGGAATGGCCGTGCACCCAGACCGGGTCCTCGCTGCCGCTGAGCGCTATCATCTTGGACTGCCCCACGGCGAGCGGGGCCATGAAGGCGACGGCCTCGACACAGACCGCCTGCAGGTCGGCGCGGGCATCGCCGGCGACGATGAAGCTTTCGAGTTCGGCGATGTCGAGCACCTGGTTGACGATGCGCGTCATGTTCTCGAGGTCATGGCGCAACTCGTCGCGCAAGGGACCGGGCTCCAGCGAATCGACGCGGGCGCGGATGACGGTGAGCGGCGTGCGCAGCTCGTGCGCCATGTCGCCGGTGAAGTCGCGCTGGGCGCGAAAGCCCCTCTCGAGGCGATCGAGCGCCTGGTTGACGGCGTGCACCAGCGGCACGACCTCGGTCGGCATCGCCGCCTCGGGCAGCCGAACCTCGGTATTGGTCGGACCGATGGTGGCCGCCGTGGTCGAAGCCTCGCGCACCGGCTTCAGCGCACGCCGGAAGATCAGGATATCGATCAGCAGCAGCGCCAGCAGCAGCGGAAACGTGATCCAGGCGACGCTGGGGAAGAACGAGGCGACGATGTCGTCGATGATGACGTCGCGATGCGACAGGTCCTGCGCCACTTGGATCAGGTAGGTGCGGCCGTCGATGTTGCGCGCCACGCTGACGCCGAACAGCACCGAGCCCGTACTGCGCCGGCGCATCGCCCAGTCGCCGAGACGCACGTCCTTCGGCGGGAACAGCGCAGTGCCGTCGTTGCGCGAGGAGAACAGGACCTTGCCCTCTGAATCGAGCACGGCATAGGAATAGAGGCCGTAGCTTCCGGCATAGAGCGGCTCCAGTTCGGCCGGGATGTCGAGCATGACGCCGTTGGCCAGCGGCTTGAGGAAACCGCTGATGGTCACTGCCTGGCTGCGCAGCGCGTCGCGATGCAGGCTGTTGGCCGCTTCGTTGAGCAGCCAGTAGAGCGACAGCGGCATCACGATCGAGATGACGGCAATGGCCACGATGTGCAGCGCCACGACCCGCGAGAGGATGGAGCGGAAGCGGGTCACCGGGTCCTTTCCTCGGCCATCAGGTAGCCGACGCCGCGCACCGTGTGGATCTTCACCGTGGCACCGGACTCGGCCAGCATCTTGCGCAGGCGATGGATGTAGACCTCGACGGCGTTGGAGCCGACGTCGCCCGACAGGCCGAACAGGTGGTCCTCGAACAAGCGCTTGGGCGCTACGTTGCCGCCGCGCCGCAGCAGGATTTCCAGAACGGCGGTCTCGCGCGCCGGGAAGGCACGCACCACGCCGTCGATGATCACCTGGCGGCCCTCGGTGTCGAGCGCCACGTTGCCGAAGGTCAATCGCCGGCCGAGCAGATTGTCGGAACGCCGCAGCAGCGCCTGCAGGCGGGCCAGAAGCTCCTCCATGGCGAAGGGCTTGGCCATGTAGTCGTCGGCACCCTCGCGCAGGCCGGCGACGCGGTCGCTGACGCCGTCGCGCGCGGTCAGCATCAGGACGGGCGTCGGATCGCCGCGCCGGCGCATGTCGCGCAGCAGGTTCAGGCCATCGTCATCGGGCAGGCCGCGGTCGAGCACGATCGCGGCATAGCGCATGGTGGCAAGCGCGTGGGCGGCGTCGGCGGCCGTGCGCACGGCGTCGGCGGAGAAGCCGCCCTGCGCCAGGCCCTTCTTCAGCAAAGCCACGAGCTCGACGCTGTCCTCGACAAGAAGGACCCTCATCGGTGCGGTCCTCCTTTCCTTCCGCCAAGTTGCCCTGTCTCGATCCTAGCACGGCTTGCCTTCTCAGGACGCCCGCCGGCAGCTACATCTTGCAGCGGTGACACCTTCAGACGACCTTCTGGACCTCGGCGACCGCCGCCTGCGGCTGCGCCGCCTCGTGCCTCGGCAGACCGACGGGTTCGACCGCACGACCCTGGTGTTCCTGCACGAGGGGCTGGGCTGCATCGAGATGTGGCGCGACTTCCCGCAGAAACTGTGCGACGCCACGCGCTCGGCCGGCCTCGTCTACGACCGCACCGGCTATGGCGGCTCGAGCCCGTGGCCGGCCGATCCCGGGCGGCATTACATGGAGGTCGAGGCCGACGAGGTTCTGCCGCGCCTGCTGGATGCGCTCGGAATCGAGGATTGCGTGCTGGTCGGGCACAGCGACGGCGGCACCATCGCGCTGAACTACGCGGCGCGCGATCCCGAGCCGCTGCGCGCCGTGGTGACGCTGGCGGCCCATGCCATCAACGAGCCGGTTTGCGTCGACAGCATCGTCAAGGCGCGCGAGGCGTTCGCGACGGGCGACCTGCGCCGGCGCCTGATGAAGTACCACGGCGCCAACACCGACGGCGCCTTCCACCTGTGGTCCGACGCCTGGGTGGCGCCGGGCTTCGAGCCGATGGACGCCGACGGCCGCCTGCCCGGCGTCGTCGTGCCGGTGCAGGCGATCCAGGGCGAGGACGACGAATACGGCAGCGAGCTGCAGCTCGGCATCATCGCCGGCAAGGTCGGCGGCTACTGCGAGACGCGCCTGGTGCCGGACTGCGGCCACAGCCCGCACCTGCAGCAGCCGGCGTACGTCCTGTCCGAAATCACCCGCTTCATCGCGCCATTGGCGGTGGTGGGCTGATCGCTGGGGGCGCACCACTCTCGTGGCGCGTCATAGGCCGTTGACCCAACACGGCCTCACCCTCAGGAGCATCGCGAAGCGATGCGTCTCGAAGGGTGGGGACCAGTCGTGCTGTTGCCCACCCTTCGAGACGGCGCTACGCGCCTCCTCAGGGTGAGGTGGTCGGATTGCACCGCCGCTCGGCGCGCCCCCAGCCTAGAGCCGCTTCAGCTCGGCGGCGGCGGCCCAGTTCAGCTCGGACACCGTCGGGCAGCGGGCCTGGGTGAGCTGGAGCTGCTCGCGGGCGCGCTGCTTGTCGCCGCGGCGCAAGGCATCCATGCCGATGAAGAACGCGGCGGCGCACTTGCCGTTGGTGCGGCTGGCGGCGTCGTCGGTCTCGGCCGCGACCTCGAGCTCGCCGACCGGCATCCTGCCCAGCAGGAACTTGGCGATCGGCGCAGGCCATTCGCTGAGATCCTCGTTGGCGACGTCCCGGGCGAGGAGGCTGCGCGCATCGCGGCGGGCGCGAACCTGCGCGGCGTAGCGCCACAAGAGCGGGCCCAGCCGCGCCCTGAAGGTCGTGCGGCCGCTCAGCGTGGCGTCGAAGTCGTCGGCCGCCTGGGCATACTGGCCGAGATCGAAATGGGCGTGGCCGCGATAGTAGAGGGCCGTGCGGCGGTCGGCGGGCGAGGTCGAGCCGGCCAACGCCTCGTTCAGCAGGGCGAGCGCGCGCTGGAAGTCGGCGAGCTGCATGTAGACGCGGGCCTGGGCGATCACCAGCCACGAATCGCCCGGCTTCTGCTGCAGGGCGCTGTCGAGGGTGCGCAACGCCGCCGCGCGATCTCCGCCCCCGGCCAACTCCGGCAGCGTGCTCGACAGCACGAGCTGCCAGCTCGAGGGCAGGACCTTGCCCATCTGGGCGATGTCCTTCTGGCTGTCGGTCTGTCGGCCGAGGCGGTTGAGCTGGTAGGCGCGGATGCTGAGATAGATCGACCGGTCGAAATCCGAGAGCTTGGAGCTCGCCAGGATCTTGTTCAGCGCCTCGAGCGTCGAATTCCGGGCATCGGACGGCAGACTGGGCTCGACCGGCAGGCGGCCGAACTCACGCGCCGAGGAATCCCAGGCTTCGACGGCGTTGCGTTGCGCGGAAGCCTCGCCGCAGACCGTCACGAGCAGTGCAAAAGCCGCAAGAATCCGGGCCATTTTCGGCTGCATTCACGCAATCTGGCACAACGGACCGGCGCCCGCATCCGCCGATTGCCTGTGCCCTTCCGTGCCCCTATTTTGCCACCCGCCCGCACGAGATCGACCGTCAGGAGTATCATCATGGCCGCCGCCCATCCCAATAGCTTCAAGGCTCGCAAGACGCTGAAGGTCGGCAACAGGAGCTATACCTATTACAGCCTCAAGGCCGTCGAGAAGGAGGTCGGCGACCTCAGCCGCCTGCCGTTCTCGCTGCGCGTGCTTTTGGAAAACCTTGTCCGTCACGAGGACGGCACGACCGTCAAGAAGACCGATATCGCCGCCTTCGCCGACTGGCTGAAGAACGGCGGCAAGTCGGTCAAGGAGATCAACTTCCGCCCCGCCCGCGTGCTGATGCAGGACTTCACCGGCGTGCCGGCCGTGGTCGACCTCGCCGCCATGCGCGACGCCATGGGCAAGCTCGGCGGCGACGCCAAGAAGATCAACCCGCTGGTGCCGGTCGATCTCGTCATCGACCACTCGGTGATCGTCGACAATTTCGGCAACACCGGCGCCTTCAAGGCCAACGTGGCGCTCGAGTACGAGCGCAACCTCGAGCGCTACCAGTTCCTGCGCTGGGGCCAGATGGCGTTCGACAATTTCCGCGTCGTGCCGCCGGGCACCGGCATCTGCCACCAGGTCAACCTCGAATACCTGGCGCAGGTCGTGTGGACCAAGAAGGAAGGC
>JACPOB010000008.1 GCA_016185145.1 Rhodospirillales bacterium | reverse complement strand
GCTCACGCGCGACATGTGGGACCAGGTGATCGACACCAACCTCGGCTCCTGCTTCAACATGTCGAAGGCGGTGTGGGAAGGCATGAACACCCGCGGCTTCGGCCGCATCGTCAATATCGGCTCGATCAACGGCCAGGGCGGTCAGTACGGCCAAGTCAACTACGCCGCTGCCAAGTCGGGCATCCACGGCTTCACCAAGGCGCTGGCGCAGGAAGGCGCGTCGAAGGGCATCACCGTCAACGCCATCGCACCGGGCTACACCGAGACCGACATGGTGGCGGCCGTGCCCGCCAACGTGCTGGAGAAGATCGTCGCCAAGATCCCGGTCGGGCGGCTCGGCAAGGCCGACGAGATCGCGCGCGGCGTGATGTTCCTGATCGCCGACGATGCCGGCTTCATCACCGGCTCGACGCTGTCGATCAATGGCGGCCAGCATATGTACTGACGGCGCCTGGCGCGCCGCATGACCGGACCAGAGCAAGTCTTCAAGGATCAGCGTGCGTAATGAGCCTCCAGACTTCGCGTTGTGTCGCCGATATGCGCAAGGTCGTTGCCGGGTGGCGTGCCGCCGGCAAGGCTGTCGGCCTGGTTCCGACCATGGGCGCCCTGCATGCGGGCCACCTCTCCTTGGTGGACGCAACGCGCCGGGCGGGTGCGGACCATGTCGTGGTCAGCATCTTCGTCAACCCGACCCAGTTCGGCCCCAACGAGGATCTCAGCAAGTATCCTCGCCAGGAAGCGCTCGACCTCGAAAGACTCAGGGAGGTCGGCGCCGACCTCGCCTACCTGCCGACCGTCGGGGAAATCTATCCCGACGGTTTCGCCACGACGGTCGTTCCCTCGGGCACGATCGTCGCCGACCTCGAGGCGGCGTTCCGGCCGGGACATTTTGCCGGCGTCGCGACCGTGGTGGCAAAGCTCCTGATCCAGGTCGCGCCCGACATCGCGGCCTTCGGCGAGAAGGACTATCAGCAACTGCTGGTGATCCGGCGCATGGCCCGCGATCTCGACATTCCCTGCCGCATCCTGCCGGTGCCGACGGTACGCGATGATCACGGCCTCGCCCTGTCGTCGCGCAATGCCTATCTGGCGTCGGAACAGCTCGCCGTTGCGCGCCGGCTGAACGAAGTGCTGAGCGAAGTCGCCCGCGGCTCGATGCGTGTCGAGGAAGGCAGCGCCAGGTTGCTGCAGGCCGGCTTCGATGCCGTCGACTATCTCGCGCTGCGCGACGCCGAAACGCTCGACGTACCGGTCGACGGCCGCTCGCGCCGCGTCCTCGCCGTCGCCCGCCTGGGTTCGGTGCGGCTGCTCGACAACATGGCCGTCGACTGACGTTGCGGGCCGGCCGCGTATTCTCTGTTGGGAGTGTTCCATGCCCGGGCTTATCGAATACAAGGACATGACGCCGCGCGCGAAAGCCGTCGTCGAAGACATCGCCAAGCGCCGCAATATCGACCCTGCCCAGATCAACAACGTCTGGAAGGCGCTGGCAAAACATCCCGCGGTGATGGAGCAGTTCGCCGCCGAGATGAAGGCCGCCTTCGCACCGGGCAAGCTCGATCCGCTCACCAAGGAATTAGTTTATCTCGCGGTCAGCATCGCCAATCAGTGCGACTATTGCATCGCCTCGCACGGCACCATGGCGCGGGCCAAGGGCATGACCGACGAGATGCACGAGGAATTCATGGCCGTCGTGCTGGCGGCGCTGAAGGGCAACAAGATCGCCACGGCCTATCGTGTGCCTGTCGATGCCGCATTCGAGGAGATGTGACGTGAACGCGCCGACCGTGAAGGCCCCGACCCTCAAGGCTCCAATATGGGACGCCAATCTCTATCTGAAGTTCGTCGACGCCCGCCTCAGGCCCGCGCTCGACCTGATGGGCCGGCTCGATCCCGCCAACGCCGCGCGCCCCGGGCACGCGATCTATGACCTCGGCTGCGGTGCGGGCAATATTTCCCGCATCCTGGCGGAGCGTTTCCCCGGACCGCCGATCATCGGCGTCGATTCGTCGGAGGAGATGCTCGCCAAGGCGCGCAGCCAGACCACCGATCCGCGCGTCAGGTTCGCCAAGGGCGATCTCACGCAGTTCAAGCCCGATGTGCCGCCGGCAATCCTCTACAGCAACGCCGCCTATCAGTGGGTCGAGAACCACATCGATTATTTTCCCGGCCTGCTGAAGCTGCTGCCGTCGGGCGGCCAGCTCGCCATCCAGATGCCGCGCAACCACGAGGCGCCCTCGCATGCGCTGATGAAGCAGGCGGCGACGATGGGCCCCTGGCGCGACAAGCTCGCCAAGGTCGGCGGCATCCGCTCGGTGTGGGAGCCGGCGCGCTACTACGACGTGCTGAAGCCGCTCTGCTCGGACCTGGAAGTCTGGGAATCGATCTACCAGCAGGCGCTGACCGGCAAGGATCCGGTGGCGCAATATACGGCCGGCACCGGGCTCAGGCCCTACATGGAGGCGCTGACCAGGGAGGAGGGCGCCGCCTTCTACGAGGCCTATGCCAAGCTCCTGGCCGAGGCCTATCCGACGCGCGCCGACGGCATCACGCTCTTTCCCTTCCGCCGCCTGTTCATCGTGGCGCGCCGCGCATGATCCTGCGCCGTCTGCTCGTCGTTGCGCTGGCGCTGCTGGGCTTCGGCCCGGCCGGCCACGCGGCGCCGCAGGCGATGGTGGCGGCGGCCAATCCGATGGCCGTCGAGGCGGGGCTGGACGTGCTGCGCCGCGGCGGCTCCGCGGTCGATGCCGCGATCGCGGTGCAGATGGTTCTGGGCGTCGTCGAGCCTCAGGCCTCGGGCATCGGTGGCGGCGGTTTCCTGCTGCACTACGACGGCGCGACGGGTGCGATCACGGTCTATGACGGCCGCGAGACGGCGCCAGCCGGCGCATCGCCCACCATGTTCCTGGGGGCGGACGGCAAGCCGATCGGCATGCTGGCGGCCGTCGTCTCCGGCATCTCGGTGGGCGTGCCCGGCGTGGTCGCCATGCTGGAGCTGGCGCACAAGGAGCACGGCAAGCTGCCGTGGGCGACGCTGTTCCAGCCGGCGATCGACAAGGCGCGCGACGGCTTCCCGACGCCGCTGCGGCTGGCGGGCTGGCTGCAGCGCATGCCGACCGACGACCCCGATATCCGCACGGTCTATTTCAATGCGGACGGCTCGCCCAAGAAGCAGGGCGAGCGGGTCGTCAATCCGGCCCTCGCCGACACCATGCACCTGATTGCCGAGCAAGGCCCGCGCGCCTTCTATGAAGGCGATATCGCCCGCGAGATGGTCGAGCGGGTGCACAGGCACGTGCGGCCGGGCACGCTGTCGCTGGCCGACCTCGCCGACTACAAGCCGATCAAGCGCGAGCCGGTATGCGGCCCCTATCGCGTATGGATCGTCTGCGGCATGCCGCCGCCCTCGTCGGGCGGCATCGCCATCCTGCAGGTGCTGGGCCTGCTCGAGCCGTTCGCGCCATGGAAAGCCAAGCCCGACGACGTGCGCTCCCTGCATCTCATCGCCGAGGCGAGCCGTCTCGCCTTCGCCGACCGCAATCGCTACGTCGCCGATCCCGCGTTCGTCCAGGTGCCCGTGGCCGGCTTGCTGTCGCCGGCCTATCTCGCCGAGCGCCGCAAGCTGATCTCGCCCGACCGCAGCATGGGCGTCGTCGGCCCCGGCGTGCCGCCAGGCTATGTCGAGCGCGGCACCAGCCATATGACCATCGTCGATCGTTGGGGCAATGCGGTCGCCTTCACCACCACCATCGAGGCGCCGTTCGGCTCGCACATCATGGTGAAGGGCTTTTTGCTGAACAACGAGCTCACCGACTTCTCGGTCGCGCCCGAGATCGACGGCAGGCCGGTCGCCAACCGGGTGGAGCCCGGCAAGCGGCCGCGTTCGTCGATGTCGCCGACCTTCATCCTCGACCGTGACCGCAAGCTCTTTGCCGCCTTGGGCTCGGCCGGCGGGGCGCGCATCATCGGCGACACGCTGCAGGCCGTGATCGGCCTGCTGGACTGGAACATGTCCATGCAGGAGGCGATCGCCCAGCCGCGCCTCATCAACATGAACGGCGCCACCGAGCTCGAGGCCGGCACGCCCGTCGCGGGCCAGGCGGACGCCTTGCGCGCGCTGGGCGATGAAGTACAAGTCCGCCGGCACGATGGCGGCTTGACCGGCGTGCGGCGGGCCGGTGACGGCTGGCAAGGAGGCGCCGATCCGCGGCGCGACGGCGTCGCTCTAGGAGAGTAAGTCTTTTGGCACAGAAGAAATTGCCCAGCGTGATCCTGCGGGCCGGCGAGGATCGCCGCGTGCGCGCCGGACACCCATGGGTATTCTCCAACGAGATCCTGATGGACGCCGACGCCAAGGCGATCCCGCCGGGCTCGCTCGCGACCCTGCGTGCGCCGGGCGGCGAGGCGCTGGGGCTGGTCACCTTCAATCCGCATTCGCTGATCGCGGCCCGGGTGCTCTCGACCAATCCCGAGGCCACGGTCGATGCCCTGTTCCTCGGCCGGCGACTTGCCCAGGCCACGGCGTTGCGCGACCGGCTGATCGGCGTTCCCTACTACCGCCTGATCCATGCCGAAGCCGACGGACTGCCCGGCGCGATCATCGACCGCTTCGGCGACGCGCTGGTCGTGCAGGTGAACACCGCCGGCATGGAGCTGCTGACGCCGGTGCTGCTCGAGGCGCTGGACGCCGAATTGTCGCCCGGGACGATCGTGCTCAAGAACGATTCGCCGGTGCGCGAGCTCGAAGGCCTCAAGCGCAGCACGACGGTCGTGAAGGGCGATGCCTCGCAGGCGATCGAGCTGGTCGAGAACGGCGCCAAGTTCGTCGCCGACCTGTCGGGCGGCCAGAAGACCGGCTGGTTCTACGACCAGCGCGACAACCGACGCTTCATGGCCGACCTCGCGAAGGATGCGAGCGTGCTCGATGTCTACAGCTACTCCGGCGGTTTCGGCGTGCTGGCGGCGGTGCGTGGCGCGAAGTCGGTGGTGTGCATCGACCGTTCGCAGCCGGCGCTCGATTCGGCGAAGGCCGCGGCCGAGCTGAACGGAGTCGACAAGGTCGTGTCGTTCGAGAAGGGCGAGGCGTTCGACGCCCTGGAGAAGCTGAGCGGCACCCGCTTCGACGTGGTGATCTGCGATCCGCCCGCCTTCGTGAAAAGCCGCAAGGATCTCAAGACCGGCGCGCAGGGCTATCGCAAGCTGGTGCGGCTGGCCGCACCTCTCGTCAACAAGGGCGGCTTCTTCTTCGTCGCCTCCTGCTCGCACCTCGTCGACCCGGCGTTGTTCGCCGAGCAGGTCCGTCGCGGCCTGCGCGATGCCGGCCGCACCGGCCGCATCCTGCGCAGCTCCGGCGCTGCGCTCGATCATCCGGTGCATCCCGGCCTGCCGGAGACGGCTTATCTGAAGGCGCTGACGCTGCAGCTCGATTGATGGGAGGCGGCAGATGAAACACCCCCACCATCACCATCACCACCACCTCACCCTGAGGAGCGCACGAAGTGCGCGTCTCGAAGGGTGGGCAACACCAAGACTGTTGCCCACCCTTCGAGACGCACCGCTTCGCGGTGCTCCTCAGGGTGAGGTGGTGGGGCGGCGCTGTGGGTAGCAAACATGCTTCGCCCCGGCTCTCGTAATCTCATCACCGACGTCGACGGTATCCTGGTCGGCAACGAGGAGGATCAGCGACTGCGCTCGGGCGTCAGCGTCGTGCTGTGCGAGCGGCCGTCGGTGGCCTCGGTCGATGTGCGCGGCGGCGCGCCCGGCACGCGCGAGACTGACCTGCTCGATCCGTCATGCCGCGTCGATGCGATCGATGCGATCTGTCTCTCGGGCGGCTCGGCCTTCGGCCTGTCGTCGACCGACGGCGTCATGCGCTGGCTGCGCCAGCACGGCCGCGGTGTGCCCATCGCCGACGTGGTCGTGCCGATCGTGCCCACCGCCATCCTGTTCGACCTGCTGAACGGCGGCGACAAGCTGTGGGACTGGCCGCCCTATCGCGAAATGGCCTATGCCGCGACCGGCAAGGCAGCCCGCGACTTCGCACTGGGCAATGCCGGCGCCGGCCTCGGCGCCAAGGCCGGCAATCTCAAGGGCGGACTGGGCAGCGCTTCGGCGATCGATCCCACGACGGGTCTCCAGGTCGGCGCGCTGGTGGCCGTGAACGCGCGCGGCTACACGACCATGGGCGACATGCCGCAATTCTGGGCTTGGCCGCTGGAGCAGAACAAGGAATTCGGCGGCTTGCCGCCGCCGTCGCACGGCCTGTCGCTCGCCGTGAGCCACGATCGCGCCGATCTCAGCCACGATCCCGCCGATGCCGCACGCAGCGACCCGCGCGCCAACACGACCATCGCCGTCATCGCCACCAACGCCCGTCTCGACAAGGCCTCGGCCAATCGCCTGGCGGTGATGGCGCAGGACGGGCTGGCGCGCTCGATCCGTCCAGTGCACACGCCGCAGGATGGTGACACCGTCTTCGTCGTGGCGACCGGCGCGCACGACCTGTTCGTCGATCATCTGACCCTGGCCGAACTCGGCACGCTGGCTGCGGATTGCCTGGCCCGCGCCGTGGCGCGTGGCGTCTACCATGCCGAGACGCTGGGCGCCGCCCGTGGCTGGCGGGACGTGTTCGGCCGCTGATAAACTCGATCGACTTCAGAGGAGGGTTTCCGTGAACTCACTTTCCCGCCGTCATCTGTTCGGCGCCGCTGGTACGTTGATGGGCGCGCTGGCGACCTTGTCGGTGCTGGGCGGCGAAAGCTGGGCGCAGGGGCCGAACAAGGATCGCCTGGTGATCGGCATGTCGCTCGAGCCGCCCGTGCTCGACCCGACCAAGAACGCCGCCGCCGCCATCCGCGAGGTCACCACGCCCACGATCTTCGAGGCGCTGGGCCGTATCGACCGCACCGGCGCCGTCGGACCGGGCCTGGCCGAGAGCTGGAACGTCTCCGAGGACGGCAAGGAGTACGTCTTCAAGATCCGGCAGGGCGTGAAGTTCCATGACGGCGAGCCGCTCGATGCCTCGGTAGTGAAGTTCTCGCTCGATCGTCTGTTCGCACCCGATTCCACCAATCCGGCCAAGTCGCTCTACACCGACATCGAGAAGGTCGAGGTGGTCGATCCTTCGACGGTGAAGGTGACGCTGAAGTCGCCCAACTCCTTCCTGCTCTACAGCCTGTCGCTGGGCGACGCCGGCATCATGAGCCCCAAGTCGGCGCCGACCAACGACAAGAACCCGATCGGCACCGGACCGTTCATGTTCAAGGAGCGCAAGGAAGGCGATTCGATCACCCTGGTGAAGTCGCCGACCTATCGCGATCCCGGCTCGATCAAGCTCAACACCGTGATCTTCAAGATCGTGAAGGATCCGTCGGCGCAGGTGAGCGCGCTGTTGGCGGGCGATGTCGACGCCTTCCCGGGCTTCCAGGCACCCGAGCTGGTCGAGCGCTTGAGGAAGGATCCGCGCTTCGTCGTCATCGTCGGCACGACCGAGGGCGAGGTCATCCTGGCGACCAACAACGGCAAGAAGCCGTTCGACAATCCCAAGGTGCGCCAGGCGATTGCCCACGCCATCAACCGCGACGAGATCATCTCGGCCGAATCGGGTTTCGGCGTGCCGATCGGCAGCCACTTCGCGCCCCACAACAAGGCCTATATCGACCTCACCAAGACCTATCCGTTCGACATCGCCAAGGCCAAGGCGCTGCTCGCCGAGGCGGGTCATCCCAACGGATTCGAAGCCAGCCTGAAGCTGCCGCCCGTCGGCTACGCCCAGCGCGCCGGCGAAGTCATCGCCAACCAGCTCGGCAAGATCGGCATAAAACTCACGATCACCCAGCTGCAGTGGCCGCAGTGGCTCTCCGAGGTGTTCAAGGAGCGCAACTACGATCTCACCATCGTCGCCCACACCGAGGCCAACGATCTCGATCGCTATGCCCGCGACGGCTACTATTGGAACTACGATTCGCCGGAGTTCAAGGCCAAGTGGCGCGAGGTCGTGGCCGCCACCGACTTCGCCAAGCGCGACCAGCTCCTGAAAGAGGCGCAGCAGATCATCGCCCGCGACGCCGTGAACGGCTTTCTCTTCCAGCTCGCCAAGATCGGCGTCTGGAAGAAGGACCTCGTCGGCCTGTGGGAGAACTCGCCGACGCCGCAGTTGGATCTGACGGGCGTTTATTGGAAGTGACCCTCATTCACCTCCCCCGTCACACGGGGGAGGCGGGGGAGGGGGAAAGCCACAGTCGTGATCCCAGCGCATTTCAGATCATGATCTGTAATTGTCGCCATCGCGTCTGCGGCCTTCCCCCTCCGGCCCTGCGGGCCACCTCCCCCGTAAGACGGGGGAGGTGAAGAGGTGATCGAATTCCTCTCCCGCCGCCTCGCCGCCGCGCTGGTGACTCTCGCCCTGGCGACGGTCATCGTGTTCGCCGTCGTCGAAGTCCTGCCCGGCGATCCGGCTTTGGTCATGCTGGGCACCGATGCGCGGCCCGACACCTTGGCGGCGCTGCGCGCCAAGTACGGCTTCGATCAGCCGCTGCTCACGCGCTACCTCCAATGGATCGGCGGGCTGCTGACCTTCAGTCTCGGCAACAGCCACGCCTACGGCACCTCGGTCGCCAAGCTCATAGGCGATCGCCTGGTCGTGACCCTGCCGCTCGGCGCGATGGCGCTCGCCTGGGCCGCGTTGGTCGCCATCCCGCTCGGCGTGTTCGCCGCCTGGAAGCACCGCCGGCCGGGCGACTGGGGCGTCATGGGCTTCACCCAGATCGGCATCTCGGTCCCGAACTTCTGGTTCGGCATCGTGCTGGTGCTGGCCTTCGCCGTGACCTGGCAATGGTTCCCCGCCGGCGGCTTCCCGGGCTGGCAGGAGCCGGTGAAATCGGTGCACGCGCTGATCCTGCCTGCTTTGTCTCTATCTCTGGGAGAGATCGCGATCCTGACGCGCGTCACGCGCTCGGCCATGCTCGATACGCTGCGTGAGGACTATGTCCGCACCGCCCGCGCCAAGGGCGCGACCGAGGGCAGGGTCCTGTTCCATCACGCCCTGCGCAACGCCCTGATCCCGGTGACGACCGTGGCCGGCCTGATCGCGGGTTTCCTGGTGGCGGGCGCCGTCATCATCGAAAGCGTGTTCCGTCTGCCCGGCGTCGGCCAGCTCGTCTACGATTCGATCAACAACCGCGACCTGGTCGTGATCAAGAACGTCGTCATCCTGTTCACGATCCTGGTGCTGACGGTCAATCTGCTGGTCGATCTCGCCTACGCCTTGCTCGACCCGCGACCGCGGGTAAGGGCATGAGCACTTTCTTCGCCCGCGCCTCGCGTCACGTCGGCTTCCAGATCGGCGCCGTCCTGCTGCTGCTGTTCGTCGGCACCGCCCTGGTCTCGGTGGTCTGGACGCCGCATGCCATCGATGCGCTCAACATGCGCGCCAAGCTGATGCCGTCCTCGCCGACCTATCCGCTGGGCACCGACCATCTCGGCCGCGACGTGCTCTCGCGCATCATGGTGGGGGCGCAGACCTCGATCACGGTCGGCCTGATCGCCGTCGCCATCGGCCTCACGATCGGGGTGGCGCTGGGCGCCTGGGCCGCGGCGCGCGGCGGCTGGGTCGACGAGGCGCTGTCGCGCACCTCGGACCTGATCTTCGCCTTCCCCGCCGTGCTGATCGCCATCCTGATCACCTCGGTGCTCGGCGCCAGCGCACAGAATGCCATCCTGGCCATCGCCATCTTCAACATCCCGGTGTTCGCGCGCGTCACCCGCGGCGCTGCGCTCGCCATGTGGAGCCGCGATTTCATACGCGCGGCAACAGCCATGGGGCAGGGGCCGGTGGGCATCACCCTGAAACATGTGCTGCCCAATATCGCCAGCGTCCTGATCGTGCAGGCGACCATCCAGTTCGCCGTCGCCATCCTGGCCGAGGCGGGCCTCTCCTATCTCGGCCTCGGCGCGCAGCCGCCGGTGCCGTCGTGGGGCCGCATGCTGCGCGACGCCCAGACCTACATCTTCCAGGCGCCCGAGCTCGCCGTCTGGCCGGGTCTCGCCATTGCGCTCGCCGTGCTCGGCCTCAACATGCTGGGCGACGGCCTGCGTGATCTTCTCGACCCGCGGCTGCGCCTGCTGCGCGTGGGCTGATGGATCGGCTACAATACAAAGGCCACTGGAGGGGAGAGTTCTGGTGTCCAGTCCTAGCCATACGTCGCGCCGAGCCGCTCTTCTGGCCGGTGCGGCAGTCGCCATGGCCGGCGGCGTCCATGCCCAGCCGTCGGACGATCCCGCCCAGCTGCTCGCCATCATGGAGCGCTATGCCGCCGGGCTGCGCTGGGGCGCCGCCGACGCCCTGGCGGGACTCTATACATCGGACGGCGTCTTCATTCGCGACGACCTGCCGGCCGCTTCCGGCACCGAGGCGCTGCGCGCGGCATACCGGCAAGTGTTCGCCACCCTGAAGGTCGATCTTGCCTTCGATGTCAAGGAGACCGAGGTGGCGGGCGACATGGCCTGGCTGCGCGCCACCAGCAAGGGCCGCGTAAAGACCCTGGCAAGCGGCGTCGAGGCGACGGAGACGTTCAACACCGTCGTCATCTTCCGGCGCACCGCGGCGGGCTGGAAGATCCGCTGCTACATGTACAACGCCAGCAAGGGCGCCGGGACGCTGCAGTAGAACGATGTCGGACGAACCATACACCGTCATCCTGGGCGACCGGCGCTACGCCATCCGTCGCAAATGGGCGAAGCTGCCGGCGGGCGAGAGCTTCGGTTTCATCTCCGACCTGGTAGTGGACGGCGAGGGGCGCGTGCATGTCGCCCAGCGCGGCACCGATCGGCCCGTCCTGGTGTTCGATCGCGACGGCCGGCTCGCCGGGGCCTGGGGCGAAGGCACGTTGGCGGATCCGCACTACATCAATGCCGCGCCCGATGGCTCGATCCTGGTGGCCGACCGCGATGCCCATCAGGTGCTGCGCTTCGATCGGTCGGGCACGCTGCTGCAGGCGCTGGGCAAGCGGCACTGGCCGTCGCTCGATGCGCCGTTCAATCATCCGACCGCGGCGGCGCAGGCGGCCGACGGCGAGATCTACGTCGCCGACGGCTACGGCAATTCGAGCGTCCATCGCTTTGCGGCCGACGGCACGCTGATCGCGACCTGGGGTGGACCGGGCGCGGGTCCCGGCGCCTTCACGACGCCACACGCCATCTGGGTCGACCGCTTCGGCAAGGTTCTGGTCGGCGACCGTGAGAACAACCGCGTGCAGGTGTTCGACCGATCGGGCGCCTTCCTCGCCGAATGGGGCGACTTCTATCACCCGATGCAGATCTGGGTGGATGACCGCGACCTGGTGTTCGTCACCGACCAGGTCCCGCGGATCAGCCTACTTACGGCCGACGGCAAGCTGATCGGCCGTTGCCGCGGCGCCATCAACGGCGCGCACGGCCTCTCGGGCGACGCTGAGGGCAACCTCTATCTCGCCGAGCTGCCGCCGCAAGAGATCACCAAGCTGGAGCGACTGGATGCATAGGTTCGTGACATTCCTGCTGCTGGCCGTCGTGCTGGCAGCGACGGCCTGCTCGTACCCCGATCGCCTGCCGTCGGTACCGCGCGCCGACACCGCCCGCGCCCAGCCGCTCGGCATTCCAAACGCTCGGTTCTTCGCCGACGGCGACGTCACGCCGATGATCCAGGAGGGCATGCGGTCGCTCGATCGCGAGATGGCGGCCTTGCGGGCCGAGGGCAAGAACCCGGCGCGGACCAACCTTCCGACCGCCTACTACCTCGCGGTCTCCGGTGGCGGCGACAACGGCGCCTTCGGCGCCGGCCTGCTCAACGGCTGGAGCGAGACCGGCACGCGGCCGGAATTCAGGATGGTGACGGGAGTCAGCACCGGCGCGCTGATCGCGCCCTTCGCGTTCCTGGGGCCGCAGTACGATGCGGCCCTGCGCGAGGTCTACACGACCATGACCCCCGAACGGGTGTTTCGCGCACGCGGGCTGACGGCGGCCCTGTTCAACGACGCCATGGCCGACACCACGCCGCTCGCCGACGTCATCGCCAAATACGCCGACGAAAAGATGTTCGCCGCCATCGCCCGCGAATACAAGGAGGGTCGCCTGCTGCTGATCGGCACCACCGATCTCGACGCGCAGCGACCGGTGATCTGGAACATCGGCGCGCTGGCGGCCAGCGGCAAGCCGGGCGCGCTGCAGCTCTTCCACCAGATCCTGCGTGCCTCGGCGGCGATCCCGGGCCTCTTCCAGCCGGTGATGATCGACGTCGAACTCGACGGCAAGAAATACCAGGAGATGCATGTCGACGGCGGCACCATCGCCCAGCTCTTCCTCTATCCGCCGGCGCTGGAGGCCAACCGCCTGCTGAAGCGCAAGCGCGTCGCCTACATCATTCGCAACGCGCGCCTCGACCCCGACTACGCCATGGCCGAGCGTCGGACGGTGACCATCGCCGGCCGCGCCATCAACACCATGCTGGCGGCGAGCGGCCACAACGACGTCTTGCGCACCTATTTCGTCAGCCAGCGCGACGGCGTCGACTACAACCTCGCCTACATAGGGGCCGATTTCACGCTCGAGAAGAAGGGCGAGTTCGAGCAGCCCTACATGCAGGCGCTCTACCAATACGGCTACGACCAGGCCAAGGACGACCGCGAATGGCACAAGCTGCCCCCGAGCTTCGTTCAGCAGGGCGCCACCAATTAGAGCGTGATGAGTTCAGCTCGATCCGTCGTCCCGACCGGAGTGCCCCTCGACTTCGCTCGGGATAAACTACGCGCGTAGCGGAGGGACCTTCTCTCGACGACAAGCTGCCTATTCGTGGAGAGAAGGTCCCTCCGCTACGCATCGCTGCGCTCGGCTCCGGTCGGGACGACGAATCGAGCTGAACTCATCATGCTCTAGGGGCTCGCTACTGAGGCTGACGTTGAAAGCACTGCTGGCACTCGGGGCGGAGCGACACAAGGACTGGCGTGATCGCCGGTCCGATCCTCTACAGGTGGCCCTCTACGGTACGCAAAAATTCCCAAAACCGAAACGGGACGTCACTGACTGAGGTTCTTGACAGAAGCTCACTATAGTTATAAAGTCGGTCCGTTGCGTTGCTTCCCCGCGTTGTCGCTCTATGCATCGTAGATCCGACCATGTCCTGGACGTTCCCGCGCGGAGCCGGTCATCCCGTTCGGGCTGCGTTCAGCCGGGCGGAGTGGGCTCCACGCCAACCACGTCGAGGGGGCAGCCCGGCGGGGAGGGCAGCAAAAAATGCAAGAAATGCAAAAAAATCCAAAAGCGGCGTGAATTCAATGGCTTGGCGGGCCTGGGCCAGCCTGTCAAAAAATAGCAAAAAATGCAGAAATTCACGACCACGGCGACTGCAGTGCATGCATCCAGTCGTCAAAGCCACCGTGACGCTATTAGCGGCCGATCAGCAGGATGGGCACGCCCAGGGACTGGATCATCGAGAGCGTCCGCGGCCCAGGGAACTTGGCCTCACCGCGACGCAGCGCCGTGCCCAGCACGACGAGGTCGTAGCGGCCCGCGCGCACGATGCGGCCGATCTCGTTCTCGGGCCTGGGATGGGTCGCGGTGAGGCCCTTGACCGGCACGCCGCTGCGCCGGCCAAGGCGTCGGGCGTCGACCAGCACCGACATGCCGAGCCGCCGGGCGCGGCCGCGCAGCACCATCGTATCCTCGCGCGGTTCGAAGACGTGCAGCACGCTGAGCGTGCCGCGGCTGGCGCCGGCCAGCGCCAGCGCAATCTCGGTGGCGAGCCGGGCCTCGGGGCTGCCGCCGGTCGGCACCAGGATGTCGAGCGGCGCGTCGAGCGAGAGATGGAAGTGGCCGCCGTTGATCACGATGCCCGTCGGCCCGTCGAAGGCGTGGGCGAGGCCGTGCAACGGTTCCTCGAAGCGCGGGGCGCTGCTGGCGATCGGCCGGGCGATGCCGACGAAGGCGATGTCGTAACCCTTGGTGACCTCCTTCTCGACCGCCTCTTCGGTGTCGGCCGAGCGCGCCTGGATCAGCTCGGCGGCCGGCGGCACGGGATGGACGAGCGCGGGCTCCGCGGCCGGCGTGGGCTTGTTCTTCACCACGGCGTTGAATGCGGCGACCAGCCGGTCGCGACCTCGGTTGCCGTTGCCGTTGCCGTCGGCGGCCGGCGGCTCCAGCACCGTCGTGAGCACGCCCTGGCGGGCGGCGAACAGGCCGGCCAGGGCCGATGCGAGCCGGCCGTTGCCGCTGTCGTCGACATAGACCAGGGCCCGCTCCATGTGCGGCAAGCTCTCGCTCTGCGCGGCTTCCTCCTTGTCGAGCCGTCGCGCCTCTTCTTCGCGCAACGGCACGCGCGTCATCATCCAGCGCAAGGCCGGCGGCATGATCATGGTGGTGACCACAGCCATGGCCACGATCATCGTATAGAGCTGGTTGCTGAGCGCACCCATGGACAGGCCGATGCTGGCGATGATGACCTCGGTCGAGCCGCGTGCGTTCAGGCCGGTGGCGAGCGCCATCGATTCCAGCCAGGTCAATCCGCCCGCCACGCCGCCAGCCAGCGCGCCCAGGAACTTGCCGACGCTGGCGATCAGGATGACGACCAGGGTGAAGGTGAGCAGCGCCGGATCGAGCAAGGTGCGCAGATCCATGCCGAGGCCCGCCACGGCGAAGAACACCGGGCTGAAGAAGGCGATGATGAAGCCGCGCAGCTCGCCCTCGATATGCTCGGTGAGGATGGGCGACTGGCCGATCAGGAGGCCGGCGACGAAGGCGCCGAGCGCGGTGTGCACGCCGATCAGCTCGGTGGCGAGCGCCATCGACAGCATGATCAGCAGGATGGCGCTGATCACCGGCGCCTCGATGGTGAGGTTGTCGTTGCACCACACGATGATGCGCGCGACCAGCCGCCGGCCGACGGTGAGGCTCATGAGCAGGAACAGCGCGGTGAGGCCGAGGCTCAGCCCGACATGCTCCAGTCTGACGCTCGAATGGACGGCGATGCCGGAAATGACGGCGATGATGATCCAGGCCAGCGTGTCGTCGAGGATGGCGGTGGCGAGGATGAGCTGGCCGAGATCGCGGCGCATGGCGCCGACCTCGAGCAGGACCATGGCCACGATCTTGACCGAGGAGATGGAGAGCGCTGTCCCCAGGAACAGCGCGGTCACCAGGCGCGCCGTGGCCGAGGGGATGAGGTCCTGCGGCAGGGCATAGGCCAGCGCCACGCCGCAGCCGAAGGGGACGGCGATGCCGAACAGCGAGGTCGAGATCACCGCGCGCCGCCGGCGATTGACCAGCGCCAGGTTGGTCTCCATGCCGGTCAGCAGCAGCAGGAGCAGGATGCCGATCTGGGCCACGGCATCGATCATGTGCTTGATCGTCGGCGTGTCGGGGAAGACGATCGCGCGCCATTCCGGCAACAGCGCGCCGAACACCGAGGGGCCGAGCAGCACGCCCGCCAGCAGCTGGCCGAAGATCGCCGGCTGGCCGATGCGGTTCATGCCTTCGCCCAGCAGCCGGCCGAAGAACAGCAGGAGGATCAGCTCGGCCGCGAAGATCGCTATCGTGTGATCTGTCGCCACGCCCGTCTCCGCCCCGAGTCAGGAGTGAACGCGTGCCGGCCGTTCGAGTTCCGCGCGGTTCCAGTTCGCCAGGCTCGCGGCCGCGTCGTAGGTGCTCTGGCAGAAGTCGAGCAGGGCCCGGCGCGGCGAGGCAGCGTTGCGGACGTCGTCGTACTTCAGGCGGAACTGCCCGGCATCCTTGTCGTAGAAGGCGGCGGTCGGCCGAACGGCGGCCCGGGCGAAGCCTTCAGGCTCGGGAAAGGCATAGGCGTAGAAGGCGGGATGTTTCGTCGTCTCGTCGCCCGGCCACCAGCCGACGCTGCACACTTCGTGGGAGTAGCCCTCGCGGGTGATGACGTCGGCGTTGGGGATGGGTGGCGCGCTGCGGCCGGAGAAGCGCGTGACGGCGAGATCGAAACTGCCCCAGAAGAAGTGGACCGGGCTCGATTTGCCGATGAAGCCGCCGCGGAACTCCGTCAGCACGCCGGTGATGGCGATCAGCGTCCGCCAGAAACGGCTGGCATAGGCGGAATCGTACGAGGCGTGGATCGTGTCCTGCGTGAAGTCGATGGGATCGGCGAGTTCGGAAGGCATGGTCGAGATGTGCACCTCGATGCCGAGGCCGGCGAGTGCGGCCATCAGCTCGGCATGGAAGGCCGCGACCGACTTGGGCACCAGGCGAAGCGTGCGCACGGCGCCGTCCGACACCGAGATGCGCAGCAGGTGTCCGATGAAGTCGAACTCGATCTCGAAGATCTTGCCTTTGTAGGGAATCGGAGAGGTCGTCAGCCCGCGTGCGCTGACATAGAGCGGCACCTGCCACCAGTGATTGGCGTAGGGGCTGAGCGCCATGCGGATCTTGCCGACGATCTGGCACCACATGTGCAGGGTGGCACGCGTCGGCTCCCAGGCTTCGAGCGGCAGGGCGGGCCAGTCGGCGTCGTCGGTCATGTCGGAAGCTCCTTCCGCTGGTCGACAGCGGTGTCGATGGACTCCGGGCCGGTCACGATGGAAACTTGCCCGAACGGAGAGGGTGGAGTCGATGGACAAGGCAACGATCGAGCTGCTGGCGCGGCGCGCCGGTCTCGCCAAGGCGCTGGCGGAATTCCCCGACGACGTCGCCGCGGCCGCAAAGCAGGCAGCCGACGTCATGAGCAAGATCAAGCAGCCGACGGACCCGGCCGCGGAACCCTGGCCGCCGATGAAGGCCGGGAGGGGGCTATGAGGGACGCCCCTTCGCCGCGAAGCGGCTTCGGCGGCGCAGGCGGCCCCGTGCCTGTCCGCCGTAGCTTCAGCGAAGGCGGAGGTGAACTGCATTGGCTGAGCGTCACCGAAGCCGCTCAAGCCATCGCCGACAAGGAGCTGTCGCCGGTCGAGCTGATGAAGGCGTTGCTCGATCGCATCGCCGCGCTCGATCCCAAGCTCAACGCCTTCATCTGGCTCGATGCCGAAGCGGCGATGACGGCGGCCAAGGCTGCCGAGGCCGAGGCGGTCGCTGGCCGCCTGCGCGGGCCGCTGCACGGCGTGCCCGTCGGCATCAAGGACATCATCGATGTCGCGGGCCTGCCCACGACCTGTCATTCCAGGATTCTCGAGGACAACATCGCCAAGGCCGATGCCGTCTGCGTGCAGAAGCTGCGCGGTGCGGGCGCCATCGTCATGGGCAAGCTGTCGACGCACGAGTTCGCCATCGGCGGGCCGAGCTTCGACCTGCCCTGGCCGCCGGCGCGCAATCCCTGGAACACCGACCATCATCCCGGCGGTTCGTCCTCGGGGTCCGGCTCGGGCGTGGCGGCAGGCCTGTTCCCGATGGCGCTGGGCACCGACACCGGCGGCAGCGTGCGCAATCCGGCGAGCTGCTGCGGCATCGTCGGCCTGAAGCCGACCTATGGGCTGGTGTCGCGCCGCGGCGTCTTCCCGCTCAGCTTCACGCTCGATCATATCGGGCCGATGACGCGCACCGTCGCCGACAATGCGCTGATGCTGCAGGCGATCGCCGGCCACGATCCGCTCGATCCGGGCAGCGCCGCCTCCGTCGACGGCCACTACGCCGCCAACCTCGATCGCGGCGTGCGCGATCTTCGCATCGGCTTCGTGCGTCACTTCCACGAGGTCGACACGCCGGCCGAGGCCGAGGTCACGGCGGCGCTGAACCACGTCGCGCGCGCCTTGCAGATGGAAGGGGCCGAAGTGCGCGACATCCATCTGCCGACGCTCACCGAGTTCGGCGCCGTCAACCGCGTCATCCTGCAAAGCGAGGCCTGGGCGATCCATGGGCCGTGGCTCAAGGAACGGCCGGGCGACTACGGCCAGCTCTCGCGCCGCCGCCTGATGGCCGGCGCCTTCATGAACGCCGGCGACTACGTGCAGGCGCAGCGCCGGCGGCTGGAGATGATCGCCGAGGTCGAGGCGGCCTTCCGCCAGGTCGACGTGCTGCTGTGCGCGAGCTCGATGGACCCGCCCTGCCGCATCGACCGGCCGGCCGACGTCGACCGCACCTATCCGCGCCAGGCGCGCACGCCGTTCAACGTCACCGGCCATCCCGCCATCGCCATGCTGGCCGGCCTGTCGGTCGACGACCTGCCGCTGTCGGTGCAGTTCGTCGGCCGTTACTTCGAGGAAAGCACCCTGTTCCAGGTGGCGCGCGCCTGGGAGCACTCGGCAAGCACGGACAAGAAGCATCCGCCGATCGTGTGAGGAAGACCGAAAACTAGTGGTTCGTCGCAGAGGTCTTGGCAGGTCGGAGTTGAGCCACGCGAGGATTTGCAGATCCCGTTGGCGGGTTGAAAGCAGTGCTGGCATTTGGGCCGAGCGACACAACGAATGGCGTGATCGCCGGTCCGACCGGCCAGAGGTGGCCCTTTACGGTACGCAAAAATTCGCAAGGACGAAATTGGCGACATCGACCATAGTGCTTGATTTATCTGCACTTAAGTTATAATATCGGATCTTGTCGCGTTGCTTGTCCGCGTTCCCGCTCTATGCATCGTTTATCCGACTACGAGCCAGACCGCTCTTGCCCAAGAGCCGGTCATCCCGGCCGGCTGCGTTCAGTCGGCCGGGCGCGCGGCGTGAATTCAATGACTTGGCGGACATCGATCGACATGCCGAAAATATGCAAAAAAATGCAGAATTCACGAGCGAGGCGACAGCAGTGCATGCACCACCCGGCGAGACCAAGAGGTGCTGCACGCATGAGCTCAAGCGGCATCGTCCGTCAGAAACCACTGTGCCGAGATACTAGGCGGCCACCGACCATGTGTGGCGCCCTTTGATCTTGAACTTGACCTCGCCCACGCGTTTCTTGAGTTCTCCCACCTCTCGGCTGGTATCTATGAACCGTGGCCGATGCCCGCTCTTCTCAAGATAGATTTGGCGGATCGCAATGTCTTCGGTCGCCGGAAGCTCGGTCTTGCCCTTCTCCCACCGGGCGACGCTCTGAGCGTCTTTTCCAAGGGCCCGACCGAGTTCCTCCTGCGTCATATCCAGAAGACCGCGCAGGAGCCGTACTTCCTGTCCAGTCAGCTTCTTCTGGCGACGGATAATGGCCATGGCGATGGCTCTATCCAGCTCGCTGGCATTGATTACCCGAACAGCCGGACCGTACTCCGTCCTGATGACCCTGAAACCATCGAGAAGGTACACGTAGTCCAGGCCACATTCGGTGTAATGGTAAGGTTTTCTCATTTCCGGCTCCTGCGATATTCGTAGCCCGTGATGATCAAGACGTGCTTCTCGACGACAAGGACGCAGGCAACTTCGTGCTTCTCTTGATCACGCAACCGCGTGATCCGCATCTTACAGCCATTTGGCTCTTTGATGTCTTGAGCCGGACCCTCTGTGATCACGCCGTGTATCAAGCAGTTTTTCACCTGCTCGCGTGTCAACGGGAACTTCCCTCTGCCCGGGTCGCGTCTCTTGGCGTGGACTGTAAATGCGATCTGGTCAGCCTCAGCAAGCTTTCTGACCGCTCTCTTGGCGTCGATGCCGTTCATCCCATTGGCGCTGAGGATAGCGAGAATAGCCACATCGTCAGCTTGTAAGCCTATCATAATGATAGGTCATCGGCTACTTTTGGCGCGCCGCTGTCGGTACAGTTCGTCGGCTCTACTTCGAGCAAAGCACCCCGTTTCAGGCGGGTGCGTCTGGGAGCACTCGGTGGGCACGGCAAGAAGCCTCCGGTGATCGAATAGCCTCGCATAAATCAGCAGACTGTTGATGACCTGCTTTCGCCCGATTCACGTTAAATAGTTCTCTATTTGTTCAAATGCTATCAATGACTGCAGTTCCGTTGACGGTGATCAATGACCAGCTCAAAACCTTCGGCGCAGGCGCGGGCGTCGGCCATTTGATCGCCCTAGCATTTGGCCACGCTACGGCAAAACAGCCGGCGCTTCATTCGGAGTGGATCACAGCGTCTTTCAAAGTCGGTGGAAAGTTGCCGCGCTCATTGCTGATGGCGTCGGTTCAGTCGTTAGGTCAGCTGGATATGCTCCTGCGCTGCATGGAAGACGAATTCACTCCTAGCTCCGGCGTTCAGGCGGACCCTTTCGGTTTTCACCATCAATCGAGGATGTCCATTCAGTGGATATCCGATGCGTACGAGATTGTGAGGTTGCTCGAAGAACGACAGCTCTGGCCAGCGTCTGATGAGTTTAAGTCACTCAGCAACGATCTGCGATTGTTGCGTGGCCCACTGGTGCAACATGAGATCGCTGCAACATCGGAGCAACGAGCCGCCAACGTTCCGATTCCGCTTGCTGCCACGCCAGCGAGAGACGGTGACAAGCCAGAAGAGTATCTCCATTCGGATCCCAAAAGAGCGATGATTATGCCAAGCGGCGTGTCGTCTCGCGGGTCCGTGATGTGGATGGTCGTGGACGCCGGTAGTGGCGAGAACCGATGGATCGAACGGCGGCAGTTATCGGAACGATTGCTCGCTGTGTGGTCTTCCTAGCCAAACTTGGCGCGGCGGAGCCTGACTCGATGTTCCCAGCTATGAGAAAACTCAGTGGGTTCATGGTACTCGCGGCTGCAGCGACGGCGCAGCTGTGGATAGGCGCTGTCCGGGACTACGTCGTCGAGCGTACAATGAGACAGCTCGGTCTCGCGCCCGATGTACTGCTAACGGTGGACTTCCTAACGGTGTCGGTTGTGCCCTTAGCATTAGTTGGTTTCGCTGCGCTGCTTTGGTGGCCGGAAGTTAAGCGACGAGTAGCTCTCTATTTCGGTCCGGAGTACTTACCGTTACCTGAGGCGGCGAAAGTGCTCTACCAGCAAGGCATGGATGAGTCGTTTGGCATGATCGCTCGCGCGACCGGAAGCTCCGATGACGGAATTCTGGACTTCTGCGGAAAGACAATTGCGGAGAAGGTTCCAGTCTACGGAGTGCGCCGTCTTGGTATCCTGGAGTTGATTCCTGAGCGCGCTGTGCGGGATGGATTTATCCGTCGTGGTGCGAGCGTCCTTTGCCTGCGCGGCAGTTCCGATGACCCGAAGTACACGCAGCTTGCGATCAAGTCCGCTGATTTTCGTCGGCGATTTCGGCGCTTCAAAGGAACAACCAAGGAATGGACCGATACGGTGCCAGCCTGATTGTAGGTTGCAGCGAGAAGAAGAAATGCTTCGCCGATCTTTCGAAAAGAAAAGAAGATCGTTGAATTAGTTCTTGTCGCGCGAGCCCGCCTTGTCGGCGGGCTCGGCAGGGGCAAGATTGACGCCATGAGTTCCAAACGCCAACTGCGCCTCGGCGCCTTCATGCGCCCGGTCAGCATCCACACCGCCGCCTGGCGCTATCCCGGCGGCACGCCGGACGCCAACTTCAATCTCAAGGCGCTGATCCGCTACGCCCAGACCCTGGAGCGCGGCAAGTTCGACGCCTTCTTCATGGCCGATCACTTGGCCGTGCTGAACATGCCCATGGAGGCCCTGAAGCGCAGCGCCACGGTGACGTCGTTCGATCCGCTGACCTTGCTGCCGGCACTCGCTCAGCACACCCGGCATCTCGGCCTGATCGCGACGGCCTCGACCACTTTCGAGCCCGCCTATACCATCGCCCGCCGCTTCGCCTCGCTCGATCACATCTCCGAGGGCCGTGCCGGCTGGAACCTGGTCACGACCTCCAATCCCGACGCCGCGCTGAACTTCGGCATGGACGAGCAGATGGAGCATGCCGAGCGCTATGCCCGCGCCCGCGAGTTCTTCGATGTCGTCACCGGCCTCTGGGATTCATGGGCCGACGACGCCTTCCTCCGCGACGTCGAAGCGGGCATCTACTTCGATCCCGCGAAGCTCCATGTGCTGAACCACAAGGGCAAGTACCTGAAGGTGCGCGGGCCGCTCAACATCGCCCGGCCCATCCAGGGCTGGCCGGTGATGGTGCAGGCCGGCGCCTCCGATGCCGGTCGCCAGCTCGCCGCCGAGACTGCCGAGATGGTGTTCGCTGCCGGCGGCCCGATCGAAGCAGGTCGTGCGTTCTATGCCGACGTGAAGAGCCGCGCCGCCAAGGTCGGCCGCAATCCCGATCACATAAAGATCCTGCCAGGCGCCTTCACCATCATCGGCTCCTCGCTCGACGAGGCGAAGGAGAAGCGCGCCCGCCTCGACGGCCTGGTGAGCTACGAGAGCGGCATCGCCGCGCTCTCGATCGCCGTCGGCCAGGATGCGCGCAAGTTCGATCCCGACGGTCCGCTGCCCGAGATCCCCGAGACCAACCAGAGCAAGAGCGGCCGCGAGCGGGTGATTGCGCTCGCCAAGCGCGAGAACCTGACGGTGCGCCAGATCGCGGGCCGGCTGGGCGGCTATGGCGGGCTCGCGATGATGGGCACGCCCCGGATGATCGCCGACCAGATGGAGGAGTGGCTGACGACCGGCGCCTCCGACGGCTTCAACGTGATGTTCCCCTACCTGCCGGGCGGGCTCGACGATTTCGTCAATCTCGTCGTGCCCGAGCTGCAGCGCCGCGGCATCTTCCGCACCGAGTACGAGGGCAGGACCCTGCGCGAGAATCTCGGCCTGCCGCGGCCGGAGAACCGGTTCTTCTCGGCGACGGCGAAAGCCGCGGAGTAGTTTTGCCTACTTCGCCCGGCCGGTAATCATCCCGAGGTCGATGGCGTTGCCCATGGCGGCATAGCCTGCACGGTTGGGATGCAGCTTGTCGCCTGGGCCGCCGGTCGACGAGTTGGGCTGAAACTCGACCTTCACCTCGCCGGTCTTGGGATCGAGGGTCGCCTTGTCGAAGTCGATGACGCCGTCGAACAGCTTGGATGTCCGGAAGAAGTCGTTCAGCGCCTTGCGCTTGGCCTCGACCTCCGGCCGGCCGTGGGTCGCGATCGTGCTGTTGAGCGCCGGCGTCAGCGTGGCGACGTAGATGCGTACGCCCGGCATCTTCTGGCGCAGCATCGCCACGCCTTTGTCGTAGCCTTCCATGACCGCCTCTGTGGAGGTGTCGGCGCCGAAGTCGTTGATGCCTTCCAGCCAGATCACCGCCGACACGCCGGGCAGGCTGACGATGTCGCGCTCCAGTCGCGTCAGCGCACCGGGGCCGCCGCCGATCGGCTTGGTCGCGTAGTCATCGGGCCCGACGACGCGGTTGCCGCCGATGCCCTGGTTGACCACCACGAAGTCGTCGCCGTAGGCGGCATGCAGGCGGCGCGACAGCACGTCGGGCCAGCGGTCGTCACCGTTGATGGTGGTGCCCGTGCCGTCGGTGATGGAATCGCCGAACGCCACGATGACCTGGGCCTTCGCCGGAAGGTTCATGTCGACCTCGTCGAGGAAGTACCAGGACGTCGTCGAATAGGGGAATGCGCTCTCGCCCTCGTCCTTGCCGTGCGGGCCGGAACCCGGCGGCGCCAGATAGGAGGTCTGCAGGGCCTTGGCGTGCCAGGTCATCGGGCCGCTCTCGCCCACGACATGGAAGCTGACGGCGAGCTTGCGACCCCCGAGCAGCGGACTGGGCGGGCTCGTAACGAAAGGCAGCGCCACCGGATCGCTCACCGCGCTCTGGCCGGGCGGCACCGTCACGCTTTTCTGGCCGCTGAACAGGACCGGCTGGCTGGTGCCCTTCAACACGGCCGCGCCGCTCTCCTGCAGGCCGACATGGGCGTCGTTGAACGTCACCGGCTTGGCGCCGAAGGCGTTCGACAGCCGGATGCGGGCCTGCGGTCCCCAGACGTCGGGCTTGACGATCAACCGGAAGGTCTGGTCGCGCGCGCCCTGCTCGGCGACGGGAAAGGCGAACTTGAGCTCGGGTTGCGCCGTCGGATTGCCGACCGGGTAGGGGCCGTGCGCCGAAGCCGTCCAGGCCGCAACCCATTGGGCGTTCGCTGCACCTGTCGGCAGCAGGGGCGCGCAGAGAATCGTCAACAGCAACAGCAGCCGTCTCATCGCATCCTCCGTATCTCCTTGTGATTGCCGCCAGTCTGACGGCGATGGCGATCCGTTGGCAAGCCGGCTAGCTTTCGACGATGGGTTACGAGATTTCCGTCGCAAGTGCCGACGATGTGCAACTGATGGCGCGCTGGGCTGCCGACGAAGGCTGGAATCCCGGCAAGACCGACGCCTATGCCTTCTTCGCCGCCGATCCCGAAGGCTTCCTGATCGGCCGTCTCGACGGCGAGCCGGTGACCTGCATCTCGGTCGTGAAGTATGGCGAGGCCTTCGGCTTCCTCGGCTTCTACATCGCCCGCCAGGCCGCACGTGGAAAGGGCTACGGCATCCGGACCTGGCAGGCCGGCATGGCGCGGATGGCCGGCCGCAATGTCGGGCTCGACGGCGTGCCGGCCCAGCAGGCGAACTATCGCAAGTCGGGCTTCCGGTTGGCCTGGAACAACATCCGCTACGAAGGCCCGCCGCCCGTCGGCAGGCCGCCGGCCGGTGTCAGCCTGGTCGATGCGCGCAGCGTTCCGTTCGACCGGCTTGCCGCCTACGACCGGCGCTTCTTCTCCGAGCCGCGCGACAGTTTCCTGGCGGCCTGGATCACGCTGCCCGAGCGCGCGGCCCTGGTGGCGTTGCGCGACGGCAAGCTCGCGGGCTTCGCCGTCATGCGCTCATGCCAGACGACGTCGCGCGTCGGACCATTGTTCGCCCAGTCATCCGACATCGCCGTGGCGCTGGTCTCGGCGCTGGCGGCGAAGATGGGCGCGACGGCGGTGGCGATCGATGTGCCGGACATCAACAAGCCGGCCGTCGCGCTGGTCGAAGCGGCCGGCATGAAGCCGTCCTTCGAGACCGCGCGCATGTATACCGGCGCCAATCCCGATGTCGACCATGCCGGCCTGTTCGGCGTGACCAGCTTCGAGCTCGGTTAACTCGATCGGCGTCCCGGCATCAGCGCCAGCCACAGCGCCACGACCGTCGAGGCGATCGCCGCCATCTGCAGGGGCGACAGCGGCTCGTGGAGCAGCAGCACGCCGCTCACGATGGCGACGATCGGGATTGCGATGGAGGAAAGCGCGGCGACCTGCGCCGGCAGGAGCTTCACCAGGGCGAACCAGGTGGCGGTGCCCAGCGCCATCGGGATGGCGCCGGTGTAGATCGTGGCAATGAGCGCCTTGGCCGAGGGCCAGTGATCGGGGATGCCGTCGAACACCAGCGCCCCCAGCAGGATCGGCGGCAGGCTGATGACGACCTGCCAGAAGGTGAGCGACAGGCCCATGCCGGACCACACCGTGCGCTTGACGATGAAGGTGCCGATGGCCCAGCAGAAGCCCGCGAACAGGCCCCAGAACAGGCCGGCCGGCGCACGCTCGTAGCTCGCGAAGTTGGGCAGCATCAGCGCCAGCACGGCCATCGCCCCGATCGCGATGGCCGCGAGCAGGCGTCCGGTCAGGTGCTGCTTGAAGACGACGAACCCGATCAGCGCCACCCAAAGCGGCATGGTGTACGCCAGCACCGAGGCATGCCCCGACGGGATGAAGAGCACCGCGAGCGCCGTCGTGAGGTTCCAGATCAGGATGTTGAACGCCGAGGCCGCGATCAGGGCGGGCCATTTGCCCTTGGGGACGGCGAAGCTTTCACCGCGCGCCAGCAGGATCGCCGACAGCATCGTGACACCCGCGATCATCGTGATGGCGCGGAAGGTCAGCACCGGCAGCTCGTCGAGCGCGATCCTGAACAGGGGCCAGTTGGTGCCCCAAACGAGGGTGAGCAGGGCCAGCAGCGCCAGCACCTTGGGCGATACGCGGTCCATGATGCGGGATCAGGCCTGGTGTTCTTCCGGCGCCTGCAGGAAGCAGCCGTTGATGCGCCATGTGCCGTCGGGCAGCCGCACCATCGGATAGTAGGCGGTCACCGGCCGGCCGTCGGGGCCGACGACATGGACCTTCTGCGTGACCTGGCCGTGCAGGGTCACGATCTCGCGGAAGTCGAACTCGCGCGGCCGATAGACCGGCTGATAGCCCTGCCGGACCATGTCCATGAACACCTCGGACGTGCCGAATATGCCGCGGATGGAGGGCGAGGCGTAGCCGAAGGCGCCCTCGCCGTCGTCTCGGCGAAAGGCGTCGACCTGGGACTGGATGACGTCGCGGATGGCCGACCGGTCGGCCGCCGACAGGTCCTGCGCGAGCACAGGAGCGGCGAGACCGAGGACCAGCCCGACCAGGGCAACAAGGGGAAAGACCGTTGCCGGCCTGGTGGCGAACATCGCCGGTGCACCGCCAAATTCGAGAAGGCGGCCATGCTACTGGAAAGCCCGGAACAGGTCCAAAACGGCGATTTCCGAGCCGCGAGAAGGGTTTGCAGCCCCTTTTGCCCAGCCCCGGCGGCGGCGTCGCAGGGCCGTCACGCGGCTTGCATCCGCGGGCCGCTTTCACTAGGGTGCGCCCCTCTTCGCCGGACCCTCGACGAGGCCATCCGGCTACGCGCCCGTAGCTCAACTGGATAGAGCATCTGACTACGGATCAGAAGGTTAGGAGTTCGAATCTCTTCGGGCGCGCCATTCTCTTGCATGGAAAAAAGCTCGCAATTTCAGCTTTTCCGTGCTCTGTCGACACACCTCAGCGTCGATGCCGTTGGCAGTGAGAACTGCCCCGGGACCCACCGGGGACCCACCCCGTCCGATGCCTTCACATTGCCGTGTGTTGTGACATGATCGGCATACGGGGAGGCTTGGATGGCGGATGGAACTGTCGACCCAATTGCGAGTATGGGCGCAGCAACACTTGTTCGCCCAGTTCCTCTGCCGGCTGTCGAATGAGAAGGACCGCGAGATGTTGCGGGACTGCTTTGTGGAGACGGCTAAGAGCAGGAAGGCGGACTTCGGAATTGAAAGAATTATCCAGCGCGTACTCAACAACATCACGCGAGGGATGCGGGACTTCCGAAGATCTGCTGATGGCTGCACTCGTGCGGCTCTACAATCGGCGATGAAGGATAGCGGTCTCGCCCACCTCGAACTGTTCATCACGTCGCCCGTGTACATCGAGCAAATGGCCTTTGTGACAGGGCTCAAGGAAATGTTCGCGCGGGATGAGATTAAGCGGTACCTGCGGTCCGGCAACTTTCCTGCTCTCCGTGAAGAGTTCCTCCGCTACCAAGATTGACAACAGCCGACTTACGATCCCGGCGCATCCGTTGTACGCGGAAATCGCGAAGTCGCGTCGTTTGTTCGAAGGTCTGAAGGCACCTGGTCCGGCGCGGCGCAAGGCATCTGCCTAGGTCGAGTCCGTGTGGTGGCCAACGGGACGGACATGAATCACCCCGGCTAGTCTGCCCCGCTGCAGACGCCTGCACTCAGCCTACGGTTTCCTGATCTCCGAGCAGGAGGCGATTCCCCCTCGGCGCTGCGCGCCGTCGCGCACCGCCCGCGCAGCCAGAAGAGAAGTTCAGGTCGCACGCTCTCGTCCTTCCTACGGGTGTGGTTGCGGCAGTCATTGTCTAGTCGAGGCGTCATGCGTTCTGCGCTTGGCCGCGCCCACAGGTCAGATCGCGAGTTACCTACGTGACAGCGCGAATCGCAATCAGGTTACAGTTGCATCTATCTGCTTCAGTAGCTCCTCAACTGACCCAGCGATAAGGCTGGCTGCTCGAGCGGCTGCTTTGTTTAAAGCGGGAGGCGAGGACGACGGTGTCGCCAGGCAGCATCAGCGGCGTAGCGTTTGAGCCGAAGCGACCTTGGTGCGGATTCCGCTGAAGTCGGCCGGGCATTCCGATTGATGTCGGCCACCTGATTCCGATCGAAGCCGGCCATCGATTCCGATTGATGTCGGCCGGGGTGGCGGGCGCCTCTGGTCGTTTGTCGTTTGGCATCAGACAG
>JACPOB010000012.1 GCA_016185145.1 Rhodospirillales bacterium | reverse complement strand
CGATCGGAAAGACGGCGCCCGCACGTCCGGCACCCAAATCTGGATCGGACGCAAGCCTTGCGAGCGTAAGCGCTTTCGATGTTCCCGCACCTTGACACGGGAGGGCTTGGGCTTCGCTGCCGGGGCCATGATCTTCCTCCATCTGGGTTACATGTAACCTACCATGAGCCGCTCGCTTTGACCAGCCACTGGGATCAGAAAGGAGCGGACCGCTCCCCACTCCGCCTTAACTGCTTGCCAAGTCCCTGGCGGGCCGGCGACAGGCGGTCAAGGCTGGCGCGGCACGCGCCACCGCGAAGCGGCTGCGGCCTTGACGGGCTGCCGCCGGTCCGGCCTCCTGCCTGCAAGCAGATCAAGGCTCACAACCCCAGCCCGCGCTTCCGCCCGAACGACCAGTCCACGTCACCGCCGGGCATGGCGACGCCGGAGATGTGTCGACCGAGCTGTTGCTCAAGCGCCGGCCGCCACGGCACGAGGCTGAAGCCCAGGCCATCATCGATCATGGCGAACCGGCCGCTGGCAAGCTGCGTCGAGCCGACCAGCTGGCCAGTGACGTAGTTGCCGGGGACGGCCGGCTGCCAGTCCCGCCCACGCTCCGCGGCAAGTGCCCTGCCGGCGCGTTCGATGTCGATGACCTCAAGCCGCCGGATCAGGTCTTTCGGTGCAATGACACGGCCATCGCCATGGTCAGTGGCATAGCCCATGTCGACCAGCGACTGCTTGCGCTTCTCCAGGGCCGCCTTCACCTCGCGGCCGAACCCTTCATCCGCCAGGACGGTACGCTCGCGGGAAGCAAGCTCGCGGTCCAGCCAGGTTGCACCCTCATGGCCGATCTGGTGACCGAGGCCGGTGGGTGACAGGATGCCGATCCGAATGTTCCCGCGGTGCCGCGCCAAGTCATAGGCCTGCCCCCGTTCGACCAGATCAGTCGGGACGCGCCAGTGATCGGCGTCGAGCCGTACGGCATGCCCGGCGCGCCGCAACGCCTCCAGCCGGCGCACATGGGAACGGACGAACGCCTCGGGATCGCCGCCGATGCGGCCGATGCCGGCCCTGGCCCGCTCCAGGTGCACTGACGGGCGATAGAGGCCGTCTTGGCCGGCCACCTCCACGATGTTGCGGTCCGCCGCGCGCGGGCCGGCTTGGCCGGAGCCGGCGGTCACGATCATGCCCCGGCCGATCTCCTCGGCGCGGCCGGCGTCCACCTCCAGATGATGGACGCGCCCGTCCGCGCCGTCGATCACCAGGCGCACGCGATCGGCCATCTCGTCGCCGCCCAGACCCTTATCGAGCACGCGGCCGACGATGCGCTCGGTCGTTTCTTCCTGGTGCAGCATGTAGCTCGTGAAGGGGCGTGCGTCGGCCAGGCCTTCCCGCTCCAGCGCCCGGTGCAGGGTCTTGATGATATCGCCGCGCTCGCCCAGTTCCCGCAAGGTGGGCTCAGCCCTGGGCGAGACGGTCCAGCGGCCGACCTCGACCTCTGTGGCAAGCCGCATGCGCTCCAGCTTGCGCGCCCGCTGGATCAGCAGCGCCCGGTTCTGCCGCATCGTGTCGAGCATGTCCCTGTCGGGGCGGAGGTCGGCGAACTCGCTGCGGCTCTGCTGCTCGGCAATCAGCATGCGGTCGAGCCGGGTGAAGCGCTCGGCGTCGACCTCCCGTTCCAGGCTGCGCGACACTTCCTGCTCGGTCTGCCGGCCCAGCTCCAGGGTGACGACCTCACTCGCCCGCTCGCGGATGCCGTGGGCGATGTAGTCGCCGGCGATATTGAGGGTCTTGCCGTCGTCGGTCACGCCGCGGACGATGATGTGGGTGTGCGGGTGGCCGGTGTTGTGGTGATCGACCGCGATCCAGTCGAGCCGGGTGCCAAGGTCGGCTTCCATCTGCCTCATCAGATCGCGCGTGCTCGCCCGCGGGTCCGACAGCTGGACGCCTTCCTCGGCCGACACGATGAAGCGGAACTGGTGACGGTCCTCGCGGCCGCGCTCTAGAAAAGCGCGGCCGTCCTCCAAGTCGCGCTCGGCCGAATAGAGCTGGCCCTTCTCTCCGTCCTTCGTGACGCCGTCGCGCTGGAGATAGCGCACGTGCGCGTCGACCGCCTTGGCGCTGACGAACTGCCGCCCGCGTGCCGCGCCGCGTTGCGGGTTGAGCTTCACGACGCGCGCCTTCGCGGCAACCCGCCGCGCCCGGGTGCGGGCGCCGCTCCCGTCCCGGCTCCAGGCGCTGCGCCCCTTGAGGCCGAGCGCCACGGAGGCGCCCCGGCCGCGCGCGTTGAACCGGCCACTTGCCGTGCCGGACCCGCCCGGCCGGTTGAGGTCGCCGCCTGCGCGGCGGATTGCTTGATGTACTTCGCCGATAAAGCTCGTGGCGCGAGGCCGCACTCGACGGATACGACGCACTGGCGCCCGCGCGCCGCCGCGATCACGGACCTTACCCGGTCGGATGCGGAAGTCGTCGTCGCCGCGTGCCATGAAGTGACGATTGGAACTGCGAGCACGGCCGGCAAGAGGCTACATGCGGTCGTCGGGCCATGGCGTAGAAAAGCTTGCGCCAGCGTAGGCTCACAAGGACGCACCTCGCGGCGACGGCGCTCGCTGCATTGGAATCAAAAGGAAAACCGGTTCAAGCGCCGCAACCGCACCTCGCCGGGTTATCGAGGTCATCATGAGCGGAGCGATAAAACAACGTGCAGACAAACACTTAGGAACGAAGTTCCGGGAGCGAGGAATCTCGCTCCGCGCTCAGCGACGGGGTGGGATGGCTGCGGTCGTGCAGCGCTCGAACCGTCGCGGCGCATTTTTCCATCGGATTGACGGGGCATCATCACAGGCAGTCGAGCGTGGTCCGACACCGCAAGCTGTGCGGCCACAGGCAACGTATAGCCTGCCCCGCTGCAAGAGGTTTGCTGAGATGGATGTAACAGTCTGCGTCAACGTATTCGGCCTCGACATCAAATGTCCTGCCAAGATGGAGATTCGCACGCTCGGTTCCTGCTAAGATACACGGCCTCGAAAGGGCCATTGCCTGACGACAGGTTTGCCGAACGTCGATCGACTGTTGGGCCATCTATTCGCGTACCACTCGCAGATCCTTTGCAGCTCGATCGTCTTTACATAACCGCCCCGACCGCTAGAGATTCGTCATGCCGCGACAGGGTCGGCAGCAAACGGTCTGCCGCGCGCCAGCACGGCCCAGACAATTCGAGCCAACTTATTGGCCAGGGCGACGACAACGACATTACGCTTTGCTCTTGCAAGGAGACCGCGCAACCATGCTCCCAGCAGTGTGCTGCTCGCTGCCAAACCTGGCAGCGCCGAGCGGGCGCCGTGGATAAGCAGCACGCGCAAATAGCGGTTTCCTCGCTTTGTGATTCCAACTAACCGGGGATTGCCACCTGTCGTTACTTGACGCGGCGCAAGCCCGAGCCATGCAGCGAAGTCTCGCCCGCGTTCAAAAGCCGCCGCATCGCCCACGGCGGCAACAATTGCCGTACCGTTCAGCACACCGATTCCAGGAATGGATTGGAGACGCTGCGTGGCCTCATCCGACCTGGTCATTGCCTTAAATTCGCGGTCGAAGGCGCCGATACGTGCGTCGAGTTCACGCATCTCGGCTACCAGATCCCCGACGAATCGCTGCATTCGGGCCGACACCGCGACGATGTTCGGAAGCTCCGTTCGCAACCATACTTCAAGCTTGGTGCGACCTTTCGCGATGGTCACACCGCGCTCGAGAAGCAGAGCCCGGAGCTGATTGATCAATGCAGTTCGTGCGGCAACCAGCCGAGCACGGCTGCGGTGCAGGGACTGGACATCGAGTTGCTCTTCCGTCTTCAAAGGAACAAATCTCATAGTAGGCCGCGTCGCTGCTTCAGCGATGCCCTCCGCGTCTCGGTCGTCATTCTTTTGCGATTTGACATACGCTTTGACGTATTCTGGAGGCATTAAGCGCACGTCATGACCTAACGCCACCATCTGCCGTCCCAGATGATGTGCTCCACAGCATGCCTCCATGCCAATAACGCACGCGGGCAGTCTTTGGAGAAAGGCCGCGAGCGAACCAGGACGCATACGACGACGAAGGACGACCTGTCCGGCCGCATCGAGCGCAACCAAGCTGCAGACGTTCTTGCCGAGATCAATTCCGATTACCTTGGCCTCCATAGCTCATCCTTTCCCACGCTTGTGAACCCTGAAAACCTATCTTGGAGCGTCAGGGGCAGGCCATCCCATAAGATAACGTGCGTCCCGTCGTCCTTGGTCTGCACCAGTCCTCATCCGCCGCAGCGGAGCTCCATTGTTCAGTTGGCGGCCGTCGGGATGACGGACCGCAGCATCAAAGGTCCCGGTCGCGCGCTCATGCTTGGGCTCCCAGCAGCTTGCCATCCTTCCGGGCGGCGCGTGCTTGGTTTTCGCTGGTGCTGGCCGCCGCATCGCCAACGTAGCAGGTTCCATCCGTCCACATGGCGTGCATGATCACGGCCAGCTTGCGCGCCACGGCCACCGTCGCCTTGCGGTGGCAGCTGCGCCTGGCCAGCGCCAAGCCCCACGTCTGCACCTTGTCGCGACCCTTGAAGCGCGTCATCAATGCCGACGCCGCCTCGTACAACGCTCGCCGAACATCCCCATCGCCGGCCTTGCTGATGCGACCCTGGACGTCGATCGATGTGCCGGATTGCCAGCGTCGCGAGGTCAGCCCGAAGTACGCCGCCACGTCACGTGAGCGACGGAAGCGCGACGGATCGTCGATCGCCGTCACGAAGCTCAACGCCGTCACCGGATCCACGCCGGGGATCGCCATGAAGCGCCGACAGAGCTCGTGCCGAGCGACGAACTTCAACACCAGATCGTGCAGCCGGCGGTATTGTTTCCACCGCATCGCCCGTGCGGCCCGCATGGCGTCCATCAGCTCGCTGGTCACCGCATCGCCCGTTACCGCCTCGCGCACCGCTGCGTCGAAGCCGCCCCGTCCGGTGCCTTTAATGCGGATGCCGAAGGCCTTCAGCGAGTGCCGCATGGTGTTCTCGAGATCCAGCACCTTGCGTTTGAGATTGCGCCGTTGCGTCAGCAGAAGCCGCAACCGGTAGCAGCTCTCCGTCTTGATATGGGCCTGGCGGAACCAGCCGGTTCGCACGATATGCGCCAACGCCAACGCATCCGTCGCATCGGTCTTGTTGCGCTGCGTCGACAGGCCGCGCACGTGCCTAGTTTCCAGACAGATCGCCGGCAGACGATCTGCGTGGTCGACGACAACGGCGCGGTGCAGATGCAGACGGAGGTGGTGACCGATCCGGACGCGATCGCGGCCCTCAAGCCGTTCTTGCCGCAGCTCAGGCGGGCCGGTCATGAAGCCGGATCGCTGTCGCCCTGGCTGCAGCCCGAGCTCATCAAGCGCCGCCGTCCGCTCCATCGACACGTCGAGACCTGAGAAGAATTTTATCGACCGCCTCGGCGGCAACGAGATATTTTGAAAATGCGGCGCGCCGAGAATGGTGGGCATGGCCTCTCGCAGCGCCGCTACCGCCGGACGCACCATCTCACGGACACGACGTTTACACGTTGGCTGCGTGCGATCGCCGATGCGGAAGTGGCCAAGATCCGTGCGCAGAACGCCAGAATCCTTGCCGAAACCGAGCGCGACGAGCGCCGCCGACGTCGCAAGGGCGCCGGTTCAAGCTGTCCGAAGACAAGCGCAACAGGCCGTCCAGGCGTTTTGGGCGATGCATGTGGAGACGCTGAATTGGAGCGGCATGACAGTCAGGCAGTATGTGGCGGCGGCGAAGATCTCGAAGGACCGCGTGCGCCACTGGTGAGATCTGATCGACAGCGAGGTTGCGATCGACCGGCGCGCCCGGCTTCATCCCAGCGCTCGCCCGGAAATAAGCAGCGGTGTTAGCAGCGCTGCTAATCGCGGCAGACTTGACAGGACCGCCGACGGCCGGACCGCAGTATGACCGACGATCCCGCAGACGCGGCTTTAGCAAAGAACAGAAGCTGGCGATCGTCATGGAGTCGGAGGCGCCTGGGGTGAGCGTGGCTGCGGTGTGCTGGCGCCACGACATCTCCACCAGCATGGTGTTTCGGTGGCGCATCCAGTTCGACTTCGGCGCAGAGCAACCGGCCAGGCTGGTGTCGGTCGCCGTGGTCAAGGCGGAGAAGACGAGCGGCGCGGGTGTTAACGGAGGAGCGCTCGTGCTGCAGGATCTCCTCCAGGTTCCCGACGGCATGGCCGCGACGGCGGGCGCCGTTCCGAGCGCCTCGATCCGGAACCAACTCGCCCTCGCTCTCGAAGATCTCGATAGCGACATCGGGCGCGCTGAAGCGAGCGGTCCGCACGTAGACGTCGAGATCGCCGACAAGCGGCCACGGCGCAAGCCGCTGGCCGATCATCTGCCTCGCGAAGAGGTCGTGATCGACTTGGCGAACGACGCTTGTCTGTGCTGTGGAGGCGTCCTGCACAGCATTGGTGAGAGCGTCAGCGAGATGCTGGACTGAGTTCGCGCCCAGCTCGGCGTGCTGCGCATCACGCGTCCCAATACCCGCGCCGGACCGATCGTCGGTGGGCTGGCGACGCCGGCGTTGCTCGCCCAGGTGCTGGTCGGCAAATACTGCGACCACACTCCACTCTATTGGCAAGCGCAGATCTTCGCCCGCCGCGGTGTCGAAGTGGAGCGCTCGACCCTCGCCGGCTGGGTCGGCGGCGCGTACTGGTGGCTCGACGCGTTGGACGATCGTCCGCGCACGGACGAGTTCGCCTCCGATCATCGGTTTGCGATCGAGGACTGGGCGCTTTGGGTCTATGCGGGTGATCCGCGATCATGGGGCGGACCGGCGCTACCCGCGGCGGTCTATATCTTCGCGCCGGACCGGAGAGGGCCCTCGGCGCAGACGACACGGGGCGACGTCGTGCTCGCCGCCCGCCGGGCCCATATGAGGCGCAAGTTCCATGAGGCTCTGCGTGGGATTGCTGGCCTCTCCACCGTCGAAGTGCAAGTGCGCGGTGAACGCTGCCACTGATCGTGCACTTGGTCAACCATCGGTCGGGAAAATGCACCGCCTAAAGTGTCCGACCCCTGCAGGTCGAGCGCCATTGCTTTGGATATCGAATTGCCTGATTCGCGAAAACCCACGTTCGCGGAATGATGTATAGCCCGATTGCTGCCCCGACAATGGGATCGATCCACGACCACCCCGTCAATGCGATTATGATTGCAGTGACAATCACCTCGAGCGAGCCGAGCATGTCATTTAGGCCGCTGACCCAGGTCCTTTTGCCGAGATGACTATGCGACGACTCTACGGCCAGAAGCTTTAGGTTAACGAGGGTAGTGAGCAGACTTCCGATCGCGATAATCAGCATGACATCCCCGCGAACTTCCGGCGGGTTCAGCGAGCGCACGTAAGCTTCATAGAGGATGTAGGCCATGAACAGCAGAAAAAGAGCGCAACCCGTCAGCATGATAAGGATTCTTGCAGCGCCGTAGCCGTAAGCCTTCACAGGCATCGCTCGGCATTCCGCGCATTGATGGGCGCTCACTAAGAGCGCCAATCCAGACGCATAGATCAGCATGTGCGCTGCGTCTGCGAGAAGCACAAGGCTCGCCGCCTCTAGTCCAGCTATAACCTCGATGACCATGAAGGCCATAGTGAGGGAAACGGCTAGTAAAAGCCTGCCCTTACGGCCGGTGATAGCGGCGGCCGCCGAATTTTTAGAGCTCATGCCAAAGCGTCCCTGGCCAGATGGGAGCACCGTCGCCTGCGAAGCGATCATTCAAAAAGACGTCGAATGTATGACCCGGGCCTGCGGACATGTTAACTGGACCTCTGCAGGAAGTTGCTTTCTGTTCCTGACCGCTGCCGGTAACCGCAAACGGAATGCTTATCGCGTACTTCGATGATGGCGTCACTCTAAAAGGTCGTGCAGACGGCCCAGGGCACTTGTACATGTCGGTAATCCCGTGAAATGGACCACCCGAATCGCGGTTGGAGCGTTTCGCCCGTGTTCTGGGCAGGTCTGAAGCTGCTTCTTACTTGTTTTGTGGCCCGACGGCAGGCGATCTGGAGCCGCTGCCCGATTAGGCGCACACTGCCTATATATGCGATTGCCTGAGGCTTGTGCCGACAAAGCGGCACTATAGCGACTCACAAGAGAACGAGATAAGGCGAAGATAGAAGCGAATGAACCATCGCGACCGCGGGAGCTTCCTCTTGCAACGTGGTTCCGATGTACCTCGGGAGGTGAGAGTGACTGATAAGCTTCGCTTGGACATCCCGATTCTGCTGCCGGAGGTGCATGATGCGGCCGATGGCTGCGTGGCGTGGCTGATATCGGAGATGCGCGGGCGCGAGGGCGTTGAGACAGTTCATGTCGCCGCTCGGGACGGCGAGCCTGCTCAGCTTTGCGTTCATTATGATCCTGCGGTTCTGCCGCTGCCGCGCATCCGTGAATTGGTTACCGCCGCTGGCGCAAAGATCGCAGAGCGCTACGGTCACGCAGTGTGGAAGCTCAATATCCCACATGAGAGGCGTGCGCGTACGATCGCCCAAACCTTGCGTGCGCTGCCGGGCGTCTTGGAGGCGGAAGCCAGTGCCGCCGGGGCTGTGCGCGTCGAATTCGATCGCTCCGTCACCTCGGAAGCGTCACTTGCGCGCGAACTGGACAAGATGCGCACCAGAGGTCCCGCGAAAGCACGCGTGAGCGCCGATGACCATGCCGGGCACGATCATCGGACGGAGAGACACGGAGCGGGAGAAGCAGAGCACGACCATGAAGGCGGCATCCTTGGTCCGAACACCGAGCTGATCTTCGCGCTCGCCTGCGGCGGACTACTCGGCGGCGGCTACCTGATCGATAAATTCTTGCCGGTTCCGGTCTGGCTGCCGCTCGCCTGCTATCTCGGTGCCTATTTCTTCGGCGGATTCTTCACACTGCGCGAGGCGATCGACAATCTGCGCCTGAAGCGGTTCGAGATCGACACCCTCATGCTGGTTGCCGCGGCCGGCGCCGCCGCCCTCGGGGCATGGGCGGAAGGCGCGCTGCTGCTCTTCCTGTTCAGCCTTGGCCATGCGCTCGAGCACTACGCCATGGGCCGCGCGAAGCGGGCGATCGAGGCGTTGGCGGAACTCGCGCCCCGCACGGCCCTCGTCAGGCGCGGCGGCGACTTGCAGGAGATGCCCGTCGAGGAACTCGCCCTTGGCGACGTCGTCGTCGTCAAGCCGGACGCGCGTCTCCCCGCGGACGGCTTCGTGGTGTCGGGTGAGAGCAGCGTCAACCAGGCGCCGGTCACGGGCGAGAGCATCCCCGCCGATAAACAGGCTGTCGCCGACGCGGCCGCGGCCCGGGCGGACCCGGACAAGCTCGATCCCGCCCACCGCGTTTTTGCCGGCACCATCAACGGCAGCGGCGCCATCGAGATCGAGGTCACCCGCAAATCCACCGACAGCGCGCTTGCCAAGGTGGTCCGGATGGTCAGCGAGGCGGAGACGCAGAAGTCCCCGACGCAGCGCTTCACCGAGAAGTTCGAGCGGATCTTCGTGCCGGCCGTGCTGGCTTTGGCAGTTACGCTCCTCTTCGCCTGGGTGGTGATCGACGAGCCGTTCCGCGACAGTTTCTACCGCGCCATGGCCGTGCTCGTCGCCGCGAGCCCGTGCGCGCTCGCCATCGCGACCCCGAGCGCCGTCTTGTCGGGCGTGGCGCGGGCGGCGCGCGGCGGTGTCTTGGTGAAGGGCGGCGGGCCGCTCGAAAACCTCGGCTCGCTTTCGGCGATCGCGTTCGACAAGACCGGCACACTGACGGTCGGCAAGCCGCGTATCACCGACGTCGTGCCTGCGCCTGGCGTCACGGAGAAGGACTTGCTGAGGATCGCGGTCGCCGTCGAGAGCTTGAGCGACCATCCGCTCGCCCGCGCCATCGCGCGAGACGGCCGCGAGCGGCTCGGCGAAGATGCGCTCCCCCACGCCACCGCTCTCGAAAGCCTGACCGGGCGTGGAGTCGCCGCGAATGTCGATGGCGACAGGGTGCTGATCGGCAAGGCCGAGATGTTCGGTGCCGACGGTGTCCCGCCACTCTCCACGTCGATGCAGGACGCCATCGCGTCGCTGCGCGAGAGCGGGCGCACGAGCATGGTCGTGCGGCAAGGCAACCGCGACCTCGGCGCGATCGGGCTGATGGACACGCCGCGCGCGGCCGCGAAGGCGGCGCTGCTGCGGCTGCGCGCGCTCGGCATCCGGCGGATGATCATGATCTCCGGCGACCACCAGAAGGTCGCCGAGGCGATAGCGCGCCAGGTCGGCCTCGACGAGGCCTGCGGCGACCTGATGCCAGAGGACAAGGTCGAGGCCATCAAGAAGCTGCGCGCCGAGCGCAAGGTCGCGATGGTCGGCGACGGCGTCAACGACGCACCGGCGATGGCCAATGCCACGGTCGGCATCGTCATGGGCGCCGCCGGATCGGACGTGGCGATGGAGACCGCCGACGTCGCGCTGATGGCCGACGATCTCGCCAACCTGCCGTTCGCCGTCGGATTGAGCCGCACCACCCGTTCGGTGATCTTGCAGAACGTGGTCGTCAGCCTGGGCGTCGTGGCGCTGCTCGTGCCGGCAACCATTCTTGGTCTCGGCATCGGCCCGGCGGTCGCAGTGCATGAGGGCTCGACACTGCTCGTTGTCTTCAATGCTCTGAGGCTTCTCGCCTATCGTGACCATGGCCAGTGACGCGGAAGCCGCTCAGATCAGCATTCCAGGCGGAACCAATCGGGACGAAATGTGTTCTATAAGGTCAGAGAGTCAGCACGGCGTCCACTTGAGAAGAACAGCGACGCCCCACGGGCCTCCCGGTCCGACCACGTCCCGCCTGCAAGAGGAGTTGGCGGTTTGGGTGGGGGCTGCTTATCCCTTCGGTCTCTACATTTTGGTCGCGATACCCTTGAACCTCTAGCCGCTACAGATCCCATATAAGGGCTGCGCGGCCTTCCTGCGCTTCCTTTGAGACGGAGAAGAAAAGAAATGACAGACACTGCAAATACCGCTGCTGACGCCAAGGGTCATGGCCTTCTTTGCCCCGCCTGCAGGGTCGATCTGGTCATGAGCGAGCGACAGGGCATTGAGATAGACTACTGCCCAAAATGCCGAGGCGTCTGGCTGGATCGCGGTGAGCTCGATAAGATCATCGAGCGCAACGCGAGCGAAGAGGTCCGCGGTGCGCAGCCCCAATCCAATGCACCGCAACCTAACCCGCAGGGCCAACCCTATCCGTCCCAGGACTACTACGAGGGAGGTCACGGGCGCGGCGGCCACGGTGGGCACGGGGGCCGTGGGCGCGGGCACGGGTCGTTCCTCGGGCGGCTGTTCGATTGATATTCGGACCGACGCTTGGGGCCAACGGCCGCCATGCTGCGCCGTTCGCCTGGCAATGGTGAATTGAGATGGTCGCGGGGCAAGCAGCGGCCACTCCGTCCGGGACCGCTGCGGGCCGGCACAAGAGCAGGCTCGTAGCGGCTTTAGCTCTTACGGCGACCTTTATGACGGTTGAGGTCGTCGGCGGCCTGTGGACGGGCAGTCTCGCGCTGATTGCGGACGCGGCGCACATGCTGACCGATGCAGGCGGTCTGGCGCTGGCGCTGATCGCCATCCGCTTCTCTGAGCGGCCCGCGACGCCGCAGAGGACCTACGGCTATGTCCGCATGGAGATCCTGTCGGCGCTGGCGAACGCGGTCGTCCTTTTGCTGTTGACGATCTACATTCTCTATGAAGCCTACCAGCGCTTCCTGAATCCGCCGGATATTCTCGGTGGTCCGATGCTGGTGGTGGCGGTGGTCGGCCTTGCCGTCAATTTGGCCAGCATGAAGCTTTTGTCCGCGGGGTCGTCGGAAAGCCTCAATGTGAAGGGGGCCTATTTCGAGGTATTGAGCGACATGCTCGGCTCGCTCGGCGTCATCGTCGCCGCAGGCGTTGTCATGCTCACCGGCTGGACGCTGGCCGATCCCATCATCGGCGCCGGCATCGGATTGTTCATCGTTCCACGCACCTGGATCCTGTTGAAGCAGGCGATCCACATCCTTCTGGAGGGCACGCCGCCGGAAGTCGACCTCGCGCTGCTGGAACGGAAGCTGCTGGCTATTCCTGGCGTGCTGGCCGTGCACGACCTTCACGTCTGGACCATAACGTCCGGGCTCAACGCCATGAGTTGCCATCTTGTTGTGGCGGACATGGGTCAAGCGAATACGGCGCTTCTCAATGCCCGGGAGGCGCTGCGGAACGGCTTCGGCCTGTCGCATACAACGATCCAGATCGAGGATCAGCAGCTGCGTCAGGTCGAAGGTGAATCAAAGCTGTAGCGCCTTTTAGCGTGTCGGCTAGGGGTACATTCAATGGCCGGCGCGGCAGGTGGCCATAGCGAAGCGCATAAAGGAGACAGTTCATGGGTGGACATCGGAGGCATGGGCGCTGGCCGCGCCGCGGCTTTAGCGAGGAAAGTCCAAGCCGATGGACGGGCGCTTCTTTGGAAGGCCGTCCCGCACCGCGAACACTGAAGCCGGTGTCCTGGATTGTCGCGATCACTGGTCTGGCAGTCTGGACGCTGGTCGCTTGGATTGCCTACGCCTTGGTCGATCCCGTCCTAGGCTGGGTTGCGGGCAGTGCCGGCGTCCTGGTAGATGGCGGGAAGGATCTCGCGACTGCGGCCGGGGCAGGAAAGGATGTTGGCGCTGTCATCGACAATCTCAATGCCAGTGGCCTTCTGGGACAGGCCATCGCCTTGTTCAGAGTGGTCATCAAGCCAACGATCGTCGTTCTCTGGGCGATCGGCGTCCTCGTCGTCCTCGCTGCGCCCGTGTTCCTCCCGCGGATCGGCCGGCTGCTTGGTGGACGCCGACACTGACCGACCGGCAAACGTTTGCAAGGCCTGGACGAAAGCCCCAAACCGATTCGCTACCCGCTCCGCCACATGCCGGGACTAAACAACTGGAAGGGATTCGATCCAATCGACAATCGACCTCTTTTTGACTGGCCTTTGCACTGACATCGTAGCGACCGTAGCGCTACTTTTGTTCAAAAGCGGCATCGAGCCGCGTTCATAAGGGGCAGACGATTCTGCGATCGATCTGGATGCGGTCTACACGGACGATGTAGAGGTTGAGTAGAGGGCCTTCCGTGTCAGGGCAGCATATTCAGCACGTCGCCCCAATTACCTTGAGCAGCGCCCCATTGCTGAAACGAGGCCTAACGTGCTGGCGAATCGAGCGGGCCTGCCGGATTGCTCCGATTGTCCATGCAGCGGCTTACTTCCGGCTGGTTCGCGAAGCTCTCTTGCATGCACGGCATTCGGTCTTATTCATCGGCTGGGAATTTGACATCCGCATCAAACTAGACCCTTGGCCGAAGGGACTGGCCCCCTTTCTGCGCGACGTCATGGTCGGGATCGCCCGCACCGAGCCCGAATACCACCGCCAGGCCGGAGTGCGGGAGATCGAGGCGCTGCACCTGGCGGCGATCGCGGCAGCCCGACGAACGATTTACATCGAAGGCCAATACTTCGCGGCGCGCTGTGTTGGCGAGGCGCTCGCAATGCGGCTACGCGAAGTCGACGGGCCGGAGATCGTCGTGGTCAACTCAGAGCGGGCGCGTGGATGGGTAGAGCAAAAGGCGATGGACGCCGCGCGCGGGCCCTTGCTCGGATACCTTCGAGGCGCTGACCGGTACGGACGCTTTCGGATTTTTCCGGCCAGTGACCGCGAAAGGCGCGCCCATTTACGTTCACGCCAAGGTGCTCGCAATTGACGGCCGTTTGCTGCGAACCGGCTCCGCCAACCGCAACAACCGCTCGATGGGCCTCGACACTGAATGCGATCTCGCCATCGAGGCCTGCCCCGGCGCGCGCGATGTCTTCGATATCGAGCGCCATAACGGCATTCCGCAATGAGCTTCTGGCAGAGCATCTGGCGACAAGCCCGGACGCGGTTGCGGCGGCCCTTTTTCGCGCCGGGGGCTCGCTCGTGCTCGCCATCGAGGCGCTTCGGCGCGGCACCGGCCGTACGCTTGTGCCGATCGCTATGCCTTTCGCCGACGACACGCCGCTTGCAACAGCCGAACTCTTCGATCCCGAGAAGGCCGAGCCGCTATGGTCGATGCTGATACATGCGGTTCGCGACCGTTTCAATCGGACCAAACGGGGAAAGTCGCCGTAATCGGTGAGCACTCCTCGACGGTGAATTCAATCTCTGTGCATCGCCGAAGACCGCTCGGTGTTCTATGGCTATGAGGCTATCCCCCGACGACACCATGGCGCGCCGCCTGTGGCTTGCGGCCGCCATGCCGGCCCGGGCGGCGCGACAAGCGCGCTGAGCGAAGCCTCCATTATCTCGGGTTTGTAGCGAGCGCCTGGCGACCGGCCGACGGGCCGCTAGTCACGGCCGGCCCGGTCGGCGACAGGAAGGTGAAGGCGCCGAACCGCCGACCGCGGCTGACCGGCATGACCTCATGCAACAGCGAGCACGAGAATACGAGGGCGCCGCCTGCCGTGGGACAATAGAGCTCGCGACCGAACTCCGGGAAGCGGACCGCGCCGCCGTCGTACTCGTCAGGAGGGTTGAGGTTGAGAGTGAGAGCGTATTGGCGATGGGCGTTGTGGCCGCTGGTGTTGTCGCGGTGCGCGCGGAACCAGCCGCCCGAAGAAACGTCGTAGCAGCCGATCAGCGGCGCCTCGATTACATTGATACGCGCATGGAACGCCTGCTGCATGGGCGGCAATACGCGACGCACCACGCAGTCGCGCAACTGCACGAACAGCTTCGGGTCGTTCACTTGGACGTCATGACGGCGTTTGATGTCGGGATTGACGACATTGCCGGTCGACGAGCCGACGGTGTTGGAAAGCTTTTCGCTGCGCCGCCAATACTCGATCAGCGTCGTGCACAAGTCGGGCGCGACGACGCGCTCGAGCAGGAGAACCGGTGCCTTCGCTTGCACGATCGTCGGTGTACTCGCCATGAAGAGGCGGCCTGCCATGGCCATGACGCTATCGGGAGTCGGTCCAGCGGGCACCGCCGCCACGCGGCCCGCAGAGTCGACCAAGATGGCAAACGGGCCGCCGGCACCAAAAGCCCGCTTGAGCTCGCTGCCGCGATCGAGCAACCAGGACGGATAGTCATCCGCACCCTCAGGCGATGCCGGGGCAACGATATGCAGCAGGGTCTCGCAGGTGGCCAGGTCTTTGCTCAGCTGCTCCGCCACGGCGAGAGTGGGCGCGTCGCCAAGCCAGTACACCCGGGCCATGCCTGCGGTCGTGGGATTCCATGAATCGAACAGGCCGCCCGACGCCAACGGCAACGTGATCCTGGGCATCGGATCGCCGATTGTGACGGCAACGGAAGGCTGCGGTCTGGCCATCAGCCGATACTATAGAATCTGCTCCCAGAGGGCATCATGCCAAAGGAGCTTAGCGGACGGTTTGCCTTTTTGCCGCCAACGCTCGGAGCAACCGCCGCCTGGTCGGTCAGGATCAGGATCGAGCATCTAGGGAGCTTCCTTCGGATTCTTTTCAGGAACTGTTTTAGTAGCTGCTTTTTCGAGCGGGGCGAGAAAACGAAAGGTCACGAACACGCTGGCACTCAAGATGGCCGCGATATCGTAAAGACCAAAACCGACCGCCGCCCCCAGCGCACCCGTTGCCCACAGGCTTGCCGCCGTCGCCGTGCCCAAGGCTTGCGTCCCGTGCTTCAGAATCGCGCCGCCGCCAATGAAGCCGACGCCCACGATCAAACCTTCCAGGATGCGCGCCTGGCCCGGCGAATCTTTGCCAAGTACGCCGATGGCGACCAGCACGAAACCGCAGGATGTCATTGCGACAAGCGGAAAAGTTCGGATACCGGCGCTGCGTTCCTCGCGCTCCCGATTCCATCCGATCGGGAGCGCGAGCAAATATGCGACCGCGATATTGGCCGCATGGGACAGCACTTCCCATGCATTCATGTTGGACATCATTCATAAGATATAGAACGTTTTTCTACCGGTTGCATATCGCCAAGTATGGTCTTTATCGAACTCTAAGCAGTAGGAACGCGGTGGTCTCGCCATGGAACGTAAAGGTTTGACCGATGGTTGTATGGACGCGTTGCCGGAGTGTAAGTTTCCGCCAGGAGAGGTGCGATGAGCACAACGGTACCTCTGGTCCATTCCGATCGCGTTGTTCTGATACCGACCCAGTTCATGGCCGTGGTGTTCGATCTCGATGGCGTTGTGACCGATACAGCCCGCGTCCACGCTGCCGCGTGGACCGAGGTGTTCGACGTCTTCCTCCAAAGGCGGGCCCAGAAGGACAATGTCCCATTCGCGTCTTTCACGCCTGCGGACTACCGCACCTATGTCGACGGACGGCCGCGCCTTGAGGCGATCCGGACCTTCCTCGCCGCGCGCGGCGTGGCACTGCTGGAGGGCGATCCGGCGGACGGGCCGGAGCGGGACACAGTGCACGGGCTCGGCGCACGCAAGAACCAGCTCTTCCTTGATCGCGTCCGCACCCATGGCGTGGACGTCTATCCTTCCACGGTCGCGCTGATCCGTCGCTTGCGCGCGCTTGGCTGCAAGATCGGCCTGGTGACGGCAAGCCGGAACTGCGCCGAGATCGTCCGCGCAGCCGGGCTGGCGTCGCTGTTCGATGCAACGGTGGACGGGACCGATCAGGCGGCGCTGTCACTGCGCGGTAAGCCCGCGCCCGATACGTTTCTTGAAGCGGCAAGGCGGCTGGGGGTGCCCCCGGCGCGGACTGTCGTGGTAGAAGACGCCACCGCTGGCGTCGCTGCCGCGCGCGCCGGCGGGTTTGGTCTCGTCGTTGGCGTCGACCGTGGCAACAATGCCGAGGCGCTTCGGACGCAAGGTGCCGATGTCGTCGTGCCTGATCTCGCGGCGCTCGAGCTCCGCACAGACGACGCGCCACCAAAGAGTGCGGTTCCTACGAAGGCCGAGCCGGACGTGCATCGGCTCGACCCCTTCATTCGCTCGCCGAGAATGGAGAGGCGGCATGCCGGTGCCGTAGCTCACGCCGATCCGTGGGTGCTCGCATTTGACAAGTTCGACCCGGCCGTCGAAGGACGGCGCGAGACGCTCTTCGCGCTGGGCAATGGCTATTTCGTTACCAGAGGAGCGGCGGCCGAAGCGCGCGCCGACGGCGTCCACTATCCCGGCACCTATCTCGCAGGCGGTTACAATCGGCTCTCGACAGAGATCGACGGCCGCCTGATCGAACATGAGGATTTGGTCAACCTGCCGAACTGGCTACCCTTGGCGATCCGCATTGATGACGGCGACTGGCTCGATTTGCGACGAACTGAGGTGCTGAATTATCGGCAGACGCTAGACTTGCAGCGAGGCCTATACGAGCGAACGGTCCGCGTCCGCGATCCCAAAGGCCGGGAAGCAAGCATTGTCGAGCGACGGTTTGTCCATCAGCGGGAGAGGCACCTCGCTGCCCAACACGTCACGATCTGCCCGGAGAACTGGTCCGGACAGCTTACCGTCCGCACGCTCCTAGATGGCAGCGTCGAAAATGCGGGCGTACTGCGCTACCGGTCGTACGTTGGCAGGCATCTGGTCATTCGCGAGGCAGCCGTGCCCGACCTCGAGACCATTCTCCTTGAGGCCGAGACGACGCAGTCGCAACTACGCGTCACACAGGTTGCCCGGATCCAGGTCGCCCGCAACGGAAAGCCTTATCCCGGCGACCGCAAGGCGCTAATCGAGCCGGATCACGTCGGGCAGGAGATCGATTTTGATGTTGTCACAGGCGATCGCATTGAAATGGAGAAGATCGTCGCCCTCTACACCTCGCGCGATCGTGCGATCGCAGACAGCCGGACCGAGGCCCGCACCGTGGTTACCCGCGCCGGCAGGTTTGACGATCTTCTCGCGAGTCACGCCCTCACTTGGCGCCATCTCTGGCGTCGCTGTGACATGGACATCGTCGAGGTAGGCGCCGATCCGTTGCACCACACGCACCTGATCGCCCGTCTCCATGTCTTTCACCTCTTGCAGACCGTCTCGCGGCATACCATGGAGCTCGACGCGGGTGTTCCAGCCCGCGGCTGGCACGGCGAGGGCTATCGTGGCCACATCTTCTGGGACGAACTCTTCATCTTTCCTTTCCTCAGCCTGCGCCTGCCGGTGCTGACGCGGGCCCTTCTCCTCTACCGTTACCGGCGCTTGCCGGAGGCGCGCCAGGCGGCGCACGCGGCCGGGTTCCGGGGCGCGATGTTTCCCTGGCAGAGCGGGAGCAACGGACGTGAAGAGACCGATGTGATGTATTTCAATCCGCGGTCTGGAAACTGGATTAGGGACGATACGCACCTCCAACGGCACGTAGGTGCCGCTATCGCCTACAATGTGTGGAAATATCATTTGGCGACCGGCGATACCGAATTCCTTTATAGCTACGGGGCGGAGCTCGTCTTCGAGATCGCCCGGTTCTGGGCGAGCATCGCCCGATGGAACGAGGCCCGCGGCCGCTATGACATCTGCGGCGTCATTGGCCCGGACGAGTTCCATGACCGCTATCCCGACCGCGCCGTACCGGGATTGGACAACAACGCCTACACGAACGTGATGGCGGCGTGGTGCCTCGCCCGCGCGCTCAACCTGTTTGCTCTCCTCCCCGATGAGCGGTGCCGAGAAATCTGTGAAGTCCTGCGCATCGAACGCGAAGAGATCGCACTCTGGGAAGACGTGAGCCGGAAGCTTTACTTGCCTTTCCACAGTGATGGCGTCCTCAGTCAGTTCGAAGGCTATGAGGCTCTCAAGGAGTTCGATTGGGCGACCTATCGGCGGCGCTACGGCAACATCATGCGCCTTGATCTGATTCTCGAGGCGGAAGGCGAATCGCCGAACCGCTACAAGCTCTCCAAGCAGGCCGACGTCCTCATGCTGTTCTATCTGTTTTCGGCCGAGGAGCTGGCTGAGATCTTCGGCCGGCTCGGGTACACCTTTGACGGCGCAATGATCCCCAAGACCATCGACTACTATCTGAGGCGGACGTCGCACGGCTCGACGCTGAGCGCGGTTGTGCATGCCTGGGTGCTTGCGCGCTCATGCCGCCGGCGATCGTGGACGTTGTTCACAGAAGCGCTACGCAGCGACGTCGACGACGTCCAGGGTGGCACCACGCCCGAGGGTATCCATCTTGGCGCCATGGCGGGAACCCTCGATCTCCTCCAACGCTGCTACACTGGTCTGGAACTCCGTGGCGACGAACTCCGCTTCCACCCGGCGCTTCCCGACGAGCTCCGACGACTTTCCTTCCAGCTGCGCTACCGACGGCACACGCTGTCGGTTGACTTGACGCCGACTACGCTTGCGATTGCCAGCGCTCCCAGCAGCGCTGAACCGATCTCGGTGGTCGTTGACGACCGGACCATCGTCCTGCCCCCGGGCGCACAGAAGCAGGTTCAGCTAACTGACAAGACGCGATCAAAGCGCGATTCATTGGCTTAGATGCGTCGGCGGATACAGGCCGCCGTCGTTTCACCGCCTTTGCTCTACCGACGTCGATGGAACATGAGGAGCGCATGCCGTCCCTCGACATCCTCCGGTAGGCAAGGGTTAGAATGGTATATCGAACTTCTTCCGGCGCAGCAGGTCTTCGATGGCCGCTATGCCCTCCTGATAGCGTCCTCTTTGGCAATCGATCTCTGCGCCGATCCGAGTGTGATTCCGCTGACCGTCGCTGTTCTCGGTTCGACTCGCTCCGTAGCGATCGAAGAACGCGATCTCCTGGGCGCATCGTTCCTTTGGATCTTGCGTCGCCTGGATGGAGGCGGGCATTTGCGCAGCGGCAGGCATTACCAGGTTCGCGGCCACGAAAGCGGCCAGCACCCAGGTCGACGGGTGGACTCGCGCACAGGCGATCGTGTCAGCGGGGCAAGAGCGTTGGCGTTGAGTGATTGCGTCTTCTCCTTCGTCCGCCAATGCAAGCATCAACAAGGGCCGTTGAATTTTCGCTCTTTCGCGACGTGCCGGAATGGGCACCCTCCGGACAGCCAATGTCAGCCCGGCGTACTGCTCATGGTATTCACCGGCTCCGCATTCCAAATGTCACGACCCGATAGCCATAAGCTCCCAGGGCCAGGACGAAGACAGCGTTGCCGGCCGGCTTGATCCATCCTCCTACTTCCAGATAGCGTTCGGCGAGGACATAACCCGTCCCGGCGAGGAAGCCCGTCCAAAGTAGCGTTCCGAAGGTCGTGGCGAGGAGAAAAGGGACGAGCGGCATACCGGCCACACCAGCCGGCACGGAGATGAGCGTGCGCACGCCCGGCACCAGCCGCCCCATGAAAACGACCGCCCAGCCGCTGCGTAGGAACCAGGCACTCGCGCGATCGACCTCGGCCGGGCTGAGGGTAAGCCAGCGCCCGTGGCGGGCGCACCAGGCCTTGAAGCGATCGTGGCCGACGCATCGGCCCACCCAGTACCAGAACAGCGCTCCTGCAAGCGACCCGATGGTACCGGCAAGCAGAATGCCGATGAAGGTGAGTTGCCCGCGCCCCGCAACGAACCCTGCGAAAGGCATGATGATCTCCGAAGGAATTGGGGGGAAAATGTTCTCGGCCAACATGAGAAGAGAGATGCCCAAATACCCTCCGCGCTCGACAGCTTGTATTGTCCAGTCGAACAGGTCGGCCTCCTTCTACGAGATTGGGCCTCGCCGGATGTCGGATGAAACGTGCCGACGTCATCATGCGTTCCATTCTGCAACTAGATCCTGGTGCCTAGATGGACAGGAGATTGGCGGCCGATGACAGAAACCTCCAAAACAGGGCATCATCCACAGCATGTTGCGCCCGCGATATCGGGCAGCGCGCCGCTGCTTCAACCCGGCCTGACCTGCTGGCGGCTGGAACACGCAGCCCGGCTCGCTCCCATAGTCGACGCGGCCCCTTATTTCAGGCTAGTTCGGGACGCCTTGGTTCGGGCGCGCCACTCCGTCTTCTTTATCGGCTGGGAGTTCGACACCCGCATCAAGCTGGACCCCGACGCTTCTCTTCCCGGCTTCCCGGACCGGTTGGGACCTTTCCTATCCGCTCTCGTTGAGCGTCGCCCCGAACTCTGTGTGCGGGTGTTGCAATGGAACCTGGGCTTCATCGGAACGCTTGTGCGCGGCGTGACGCCCCTCCACCTGCTCAACTGGATGACAAGCAGGCGCTTCCAGTTCCGGCTGGATAATGTCCATCCGTCCGGTGCCGCGCATCATCAGAAGATCGTGGTCATCGACGACGCGCTCGCATTCTGCGGCGGTATTGACATGACAAACGACCGCTGGGACACGCGCCACCACGAGGACGGAGATCCGCGGCGGGTACGTCCCTCGGGGCGAGCCTACGGCGCCTTTCACGATGCGACGATGGCAGTGGACGGGCCCGCGGCGGCGGCCCTGGGAGACCTAGCCCGTGAACGCTGGCGCCGAGCCACAGGCGAGCAGATTGAGGCACCCCCCGCAGCGCGCACCGATCTCTGGCCGCGGCAACTGCCCCCTCTTCTGCGCGATGTGACTGTAGGAATCGCTCGCACCGAGCCAGAGTTTAACGGGCGGGCTGGAGTGCGGGAGATCGAGGCGCTGCACCTGGCGGCGATCGCAGCAGCGCGGCACGCGATCTATGTTGAGGGCCAGTATTTCGCGGCACGCTGCATCGGCGAGGCGCTCGCGGCGCGCCTGCGCGACCCGGATGGGCCGGAAATCGTGGTCATCAATTCGCAACGGGCCCGCGGGTGGGTGGAAGAGAAGGCCATGGGCGCCGCTCGCGAACGGCTTCTGGCATACCTTCGAGAAGCCGACCGGCACGGCCGCTTTCGGATTTACCGCCCTGTGACAGCAAACGGCGCACCCATTTACGTCCATGCCAAGGTGCTCTTGATCGACGACCGGTTGCTGCGGATCGGATCTGCAAACCTTAACAATCGCTCAATGGGTTTTGATACGGAATGCGACCTCGCCATCGAAGCACGTTCAAGCGCCACTGACGCGACAGCGGTATCGGAGGGCATCACCGCATTCCGCAACTCGCTTCTGGCAGAACACCTGGCGACCGATACAGGCACAGTCGCGGCCGCCCTCTCGCGCTCCAGCGGCTCGCTCGTTCGAGCGGTCGAAGAACTTCGATGCGAGTCGGGCCGTACGCTCGTGCCTATCACAACGCCCTTCGCAGACGGCAAGGGGCTCCGTGAAGGCGAACTTCTCGACCCGGAGCAGTCTGAGCCGATTTGGTCAATGGTGATGCATGCCATTCAGGACAAATTTCGCCGGGGATGAAGTTGCAATCCTTGGGCCTCTCTCAAGTCTTGGGTCTGCCATGGTCTCACCCGCTCAGAGATCTGCAAATCGGCAGATCGGCGGGGTGACCTGCCCCCGGGTTTTCGGGCCGTCGATTAGTTGAGAGACTGGCCTCCGCGAGGAGGCAGGATGAAGAAGTCAAGGTTCACGGAAGAGCAGATCGTTTCGATCCTGCGGGAGACGGATCGGGACTCGGTGCCGGTGGTGGCCAAGCGGCACGGGGTGAGCGAGCAATCGATCTACACTTGGAAGAAGCGGTTCGGGTCGTTCCAGCCGGACGACGTGGCGCTGCTGCGCACAAAACCTGCGCTATTCAAGTTCATCACCGTGCATTCGCTTTAGCGCTTCTTTCGCCACGACGCTTGATGCTTGACGTCGTAGCTACCACCAGCTTACCGACCCTCAGATTTGTTCTCTCTTGGGGTGCTTCGAATGCGCGCTTCGCTCGGCTGCGGATTCCGACACGCCCGGCCCAAAAGGCCGGGCGCTTCTGCGTCAGGGCGTCGGCGCCGCGATCGCCGGGGCCTACTTCGTCATCTTCGCGCCGGTGGCAACATTGAGGACCGATCCATCCTCCAGGCTGATGCGGTAGATTTCGCGCAGGACGTTGCCGGCAAAGCCCAGTTCGACGATCGACACCGTCTTGAACGACGTCGGGATGCCGTTCGGCAGGATCTGGTTGAATTCCACCGCTGTCTGGTCGAAGGCCGCCTGGATTTCCGGCGTGAACTTGGCCATGGAATAGACAAGCGTGTTGTGCGGGTTGTGCGGGCGCAGTTCTTTGCCGTTCTTCACGGTGTTGAGGCCGCTGACGCCGACTGTCTGCACCAGCTCCTTGGCGGCATCTCCCATGACCGCATAGACCGGCCCGGTAACGCGCGGCAGGGGGCCGTCGCGCAGCGGCGTCAGCGCCGCAGTGGCGATGGTGTCGAACGCCATCATGGCCTCGAAGCTCGGGCCCTCCTTCACGATGCCAAGGTCTAGCCACCAGGGATGGCCGGCGCCCTTGGCGGCTTCGGTTGTGTAAAAGTTTTTCAGCGTCACGTTCAGCACCGGCGGCAGCTTGGGCATCGCATTCAGCATCTTCTCGGGCGTCGTCGGGTCGGGATTGTGGATGTGCAGAACGGTGACGTGCGGGATATTGAAGCGGAGCGCTTCGTCGATGAGCTTGGCATTGAGCAGCTTTTCCCGCAGCAGCCCGCCGATGGTGATGCCGAGCAGGTCATTCACCTCATTCGGCAGGGTGTAGACCAGGCCAAAAGTGCGCTTGTGCTCGCGGAATGTGGGGGAGCTCAGCGCGCTGTTGTCGATCACACCCTGCGCGGCCGCAGGATGAACCTGGAGCAGCGCCGTGGCGGTAAAGGCCATGGCCGCCAGGCAATTGACCATTTTGACTTTCATGGGGTCCCCTTCGCGAAGCGGATTGTCGATGGTACGCCGTTGTAAACTACATGCCGGATGATATTGAGTCACGCCGCGATGGCTTGTTGGTCCATTGTGGCGGGGTAGTGCTCCTCGGCCTCGGCCGGCCGGCCGGATGTTGCCGATCGGCTCCAGCAGCCGGCGCTTGTTGAATCAATCGACCCATTGCAAGGTCACAAAACTCGACGGCTTCGAACGACCGCCACGGGCCCCGCCGATGGATGACCTTCGGCCTTGTAGAGACCGTTGATGGTCTCGGCCAGAGCATTGTCGTAGCTGTCGCCCACGCTGCCCACCGACGGCTCGACACCGGCTTCGGCCGGACGCTCGGTGTATTTTATCGAGACATACTGGGCAGCCTCGGTCGCTGTGATGCACGAGCCCGCCGCGATGGAGGGGTCGCCGGGTCATGCAGAGCCTGCTCCAGCGCGTCGAGCACGAAGCCGGCGTGCGCCGTTCGTGACGCGCGCCAGCCAACGATCCTCGGAGCGTATGCATGATGACGAAGGCGACGTAGACGAAGCCTGCCCCGGTCGCGACATAGGTGAAGTCGGAGAGACACGGCGCATTGGGCGCGCGGCCTTGAACTGCCGATTGACGTGGTCCAAGGGCACGACGTTGCCTTGTCGCTGATCGTGGTTCTGACCGGCTTGCCGCGGATCACGCCCTGCAAACCAATGGCTTGCATCAGCCGCGCCATGGTGCAGCGCGCGACGTCGTGCCCCTCACGCTTCAGCTGCCGCTAGATCTTACGAACGCCAGAGACGCCGAAGTTCTCCTCGAACACCCGCTGAACCTCTGGCATCAGGGCATCATCTCGCCGCGCCCGCGCCGTCAACGTGGTCGGATCGGCACGCTTGGCGATATGCCCATGGTAGGTCGATGGGGCGATCGGCAGCACCCGGCAGATCGGCTCGACCCCATACGCCCCGCGGTGATTGTCGATGAAAGCGATCATGGCATGTGTCGGCGGTCGAGCTCCGCCTGGGCAAAATACGCGCTCGCCTTGAGCAGGATCTCATTGGCCTGTTGAAGCTCCCGGTTCTCCCGCTCGGCTTGAGCTTGGCTGCCGTGTCGCCGGTCAGGCCAGGCTTGTGCCCGCTGTCACGCGCCGCCTTCTTCACCCACTCGTTCAGCGTCTGCTGATGTGCAGCCTATCTTGCCCGCTATCGAGACGATCGCCGCCCACCGCGACGCATGCTCATGCTCGTGATCCAGCACCATTCGCACCGCCCGGCCACGGACGTCTGGCAAAAACGTGTTCGTTGTCTTGCTCGTCATGGCTCCACCTTCTCAGGAGGCGGAGCCTCCGACAAAACCCGGGGGCGGTTCGTCTGCGATTGCGTGGATCTTCGTATTACCCCCGCCTCTTGAGCGGCCAATCGCCTGTTTCTGCTCCCCCCTTTTTCCGCCGATGCCGAGCGGGTGCACCTTGATGTGCGTCGAATCGACATCTGCGTCTCGGTCGATCGACCGCGCTGGGCAAGCGAGGAACAGCTTCTCGCACACGCCGTGCCGGGGCCCACCGCACGAAGCGAGGTCGTGGATCGTCGTGTGGGGGCCGTACCTCGGCGGACAGTCGCACCGTCGGCAGCCGCTCTTCAACACATGCAGGAAGCCGCTGATGACCGCCGGGCATCCACCCGATCCATGCCGCGCACGTCGGTCGGTAGCAGCGGCTTAATCTGTGGGTACCGATCGTCAGTCAGCCAGAACAAGTTCCGACGCATCTTCCCTGCTCCTTGACCGCAGAGAATCAGTAGCCGATTCTGACCTCAACTTTTTTTTGGGCTCTGACCCTAGAGTGCTATAGCGTAGACGTAGTGCCCATCATCATCTGGCGCGGCCCGCCAACTATTTTCCCCTTAGCATCTCGGGAAGTCCAAGGAGGTCCTACACCGCCCCTTCATTTTCTGCGTTTTACCCAGGTCCGCACTGTTGAAGTCATACAGGCGTGGACCATCCGGAACTGCGCAGGTTGTGGGGAC
>JACPOB010000020.1 GCA_016185145.1 Rhodospirillales bacterium | reverse complement strand
TTCACCCTCTACGGCGCGACGCCGCAGCGCGACGCGGCGGTGATCGGCTTCCAGGCCAGTGCCAATGTGGCCACCGCCACACAGCTCTACCTGCGCTACGACGGCGACATCGGCTCGGGCGCCGACAACCATGCGCTCAATCTCGGTCTTCGGCTGAACTTCTAAGGCGCACAGACGCAAGCCTGCGCTCACTGGCCGGCCACCGCGTGCTCGCCGGCACGCTGCTCGGCGGGCTTGCTGATGCGGGCCAGGTTGTAGGCCGAGTTCACGAGCGCGACATGCGAGAAGGCCTGCGGGAAATTGCCGACCAGGCGTTGCGCGGCCACATCGTACTCTTCCGACAGCAGCCCGAGGTCGTTGCGCAGCGCGAGCAGCCGATCGAACAGCCGCTGGCCCTCGTCGGCGCGTCCCGTCATCACCATCGCATCGACCAGCCAGAAGGAGCAGGCGAGGAACGCCCCTTCGCCGTGCGCCAGCCCGGTCTCGATCTCGGCCGGATCGTGGCGCATCACGAAGCCGTCCTGCAGCAGTCGTCCTTCGACCGCGCGGATGGTGCCCAGGATGCGCGGATCGTCGGGCGGCAGGAAGCCGGTGGTCGGGATCAGCAGCAGGCTGCCGTCGAGCCACTTCGAGCCGTAGGACTGCACGAAGCTTCCCAGCTCGGCATCGAAGCCCCGGCGGCAGACGTCGTCGTGGATCTCTCGCGCCACCGCGCTCCAGCGCTCGATCGGCCCTTTCACCCCGAATTCGCGGGCGAACTTGGCGCCGCGGTCGAAGGCGACCCAGGCCATGATCTTGCTGAAGGTGAAATGGCGCGGCGCCGCGCGGCTTTCCCAGATGCCGCGATCGGGCTCGCGCCAGATCGACGTCAGGTGCGACAGGAAGGCCTGCATCAGGTTCCACGCGTCCTCGCTGCCGGCGATGCCGCCGCGGCTCGCCTGGTAGAGCGCGTCCATGACCTCGCCGTAGACGTCGAGCTGCAGCTGGCCGTGCGCACCGTTGCCGATGCGCACCGGCCGCGCGCCCTCGTAGCCCGGCAGCCAGCCGACCTCCCATTCGGTCAGCCGGTTCTCGCCGGTGATGCTGTACATGATCTGCGCCTGCGGCGGCACGCCGGCGACGGCGCGCAGCAGCCAGTCGCGCCACGCCGCCGCCTCCTCGTAGTAGCCGCCGTTCATCAGGGCGAGCAGCGACAGGGTGGCATCGCGCAACCAGCAGAACCGGTAGTCCCAGTTGCGGATGCCGCCCAGCGTCTCGGGCAGGCTGGTGGTCGGCGCGGCGACGATGCCGCCGCTCGGGGCATAGGTCAGGGCCTTGAGCGTGATCAGCGAGCGCATGATGGCGTGGTGCCGCTCGCCGGCCGCGACGCTCGCCTTGGCCGCCCAGTCCTCCCAGAAACGTTTCGTCGCGGCGAATGCCTGCTCGGGGTCGATCGGTTCGGGCGGCGCGAGATGGGATGCCGCATAGGTCAGGGTGAAGGCCACGGTCTCGCCCGCGGCGACGACGAAGTCGCTCTCGACACAATTGTCCGCCACGCTCACCTTCGCGCCGCTGCGCAGCACCACCTGGTCGGCGCCGGCGATGATGCGTAGCGTGTCGTCTTCCTGCCGGTCGATCCAGGGCACGCGCGAGCCGTACCCGAAGCGGACGGAGAGCTGCATGTGCATGGCGACGCTGCCGCTCTCGCCCACGACCATGCGGACGACGTCGGAATGGCCGCTGCGCGGCGGCATGAAGTCGACCAGCCTGGCGACACCCTGCTCGGTCTCGAAGCGCGTCTCGAGGATCAGCGTGTCGCCGAGATAGCGGCGCGTGACGTCGCGGCAGCCGGCGAACGGCGCCAGCCGCCATCGCCCGTGCTCCGGCGTACCGAGCAGGGCGGCGAAGCAGGCGTCCGAGTCGAAGCGCGGCCAGCACATCCAATCGAGCGAGCCGTCGCGCGCCACCAGGGCCGCGGTCTCGCAATCGCCGATCAACGCATAGTCCTCGATCCGGGAAGGCATCGGGGTCGCAACGCCGTCCTGGGCCATTCGTTGCGGCGGCGCACGAGCGGCGCGAGAATCCCGCCACACTTGTGACTCCTACCGCTCCGATCTCAGGCGCAAATGTAGTGCCCGAAAGGAGCAACGACATGAGCAAGCCCTATGCTGGCGGATGCGCCTGCGGCGCGATCCGCTATGAAATCCCCGGCGAGCCGCTGGTGATGACCGACTGCCAGTGCCGTCACTGCCAACAGAGGAGCGGCACCGGCCACGGCTCCTACCTGACCTTCGCCGACAAAAAGAGCGTGAAGCTCCAAGGCGCGGCGAGCCACTGGGACATCACGGCCGACAACGGCAACGTCAAGACGCACGCCTTCTGCCCGACCTGCGGCTCGCCGGTATATCTGACGTTCAAATCCATGCCGGACCTGTTCACCGTGCATGCCGCGAGCCTGGACGATCCCGGCCGCTACAAGCCGCAGATGGCGCTGTATGCCGCGCGCGGCCACGCCTGGGACCACCTCGATCCCAACCTGCCGAAGTTCGACGGGATGCCGCCGAGGTGATCGGCGAATCCCGCCACACTTGTAACTCCCATCCTTCGGGCATCGAGCCCAACTTCATCCCCTGACAAGCATTGAGGAGGACATCATGACCACCACCAACCTGAACCATCCCGTCGTCTCCCGGCAACAGTGGCTCGCCGAGCGCAAGGCGCTGCTGGCGCGCGAGAAGGAGCTGACGCATCTCGGCGACGAGATTGCACGCGAGCGCCGCACCCTGCCGTGGGTGCGCATGGACAAGGACTATGTCTTCGCGTCGAGCGAGGGGCCGCGCACCCTGGCCGAGCTGTTCGACGGCCATCATCAGCTCGTGATTCAGCACTTCATGCTGGCGCCGGGCTGGGAGCAGGGCTGCAAGAGCTGCTCCTACATGGCCGACCACACCGACCCCACGCTGGTGCATCTGGCGCAGCGCGATACCGCCTTCGTCGCCGTCTCGCTGGCGCCGCTCGGCGAGATCGAACGCTTCCGCCGGCGCATGGGCTGGACTTTCCCCTGGGTGTCCTCGTACGGCACCGACTTCAACCGCGACTTCCACGTCACCTTCACGGCCGAAGAGAAGGAGAAGGGCACGCTCGACTACAATTTCGGCGGCAAGCCGCACGGCACCGAGCTGCCCGGCGTCAGCGTCTTCTGGAAGGACGATGCGGGCGAGGTCTTCCACACCTACTCGACCTACGGCCGCGGCGTGGAGGTGATGATGCACACCTACAACCTGCTCGATCTCACGCCCAAGGGCCGCGACGAGGACGGGCTCGACTTCACCATGTCCTGGGTGCGCCACCACGACCGCTACGAGCCGGCGCCGAAGGCTCCGTCGCCCAAGTCGTGCTGCGGGCAATGAACTCCCTGGCGTTGCTGGCCGCGCCCACCTTCGCGGTCATGGCATTGGTGACGGCCGTGGGCGGCGGCCCGCTCGACGGGTTCTGCGGCGCCTCGCCACTCGGCGGCATGACGCTGATGTACCTGCTGATGAGCGTCTTCCACGCCGGGCCGTGGCTCAAGTTCTTCCTCCCCGCGCTCACGCGCGGGGAGGACTCCCCATAGAAGACGATGGGAAGGCTCAGTCAGCCGCCATCTTGTCCTGCGTCCTGAGGTCGAAGTCGCTGGCGTCGTGCCGTTCGCGCAGCTGGCTTGCCGGATCGCCCTGCATGCGATTGACGATGCGCCCGCGCTTCACCGCCGGGCGCGCGCCGATCGCGTCGGCCCAGCGCTGGACGTTCTTGTAGTCCTTCACCGCCAGGAACTCGCCGGCGCCGTAGAGCAGGCCCTTGGCCAGGCCGCCGTACCACGGCCACACCGCGATGTCGGCGATGGTGTAGTCGTCGCCCGCCAGGTACGCGCTCTCGCCCAGCCGCCGGTCGAGCACGTCGAGCTGGCGCTTGGTCTCCATGGCGAAGCGGTCGATGGCGTATTCGATCTTGGTCGGCGCATAGGCATAGAAGTGGCCGAAGCCGCCGCCCAGGTAGGGCGCGCTGCCCATCTGCCAGAACAGCCACGATAGGCACTCCGCGCGGGCAGGATCGGTGGCCTTGGGCACGAGCTCGCCGAACTTCTCGGCGAGGTAGAGCAGGATCGCGCCCGATTCGAACACGCGGACCGGCTTGAGCCCGCTGCGGTCGACCAGGGCGGGGATCTTGGAATTCGGGTTGGCGGCCACGAAGCCCGAGCCGAACTGCTCGCCCTCGCCGATCCTGATCAGCCAGGCGTCGTACTCGGCGTCCTTGTGGCCGCGGGCCAGCAGCTCCTCGAACATGATGGTGACCTTCTGGCCATTGGGCGTGCCCAGCGAATAGAGCTGGAAGGGGTGGCGGCCCACCGGCAGCTCCTTGTCGTGGGTCGCTCCGGCGATCGGCCGGTTGATGTTGGCGAAACGGCCGCCGTTTTCCTTGTTCCAGGTCCAGACAGGGGGCGGGGTGTAGTCGGTGCTGCTCATGACGCGGTTCCTTTGGGATGCGGTGGGGTGCGACCATAAAACCCCGGCCCAGGCGGGCGCCACCCAAGGGAAGTAAGCCAATCATGAGCCCGGCTCATGGTTTTACAGGTGCGCGAAGGCTCGCCCGTAGGGTGTTGCACAAAAACCACAAGCCCGAGGATTGCAGAAGTCACGAGATTGCCGCACGGGACCCGAAATAGTATAAATTACACCGTAGTTCGTCGTTAAAGCGCCTCAAAGGCAACACAGTCGGGGAGATACCGCATGAAGAGGATGGTCGTTGGTGCTGCGCTGCTCGCGGCGGCTCCGTTCGCTGCCCAGGCACAGACACCGCTCCAGCCCGGGGGCTTCTATATCGGTGTGGAAGGCGGCGCGAACTGGATGTTCAACACATCGTTCACGTCGACGCTCACGGTCCCGCCGTTCGGCTCCGCCTCGACCAATTCGAACCTGTCTTTCAACACTGGCTGGCTGGCCGGTGGTACGGTCGGTTACGATTTCGTCGGCCCGCGCGTCGAGGTCGAAGGCGTCTATCGCGAGAACACCGGCACGCTCACTGTCGGCGGGTTCGGCGGCAGCGCCGGCGCCACCTTCAACCAGATCTCCGTGATGGGAAATATCTACTACGATTTCCTCGCGGGATCGGCGATCGTCCCCTACGTCGGCGCCGGCGCCGGCGTCGCGTTCCTCAACCTGGGTGCTCTCGGCAACACGCAACAGAGCACGCAGTTCGCCTATCAGGCCATGCTCGGCGTGGGTTACAACATCGACTCGACGTTCCGCCTCAACCTGGAAGGCCGCTACTACAGCTGCCGCGTTCAAGAGCAAGGGCAACGCCCGCATCACGGCGACCGGCCACACCGACACGTCGGGCCCGGAGGCCTACAACATGGCGCTGTCGCTGCGTCGCGCGAACGCGGTGAAGGACGCCCTGGTGCGTGAGGGCGTACCGGCGCAGGCGATCACGGTGATCGGCATGGGCGAGAAGGGCCTGCTGGTCCAGACCGGCGACGGCGTGCGCGAGCCGCAGAACCGCCGCGTCGAGATCGTCATCCAGTAAGCGATCCGAAGCGTAAGTCTTCGGGGACGGCCGGGCTCTGCCCGGCCGTTTCCTTTTCGGGAGCTCATGATTCGGACCGCGGGCGTCCCGCCCGCCTCATGATCAAGCGCGCATGTGAATGCGCGTAAGCGGGCGAGACGCCCGCGGTCCGAATTTGACACGAGACGTGCTAGCCTCTCTCCCAAGAAGACCTTGGGAGGAATCATGAAAGTGTTGACGCGCCGCCACGCCGTGGCGCTGGGCGTGGCCGCGCCCTTCATCGCAACGCGTGCCCGTGCGCAGGTGCCGTGGCCGTCTAAGCCCGTGCGTTTCATCGTGCCGTTCCCGCCGGGCCAGGCGGCCGACATCTTCGCCCGCCTGATGGCCGAGAAGCTGACCGACGCCTGGAAGCAGCAGGTCGTCGTCGAGAACAAGGGCGGCGGGGGAGGCATTCCCGGCGTCGAGGCAGGCAAAGCGGCAGCGCCGGACGGCTACACCTTCCTGATCGCCACGTCGGGCACGTTCGGCGTCAATCCCAGCCTCTATCCCGACCTGCCGTACAAGCCGCTGGTCGACTTCAAGCCGGTCACCAACATCATCCGCGGGCCTCTGGTTATCGTGGCCCATCCCAGCTTCCCCGCCAGCACGGTGGCCGAGCTGATCGAGCTCGCCCGCAAGGAGCCCGGCAAGCACTCCTACGCCTCGGCCGGTCCCGGCACGGCTCAGCATCTCAGCATGGAGCTGTTCAAGCTCCAGACGAAGCTCGACATCGTGCACATCCCCTACAAGGGCTCGGGTCCGGCGATGGCCGACCTGCTGGGCGGCCACGTCAAGCTGATGATGGACAGCACCGCCTCGTCGCTGGGCCCGATCCGCGACGGCCGAATCAAGGCCCTGGGCGTGACGACGGCGCGCCGCGCGCCGCTGCTCGACAACGTGCCGCCGATCGGCGAGACGGTGCCCGGCTACGATTCGGCCGGATGGTCCGGCCTTGTGGCGCCGGCGAAGACGCCGGACGAGATCGTCAACAAGGTGAACGCCGATCTTGTCGCGCTGATGCGCGATCCCGCGGTGCTGCGCCAGTTCGAGGAGCGCGCGACCCTGGCCGCGCCGACGACTCCGGCCGAGTTCGCCGACTTCATGGCCAAGGACATGGCGACTTGGGCCGAGGTGGTGAAGGCCACGGGGACGAAGCCGGGCAACTGACGTCGAGCAGCGGTCGTCGTCGAACGCTGCTCTTCTTCCTTCAATATACCCTCCAATATGCCGCACGTCGTTCAATCCAAACTGGATGGGAATCCGGTTGTGATTTTCCTGTGACCCGCGTAAACGACCGCCCGTTCGCGCTCCCGACGTTGAGCGCTCGCTGCCGAACTTCTGGACTTTCTCTTTCGACGACGTGCCGCCCCGCCACATCAGGCGAGCGGCAGGACGTGCGGGTTTGTTTTGACTTGCGGGGGAGAGCACATGGCTGCCTTTCAGGCGCCGCAGCGTCCTGCGGTGCGATCGAATGCGCAAACGGATGACGAGGCTTCGGACGCATCGGCGTCGCCGGCCGTCGGTTTCACCGACGAACCATCCCATTCCACGACAACGACCGGCGTGTCGCTCGACGCGTCGTCGCCTGTCACAGCGACCGTCGGTGACGCGACGATGGCGGCCCTCGCTGTCGCGGCGGAAACAACCGCTTCCGCCGCCGTCGACCTCGGCGCGGCCTTGCAGGCGGCGATGGCGGGCGGCTATCTCGCCCATCTGACCGGCCCGTCCTACACGGTCACGTCGTCGATCGTCATCAACGTCGACAGCACCATTCAGGGGCCGATGGGCATCGACCTCGGCGGTGCGCACATCGTGTCGCAGATCACCGACGGCTCGCCGGTCATCCAGATCAACGTCGGCCCCGGCGTCGACCTGCGCTACGTCACGCTGTCGAACTTCACCATCGAGGGCAACGGCCTGGAGGGCGACGGAATCAGGATCGTGGCCGACGGCAACGACCGCTGGATGTACTGCTGGACGCTTGAAAACGTCACGGTCCAGAATGTCGGCGGCTTCGGCCTCGACGTCCGGGGCAGCGTCTTCGAAGGCATCGTCTCGAATTCCTGGATGATCGGCAACGCCGAGGGCGGCGCGACCTTCGCCCACAGCGACGGCGGCGGCCAGGTGAGCGCGCTGCGATGGTTCGGCGGCGGCTTCGAGGACAATGGCGGGTCGGGCCTGCTGCTCGACAACGGCGCGCGCGACATCAGCGTCGACGGCGCGTCCTTCGCCAACAATGCCGGACCGGGCATCAACGCGGCGTCGGGCATCACCGCGGTGAGCGACAGCGCCTTCCGCGACAATGGCGGCGTCGGCGTCTGGTTCCAGAACTTCGGCAACTTCAACGACAACACCTTCTCGAGCTCGGGCGTGCAGGCGGTCGGCATCAGCGGCTACCTGGCCGGCGGCGCCACCCTTGTCGGCAACAGCAGCACCTACACCGGCCCAACAACCGGTATTGGCAGCGACACGACGGCGCTGGCCAACCTGCAAGGCAACGGCACGGCGTTCCTGGTCGACGACAGCGGCAAGGTGGTGACCGGACAGAACGTCGCCGTGAGCGGCGAAGGCGGCGGCAACCTCGCGCATGTGACCGTGAGCACCGATGGCGTCGATCTCGCGGCGCTGCCGCCGGTCGACACAGCCGCCGCCGTGGCCGACAGCCGTGGAACGGGCGTGCTGGAAAGCGCGCTGAAGGCGGCGCTGTCCGGCGGCGGCGTCGTCCACCTGACCGACACGTCCTATACGGTGACCTCGCCCATCGTCATCAACATCACGGCCTCGTTCCAGGGGTCGCTGGGCATCGACCTCGGCGGCGCCAAGATCCTGTCGCAGATCGCCGACGGTGGCCCGGTCATCCAGATCAACATCGGCGCCGGGGTCGATATCGGCACGCTGACGCTGTCGAACTTCTCGATCCAGGGCAACGGCCTGGAGGGCGACGGCATCAGGATCGTGGCCGACGGCGCCGATCGATGGATCCGCGATCTCGACATCAGGAACGTCAATGTCGAGCATGTCGGCGGCATCGGGCTCGACCTGCTCGGCAACATCCAGGGCAGAGTCTTCGACTCGTGGATGCACGGTGACGGCCAGGGCGGTGCGCGCATCGCCAACAGCGCCGGCGGCGGGGTGGCGGAACATATCGAGTGGATCGGCGGCGGCTTTCGCAAGAACGACGTCGCCGGCCTGATCCTCGACAACGGCGCGCACGACCTCACCGTCCAGGGCGCCTACTTCGTGGACAACCGGGGCCCCGGCATCCAGGCCACGTCGGGCATCACCCTGGTCCATCAGAGCGGCTTCGAGAACAATCTCGGCACGGGCGCCATCGTCGGCGGCGCGGCGAGTTTCGCCGACGTCACCTTCTCGACCTGGGGCGTGCAGACGGTCGGCATCGGCGGATACCTGACGGGAGACCAGGTGAGCCTGCTCGGGATCGGCAGCGAATATTACGGCGCGGGCGCCGATCCCACGGTGCTGGCGAACCTGCAGGGCGCAGGAGTGCTGGCGATCGCCGGCACCGGCAATGTCGTGGTCGGTCCCGGCATCACGCTGGCCGGCGGCATGCCGTTCGTGGCGCAGCCGCAAGACACGATCGCGCCCGTGGTTTCGTCGATCGCGACGTCGAGCGCAGGCATCCTCGCGGGCGACGGCATTCTCAACGCCGACGACGTCGTGCTGCTCACGGTTGCGCTCAGCGAGTCGGTGACGGTCAATGGCACGCCGACGCTGCTGCTGAACGACGGCGGCGTGGCCACCTATGTCGGCGGTTCCGGCACGGCGGCGCTCAGCTTCAGCTACACCGTGGCCGCCGGCGAGAACACGCCGGACCTCGAGGTCATGTCCTTCGATCTCAATGGCGCGACCGTGCGCGACGCCGCCGGCAACGCCGCCAACCTGACCGTTGCCGCGGGCTACGATCCGGCCGGCATCCTGAAGGTCGACACGACGGCTGTGCCGCCCACGGTGACGCAGCGTCTCGCCAACGACACCGGCGCGTCCGACAGCGACCTCGTCAGCGCGAGCCCCGCCCTGGTCGGTTCGGCGGATGCCCATGCCGTAGTGCGCTTCACGGTCGACGGCAGCCCGATTGCCGCCACCGCGACGGCCGATGCCAACGGCGTGTGGTCGTTCATGCCCACCGGCCTGGCCGACGGCGCGCACACCATCGACGCCAGCCAGACCAATGCGGCCGGCGCGACGGGCACGGCGTCGCTCTCTTTCACGCTCGACACGACGGCGCCGACACCGGTGTTCACCGGCGCCGTGCTGGCCGACGGGCAGGTGACGCTGAGCGGCATGACGGGCAGCGCCGGCGACACGCTGTCGATCTATGACGGCTGGTCGTGGCTGGGCTTTGCGACGACCGGCAGCGATGGCCGCTTCACCTTCACGGCGGCGGCCGATCCCCATGCCGTTCATCTCTACGCCGCCAACGCGAGCGACCTCGCCGGCAACCTGGGGCGCACCGCGACGTCCTACGTCGTCGATCCCACGCCGCCGCCTGTCGTGACGGTCGCGCTTTCGAACGATACGGGGACCTCGTCGACCGACCGGATCACGTCGGACCTGACGCTCGGCGGCACGGCCGCCACCGGCGCCATCGTGCATTTCGCGATCGACGGAAGCGCGATCGGCGCGACGGCGACGGCCGATGCCAACGGCGTGTGGTCGTTCAAGGCCGATGGCTTGGCCGACGGTGCGCATACCATCGTCGCCAGTGAGACCAGCGCGAGCGGCGCAACGGGCGCGGCCTCGGCTTCCTTCGTGCTGGACACGACGGCGCCTCAACCTGTCATCGATGGGGCCGTTCAGGCGAACGGACAGGTCACCCTGACCGGCTGGACGGGCGGCGCGGGCGACACCTTGTCGATCTACGACGGCTGGTCGTGGCTGGGCTTCGCGGTAACCGGCAACGACGGCCGTTTCAGCTTCACCGCCAACGCAGCCGTCGACGCGATGCATTCGTACGGCGCCAACGCTTCGGACCTCGCCGGTCACGCCGGGCAGACCGAGGGCGTGCTCCGGCTCGGCAGCGCGTCGGCCGACTCGCTGGCAGGGTCGACGGCCGGCGACATCCTGCAGGGAGGTGGCGGCGCCGACAGGCTGACCGGCGGCGCCGGCGCAGACCGCTTCGTCTACAGGGCCACGGCGGATTCGAGCGCCGCCGCGCCCGATACGATCACGGACTTCCAGCACGGCGTCGACCAGATCGATTTCCGCGCGATCGGGGGGCTCAACGCCGCCGACGGGATCAGCCACTTCCAGGGCCAGCTCAGCGGCGTCGGAAACCTCACGCTCAACCCGCACAGCGTCGCGTTCCTGGAAACGGCCGGCAACACGCTGGTGCTGGCCAACACGACGGATGTCGCCGAGACCATCAAGGAGACCGACAGCCATGCGGCCGACATGAAAATCGTCCTGCTTGGCACCCATCTCGGCCTGACCAGCAGCGATTTCGACCTCTTCTGACCCGGGGGGCGAGGGAGGCCCTACAGGAACCCGACCCAGCGGCCGGCGACCAGCACGGCGAGCCAGAGGACGGCCGAGCAGCAGGCGACGAGGCGGACGCTCGCGTGGACGGCTCCGCCGTCGAGTGCGAGGCGAAAGTGCCGGTTGCGGTGCTGCACGGCGATGTTGACGAGGGCGAGCGCGAGCAGCGCCATCTTCCAGAGGAACGCGGTGTTCCCGAGATATTCATGCGGCTTCACGGAGAAGAGCCACAGGCCGGTGACGATCGCGAGGGCAAGGCCGATCGCGGCGCTGCGCGACAGGAAGGGCGCGATCACGGCCAGCGGCACGCCGCGAATGAGTCCGGCCAGGCGCAGGTCGAGCGGCAGGATGCCGCCGATCAGCAGGCCGATGCTGGCGATGTGCGCGGCATTGACGAACAGGTAGCTCGTGCCGGAGCGCTGCAGCAGGACGGCGCCCGGCCAGGCGCCGATCCAGTCGACGACCGTCATGTACGGCGCCACGCTCAGTTCGTCTTGATGCGCTCGGGATAGAGATCGTAGGTCTTGCCGGCGACGGTGATGCGCACCGCCTTCATCCAGAGCTGGCTCTTGTCCTTGGAGCGGTTGCCCAGCACGATGACGGCGTCGCCCGGCTTGGCCGACGCGGCGGTGAAGCCCGCGCGTTCGGTCTGGTTGGGGTTGGCGAGATCGATCAGCCACTGCTTGCCGTCGGTCGCCGTCACCTGCAGCGACGGATGCGGCGGCGCCATCGACACCGATTTGACGGTGCCTGAAAGCTCGCTCTGCTGGTCCTCAGCCCAGTTCCAGCCGTGATGGGCGAGCGCCGGCAGGCTAATCGCCGCCGCAGCGCCGGCGATGGCGAGCTCGAGGGCGCGACGGCGGCTCAATCGGATATGCATCAGGTCCTCCCTGGCGGAAGCGGCGCCAATGATCGTCGTGTCGCAACGCCTTGTCGAGGCGATCGATGCTTTACTGGCCGCTTCTCTCGCGCTGCTGAGTTCGCCACTCCGACGGCGGTACGCAACGATGGCCGTGCACACCGGCCTTCCGGATCGCCGCCTCGCGCTCTTCGGGCGCGTATCGATCGCGATACCGCCCGGATGACCATGCCCACCCTGCCGAGACCATCATCGCCTGCAGGTCGTCATCGCCGACAAAGCACTGCGCCACCGGCCGATTGTTGCGGGTGTCGACGTCCACCTGCTTGCAGTTCACCGGACGGCCCGCGATGAACTCCTCGAGCGCCTTCTTGGCGAGCGGTCCAGGATGCCACTGGCCATCGTCGCAGGTCTGCTCCCTGCCGGGCGCGTCGATCGCGAACAGGCGCACGACCTGGGAGCCGAACCGCACGGTATTGCCATCGACGACCTGAAACCGCGGCTTTGAAATCGGCCTGGCCTTCGTGTCGTCATCGGTCTGGGCGACGGCGGCCAACGGCAAAAAGCAGGCAAGAAAAATGAGGCGCCACATGGATGTGCTATTTTGCACGCCCCGGCTTGCCGAGGAAGGACTTGCCGATGGCGCGTTTCGACACGATGTCGTTGAGCATCGGCGCGTCGAAGGTTAGAGGAAGCGCTGCCCCCTGAAGCTTCTGGGTAATCCAAGGATGGCTGACGCATATTCCGACGGACCACCGCGACCGCCGACTTTCGTGCAGATTCGCCCACCGGCGGCGCCCGCCAGCGCGCGTCGCAAGCTCGGCGTCCTGGGCCTCGGTCTTGCGCTCGTGGTGGCTGTCGGCTGGGCCGCCTACCGTGTGGCCGACAAGCCGGCCGCAACTGCGACCGCGGTGACGCAGGCGGCTCCGGCCGTTGCCGCCGCCCCGGCTCCGCAACAGGTGCCGGCGGACCTGTACGGCGAATTGGCCCGGCAAGCCGTCGATGCCGCCGTTTCCGAGCCGCCATGGAGTCGAGAGTCGCTGATGGACCGGGTGTCGCCGTTCGATCCGTCCGTTACCGCTCGCGCGCCGTCCGCTGCGCCGCCAGCCGACACCGGCAATGCGACGGAGGCCGGATCATTCGAGATAGCGGTACAGCTCGGCAAGGGAGAGACGATCGGAAGCGCATTGAAGAAGCGCGGCATCTCGGCGGACGCGATCGCCGATGTCGTTTCCGCCCTGGCACCTCATGTGAAGCTCAAGCGGCTGCCGGCCGGTCTGGACATGACGGTCCAGATCCGACCGCCGGGCGAGGAGGGCGCCCAGCCGATCCTGCAGACGCTCATACTCCACCCCGAGGGTCGCCGGGAGATCAAGGTCGAGCGGGATGGCGCAGGCAACTACGCCGTGGGACGGCAGTAAGAATGGCCGGGTGTCACAGCTCCTTCTCGGCGAGCTCGCGGAACTCGTCGGGAACGGAGCGGAAAGGCCCGAAGGCTACCGAGCCGTAGGCGATCGAGGCCCAGCCGAAGCGATCGCGGATGCGGTCGACGGCACGGTCGGCCGAATGACGTGCCAGCCCCCGCCGCGTGCCGGCGCGGCGCTCCTCATGTCTCGCGCCGAGTGAGAATTCCAGTTGCAGCCTGGGATGCTTTTCCAGGTGCGACACCGAGATCGCGACCAGCGAGATGTGCTTCTCCTGCGGATGGTCCGCCAGCGCGGCGCGCACCAGCTCTTCGGCAATCTCGGTCAGGCTCGCCGTCGCCGCGATCGGCGCATCGAGCGTCAGCGAGCGCGTCACGCTGCGCAGGTCGGCGAAGCGCACGCGTACCGTCACGGTCCGGCCGGCCAGCGACTTGGCGCGCAGCCGCGTGCCGATGCGGTCGGCGAGATGGGCGAGTGCGGGCCGATAGACGTGCGCGGCGGCGGGCTTGCGGCCCAATGCCGATTGAGCGCCCGCCGACTGCGCGCGATGGTGCGTCCTGATCTCGCGCGGATCGCGATTCCAGGCCAGCGCCAGAAGCTTCTCGCCCGCCGCCGGGCCCAGCAGGCGATCGAGGGCGTGCGGCGAGGTGTTGGCCAGCTCGCCGATGGTCAGCACGCCGCGCTCGGCCAGGCGCTGGCGCGTGACCGGACCCACGCCCCACATCAACTCGACCGGCAGGCCGTGCAGGAACGCTAGCTCCTTCTCGGGATCGACGACGACCAAGCCGTCGGGCTTGGCGACCTGCGAGGCGATCTTGGCGAGATGCTTGGTGCGCGCCACGCCGACCGAGATCGGCAGGCCAAGCTCGCTTTTCACGCGATGTCGGATCTTTTGGGCAATCTCGGCCGGCGAGCCGAAGAGATGCGTGCAGCCCACGACGTCGGCGAACGCCTCGTCGATCGAGATGCGCTCGACCAATGGCGTGAAGTCGTCCAGCACCTTCATCGCCGCATCGCCCAGCCGCTGGTACTCCTTGAAGTGGCCGTCGACGAAAATCAGGTGCGGACAGAGCTCGCGCGCCCGGCGGCCGGGCATGCCGCCCTTCACGCCGAACGCCTTGGCCTCGTAGGAGGCCGCCAGCACCACGCCGCCGCCGACCGCGATCGGCTTGCCGCGCAGGGACGGATCGAGGAGCTGCTCGACCGATGCGTAGAAGGCGTCCAGGTCGGCGTGGAGAATGGTGGCCGTCATGGCCTCGTTTTGGCGTATCTGGAACATAGAGTGAACAAATCCACCAGCCCGTCAAGCCACGAGTCCTAGGCATACAGTGAGTGGCGCACCTACGAAGTGTGGGGTGTCAGGCCTCGCAGCGTTGCTTTAGCGCGCTGTTGAGGCTGGCGAAGGAGGCCGCGGTGTCGTCGAGCATGGCGCCGAAGGCAGGCACCAATATGCCGCGGAAGGTCTCCTCGTGGCGCAGTCGGCAGCCACCCGCCCGCGGCTCAATGATGAAGGCATGCTCGCCGTCGAAGATGCCGGGCAGCAGCACGCGACCCAGCCAACGCAACTCACGATCGGGCTCGGCCATGCGCACTGTCGGCCGGAACGTCATCGGCTTGCGGTTGGCCGGCTGCACGGTCACTTCGAGCCTGCTGCCGACCTTCGCCTCGCCGTTGATGCGGCGGATGAACGGATTCCATTCGGGATAGGACGAGAAGTCCACCAGCACGCGCCAGACCACCGCGGCCGGCGCGTCGATATCGATCGCGGTCGCAATGCGCCGCGTCATGTCCGGGTCGCTATGCCACCTTTTCCGTCACGCCGGGTCCGATCGAAAGCTTGGCCTTGGTCTTGGCCTTGACCTCGTCGACCGTGACGCCGTCGGCGAGCTCGATCAGGGTCACGCCGCCGTCGCCCGTCTTGTCGATGGTGAAGACGCCGAGCTCGGAGATCACCATGTCGACCACGCGCCTGCCGGTCAGCGGCAAGGTGCACTCCTCGAGGAGCTTGGAGGCGCCGTCCTTGGAGACGTGCTCCATGGTCACGATAACCTTGCGCACACCGGCCACGAGGTCCATGGCGCCACCCATGCCCTTCACCATCTTGCCCGGGATCATCCAGTTGGCGAGGTCGCCGTTCTCGGCCACTTCCATGGCGCCCAGGATCGAAAGATCGATATGGCCGCCGCGGATCATGCCGAAGCTGTCGGCCGACGAGAAATACGACGTGCCCTTGAGCTCGGTCACGGTCTGCTTGCCAGCGTTGATGATGTCGGGGTCGACCTCGTTGTCGAGCGGGAAGGGGCCGACGCCCATCATGCCGTTCTCGCTCTGCAGCGTGATGTCGACATTCTCCGGCACGTAGTTCGACACCAGCGTCGGGATGCCGATGCCGAGATTGACGTAGAAGCCGTCCTTCAGTTCCTTGGCGGCGCGCGCCGCCATCTGTTCGCGTGTCCAGGCCATGGTCGCGTTCTCCTAAGCCTTGCGGATGGTGCGTTGCTCGATCTTCTTGTCGTAGGGCGCACCGCAGATGATGCGCTTCACGAAGATGCCGGGCGTGTGGACGTGGTCGGGATCGATGGCGCCCACTGGCACCAGTTCCTCGACCTCGGCGACGCAGAGCTTGGCCGCCGTCGCCATCATGGGATTGAAGTTACGCGCCGCCTTGCGATAGACGAGATTGCCCGCCGCATCGCCCTTCCACGCCTTCACCAGCGCGAGGTCGCCGAACAGGCCGCGTTCCATCACGTACTCGACGCCGTCGAACACCTTGGTCTCCTTGCCCTTGGCGACCTCGGTGCCCACGCCGGTCTTGGTGTAGAAGGCGGGAATGCCCGCGCCGCCGGCGCGGCAACGCTCGGCCAGCGTGCCCTGCGGGTTGAACTCGATGTCGAGCTTTCCTTCCAGGTACAGCTTGGCGAAGGTCTTGTTCTCGCCGACGTAGGACGAGATCATCTTCTTCACTTGGCCGCTCTCCAGCAGCAGCCCCAGCCCGTGGCCGTCGATGCCGGCATTGTTGCTGACGCAAGTCAGATTTTTGACGCCCGCATCGCGCAGTGCGTGGATCAGCTTGTCGGGAATCCCGACCAGCCCGAAGCCGCCGCACATCACCATCATGCCGTCGTGCAGCACGCCCTCGAGCGCCGACTTGGCATCCTTGTAGACCTTGTTCGCCATACCACCGTCCTTCGCTTCCCTGCCGTCATACGGCGGAGGAGGGGTTTGGGGCAACAAGATCGCTGCTCCTCATGACAGGACCTTGACCGTCTCTCGAACGGACATATATAAGCATCTATATGATCACCATCGCCAACCCGCGCGCGGAGAAGGCGGCCCGGCGCCTCGCGAAGACGCTTGACACGACCATTTCGGAAGCAGTGGCGGTCGCGTGCGAGCGCCTTCTCGATGAGAACGATCAGGCCGCCCGCGCCAAGCGCAGGCGCGCGCATCTCGACCGCGTGCTGGACGAGATTCGCAAGCGCCATCCACTCAAGGGAACTCCGGAAGAGCGCGCGCGCCTGGCCGACCACAGTGATCTCTATGGACCGGACGGCTTGCCGCGATGAGCGACATTGCCGTCGATACGTCTGCAATCGTCGAAAAACTGATCGAAGGGCCGCATGCGGATGCCGTTCGAGACACGTTAGCCACAGCCGGCAGGGCATTCGTCACCTCGGCCGCGCGAGTGGAGACAGCGTTGGTCATGATGGGCCGATTTGGTTGGGACAGGGCCACCTTCGATCGCGCTTGGCAGGCGCTAGGCCTGGAAGAAGTTGCAGTTGACTCGTCGATCGCCGCGTTGGCGATCGATGCGTTCGAGATGTGGGGCAAGGGGCGCGCCAAGGCCGGCCTGAACTTCGGCGATTGTTTTTCCCACGCCCTTGTCGTCGCGCGCCACGTGCCGCTTCTGTATGTCGGAGACGATTTCGGACAAACCAATCTTCAGCGACCGCCCGTCGGCGGCTAGACCACGACAGCCTGTCACGCCGCCTTCTTGGCGTGGTGGCTGTGCAGCTTGGCGCCCAGCACGCGCCGGATGGCGTTGAACTCGGGGCTGGCCACGTCCCTCGGCCGCGGCAGGTCGAGCCGGTTGTCGCTTTCGATACGGCCGGGGCCCGGTGTCATCACCACGACACGGTCGGCGAGGAAGATCGCCTCTTCGATGGAGTGCGTCACGAACACCACGGTGAGCTTCGTGCGCTGCCAGATGTCCAGAAGCTCGTCCTGCAGACGCTCGCGAGTCATGGCGTCGAGCGCGCCGAACGGCTCGTCCATCAGCACCAGCTCGGCGTCGTTGGCGAGCACGCGGGCGATCGCCACGCGCTGCTTCATGCCGCCCGAGAGCTGATGCGGATAGGCATTGGCGAACTTCTGCAGGCCGACCAGCTCGACGAACTTGTCGACCGTAACCTTGACCTCCGCCTTGGCGAGCCCGCGCGAGGCCGGACCGAAGCCGATGTTGTCGCGCACCGAGAGCCAGGGAAACAGCGCGTAGTCCTGGAACACCATGCCGCGCGACGGATCGGGTCCCTCGATCGGCTTGTCCCACATCAGGGCCTGCCCGGACGAGGGCTGCTCGAAGCCCGCCATGATCCTGAGCAACGTCGACTTGCCGCAGCCCGAGGCGCCGATCAGGCAGACGAACTCGCCCTTGGCGATGGTGAGCGAGGCGTCGGACAGCGCATGGATCGTCTGGTCCTGAAGCTGGAAGTGCTTGAAGACGCGGTTGATCTGGATGATCGGGATAGAGGCTTCAGCCATTGTTGTGGCTCGGGCTCCAGCGCAGCAGGCGATTGCCGATGCTGACGACGATGCGGTCGGAGATGTAGCCCGCCAGCCCGATCACGATCATGCCGCAGATCACCAGGTCGGTGCGCGACAGCGTGCGGGCATCCATGATGACGGCGCCCAAACCCTGCGGCACGCCGGTCATCTCGCCGACCACGATGACGAACCAGGCGAGGCCCAGGCCGAGCCGCAGCCCGGTGAAGATCGAGGGCGCGGCGGCCGGCAGCACCACCTTGTAGAACTGGGCGTTGCCGCGGCAGCCCAGCATCGAGGCCGCCTCGAACAGCTTGGGATCGACCGAGCGCACGCCGAAGATGGTGTTGAGCAGGATGGGATAGAAGGCGCCGAGGCAGACCAGCGCGAAGGCCGACTTGGCGCCCAGGCCAAACAGGATCATCGACAGCGGCAGCCAGGCCGTGACGGGAATCGGCCGCATCACCTGCAGGAAGGGATCGAGCAGCATGCGCGCTGTCGGCATGCGGCCCACCATCATGCCGATCGGCAGGGCGAACAGGGCGGCGAGCGCGAAGCCGCCATAGACCCGGCTCATCGAGGCCAGCAGGTGGTTGGTGAGCGTCGCCGAATAGGCATCGTCGTAGATGCCGCCCACGGCAAAGTCGACCATGTACTCGGCGACCTCGTAGGGCGTCGGGATCAGCCGCGTCCATTGTTGCGTCGTGGCGACCTGCCAGAACGCCAGCAGGGCCAGGGGCACGATCAGCGCCAGCATGACCGGCCTGGCGCGCCGCCACACAGTTGGGAGCTTCCTCCCCAGCGAAGCTGGGGAGGTGTCCGCGAAGCGGACGGAGGGGTCATGAACGGTCATCGCCTGCCCATGACCCCTCCGTCGCCGTATGACGGCGACACCTCCCCCCGCATGCGCGTGGGGAGGAAGGCTGAGACGACAATCATGGCCTAGCTGTTCGCGATCTCGTCCGAGAACTTCGGATTGAGGAAGCTCGCGAACTTGGGCAACGCCCGGATCTGCTTCAGCTCGAGCATGTGTTGGGCGTAGGTCTTGGCCTGGCCCTGCACCGTGCCGTCGAGCTTCCAGACATATTCGACGTTGTTGGCGCCGAGCGCCTGCTCGACGGCGGCGCGGTTGGCGCCGAGCTTCTGCACCGTGGCGTCGGCGACGGCGGGCTTGTTGGCCATCATGTACTCGGCCGCCTGACGCTGGATCTTGAGCATGGTGCGCACCAGGTCGGGATTCTTGGCGACGGTGTCCTCGTGCGTGCCGAAGATCATGTTCAGGCCGCCCATCGCCGTGCCGTAGGGATATTCCACGAGCTGGCCCGCGCCCGACGTGATCGAGAGCGCAGGGCCCGGCTCGGCGCCGACATAGGCGTCGACGTCGCCGCGCGCCAGCATGGCCGGCATCTCGCCGAACGGCACGCGCACCGGGGTGATGTCCTTGATCGACATGCCCTCCATGCGCAGGCGTTCCATGATGAAGACTTCCTGCGTCGAGCCCGGCCAGATGCCGACCTTCTTGCCCTTGAGGTCCTTGACGGTCTTGACGTCCGACCCGGCCTTGGCGATCACGCCCATGCCCTTGTTCGACATGGCGCCCACGACCACGACGGGCTCGCCGACGGCGCCGCCCAGGATGGCGGCGGCGATGCCGAAGGTGCCGAAATCGACCGACTTGGTGACCACCGCGTTCTTGCCGTCGGTCGGGCTGTCGAAAACGACGATCTCGACCTTGAGATCGGCCGGCGCGAACTTCTCGTAGAAGTAGGGCGGCATGGAATGGACCAGCCGCAGCGCCCCCATCTTCACGGTCCTGGGCTGGGCCCGCAGTACGGCGGGCCCAGCAAGCGTGGCTGCGGCAAAGCCCGCTCCGGCGAGCAGGCGACGGCGATTGATCATGTAGAAGCCTCCCACTTGGCTGGGGGGAGGGAGGCAACAGTCGTGCCAACTTGCCGCTCTGAGCGCGACCACCTCATCCTGAGGAGCCGCGCCGGGCGCGGCGTCTCGAAGGATAGGAACCAGTCTTGGTGTTGCCCACCCTTCGAGACGCGCCCTTCGGGCGCTCCTCAGGGTGAGGTTACGCGAGCAGCAGAAGCTGCCGCGTCAGGATTCCGTCGGCGTCACGCAGCTCGTGCGTAATGGTGAAATGGTCGGCCCCTGCCACCGGAATGAGCGGTCCCGGCAGGTGCTGGGCGGCGCGCTTCTCGTGCAGGGCCCGGCTGTCGGCCACCAGGGGAGGCAATTCGGCTGTGCCGTAGGTGATGGCGAGCGGCTTGTCGATCATGGGCAGCCGAAGCGGCGAGAGGGTCGCGAGCTCGGTGTCGGTGAACTGCATCTTGTCGTTGAGGTAGGTGTCGCGGATCGGGCCCAGCTCGAACACGCCCGACACCGCCAGGCCGGCGCTGACACGGGCATGGCCGAGGCACTGGGCCGTGAGGTGCCCGCCGGCCGACCAGCCGGACAGGATCACCTTGCCGTTGATGCCGTGGGCCGACCCCTTGGCCGCCAGCCAGTCGAGCGCGGCGTTGATCTCGGCCACGATCTCGGTGAGCGAGGCGTCCGGCGCCAGCGTGTAGCCGGGCAGGGCGGCCGCCCAGCCGTGCGCATGGACGCCGGCGATCAGGCTCGCGAACTGGTCGCGGCTGTTCCTTTGCCAGTAGCCGCCGTGGATGAACACGAGGCATGGCGCGTTGGCGTCCTTGGCGGGAAACAGATCCCACACGTTGCGTTCCTTGGCGCCGTAGCGCAGGTCGAGATGCTCGGGATGGGCCTTGCGGAAGGCTTCGGAGGCGGCGATGCGTGCCGCGTTCAGCTCGGCGCTGTTCTTGACCGCGTCGGTGTTGTTGTAGGCCGCGTCGCGCTCGGCCTTGGTCATCATTCCCCAGTTCATTTTGTCCTCTCCACGATCACGACGGCGATTCCGGCGATCACCAGCATCGTGCCCAGCGCCAGCGGCCAAGTCACGGGCTCGCCGACCAGCACGACCGACGAGGCGATGCTGAGCAGCGGCGTACCCAGCATACCGAGCGACGCGGTGAGCGGCGGCAACGCTCGGGCAACCGAGACCGCGGCCCATGTCCCGGTCGGTCCGGCGATCACGCCGAGATATGCCAGCGCTACCCAGAGATTGGCCTGGTCGAAATCGAGATAGCCGCCGGGCTCGAGGACCAGCGCAAGGATGCACAGCAGGACCGTCGCCACCGACATCTGCCAGGGCAGCGCGTCGAGCGGCGAGAGGCGCCAGCGATGACGCCGTGCGTGCAGGACGGCAATGGCCCAGCTCAGGCCCGCCAGCAGCAGCCAGACGTGGCCCTCGACGATGCGCCGGTCATTCCAGTCGAAGCGCCAGGGATCGATCAGCACGACGATGCCTAAAAGGCCGAGCAGGGCGCCGGCAACGCCGCGCCGGCCGACGCGCTCGCCGACCAGCAGCGAGAGCGGCACCACCCACAGCATGGTGGTGTAGGCGAGCACGCCCGAGCGGCCGGGCGGCACGCTCTGCACGCCCATGTTGGACAGCGCGAAGAAGAAGCTGAGCTGGAAGGCACCGACCGACAGCACGATCGGCCAGTCGGCGCGGCTGGGCCACTGCAGCCGTCGCAGCGCCGCCAGCAGGACGAAGGCGCTGATCGCCGAGAGACCGGCCCGTCCCGCGGCGAGCCAGATCGGCGTGGCGGCCGAGAGTCCGATCTTGATGACCGGCCAGGTCAGGCCGAACAGGACGACGGCGAGCCCGAGCTGGAGGTAGGCGATCTTCGCTGGGGGCGTGGAGTGGCGCGCCCCCAGCGATTAAGCACGCTTCGCTTCGACCGTGGTCAGCGGTACCGGCAGCCGTGAGATCATCTCCTTCGGCACCACCTGCCAGAAGCGCTCGACCTCGCGGTTCCAGTCGTTCAGCAGGCGCGCGCCCAGTGGCGACCTGGTCTCGGCCACATGCTCCTCGACCAGCGCCTTCAGCACGCCCTCCCAATGGGGATGGTCGATGCGCTGCCAGCTCACCGTCTCGGGATTGACCTTGAGCTTGAAGACGTCCTCCGGGTCGTAGACGAAGGCCATGCCGCCGGTCATGCCGGCCGCGAAGTTGACGCCGAGCCCGCCCAGGATCACGGCGGTGCCGCCCGTCATGTACTCGCAGCCGTTGGAGCCCACGCCCTCGACCACGGTGTCGGCGCCCGAGTTGCGCACGGCGAAGCGCTCGCCGGCGCGGCCGCAGGCGAACAGCTTGCCCGCCGTCGCGCCGTACAGGACGGTGTTGCCGATGATGGCGTTGTCCTGCGGCACCAGCGGGCTCGAGACCGTGGGCTTCACCACGATGGTGCCGCCGCTCAGGCCCTTGCCGACATAGTCGTTGGCATCGCCGAACACTTCGAGCTTCATGCCGCGGACGGCGAAGGCGCCGAGCGACTGGCCGGCGGTGCCGCGCAGCCGCACCGTCACGGTGTCGGGCTGCAGCTCGGCCATGCCGTACTTGCGGGTGATCATGGCGGCGAGGCGCGTGCCCACGGCGCGATGCGTGTTCCGGACGCTGTACTGCAGCTGCATCTTCTCGCGATGGGTGAACAGCGGCTGGGCGTCGCGGATCATCTGGGCGTCCAGCGTGTCGGGCACCTCGTTGCGGCCCTCGACCGTGCAATGCACGGTCCCGCGCCCGCCGTCGGCCCGCGTCAGCAGCGGGTTGAGATCGAGGTCGTCGAGATAGCGCGCGCCGCGGCTCACCTGCTTCAGAAGGTCGGAGCGGCCGACGATTTCCCGCAGCGAGCGGTAACCCAGCTGCGCCAGGATGGTCCGCACCTCCTCGGCGATGAAGCTGAAGAGGTTGACCACCTTCTCGGGGTTCCCCTCGAACTTGGCGCGCAGCTTGGGATCCTGCGTGCAGACGCCGACCGGGCAGGTGTTGGAATGGCACTGCCGCACCATGATGCAGCCCAGGGCGATCAGCGAGGCCGTACCGATGCCGTACTCCTCGGCGCCCAGCATGGCGGCGACCACCACGTCGCGGCCGGTCTTGATGCCGCCGTCGGTGCGCAGCAGCACCTTGTCGCGCAGGCGATTGAGCGTCAGCACCTGGTGCGTCTCCGACAGGCCCATCTCCCAGGGGATGCCGGCATACTTGATGCTGGTCTGCGGGCTCGCGCCCGTGCCGCCCGAGTGGCCGGAGACCAGGATCACGTCGGCCTTGGCCTTGGCGACGCCGGCCGCGATGGTGCCGATGCCCGAGCGGGCCACCAGCTTCACCGTCACCCGCGCTTCGGGGTTGATCTGCTTCAGGTCGTAGATCAGCTGCGCCAGATCCTCGATCGAGTAGATGTCGTGATGCGGCGGCGGGCTGATCAAGGTGACGCCCGGCGTCGAATGACGCAGCTTCGCGATCATCTCGCTGACCTTCAGGCCCGGAAGCTGGCCGCCCTCGCCGGGCTTGGCGCCCTGCGCCACCTTGATCTCGAGCTCGCGGCAGTTGTTCAGGTACTCCGCCGTGACGCCGAAGCGGCCCGACGCCACCTGCTTGATGGCCGAAGAGGCGTTGTCGCCGTTGGAGCGCGCCCGGTAGCGCGCCGGATCCTCGCCGCCTTCGCCCGAATCGGACTTGGCGCCGATGCGGTTCATGGCGATCGACAGCGTCTCGTGCGCCTCCGGTCCGAGCGCGCCCAGTGAGATGCCCGGCGCCACCAGGCGCTTGCGCAGCTCGGTGATGGACTCGACCTCGTCGAGGGGAATGGGCTGGCGGTCGGTCTTGAAGTCCAGAAGGTCGCGCAGGTTGATGGGCGGCAGTCGCCGCACCTCGGCGCTGTAGCGCCGGTACTTCTCGTAGGACTCGGTGTTCACCGCGTCCTGCAGCATGTGGATGAGGTTGCCCTCGAAATTGTGCCGGTCACCGCCGCGCCGCATCTTGTAGAAGCCGCCGATCGGGAGCGCGATCACGTCCTCGTCGAAGGCGCGCTGATGCTGCTCGGCGATCTTCTCCTGCACGCCGCGGAGCCCGATGCCCGAGATGCGCGACGGCATGCCGGGGAAGAATTCCTGGACCAGCGAGCGTGACAGGCCGACGGCCTCGAAGTTGCAGCCGCCGCGGTAGGACGACAGCACCGAGATGCCCATCTTGGACATGACCTTCAAGAGGCCGTCGTCCAGCGCCTTCTTGTAGTTGGCGAGGCACTGGCCGAGCGACTGCTTGCCGAACAGGCCGCGCTTGTGGCGGGCCGCGATCGTCTCCTCGGCGAGGTAGGGGTTCACCGTGGTGGCGCCGACGCCGATGATGACGGCGGCATAGTGCACGTCCAGGGCCTCGGCCGTGCGGACGTTGAGCGAGATGAAGGTGCGCAGCGACTGGCGCACCAGGTAGGAGTGCACGCCGCCCGCCGCCAGGATCATGGGCAGGGCGGCGCGTTCGGCGTCGACGTTGGCGTCGGTCAGCACGACGTGCAGGCAGCCGCGGCGCACGGCCTCCTCGGCCTCGTGGCGGATGCGGTCGAAGGCCTGGCGCATCGCATCAAGTCCACCCTTCGGGTCGAAGGTGCAGTCGATGCGCGCGGCGCTGTCGCCCATGTACCTGCGCATCGCCTCGAACTCGGCGTTGAGCACGATGGGCGACTGCAGCGAGAGCATCTCGCTCTGCTCGGGGCTCTCGTCGAGGATGTTGCCGAGGTTGCCGAGCCGCGTGCGGATCGTCATGACGTTGCGCTCGCGCAGGCTGTCGATCGGCGGGTTGGTGACCTGGCTGAAGTTCTGGCGGAAGTAGTGGTGCATGCCGCGATAGGTGTCCGACAGCACCGCGAGCGGCGCGTCGTCGCCCATCGAGCCCACGGCTTCCTTGCCGTCCTCGACCATGGGATGGAGGATCATCTCCAGATCCTCGATCGACCAGCCGACGGCGAACTGCCGGCGGCGCAGCTCGTCCGGCGCGAAATGCTCGGCGGCCGGCGCGTCCTGCTTGATCAGCGAATCGAGCTCGACGGTGCGCGTCGTCCACTGGGCGTAGTCGTGGGTGTCGGCGAGCATGTCCTTCAGCTCGCGGTCCTTGAAGAGCTGCGGGGCGTCCATGTCGACGGCCAGCATCTCGCCCGGGCCCAACCGGCCCTTCTCGACGATCTTGCCTTCGTCCTGCGGCACCATGCCGGCTTCGGATCCGGCGATCAGCAGCTCGTCGGCGGTGCGCACGTAGCGCATGGGCCTGAGCCCGTTGCGGTCCATGCCGACCAGCGCCCACTTGCCGGCGACCGCGGCGATGGCGGCCGGGCCGTCCCACGGCTCCATGACGCCGTTCACGTAGTTGTACATCGCCCGGTGCTTGGGCGGCACGTTGGGGTTCGCCGACGACGCCTCGGGGATCATCATCAGCTTGACCATCGGCAGGTTGCGATGGCCGCGCACCAGCAGCTCGAAGACGTTGTCGAGCGCCGAGGAGTCCGACGCCTCCGGCTGGATGATGGGCTTCAGGTCCTCGATCGCGCGGCCGAAGCCGTCATGGGCGAGCCTGGCCTCGTGGCTCTTCATCCAGTTGACGTTGCCCAGGATGGTGTTGATCTCGCCGTTGTGCGCCAGCACGCGGAATGGCTGGGCGAGCTTCCATTGCGGGAAGGTGTTGGTCGAATAGCGCTGGTGGAAGATGGCGAAGCGCGAGACGAAGCGCTCGTCCAGCAAGTCCGGGTAGAAGGCCGACAGGTGCTCGGCCAGGAACATGCCCTTGTAGACGATCGACCGGCACGACAGGGAGCAGACGTAGAACTCGCCGATGTTCTCGGCGATCGCCGCCTTCTCCATGCGCCGGCGCAGGATGTAGAGCTGCTTCTCGAACTCGCGGTTGTCGAGCGCGGGATTGCCGCGGCCGATCAGGATCTGCTCAATCTCCGGCCGCGTGGCGTTGGCCTTCTCGCCGATCACCGAGATGTCGACCGGAACCTGGCGCCAGCCCAGGATGGTGTGGCCGAAGCGCAGGATCTCGGTCTCGACGATGATGCGGCAGCGCTCCTGTGCGCTGAGATCGGTGCGCGGCAGGAACACCATGCCGACGGCGATGCGGCCGGCCTCGGGAGCCTGGCCGCTCGAATCGCGCACGTGGTCCTTGAAGAAGTCCTGCGGGATCTCGACGTGGATGCCGGCGCCGTCGCCGGTCTTGCCGTCGGCATCGACGGCGCCGCGGTGCCACACCGCCTTCAAGGCATCGATGCCCGCCGCCACGACGTCGCGGCGTCGCTTGCCGTCCAGCGCCACGACCAGGCCGACGCCGCAGGAATCCATCTCCCGGGCGGGGTTGTAGCCGTAGGCGTCGGTCAGCTCGGCGGTGCCGCTCTTGTAGTCGCGGATGAAGTCTTGTGCGGACATGGCGAAATTCCTTGCTCCGTCGTCTCGACCGAGGGCCGCAGGCCCGAGCGGAGAGACCTTGTCTGCACTAGGCAAGGTCCCTCGGCTTCGCTGCGCTCCGCTCGGGACGACGATTAGTCAGAAAACAGCTTCCCGGCCTCGGCCCAGTTCTCTTTCTTGATGTCGGTGATGATGATCTGCACGGCGTCCGGCGGGCAGCCGAGCGCGCGACAGGTGCCCTCGGTGAGCTCCTTCGCCAGTTTTCGGCGCTGCTCCGTGGTGCGGCCCTCGAACATCTGGACGTTGATCATCGGCATGACTGTCTCTCCCTCTGTCAGTTCTTGTGGTCGATCGTCACATGGCCCGGTTGGTTGGCGACGCGCGCCATCCAGGCATTGACCTGCGGATAATTGTCGAGGTTGAAGCCGCCTTCACCCGCGACGTGCGTGTAGGCGTAGAGCGTGATGTCGGCGAGGCCGTACTGGCTGCCGACGAAGAACTGGTTGCGCGCGAGATGCCGCTCCATGACGCCGAGCGCCGCGTAACCCTTTTCCACGCGCCCCGGCAGCTCCATCTCCTGCAATGGGCTGAGCTTGGGCAAGAAGTGCTTCCAGAAGCGCACCGTCGCGATGAACGGCTCGTGGCTGTACTGCTCGAAGAACATCCATTGCAGCGTTTCGGCGCGCGCCCTGCGGTCCGCCGGCGCGAGCTTCGTGCCCTCGGCCAGGTACCAGATGATGGCATTCGATTCGAAGAGGTGGCTGCCGTCGTCGAGCTGCAAGGTCGGGATGCGCCCGTTGGGGTTCTTGGCCAGGAACTCCGGCGTGCGCGTCTCGCCCTTCAGGATGTCACGCTCGATGAGCTTGTAGGGCAGGCCGAGATGCGCCAGCATCAGGCGCACCTTGTAACCGTTGCCCGATCCCATGAAGTCGTAGAGCGTCATCGTCATTGGTCACTCCGCGGCAATGGCGACCGCGCCGCTCTTCGTCATTGGGGCCTTCGTGGTGAGATACGCATGGATGCGTTCCGCCGCGTCGCGGCCGTCGCGCACCGCCCAGACGACCAGCGAGGCGCCGCGCACGATGTCGCCGGCGGCGAACACGCCGTCGAGGTTGGTCATCATGCTCTTCCAGTCGATCTTGAGCGTGCCCCAGCCGGTGACGCCGAGATCGGGCGTCTCGAGCATCGCCGGCAGGTCCTCGGGATCGAAGCCCAGCGCCTTCAGCACCAGGTCGGCGTGGATGTTGACGTGGGAGTTGGGGATCTCCTGCGGCGTCTGGCGGCCGGTGGTGTCGGGCATGCCGAGATGGATGCGCACCGCGCGCACATGGCTGACATGGTCTTTGCCCAGAAAGCCCTGCGGTGCGGACAGCCAGACGAACTCGACGCTTTCTTCCTCGGCGTGCTTCACCTCGCGCTGCGAGCCCGGCATGTTGGCGCGGTCGCGGCGATAGAGACACTTCACCGACTTCGCCCCGTGCCGCACCGCGGTGCGCACGCAGTCCATCGCCGTGTCGCCGCCGCCGATAACCACGACGTTCTTGCCCTTGGCGTTGAGCGCGCCCGAGTCGAAATCAGCGACCTTGTCGCCCAGCCCGTTGCGGTTGGACGCCGTGAGGTAGTCGAGCGCTGCCACGATGCCGTTCACGCCGACGCCGGGCGCGGCAATGTCGCGCGCCTTGTAGACGCCGGTCGCGATCAGCACGGCGGCATGGCGGGTGCGCAGCTGCTCCATCGTGACGTCGCGGCCGACTTCGCAGTTGAGCTCGAACGCGACGTTGGAGTCGCGCAGGAGCTGCTCGCGCCGCTGCACGATGTCCTTCTCGAGCTTGAAGTTGGGGATGCCATAGATCAGCAGCCCGCCGACCCGGTCGTAGCGATCGTAGATCGTGACCTGATAGCCCTTGCGCCGCAGCTGCTCGGCGGCGGCGAGTCCCGCGGGCCCGGCACCGACGATGCCGACGCTCTCCGGCCGCTCGCGGCGCGGCTTGATCGGCCGTACCCAGCCCTGGTTCCAGGCGGTGTCGGTGATGAACTTCTCGACCGAGCCGATGGTGACCGATTCAAAGCCCTTCTCGATGACGCAATTGCCTTCGCACAGGCGGTCCTGCGGGCAGATGCGGCCGCAAATCTCCGGGAAGTTGTTGGTTGCCGACGAAAGCTCGTAGGCCTCCTCGAGCCGGCCCTCTGCAGTGAGCTTCAGCCAGTCGGGGATGTTGTTGTGCAGCGGGCAATGGATCTGACAGAACGGCACGCCGCACTGCGAGCAGCGCGCCGCCTGCTCGGCCGCCTTCTCGCGCGCATAGGACGCGTAGATCTCGTCGAAGTCGCGCCGGCGCTCGGCCGCCGGGCGCTTGTCCGGCATGGCCTGAGGCGTGGCGACGAACTTCAGCATCCTTTCGGACATGACGACATCCATCCAACCGACTATGTAATTTTATTACGCAAGAAGCGCGCCGATCGCGCCAAAGCTGCGCTATTGACCGCAATTGAGCACCGTCAGAAAGATAAGTCAATAGATATGACCTATTTTTCTGATGGACGATTCTTTGGCGGCCTTTATTTCGGCTTTGTAGTCGCCCTCGCTACGAATTGATTACAAGTTAGGACTAATTGGTCCGGGCGCAAAAAGTTGCCGATGGGTTGCCATTTCGGCGGCTCAGGCCGGTGCGTGGTTGTTGTAGCGGCCGCCGACGCGGAAGCGATCGAGGTAGGTCGGCAGGATGGACTCGGCCGCAGTCGGCACGATGCCGAGGTCGGCCAGGGTCTTGGCCCCGCCGCGCACGACGTTGTCGGTGGTCAGGAGATCGACCTGGTCGTGGGTCAGCGGCGGCACGGGCAGGAACTCGGCAAACCAGCCCGCGATCTTCATCAGGCCGGCCGGGACGCCGATGATCGGCCTGTCGCGACCGATCGCGCGCAGGGTCAGCGCGGCAATCTCGCGGTAGGTGTAGACGCGCGGCCCGCCCAGCTCGAATACGCTCTTGGCGGTGTCGGGCCGCGCCAGCACGGCGACGGCGGCGGCGCCGACATCACCCGCGAACACGGGCTGCACCTTGGCGTGGCCGTTGCCGACGACGGGCACGAACGGCGCCACGAACCGCGGAAGGGCGGCAATCCTGGCCATGCGATTGAACATCACGTCGTCCGGACCGAAAACCACGCTGGGCCGCAGGATGGTGGCGTTTTCGAAGCCTGCGATGACGGCGTCCTCGGCGTCGACCTTGGAGCGGATATAGGCGTTCTTCGAGCCGCGGCTGTCCGCGCCGATGCCCGAGATGTGGACCAGCCGCCGCGCCCCCGCCGCACGTGCGGCCTCGGCGACGGCGCGCGCGCCTTCGACATGAACGGCCTGGTAGCGCTGGCGACCGCGCTGGAAGGGAATGCCTGCGGCATTGATCACGGCGTCGCTGCCCTTGACGGCATTGGCCACCGAAGCCGGCATCCGGAGGTTGGCCCGCATCAGCGTGATTTGGCCGACGTCGCCCGCGGTCTTGAGGGGCTCGGCGAGTGCAATGCGCCGGCAGGCGACCCGCACCTGATAGCCTTCGTACGCCAGCGCCCGAACGATTGCCCGGCCGACAAAACCCGAGCCGCCGAAAACCGTGACCTGCTTGATGCTCATGGGATGGTGCCTATAGCCCATTGCCGGCCACGCGCAAGGTTGACATCGGCTCGCCCGGCCCTTAACTCACCGCCCTCACTGCCCGCATGCCGTGCCCAGGTGGCGGAATTGGTAGACGCACTAGTTTCAGGTACTAGCGCCGCGAGGCGTGGAAGTTCGAGTCTTCTCCTGGGCACCATGCGAGGCACTGAGTAATGACCATCACGCTCCATCGCGGCGACCTGCCGGTCGATCTCTCGTTCGGCCCGGTCGTGGCTGTCGATACCGAGACCATGGGTCTCAATCCCCATCGCGACCGCCTGTGCCTGGTCCAGCTCTCGGCCGGCGACGGCAATGCTCACTTGGTCCAGATCCCGCGCGGCCCCGTGCAGGCGCCCCGCCTGGCGGCGCTGATGGCCGATCCCAACGTGCTGAAGCTCTTTCATTTCGGTCGTTTCGACATCGCCATGCTCGAGCATGCGCTGGGCGTGCGCTGCGAGCCGGTCTACTGCACCAAGATTGCGGCCCGCCTGGTCCGGACCTTCACCGACCGCTGGGGCCTGAAAGACCTGTGCAAGGAGCTTTTGGGGGTCGACCTCTCCAAGCAGCAGCAGACCTCCGACTGGGGCGCCGACACGCTGAGCGAGGAGCAACTGGCCTATGCGGCATCAGATGTGCTGCATTTGCACGCGCTGCGGGCCAAGCTGGATGCGCTTTTGGCCCGCGAGGGCCGGACGGAGCTTGCTCAGGCCGCCTTCCAGTTCCTGCCCACCCGGGCCCGTCTGGACCTGGCCGGCTGGCCGGAGGTCGATATCTTCGAGCACTGAAGGGGCTTGATCCCGGACTTGGCATGGCTTTTGCTTAGACCCCCGTACGGGGAGGTCCAACCGACCTTCAGGGTGGGGGTACATGCGTATCGGTCCGAGTCTCATCCTGGCTTCGCGCCAGACCCTGGCAATGACGCCGCAGCTTCAGCAGGCCATCAAGCTGCTGCAGTTCTCGCATCTCGAGCTCGCCACCTTCATCCAACAGGAACTCGAAAAGAACCCTCTGCTCGCCGAGGGGGCGGCCGATGACGGACCCGCCGCCGAGCAGGATGCGCCCATCGTCGACGCACCGTCCGACACCGCCGAGGCGCTGGCCGCCGCCGCGCCCGCGCTTGCCGACGCCGACGAGCGCTGGACGCGCGAGCACGCCGACCGCGGCGGCGATGGCGCGGCAAGCCGCGTCGGCCAGCGCGACGACCAGCCGGGTGCGCTCGATTTCGTCTCCGAGAGGCCGCGCTCGCTCGCCGTCCATGTGCTGGAACAGATCGAACTGATGTTCGCCGAGCCGGCCGAGCGGCGCATTGCGCTGAAGCTCGCTGAAGGCCTCGACGAGGCGGGCTACTGCCGCCTCGATGCGCCGGCTGTCGCCGAAGCCTGCAGCATCGGCCTCGACGTGATCGAAGCGGTCTGGGCGAGGCTGCGCCAGATCGAGCCCGCCGGCCTGTTCGCCCGCACCGTCGCCGAGTGTCTGGCGGCGCAGCTCGCCGAGCGCGATCGCCTGGATCCGGCGATGAAGGCGCTGCTCGACAATCTCGATCTGGTGGCCGCGGGCGAGCTCGGACAGCTGCGTCGCCGCTGCGGCGTCGACGACGAGGATCTGCGCGAGATGCTGGCCGAGCTGCGCTCGCTCGATCCGCGTCCCGGCCAGGCCTTCGACTTCGAACCGATCCAGCCTGTCGCGCCCGATCTTTTCCTGCGTCCGGCCAAGGACGCCGACACCGGCGAAGAGGGCTGGCACATCGAGCTCAACACCGACGCCCTGCCCAAGGTGCTGGTCGACCGCAACTACCACGCCACGCTGATGAAGGGCGCGCGCGCCAAGTCGGATCGCGATTTCGTCGCCGAGCGCTTCCAGTCGGCCAACTGGCTGGTCAAGACCCTCGAGCAGCGCGCCACCACCATCCTGAAGGTCGCGCGCGAGATCGTGCGCCAGCAGGACGGCTTCTTCCGCCACGGCGTCAGCGCGCTGAAGCCCCTGGTGCTGCGCGACATCGCCATCGCCACCGAGCTGCACGAGAGCACGGTGAGCCGGGTCACCTCCAACAAGTACATCGCCACGCCGCGCGGCATCTTCGAGCTGAAGTATTTCTTCACGTCGGCTCTGCCGGCGCGGACACCGGGCGTCGTCGTGTCGTCCGAATCGGTGCGCTCGCGCATCCGCCATCTGGTCGGCGGCGAGAGCGCCAGTGCACCGCTGTCGGACGATCGCATCGTCGATCTCCTGAAGGGCGAGGGCATCGAGATCGCGCGGCGCACCGTCGCCAAGTATCGCGAGGCCATGCGCATTCCATCGTCCGCCGAGCGCCGCCGGCTCGGCCGCCTCGGCCTCAGCCGCAGCCTGCCGAACACGCTTTCCAGTGCTGCCATCGCCTCGCAGGCATTGGCCGGACCAGCCGACTGAGACCGTGGCGGACGCCTGAAGGAGCGGCTTGACCCGGTCGGACGACGCGCCTATAGGGGCGCCTTCGCGCGCCGGGCAGCTTTGGGGCCCTTGTCCGCTAACCTGTTGGTGACATTGTGGAAATTGCCGATTTGCTGACCGGTCCGGATGCCGTTCTGGCCAGCGTGAAGGCGTCCGGCAAGAAAGCGTTGTTGGCCGAGTTGGCGGCCCGCTGCGCGGCCATGCTGAAGCTTGACGAACGCCGTTTGTTCGATCGGCTGCTGGAGCGCGAGCGGCTGGGCTCGACCGGCATCGGCGGCGGCATCGCCATCCCGCACGGCCGCATGGGCACGCTCACCCAACCGCGCGGCCTGTTCGCCCGGCTCGCCCATCCGATCGATTTCGATTCGATCGACGAGCGGCCGGTCGACATCGTGTTCCTGCTGGTGGCACCCGAGGGTGCGGGCGCCGACCACCTCAAGGCGCTGGCCCGCGTGTCGCGCCTGCTGCGCGACCGCAGCCTGGTCGAGAAGCTGCGCGCTACGGAAAATGCCGAAGCGCTCTACGCTCTGCTGGTCGAGTCAGTCCAGGCGCAGAGCGCGGCTTAGCTGGGGGCGCGCCACTCCAGTGGCGCGTTCTTCTCTTCGTTCGGCCGACCATGACGCGTCACTGGAGTGACGCGCCCCCAGCGCTCAATGCACCAGCGCCGGTTCGAGTTCGTGCTGGCGGATCAAGGCCTGCGCGATCTCGACCGAGGGTGCGGCGGCCATCGGCTTGCCGTCGGCTGAGAAGATACCGATCGCATGCGCGCCGTCGGGAAGGTTGATGGCCTTCACATAGGCGATCTGCTGGGCACCGAGGCTCAGGAAGGCTTCTTCGGCGAGGGGCGTGAAGTTCGTCGTCTGTTCGTTTTCCATGGCTACCTCCTTGGCAGCGTCGACCGGCACTCGTCAGCGGGGCTGAACACGGCGTGCGGTGATGTCGATGGTGTTGCGCGCATCGTTGCCGGCATCGCCGGCCTCGATGCGGATTCTGCGGATGCGCGGCTCCTGGGCCGGTCGCACGAGGTCGATCGACAGCAGCCCGTTGTCGAGCCGCGCGCCGGTCACTTCGATGCCTTCGGCCAGCATGAAGCTGCGCTGGAACTGGCGCGCCGCGATGCCGCGATGAAGGAAGACACGATCGCTGTCGTCGGTCTGCTTACCGCGCACCGTGAGCTGGCTTTCCACCAGCTCGATGGCGAGGTCGTCGGTCGTGAAGCCCGCGACGGCAAGGGTGATGCGCAAGCCGTTCTCGCCGATCCGCTCGATATTGTAGGGCGGATAGCCCTCCGCGCTCTTGGCCAACCGGTCGAGCGTGCGCTCGAGCTGGTCAAATCCCAGCAGCAGGGGCGAGTTGAACATCGACACACGGCTCATAAGAACCCTCCTCCGAGGAGCGAGCGTCCGGGAATCCATTGAGGCCTTCCCTTGCAGTGAATCTGGGGTGCCGGGGGGGCGGTTCAAGGGTTCTTGCCGGGGCCATCGCCATGGCCATCCGGGTGGGCTAAAATGGCCACACCCTCAACTGCCCGGTGGAAAATGCCGGCGGGCCAAAGAACAGAAGCAGATGACGCTGGTTGCCTCAGACGTGCGCCGGCCGGGTGAGCCCTTGGTGGCCGGAACCCGTCCGACCCGGTCCGTTCCCTCCCGTCCGGCCAAGGCCGCCGGAATCGAAAGTCGCGGATTTGGCCGCTGGCTGCTCGAATCCGGCCTTTATTCGCTCACCCTGGGCTACAACTCGCCCCGCTCGTTCTTCGCCGTGGCGCCCGACAGCTGGCCGGGCGATCCGGCGATCGGCCAGCGCCTGCTCATGGGCGAATTCCTGGCCCGCGGCAGCGCCGACGCCGTGGCGCCCGAATCGGATGACCCGCCCTGGCGGCGGCCCGGCGCGCCCGACCTGTGGGTCGATGCCCTGAACGGTTTCGGCTGGCTGCGTGACCTGCGTGATTGTGGTGACCCCGCGGCGGCGGTGCTGGCCGTCCGTCTGGTCGACGACTGGTCGAACCGCGAGGGCCGCTGGTCGGCCGTCACCTGGAAGCGCGAGGTGCTGGCCGAGCGCATCGTCTCGTGGATCCGCCATTACGATTGGCTGGCCAGCGCCGCCGATCCCGGGTTCCCCGCCCGCTTCGTGTTCTCGCTCGCCCGCCAGCGCACGCACCTGCGGCGCGCGCTGCGTGCCGGCCTGGTCGGTCAAGAGGCCGTGGCGGCGCTGAAGGCGCTGATCTTCGTCGACCTCGCCTTCCTGCGCGACGGCAAGCACTTCGAGAAGAGCCTCGACCAGACGCTGTCGCGGCTCGCCAGGTTCGTGAAGCGCTACGTGCTGCACGACGGCATCGTGGCCGAGCGCGCGCCGCATCTGCAGCTTGCCGTGCTGCGCCACCTGATCGACGTGCGGTCGGCGCTCGGTTCGGCCGAACGCCGCGCCCCGGCCGAGATCCTCGCCGCCATCGACCGCATGGCGCCGTTGCTGCGGTTCTTCCGCCACGGCGACGGTGGGCTCGCCCTGTTCAACGGCGCCTGGGAAGCCGATCGCACCCTGATCGACCTGGTGCTGGCGCGCTCGGGTTCGGGCGAAAGCGCGCCGACCATGGCGCTGGCCAGCGGCTTCCAACGGCTGGCCGCCGGCACCTCGCTGGTGATTACCGATGCCGGCAGCCCGCCCGGCCGCGGCATGGACGGCATCGCCCATGCCGGTACGCTCAGCTTCGAGATGAGCGCCGCGCACGAGCGCCTGATCGTCAATTGCGGCACCTTTCCCGGCGCGCCGCGCGATTGGCGGTACTTCATGCGCTACACGGCGGCGCATTCGACGGCCGTGGTCGACGACACCAACTCGAGCGAGATCACCGATCATGGCGCGCTCGAATATCGCGCCGGCAATGTCGTGGTCGATCGCGCCGACAACGACGGCGCTCAGTGGCTCGACATGATGCATGACGGCTACCGCTCGCTGTACGGCATCATCCATCGCCGCCGCCTGTGGCTGTCGGCCGACGGCGGCGACCTGCGTGGCGAGGACACGTTCGTGGGGCCGGAAGGCCGCATGGTGACGGTGCCGGACAAGCGCTTCATCGTACGCTTCCACCTGCATCCGGCGGTGAAGGCGACCCTGGCGCAGAGCGGCCAGGCGGTGCTGATGCGCCTGCCGAGCGGCCGCGGCTGGCGTTTGCGGGCGTCGGGCGCCGGCATCGGCCTCGCCGAAAGCATCTACCTCGGCGAAGAAGGCCGCGTGCGTCGCACCGAGCAGATCGTGCTGGTGGGCCAGGTGCCAGCCGAGGGCAGCACGGTGAAGTGGGCGCTGACCCGGATGGAGGGCTGACTTCTTCCCGCAAAGTTCATTCAAGCTGATCTCATTGCCTCACCCTGAGGAGCGGTCCGCAGGACCGCGTCTCGAAGGGTGGGAACGAGCACAGCTTCTGTTGCCCATCCTTCGAGACGGCGCTTCGCGGCTCCTCAGTCTACATGTCCCACAGGGTGACCGGCCCCACGGCATGCAAGAACGAGGGTTGCGCCGGGTGGTCCGGCGCCGAGCCTCAAGCATGGGGGACCGGTCATGAAGAAGGATACGCTTTGGGTTGGCCTGG
>JACPOB010000011.1 GCA_016185145.1 Rhodospirillales bacterium | reverse complement strand
TGCTTCTCGGTGGACGTGCCGGCGAACTCTGCTTCGGTCCTCATCGATCCCTCCATGGTTCGGTCGTGAGCAACCAAACCTTAGAGGGCTGGCCGTTCACCGCCCATGGCATCTCTCCCCCAAGGGGGAGAGGAACATGAGGGGATGACTGTGATGGACGGCGTAAGTCGCCGCCCTACGCCGCGATGAACTGATTCCACTTCTGGACCATGTAGCGATCCTCATCCATCACCGCGTTCCAGCACGACACCGCGCCCATGCGGTCGTAGAACGAGCCGCCGTCGCGCACCGCGCCGGCCTTCTCCATCACCACGCCCTGCGGGTTCTTGATGTCGCCCTTGGCGGGCTTGCCTTCCATCCAGTAGCCCCACTCGTCCTCGGTCATGTTCGCCTTGGCCGTCTCGAGCACCGCCGAATAGTAGCCCTGGCGATTGAGGAAGGCGCCGACCCAGCCCGACAGGTACCAGTTGATGTAGTCGTAGGCCGCGTCGAGCTGCGCGCCCTGCAGATGCTTGGCGAGAGCCAGGCCGCCGCCCCAGGCGCGATAGCCTTCCTTGAGCGGCTGATAGACACAAGGGACGCCCTTGGAACGCACCGCCGTCACCGCTGGCGACCACATCGACTGGATCACGACCTCGCCCGAAGTCATCAGGTTCACCGATTCGTCGAAGGTCTTCCAGAAGGCGCGGAACTGGCCGTCCTTCTTGGTCTTGATCAGGAACTCGATGGTCTTGTCGATCTCGGGCTTGGTCATGTTGCCCTTGTCGCCGTATTTGATGATGCCGGCCGATTCGCAGATCATCGCCGCGTCCATGATGCCGATCGACGGGATGTTCAGGATCGAGGTCTTGCCCTTGAACTTCGGGTCGAGGATGTCCTTCCAGCTATCGATCTTGCGGCCGACCAGGTCCGGGCGGATGCCCAGCGTGTCGGCGTTGTAGATCGTCGGGATCATGGTGAACCATTCGGTCTGGCCCTTGGCGAACTTGGTCGAGCCCGCGCCCTCGACGAAGCTCACCGTGTTGGGCGCCGTGCCCTGGGCGATCACCGAATCGGGCTTGAGCTTGCCCGAGGTGAAGATCGGCACGATCTTGTCGAAGTACTTGATCTTCTTGACGTTCATCGCCTGCAGCGTGTTCGCCGGGAAGACCTTCTTGCACATCCAGTATTCGATGTCGGCGATATCGTAGGAGTTGGGCTGCGTCACCGCGCGCTGCACCACGGCATCCGAATCGAGCGCCGTCATCTGCAGCGTGATGCCGAGGTCGGCTTTGCACTTCTCGGCGATCTCGTTGATGTTCGACACGCCGGTGCCGAACTGGCGCAGCGTGATGTTCTTGTTGTTCTGCGCCCAGATCACCGGGAAGCCGGTGATCGCGCCGCTGCCGACCGCGGCGCCGGCGAGGCCCGCAGTGCCCTTCAGGACGCTGCGGCGTCCGAATTTCCGATTGGATGCCATCTGACGTACCTCCTTCTCTATCGCACTTCCCTATCGGCCCAGGACATGCACGTCCTTGGGCGCCCACGACAAAACAACGGGTTGGCCGGGCGCCACCGGATTGGCGTCGAAGCGCGCCTCCGGCACCACGGCCGACAAGGTCTCCAGGCCCGTGACATCGACGCCGACCTGCACGGTCGAACCGAGGTACTCGACCGAGCGCGTGACGCCGGCGAGCGACGTGGCGTCGACCGGCGCGTTGCCGGGCTGCACGGTGATGCGGTCGGCGCGGATCGCGACGAACTCGCCCTCGCCCTTGGCGCGCGCCACCGCGGCCGGCAGCACGTTGTGGCCGCCGATGAAGCGCGCCACGAAGGCCGAGGCCGGCTTGTTGAAGACCTCGCGCGCCGTCGCCGCCTGCTCGATCTTGCCGTGATTCATCACCACCACGAGGTCGGCCAGCGCCATCGCCTCGTCCTGGCTGTGCGTGACATGGATGAAGCTGATGCCGAGCCGGGTCTGCAGCGCCTTCAGCTCCTCGCGCATCTTCACCCGCAGGAAGGGATCGAGCGCGGACAGCGGCTCATCGAGCAGCAGCACCTGAGGGTCGGTGATCAGGGCGCGCGCCAACGCGACGCGCTGCTGCTGGCCGCCGGAAAGCTGGGCCGGCAGGCGGCCGGCGAACGGCTCCATCTGCACGCGCTTCAGCATGTCGAGCGCGCGGGCGCGGCGCGTGTCCCTGTCGACGCCGCGCATGCGCAGGCTGAAGGCGACGTTGTCGGTGCAGTCGAGATGAGGGAAGAGCGCGTAGCTCTGGAACATCATCGCCGTGCCGCGCGCCGCCGGCGGCAGGTACGTGATATTCTCCGCGCCGAGGATGATGTCGCCCTCGCTCGCCTCCTCGTGGCCCGCGATCATGCGCAAGGTCGTGGTCTTGCCGCAGCCCGAAGGACCCAGCAGGCAGCAATAGGATCCCGCCCGGATGCGCAGGCTGACCTGGTCCACCGCCACGGTCTCGCCAAAGCGCTTGGTCACGGCCACCAGTTCAACGTCGGGCTTCGTTGCCATCGCGGCCAAAGGAAGCAAGCCGCGTGCCAGGACAGTGGCGCGTCTTCTCATACTCTTCCGGACCGCGAGCCTCCGGCTCGCTCATGAATCTTGAGCGAGCCGGAGGCTCGCGGTCGGGAAGACCATGACGTGCCACTGGAGTGGCGCGCCCCCAGCAAGAAGCTAGTCTTCGCCGACTGGCGCGGGTCTTGCTGCCTGCCGGGCACCAATTCCGAGGGAGTGAAACGTATGCGGCTGATCGGCGTCGATGTGGGCGGCACCTTCACGGACCTGGTCTATGCCGACACCGAGGCCGGCCGGACCGCCGTCCACAAGGTCTCCACGACCCCCGACGATCCTTCGCGCGGAGTCGTCGCCGGCCTGACGGCTCTTTGCAACAAGTACGGCATCCCGCGCGAGACCATCGACGTGGTGTTCCACGGCACCACCATCGCGACCAACGCCATCCTCGAGCACGACGGCGCGGTCACCGGCATGATCACGACCGGCGGCTACCGCGACATCCTGCATATCGGCCGCCACCAGCGGCCGCAGCACTACTCGATCATGCAGGACATCCCGTGGCAGGACCGGCCCCTGGTCAAGCGTCGCCATCGCAAGACGGTGACGGAGCGGCTGGTGCCGCCCAAGGGCGAGGTGCTGGAGCCGCTGGACGAGGCCGGCGTCCGCCAGGCCGTGCGCGAACTGAAGGAAGCGGGCGTCCAGGCGATCGCCATCTGCTTCCTGTTCTCCTACCTCGACCCCACGCACGAGGCGCGGGCGCTGGCGATCGTGCGCGAAGAGTATCCGGAGTGCTTCGTCACGACCTCCTCGTCGGTGTCGCCGCAGTTCCGCGAGTTCGAGCGCTTCACCACGACCGCCATGAACGCCTTCGTCGGCCCCAAGGTGCGCAATTACGTGACGCGCCTGGAATCGGAGATCGGCGCCTCGGGCTTCAAGGCCGACCTGCGCATCATGGCGTCCAACGGCGGTGTCGCCACGCCCGGCATGGTGGCCGAACGGCCGGTGCTCACCCTGCTCTCGGGCCCGGCGGCCGGGGTGATCGGCGGCGACTGGGCGGGCGGGCTGTCGGGCCAGCGCAACCTCATCACCTTCGATGTCGGCGGCACCTCGGCCGACATCGGCATCGTGACCCAGGGCGGCTTCGGCGAGGCGACGGCGCGCGACACCTGGATCGCGGGCTTCCCCGTATTGGTGCCGATGATCGACGTGCACACGATAGGCGCCGGCGGCGGCTCGATCGCCTACCTCGACCAGGCCGGCGCCTTCAAGGTCGGGCCGCGCTCGGCCGGCGCCATGCCGGGACCGGCCGCCTACGGCCGCGGCGGCGCTAAAGCCACCGTGACCGACGCCAACGTCGTGCTCGGCCGCCTCGACCGCGGCAACTTCCTGGGCGGCAGCATGTCGCTCGATGAAGTGGCGGCGCGGCGCGTGATCGGCGAGCTGGCGCGTGAGCTCGGCATGACCGAGCGCGAAGCGGCCGAGGGCGTGATCACGGTGATCAACGCCAACATGGCCAACGCCATCCGTTCGCGCACCGTCCAGAAGGGCATCGATCCGCGCAACTACGCCCTGGTGGCGTTCGGCGGCGCAGGCCCGCTGCACGGCGCCGAGGTGGCCGACATGCTGGGCATTCCCGAGGTGATCGTGCCGCCGCATCCCGGCATCACCTCGGCAGTGGGGCTCCTGATCAGCGACCTGCGCTACGACGCCATCCGCACGTCGTTCCAGGTCTCTGGCGCCGCCGACCTTTTACGCATCAACGCCGACTTCGCGGCGATGGAGAAGGAGCTCGCCGAACGCTTCACCGCCGACGGCATCGACATCGAGAACGTGAGCTTCGAGCGCCGCGGCGACCTGCGCTATGTCGGCCAGGGCTACGAGCTGAAAGTGGCGATCCCCGACGGCACTATCGACGACAAGGGGCTGGCCAAGGTCTTCGAGGCCTTCCACGAGGTGCACCGCCGCGAATACGGCCATCACTTCGCCGAGTCCGGCATCGAGATCGTGAACCTGCGCCTGGTGGGCGCCGCCAGCGCCGCCAAGATCGCCAGGCCCGCGGTCGGCACGGCCAGGTCGCTCGATGCCGCACGGGTGCGCCAGGGCACCTGCACCTTCCGCATCGACGGCAAGCTCGCCGACTACACCACCGACTTCTATCGCCGCGACCTGCTGCCGGTCGGCGAGCGCATCGCCGGCCCCGCCATCGTCCTGCAGATGGATTCGACCACCGTCGTACCGCCGCAACACAACTTCGAGGCCGATGCGGCGGGAAACCTGATCCTCCGGAGGACGGATGCGTGAATTAAAGAACAACCTCATCCTGAGGAGCGGCCCGCAGGGTCGCGTCTCGAAGGATGGGCCTCGGACGTGGTGCTTGTTGCCCACCCTTCGAGATGGCGCTGCGCGCCGCCTCAGGGTGAGGTGAGTTCAAGGAGATAAAGTCATGTCCACCGCCCCTCTCCGCCAGCCCGTCCCCAAGCCCGATCGCATCGACCCAATCACCACCTCGGTGATCCAGGGTGCGCTCGAGAACATTGCCGTCGAGATGGGCTACAAGCTCATGCGCATGAGCTACTCCTCGATCATCCGCGAGTCGGAGGATTTCGGAGCGGCTCTGGTCGACGCCGAAGGCCGCGGGCTCGCCGAGTCTGCTCAGTCAACGCCGCTGCAGTCGGGTCCCATCCCCGGCTACGTGCGCGGCGTCCTAAAAATCCTGGCGGGGCGCGGCGATCAGTTCCGGCCGGGCGACGTGGTCATGCACAACGACGCCTATTCCGGCGCCAGCCACGGCCCCGACGTCGCCTTCATCGTGCCGGTGTTCGTCCAGGGCAAGCTGATAGGCTTTGCCGCCACCACGGCGCACCATCTCGACATCGGCGCGCTGTCGCCGGGCTCGTGCGGCATCGTCGAGGCGATCGACGCCTATGCCGAGGGCCTGCAGTTCAAGGCGATCAAGGTCTACGACCGCGGTGTGAAGAACGACATGGTCTGGCAGATCGTGCGCGACAACATCCGCGCCTCCGACCTCGTGGTCGGCGACATGGACGCCCAGGTCGCCGCCGCGCGCATCGGCGCCGAGCGCATGGCCGAGCTGGTCGAGCGCTACGGGCTGGAAACCTTCGACCTTGCGTGCACCGCCCTGATGGACCACGCCGAGCGGCTGATGCGCCAGGCGATCAAAAAGCTGCCCGACGGCGTCTATCGCGCCGAGACCGCGATCGACGGCTATCTCGACAGCGACGATCCCGCCAAGAAGGAACTGCCGATCGTCGTCACCATCACCAAGAAGGACGATTCGCTCGTGGTCGACCTCACCGGCACCGCGCCACAGGTGCCTGACCGGCCGATCAACATGCCGCTCGAAGGCACGGCGGATATCGCGATCTGGCTCACCATCCGCTCGGTGCTTCTGGACACGGCGGTGCACGGCCACATCCCGGTCAATGCAGGCCTGATCCGGCCGATCACCATCGTGGCGCCCAAGGGATGCCTCGCCAATCCGACCTTCCCGGCGCCGACCATCGCCCGCTTCTGCCCCGGCAACCAGCTCGCCGACACGGTGATGAAGGCGCTGTCGGCGGCGATGCCGGGCAACGTCTCGGCCGGCATCGGCAACCTCAAGGTCATCGCCTTCTCCGGCCTCGAGGACGAGACACACTGGGTCCACATGGAGATCTTCGAAGGCTCCTACGGCGGGCGCCAGGGCAAGGACGGCATGGATGCCGTCGACACGCTCTACGCCAACACGCGCAACAACCCGATCGAGGACATCGAGACCCACCTGCCCTTGCGCGTGCTGCGCTACGAGCTGCGCGAGGACGTTGCCGGCGCCGGCAAGTGGCGCGGCGGCCTGGGCTCGGTGCGCGAGTTCACGTTCCTGAGCGACGGCGGCGCCTCGGTCGAAGGCGAAGGCCATCGCTATCGCCCGTGGGGCTTCCTGGGCGGCGGCGAAGGCATGCCGGCCAAGCTCGACCTCTTCGTGCCCGGCAGCAGCGACGCCAAGGCACTGCCGTCCAAGGTGCCCTACATGGGCATCGGCAAGGACGGCCGCTTCGTCTGCTACGGCCCGGCTGGCGGCGGCTACGGCAATCCGCTGGAGCGCGATCCCGCGAAGGTCGCCGACGATGTGCTGGACGGCGTGATTTCCGTCGAGACCGCGCTCAGGGATTACGGCGTCATGGTGTCCTCGGCCGGCGTGGTCGATCAGGCCGCGACGACGCGGCAGCGCGCGTCGCGCAGGTTGAGCTGACGCCTGGCAGTGGTGGCGCTCGCCTTTCCGGGGCCTTTACGGTGCGAAAAAACTCAGTGCAAATTGTCCGACTGCACCACAGTTATTGACGCGCGAGGGCACTTCAGTTATGTTGAGTCATGCCGACGCCCCAGGGCGTCGTCCGCTCTATGCATCGTCCATCCGACACCTTGGTGCGCGCCCGGCCGGCGACGCCGCGCCGCCTCCCGCGCCTACCATCATCCTCGCCGCCGGCAGGCATCCCGGGACAAAATCGCCAGCGGAAATAGCGGTAATTCAAAAGTGCTGGAAAATCAGGCCCTTATTGCCCCCCACTGGCTGTCTGAAACCAGCGGAAATTCTCAATTCTCTCCGGGCACGGATGGATAGAGCGGCTTGCCTGCTTTGCCGGCGAAGAATCACGAGCTAGCTCGCCCCGCCTTCGTTCTCGAGCGCGTCGACCACGGCCCAGGTCTTCGGTCCGACGATGCCGTCGACCGCCAGATGCGACCGCTGCTGGAGGTCCCTCACGGCCGTCTCGGTCTTCTGGCTGAAACGGCCATCGACGCCGCCGGTATCGAAGCCGACCGCGGCCATGCGGCTCTGCAGCCGGCGTACCGGCAATCCGCTGGCCCCCAGGCGCAGCACGGGCTCGCTCTGGTCGGCTTCGTCGATATTGATCCAGGTCACGCGGCCGACGATTCCGTCGACGGCGATTTCGCGCACCTGCTGGAAGGCCTTGACCGCGCTCGTGGTCCTTGCGCCGAAGACACCGTCGATCGACCCGGGGTCGTGGCCCAGCGCCTTGAGCGCCTGCTGGAGGTCGCGAACGTCGGGGCCGTTCGACCCCTGCTTCAGGACGGGTTCAGCCATGACGATGTCCTCCGCGAGAGAGTGAAACGCCGCTATACCGTCGTCAGCCCGGCGAGCGACGCCAGCGTCGCACCGGCAGCGCCCGCCGGAGTGTCTGGGTCCGCAGGCAGTCGCTGCCAGGTGCTGTCGCCGACGACGCCGTCGGTCGGAAGGCCCTCGCCGTCCTGAAAGGCGATCACGGCACTTCTGGTCAAGGCCCCGAACACGCCGTCGATCTTGTCGAAGCCGAGGATCTTCATCATTACGAAGATGGTCTGAACGCGCTGAACGTCTTGTCCGCGCGCGCTGAACGCAAGCTGCGGGCCGCTGTTCATGGCTTCCTCCGGACACGAGGCCATGGCGACGATACGCCCGTGGCGGCGCCGCGAATGTGAGACTCCGCACGCTGGCCATTTCAGCTCGCGGCCGGGAACAGCTAGCTAGACAGCCGGCCGGCTGCGGATCTCGTCGGCCACCTTGCGCTTGAGGAACTGCCCGTGCTTCAGGTCGCCGTGAAAGGCGCCGTCGTCCACGACGACGTTGCCGCGCAGGACCGTCGTGGTCGGCCACGCCGTCACGACATGGCCCTCCCACGGCGTGTAGTCGGTCTCGTGCAGGTCGGCGGCGCGGATGGTCTTCTCGATCCCGGTCTGCAGCAGCACGATGTCGGCGTCGGAGCCGACAGCCAGCGCGCCCTTGCGCGGATAGAGGCCCATGATGCGCGCGGCGTTGCTCGAAATCATGTCGACGAAGTGCGCAGTCGAGTATCCGCGCCTGGTCACCATGTTGGTGTACATCAGCCCGACGCGCGGCTCGACGCCCGAGTTGCCGCCCGTCGTGTCGTCGATGCGGCTGCCCTGCAGCTTCACCCGCAGCGGGCAGCACAGCTCGTCGGTGGCGATGACCTGGATGGCGCCGCGGTTGGTCGCCTCCCACAGGCGCTTCTGGTCCTCGGGGTATTTCAGCGACGGGTAGGTATGGAACATCTGCCCGCCCGGCCGCTTATAATCCTCGGCGTTGTAGAGCAGGTACTGATGCAAGGTCTCGCCGTACATCGGGAAGCCGCGGGCGCGTGACGATTGCAGCGCGGCGACTCCGGTCGCCGCGGACACGTGCACCATGTACAGCGCCGCGCCCTCGACATTCTCGGCGAGCCGAATCACGCGATTGAAGGAGAGCTCCTCCGACAGGGCGTTGTGGACCTCGGCCATGTGCTCGAAGCTGACGCGGTTCTCGCGCATCAGCTTGTCGTACATGAACATGACGATGTCGTTGTCCTCGGCATGGATGCAGGCGATGCCGCCCGCCCCCGCCACGACCTTCAGCGCCTCCCAGATATGGCCGTGCGGCACCATGCGGCCGATGTTTCCCGGCCGGATGTTGGTGGTGAAGATCTTTATGCTGGCATGGCCGTCCTGCATCGCATCGGCGAGCTGGCCGAAATGCGGCACCGGGACCTCGCCCATCAGCGTGAGATGGAAGCCGTAGTCGCAATAGCAGGCGTTCTTCCATTGCGCCTGCGTCGCCTCGATCGACTGCTGGATGGTGCGATCGTGCAGGCACTGCACGAAATCAATCAGGGTCGTGGTGCCGCCGTGCAGCGCGGCCTTGCTGACTTGCGACGGCGGATCGGTCAGCACGTCGGGACGACCCGGCGCGCGCACCGGCATCAGGCAATGGATGTGCGGATCGATGCCACCGGGAATGACCAGCCGGTCCTTGGCCGACACGGTGCGCGTGGCCTGCGGCAGCGAGCCCGGCCCGCCGACCAGGGCGATGCGTCCGTCCTTGACGCCGATATCGGCGGCCTGGGTTCCGGTCGGCAGCACGCAGGTGCCGCCGGTGATGGCGAGGTCGAGCATCAGGGGACTCCTACCGGAGAGCCGTCGGCGAAGCGGCGCAGGATCTCGTCCGGTTCGAGATCGCGCACGATGAAGACCAGCCGGCTGGCCTGGTCGGAATCCGGCCAACGCTCAAGCCAGCGCGGCGGATAGAGCGTGTGCTGGACGGCGTGGATCGCCGCCGGTCCGCCGGGCCGGTCGGAGAACTCGACCAGGCCTTTGACGCGCAAAAGCTTCTCGCCGTGGTCGCGCGCCAGGCCGCCCAGCGCCATGGCGAAGCCGAGACGGCTCATCGGCCGCTGCAGCCGCACCGACAGGGCGCGGATGCCATGGGCATGCACCGCCGTCGCATGAAGTCGCGGCCGCGGCAGCGCTCTGGGCAAGCCGCCGAACAGCAGGTCGCTCGCCTCGACATCGCGGGCATCGACGATCGGCGCCATGGGGTTCAACGACGCCAGCCGCTGGAGAAGATTGTCCGGCGCGGCGGCCATGTCGGTCTTGGTCAGAAGCAGAAGATCGGCCACGGCGGCCTGGGCGACGGCCTCCGGGTAGCGATCGAGCGTGACCTCGCCCAGCACGGCGTCGATCGTCGTCGCGACGCGGTCGAGGCGCAGCGAGGCTTCGAGGAAGGAATCGGCGGAGAGCGTATAGAGCGTGGGTCCCGGATCGGCGAGGCCGCTGGTCTCGAGCGCGATGCGCCGGAACGGCGGCCGTCCCGTCGCCTGGCGCGATCGCAGCAGCCGGTAGAACGCATCGGCCAGGCCCTGACGCACCGCGCAGCAGGTGCAGCCGTTGGGCAGCTCGACGACGTCGTCGGCCGCCGCCTCCAAAAGCTGGTGGTCGAGGGCGACCGCGCCGAACTCGCTGATGAGCACGGCGGTGTCGCTCAGGTCCGGCACATTGAGGATTCTGGAGAGAAGCGTGGTCTTGCCGCTGCCGAGGAAGCCCGTCAGCACCGACAGCGGGATCGGCTCCGACGGGACCTCCACGAGGTTGGCAAGGCCGGAGGTCACCGGATCAACGCCGCGCCCTTGTCGAGCACCGGCAGGACCTTGTCGCGCGCTTCGGGCGGAACGCCGAACACGACGCGGTCGACGCCGGCATCCTCGGCGCGCTTCAGGGCGTCGGGGCTCATGCCGACGCCGAACAGCGTGACCGGCACGTCGGCCTCCTTGCGCCCGGCGAGCTTCAGCATCTCGCGGAACTCCGGCAGCATGGCGAGCGTGTCGCCGCCGCGGCCGCCGATCGGCATCCAGCCGTCGCCATAGGCGACGGCGCGGCGCGCGCCGTGCGGCAGGCCGCCGCCGACGATGATCGGCGGATGTGGCTTCTGCACCGGCTTGGGCCACTGCATCATCTCGTCGAACTTCACCATGTCGCCGGCATATTTCGGCTTGGAGCGCGCCCAGATCTCCTTCATCGCCTCGACGCGCTCGCGCATCAGCTTGAAGCGGGTGGCGAAGGCCGTGCCGTGGTCTTCCATCTCCTCGGCGTTCCAGCCGCCGCCGACGCCGAACAGCACCCGGCCGTTGCTGAGCCGGTCGGCGGTCGCGACCTCCTTGGCGGTATGGATCGGATCGCGCTGCACGACCAGGCAGACGCCGGTGCCGAGCTTGACGGTCTTGGTGACGACGGCCGCGGCGGCGATGGCCAGGAAGGGATCGTAGGTGTCGTAGTACCATTTCGGCAGTTCGGGGCCGCCGGGCCATGGCGACTTGCGGCTGGTCGGAATGTGGCTGTGCTCGGGGAACCAGACGGATTCGTAGCCGCGCTTCTCGGCCTCGACGGCGAGTTCCTGCGGCGGGATTGCATAGTCCGTGGCAAACATCGTGACGCCGATCCGCATGGCCTTTCCTCTCGCTGTCGTTTGACGGAGCGTAGCCGATTTCCGGCGACGCTCGCACGTGTCATCGTGGCGGCTGAGGCACGGCATGATGACGGTGCGGCCCGTCTGCGATGGACGGGGTGCGGCCGATCCGGCCCGAACTACCGGCGATGACGCTGCTGTCGTTCCTTGCTCTCGCTGCGGGCTTCGCGATCGGCCGGTTGCCCTGACCGAACCGCTTCGACGAGTTTCTTCGGCGCCAACAGGCAGTAGCTCACCGCCAGAAGCTTCGCGAGGTCGCGCCAGTCGACGTCGGCGTCGAGGGTGCGTCCGACGATATCGGGGCGCCAGAGCGGCCGGAAGTAAGGCGCTCGTGAAAAAGTTTCGGGATCGACCCGCGGTCCCAGCGACTGGAACGTCAGCACGCAAACGGGGCCGTCGGTGCCCGCGGTGCGGGCGTACACCGGCGGCCATCCGTCGGAGATCATGAGCACGTGCGCGAACGTCTCCTTGCGGATGCACCAGCGTGTGCCGACCCAGGCCTGCTCCTCGCGCGTCTCCGGAAGGGCAAGGCAGGCCTTGCGCAGCCTGTTCAGGATGGTCTTGGGAACTTCCGGACGACGGCTGCTCATCGAGCGAGGTCGTCGCGCTCCTGCATCAGGCGTCGGAGCCGCTCCTCCTGTTCGGCGATGCGCTGAGACAGCAGCTCCTCGTGGGCCGCACCCGCCGATGACGCGGCCTGGTCGACGAGCTCGCGCAGGTTGGCGCGCACGATCGCGATGCGATTGTCGAGCTCAGTGACTGGCGCGGGAGGGGGCGCAGGAGCCGGCGCTTGCGGCAGCGTTGCCGCAGAAGGCCTTGGAGCAGCCGCCGGCTTCTTGGCGGCAACACGCTTCTTGGCGGCACGAACGACCTTCTTCTTTGCCGCTACCCGGCGCTTGGGCGCCTTTGCGACCTTCTTGGCCGCGACACGAGGCTTGCGCGCCTTCGCCGACTTCTTAGGCGCGGCCTTCCTGGAGCCGGACTTCTTCTTCCTAGCAGCCATGGGCTTCTCCCAGCGGTTGCGAAACTCTATCGCGCCTGGCGGTCCCGACAAAGCACAAGCCGCCGGCCGGCTGTTGGCAACTCGACGTCACTCGTCCATCAAGGGCCGATGGACTTCGAACTCAAGGACCGCACCTGCCTTGTCACGGGCGCCAGCGCCGGTATCGGCGCCGGCATCACCCATCTCCTGGCCGGGCAAGGCGTGCGGGTCGCCGCCACGGCGCGGCGCGTCGACCGGATCGAGCAGCATCCCAACGTCACGCCGATCGCCGCCGACATCACCTCGGCCGACGATCTGGCCCGCCTCGCCCGGGACGCCATCCAGGCCCTTGGCCAGGTCGACATCGTGGTCAACTGCACCGGCGGCTCGCGGCCGACGACGGTCGATGCCAGCGAGGAGTTCTGGGAGGAAGCGTTGGCCCTGAACTTCACCTCGGCGCGGCGGCTCACCACGGCCCTGCTGCCCGGCATGCGCCAACGGCGCTGGGGCCGCATCATCAACATCAGCGGCACCATGGAGCCGCGCGGCCTGAACGCCGCGGTCGCCGCCAAGGCGGCGCTGCACCTGTGGGCCAAGGGCCTGGCCTGCGACGTGGCGGCCGAGGGCGTGACCGTGAACACCATCCAGCCCGGCCGCATCAACAGCGAGCAGATCCTCGAGAAGCTTCATCCGACCGAGGAGTCCCGCCGCGCCTTCATCGCCAGGAACATCCCGATGGGCCATTTCGGCGAGCCCGAAGACATCGCCCATCTCGTGGCCTTCCTCGCCTCGCCCTGCGCGCGCTACATCACCGGCACGGTGATCCCGGTCGACGGCGGGATGCGCAACTTCGCGCACTGAGCCACATCGGCACCGTGATCAACGCGAATCGTAGCATGCATTCGTCCCTTTCAAGGCCAACCCAGATGCGCCTCGGCGTCTTCGTGCAGACGCCCGGCCATCACGTCGGCGGCTGGCGGCATCCGGACGCCGTCGTCGATGGTTGGCCCAACCTCGGCCTGATGAAACACATCGCCGCGACCGCCGAGCGCGGCAAGTTCGACATGTTCTTCCTGGGTGACGGCTTCGCCACGGGCTACGGCGAGCATCCCTCGACCATCGGCAAGTTCGAGCCGCTGACGCTGCTGTCAGCGCTGGCGATGACGACCAGCAGGCTGGGGCTCGCCGCCACGGGCTCGACCACCTATGCCGAGCCCTATCAGATCGCCCGCTCCTTCGCCTCGCTCGACCACCTGTCGGGTGGTCGAGCGGCCTGGAACGTCGTCACCACCGCCTACGCCAAGTCCGCCGCGGTGTTCGGCCGCCAACATCCGCCGCATGCCGAGCGCTACGCCATGGCCGAGGAGTTCGTCGAGGCTTGCCGTAACCTGTGGGACAGCTGGGCCGACGACGCCTTTATTGCCGACAAGAAGACCGGCGTCTTCGTGCGGCCGGGCAGCCTGCACGTACCGTCGTTCCGCGGAAAATATTTCACCGTCGAAGGCGGCCTGAACGTGCCGCGCTCGCCGCAGGGCCATCCAGTGCTGATCCAGGCCGGCTCCTCGGGCCCGGGCCAGGCGCTGGCATCGCGCATCGCTGACGTGGTGTTCACCGCGCAGAACGATCTCGCCGAAGCGCAAACGTTCTATCGCAACGTGAAGGCACAGGTCATGGGGTTCGGCCGCCGGGCCGACGAGGTCCTGGTCATGCCCGGCGTGTTTCCCGTGGTCGGCCGGACGGCCGGCGAGGCGCAGGAGATCTTCGCCGAGCTGAACCGCAACATCGACACGGCGCAGGCCTTCACCGTGCTGTCGGAGCGACTGGGCTCCGACATGTCGGTCCATCCGCTCGACGAGCCGGTGCCCGAACTGCCCGAGACCGAGCACCTCAAGAGCCGCGCCGCCCTGCTGGTCGAGATGGCCCGACGCGAGAAGCTCACGTTGCGCCAGCTCTACTATCGCGTGGCGGCGGCGCGCGGCCATCTGCTGCTGGTCGCGACCGGTGCCGAAATCGCCGACATGCTGGAGGCCTGGTTCCGGGCCGGCGCCGCCGACGGCTTCAACGTCATGCCGCCGTTCTTTCCCGGGCAGTTCGACGCCTTCGTCGCCGAGGTCGTGCCGCACCTGCAGGAGCGCGGCCTGTTCCGCGCCGACTACACCGGCACGACACTGCGCGACCATCTCGGGCTGAAGCGCCCGGAGAGCCGCCCCTAGAAAGTCACCTCGTCGGCCGCGACGACGTCGGCGAAGCCACGGCCGAGCAGGCGATTGTGATGGGCGATGATGCGCTCGGCATCGATCGCCGTCGTGTCCCACGTCGTATGGCCGTCGGCCACCAGGACCACGCGATAGCCCAGCGCCACCGCACCACGGCAGGCCGAGTCGACGCACATCTCGGTCTGCATGCCGGCGATCACCAGCCGGTCGATGCCGGCGTCGGCCAGGCGTCGATGCAGGTCGGTGTCGTGGAAGGCGCTGCTGTGCCGCTTCTCGACGACGATCTCGCCCGGCCACGGCGCGACCAGCGGATGGTGCGGCCAGCCCGCCGATCCCTTGGCGAGCACATGGCCCGGACCACCGTCGTGCTGGACATGGATGACCGGCCGGCCTTCGGCGCGGGCGCGGGCCAGCAGACCGGCGATGCGCCGCGCGATCTCCTCGCCTCGGTGAATGGGCGGGGCGATGGCGAACATGCCCTGCTGGACGTCGACGATCATCAACGCGCTCGTCATTGGCGGACTGTCGGGGAGAAGGTCACGGGCGGAAAGGAGAATCGAGTGATGCCGCGTTGACAGCACACAATTTGCGAATAATTATCAATAGCACAACTTCAGAGGAGCCAACGATGGACTTTCACGCAAAGGCAGCCGACTCCGCCTCTGGTCACACGAGGCCCGAAAGCGCAGTTGTCGACTTCCCGGTGGCCGAAAGCACGGCCCTCCTGAACGGTCATCGCGAGCTGCGCATCCGGCACGGCAGCGACACCTACCGCCTGCGCCTCACCGCGTCGGGCAAGCTGATCCTCACCAAGTAGCGGCGCGGCGGGATTCCGGCCGAGGAATCAAGGCGTTGGCGCACGCGCACCTGGGCGTGCGCAAACGTCCACAAAGAGCCGCGTTCGGCTCTTGCCTCCCGAGGTCGGAGTCCTGATATAACCGCCTCGAGGGGCCGGTGTGGGCGGAGCAGTCGCCAACCCGGTCAGATCCGGAAGGAAGCAGCCGTAACGAATTCGCTTCGGGTCATGCCGGTCTCTCACCTGCCGCTTGGCGCGCGCCGCCGCCCGGCGCAGGCGGCCGGGCGCGATGACCGCCGGGTCTCATCGGGCCACGGCGCCTTCGGGTAGGACGCTCGCCATGCCGGAAGCCAAGGAACAGCTTCCCTATCGGGTCCTCGCCCGTAAATACCGTCCTGTCGATTTCACCACCCTGGTCGGCCAGGAGGCGATGGTGCGCACCCTGCGCAACGCCATCGCCACGGGCCGCATCGCCCATGCCTTCATGCTCACGGGCGTGCGCGGCGTCGGCAAGACCACGACCGCCCGCATCATCGCCCGCGCCCTGAACTGCACCGGAAAGGACGGCAAGGGCGGCGCGACCGTCGATCCCTGCGGCGTCTGCGACAATTGCAAGGCGATCACCGAGGACCGCCATGTCGACGTGATCGAGATGGACGCCGCCTCGCGCACCGGCATCGACGACGTGCGCGAGCTGATCGAGGGCGTGCGCTATCGCCCGGTCTCGGCGCGCTACAAGGTCTACATCATCGACGAAGTGCACATGCTGTCGGAGAAGGCGTTCAACGCCCTGCTCAAGACGCTGGAAGAGCCGCCGCCGCATGTGAAGTTCCTGTTCGCCACCACCGAGATCCGCAAGGTGCCGGTGACGGTGCTGAGCCGCTGCCAGCGCTTCGATCTCAAGCGCGTGCCGCAGCAGGCGCTGACCGACCATTTCGGCAAGATCGCCGTCGCCGAGAAGGTCGAGATCTCGCCCGAGGCGCTGACCTTGCTGGCACGCGCCGCCGACGGCTCGGTGCGCGACGGCCTTTCGATGCTTGACCAGGCGATCGCCCATGGCGGCGGCGTGGTCGATGCCGCGCAGGTGCGCGACATGCTGGGCCTGGCCGACCGCAGCCGGGTGCTGGAGCTGTTCGAGAAGACCATGCGCGGCGATGCGCCGGCGGTCGTGGCGGCGCTGGCCGAGATGCACGATTCGGGCGCCGACCCCGTGGTCATCCTGCAGGACCTGCTCGAGCTCACTCATTGGGTGACAAGGCTCAAGGTGGCGCCCGACGCTGCGGCTGCCTCGGCCGACAGCGAGCGCGCCCAGGGGCTCGCCATGGCGGGCAAGCTCTCGATGGCCTCGCTGACTCGCGCCTGGACGCTCCTGATGAAGGGGCTGCAGGAGACGCTGTCGGCGCCTTCGCCTCTGCGCGCCGCCGAAATGGCGCTGATCCGCCTGTGCTACGCCGCCGACCTGCCCTCGCCGTCCGATGCCATCAAGGCGCTGCAGAATGGCGCCGCCCCCGGCCCTGCGGCAGCGGTCGCCGCGCCCGCACCGCGGGGTGGTGGAGGTGGCGGCGCCGCCGCACGCCTGGCGACGCAGCCGGTCGTAGCCGCCACGGGCCAGCCGGCAGCGGCGACGCCAAATCCCAAGAGTTTCACCGAGATCGTCGCCCTGTTCGAAGCCCGCCGTGAGGCGCGCCTGGTGCATCATCTGATGCATCATGTGCACGAGGTGCGCTGCGAGCCTGGACTGATCGAGTTCCGGCCCGAGCCCAAGGCGCCGCCTGACCTGGCGCCGCGCCTCAGCGAGCTTTTGGGCCAATGGACCGGCCGCCGCTGGATCGCCACGGTGTCGTCGGCGGCCGGCAAGCCCACGCTGAACGAGCAGAAGGCGGCCAAGGGCGACGAGCTGCGCAACCAGGCCGAAAACAATCCGCTGGTCCAGGCCATCCTGAAGACCTTCCCCGGCGCCAGGCTCGACGCCGTGCGACGCAAAGGCGAGCAGACCTCGCTGGTGGCGGGCCTGGTCGAGGCCGGCGACGAGCCGCCGGATTCCGAGGAGTATCCCGCGGACGATGACGTCCCGGAAAGCGAGTACTGATGTTCGACAAGTTGAAGGATCTCGGCGGCCTGATGCAGCAGGCCCAGGCCATGCAGCAGAAGATGCAGGAGCTGCAGACGCAGCTCGAGCGCATGGAGATCGTGGGTTCCTCGGGCGCCGGCCTGGTCAAGGTCACGGTCAACGGCAAGAACGAGACGCGCAAGGTCGAGATCGATGCCTCCCTGTTCGTGCCGGCCGACAAGGGCGTGGTCGAGGACCTGATCGTCGCCGCCGCCAACGACGCGCGCGCCAAGGTCGAGCAGACCGTGCAGGAGCAGATGCGCAGCATCACCGGCGGCCTGCCGCTGCCGCCGGGCTTCAAGCTGTGAACTCTTTGCTGGGGACGCGCCACTCCAGTGACGCGTCATGCTCTTCCGGATCGCGAGCTTCCAGCTCGCTCATGATCATGAGCGAGCTGGAAGCTCGCGGTCCGGAAGA
>JACPOB010000019.1 GCA_016185145.1 Rhodospirillales bacterium | reverse complement strand
TCTTGCGCCGTCGCGTCAGCGACTCAAGCTCACGCCGCTCCGCTGCGCTCAGCTCAATCGTCGAAGCTTTTCCCTTTGCCATTCTGACCTCTTACACTATCAGGCCAGAATGAGCCGAATTTATCGATCAGGACACTAGGCATCGCACGTCAACGTGTCAGCCAGACGAAGGTATGGTCAGCGCGCGTCGAGCCGGGCGAGCACACGCGCGAGGCCGGCAAGGAGACCTCGCCGGGCCAGGATCATGTCCCGATGTTCATGTGAGGGCGATGTCGCGCACCTGCTCGGCCAGCGCCAGCGAGGCCGTGAGGCCGGGCGATTCGATGCCGAACAGGTTTATCAGGCCGGGCACGCCATGATCGGCCGGCCCCTGGATGACGAAATCCTGCGCGGGCGCGCCCTGCGGCACGGTCTTGGGCCGGATGCCGGCATAGCCCGGCTGTAGTGCGCCGTCCCTGAGGCCGGGCCAGTAGCGGCGCACGGCGGCATAGAACTTGTCGGCGCGATGCGGGTCGACCGTGTAGTCGATGCCGTCGATCCACTCGACGTCGGGACCGAACTTGGCCTGGCCGCCCATGTCGACGGTGATATGCACGCCGAGCCCGCCCGGCACCGGAACGGGATAGATCAGGCGCGAGAAGGGCGAGCGTCCGGTCAGGGTGAAGTAGTTTCCCTTGGCGTAATATGCCTGAGGCACGCGGTCGGATGGCAGGCCGACGATTTTTTTCGCCAGGGTCGGCGCATGCAGGCCGGCCGAGTTCACCACCAGCCGGCAGCGCAGCTTCATGGGCTCGGCGCCGCCGACCTCGAGGTCGATGCCGGCATTGGCGACGCGCGCGGCTTCTACGGGGCTGTGGAAGGCGTACATGGCTCCGCAGGCCTCGGCATCGCCCTGCAGCGCCAGCATGTAGGAGTGGCTGTCGATGATGCCGGTGGCGGGCGACAGCAGCGCCGCCGTGCATTGCAGGTTGGGCTCCATCGCGATCGCCTCGGTTGCGCTCAGCAGGCGCATGCCTTCGACGCCGTTGGCCTCGGCGCGGCCCTTGATCTCGGCGAGCTTCTCGCTTTCGGCCTCGTTGGTGGCGACGATCAGCTTGCCGCAATTCCGGTGCGGCACGCCGTGCTCCTTGCAGTAGGCATAGAGCAGGCGCCGGCCGGCGACGCAGGTGCGCGCCATCAGGCTGCCCTTGGGATAGTAGATGCCGGCGTGGATGACTTCGGAATTCCGCGAGCTGGTCTCGGTGCCGATGCCCTCGGCCGCTTCGACGACGATGACCTCACGGCCGGCAAGGGCAAGGGCGCGGGCGACGGCAAGGCCGACGACACCTGCGCCGATCACGACACAGTCGACGGTTTCGAACGGGGACGAAGTCATGGCCGCATGCTAGTAGATTGGCGTGATTGGGCCGGCAAGAAAATCTCGGGATTCGGACCGCGGGCGTCCCGCCCGCCTCATGATCATGAGCGGGCGGGACGCCCGCGGTCCGAATCCGAATATGAGTGCCCCCAGCCCATGAACGGCGCGTTGGTGACGGGAGCGGCCGTGCGGGTCGGCCGCGCCTTGGCGATGGCGCTGGCGGCCGACGGCTATTTCGTGTTCGTGCACCACAATCGCTCGACCGCCGAGGCCCGCCAGACGGTGGCGGATATCGTCGCGGCAGGCGGCAAGGCCAAGGCGGTGCGCGCCGACCTCTCCTCGGCGCGCCAGGCCGAGGCGCTGGTCGACAAGTGCCGTGCGCGGGGCGTGCAATTGACCTGCCTGGTCAACAGCGCCTCGCTGTTCAAGCTCGACCGCGCGCCGACCGCCAAGGCCGATGACTTCGACCGCCACATGGCCATCAACCTCAGGGCGCCCATGCTGCTGTCGCAGGCCCTGGCGCGGCAGTTGCCGGACGGCCAGACCGGAGTGATCGTGAATCTGCTCGACCAGAAGCTGTACAATCTCAATCCGGACTTCCTGACCTACACGCTGTCGAAGGTGGGCCTGCAGGGCCTGACCAAGCTTCTGGCCCAGGCCTTCGCGCCGCGGATCAGGGTGGCGGGCATCGCGCCCGGGCTGACGCTGCGCAGCGGCAGCCAGACCGATGCGCGCTTCGCCGAGCAGCATGCCGACAACCCGTTGCGCGTCGGCGTCACGGTGGAGGACCTGGTGCGGGCCTTGCGCTTCATCCTGCAGACGCCGACCTTCACCGGCGACACACTGATCGTCGACAGCGGCGAGCATCTCAGCGGGCGGCCGCGCGACGTCGCCTTCGATCGCAAGGGAAAGGCGTGACATGGCCCCCGACCTCGAACGCCGCATCTTCATCCGCGACTTCCGCCTGCAAGTCTCGATCGGTATCCACGATTTCGAGAAGAAGGGGCCGCAGACCGTGGTCGTGAACGTCGACCTGCTGCTGGCGCCGTCCGACAAGGCACACAACGATCGCATCGCCAACGTGCTGAACTACGACACGGTGCATGACGGCATCACCAGGCTGGCGGGCAGCCGGCACTTCAATCTGCAGGAGACGCTGGTCGATGCCATCCTCGACCTGTGCCTCGCCCAGCCCGGCGTGATCGAAGCGCGCGTCTCGACCGAGAAGCCCGACGTCTACAAGGACTGCCGCGTCGGCTACGAGGCGGTGCGACGCCGCTGATGCACGAGCGCGGTCACACGCTGATCGCCTTCCCGGCGATGATCTTCGTCGGCGCGAGCTGGGGCGCCAACGTGCCCGTCAGCAAGGTGATGCTGGCGCATTTCGACCTGATCCCGATGTCGGCCGTCCGGACGGGGGTGGCGGGCCTGGCGCTGGGGGCGCTGCTGCTGCTGGTCGAGGGTGTGAAGGCACTGCGCATCGATCTCGATTTCCGCCGCTTCGCCCTGCTCGGGCTGATGATGGGCAGTTTCTTCGCGGTCTATACGCTCGGTCTTCAGTTCAGCAATCCGATCACCGCCGCCACCGTGGGTGTCGCGGGCCCGCTGGTGTCGGCCGCGACGGTGCGGCTGGTGACGGGGCTCAGGTTCGATCCCGGCTTCCCGGTGGCGCTGGTGCTGACGCTGCTGGGCGGCGCCATCCTCGTCTCCTCCACCCTGGTCGGCAGCGCGCATCTGACTTTCGGCGGCGGCGAGATCATCGTGCTGCTCTCCAATGCGATCTGGACGCTCTACAGCATCAAGGCGCAGGCCTGGTTCGATCGCGCGAGCCAGCTCCATCGTGCCTATGTGGCCTCGCTGTCGGCCTTCGGCTGGACGGCGCTGCTCGGCGTGGTGCTGATCGCGCTCGGCTGGTCGCGCTCACCGCTGGCCGTGACCGATGGGTGGGCGTGGACCCAGCTTCTGGCCATCGGCTTGTTCGCGAGCGCGCTGGGCGGCTACTTCTGGAACATCGGCGCCAGCCGGCTCGGCGTCGCCGTGGCGTCGTTGTGGGTCAATCTGGTGCCGTTTTTCGCCGTATTGTGGTCGATGGCCTATGGCTTCATGCCCAACGCCTACCAGATCGTGGGCGGCCTCGTGGCGCTGAGCGGCGTGGTCTATATGCAATGGCGCAAGCTGGGTGCGGCCTGATCATGACTGATGGACTGAAGACGAGGAACTGCCGCTGGATCGACGTGCGGGGCGCGGTCGACGAACGTGGCCGCATCAATTTCTTCGAGGCCGGCCGCGATCTGCCGTTCCAGCCCAAGCGGCTGTTCTGGCTGCATCACATTGCGCCGGGGCAATGGCGCGGCCGGCATGGCCATCGCCAGTCGGAGCTGGTGTTCGTGCCCCTGCACGGCGGCTGCCGCGTCCATCTCGATGACGGCCGGACGACCGAGACGGTGAGCCTGGACGACCCGGCGCGCGCGCTGTACCTCGGCACCTGGGTCTGGCACGAGCTCACGGACTTCGCCGAGGGCGCAGCCATCCTGGTGATCGCCTCGACCTACTATGAGGACGCCGAATACCTGCGCGACTACGATGTCTTCAAGCGCGAGGTTTCAAGCCGACCATGATCCCCTTCCTCGACATGAAAGCGGTCTATGCCGAGCTCAAGCCCGAGCTCGACGCGGCCTTCGCACGCGTCATGGAATCGGGCTGGTTCGTGCTCGGCAAGGAAGTCGAAGCCTTCGAGGCCGAGTACGCCGCCTTCTGCGGCACCAGGCATTGCGTCGGCCTCGGCAACGGGCTGGAGGCGCTGGAGCTGGTGCTGCGCGGCTGGGATCTCGGCGCAGGCGACGAAGTGATCGTGCCGTCGAACACGTATATCGCCACCTGGCTTGCCATCACGGCGGTCGGCGCCAAGGTCGTGCCGGTCGAGCCGACGCCCAACGGACCCAACATCGATCCCGAGCGCATCGCCGCCGCGATCACCTCGCGCACCAGGGCGATCATGCCGGTCCATCTCTACGGCGAGCCGGCCGACATGGATGCCATCATGGCGCTGGCGCGCAAGCACGGGCTCAGAGTGGTCGAGGACGTGGCGCAGGCGCAGGGCGCCAAGGTGCGCGGCCGGCGCACCGGCGCGCTGGGCGATGCCGGCGCCCACAGCTTCTTTCCGACCAAGAATTTCGGCGCCTTCGGCGATGCCGGCGCCGTCACGACCGACGACGCCAGGCTGGCCGATCGGCTCCGCGTGCTGCGCAACTACGGCAGCAAGGTCAAGTACGTGAACCTCGAGCGCGGCTTCAACTCCCGGCTGGATGAAATGCAGGCGGCGCTGCTGCGCGTAAAGCTGCCGAGGCTCGATGCCTGGAACGAGCACCGCCGCCGGCTTGCCGCGCGCTACGACGACAAGCTCGCCGGCCTTCCCGGCCTCGGCCTGCCACGCGCACCGCAATGGGCCGAGCCGGTATGGCATCTCTACGTCGTGCGAACCGAGCGCCGTGCCGAGCTGATCGCGGCGCTGGACAAGGCGGGCATCGGCTCGCTGATCCACTATCCCATCCCGCCTCATCTCCAGGCGGCCTATGTCGATCTCGGCCTGGGCAAGGGTGCGTTCCCGCTGGCGGAGAAGCTCGCCGAGACCGTGCTCAGCCTGCCCATGGGAGCGCACATGCCCGAGACGGCGGTCGACCAGGTCGCCGCCGTCGTGCAGGCCACGTTGCGAGGGTGAGGGTTACGGTCCGGTGCGCTCCGGGCCGTCATGGATGCCCTGGTAGTTGCGGTAGTAGTCCCAGCGCGAGCTGTACACGTTCGACTTCTGGTAGCTGGGCTGGTCGTAGGTGTAGTAGGTCCCTGCCGGGTAGCTGCTGTAGTAGGTGGCTGCCGGCGTGCTGTAGACGGTCGTCCGCGCCGGATAGTAGGCCGCCTGGGAGCGGGGCGCGTAGTAGCCGTCGTTCACCGAGCAGGCGGCGACCCCGACAGCCAGCGTCGCAAGGGCGACGGTCGAGCGAATGGCGTTCATGGTGGTCTCCTCAGTCGATGAAGCAACAACCGAGTTGCCGCTCGGCGGTTCCCAAATCCTCGAAAATCGCCACAATCGCGCCATCGTCGCGTGAATGCGGAGCCAGGGAACCATGAAAATCGGCGCGGTCATGTTCTTCACCACGGATTCCATGCAACCCGCGCCGTTGGCGCGCGCCATGGAGGAACGCGGCTTCGAATCGCTGTGGGTTCCCGAGCACACGCACATTCCGTCGTCGCGCAAGTCGAACTATCCGGCATCGGGCGGCCTCGTGCGCGCCTACTACGAGCTGCTCGATCCGTTTCTGGCGCTCAACACGGCGGCGACCGTGACCACCAGGTTGAAGGTCGGCACGGGCATCGCGTTGATCACCCAGCGCGACCCCATCGTCACCGCCAAGATGGTCTCGTCCATCGACCAGCTCTCGGGCGGCCGCTTCCTGTTCGGCGTCGGCAACGGCTGGAACCAGGACGAGATCGAAAACCACGGCACCGCCTTCGAGAGCCGCCACAAGCTCGCGCGCGAGCGAGTCGAGGCGATGAAGGCGATCTGGGCCGAGGAGGAGCCCGAGTATCACGGCGAGTTCGTGAACTTCGACAGGATGAAGCAGTGGCCCAAGCCGTTCCAGAAGCCGCATCCGCCGATCATCGTCGGCGGCGCCTTTCCCTATGCGGCGCGGCGCGCCGTCCGCTACGGCGACGGCTGGATCCCGCGCGACGACTGGCTCGATCGCGACGGCATCGAAGTGCTCGACAAGTTCCGCGCCATGGCGAAGGAGGCCGGCCGCGATCCCGCCAGCCTGTCGATCAGCACGTTCCGCGTGCCCGATGATCTCGATCGCCTGAAGCGCTACCGCGAGCTCGGTATCGACCGCGTCGTCTTCTCGCTGCCGGCTGAGAAGGACGGCAGGATCATGCCCATCCTCGATCGCTGGGCCGAGCTCAAGCGCCAGCTTGGTTGACCCGCATGCCGGGACAGAGCCCGCTCTGGTGGTGGTACGTCTCGCCCGGCGTATAACCACCCTTGCGTGCCATGTAGGGGTCGCGCTCGCAGCCGGCGAGCAGGGCCATGACGACCATGAGGACGATATACCTCATGGCGATTCAACTCATCCGAGGCCGAGCCGTTCCCCGCGATATGCCCCGCTCATGACCCGCTCCCACCATCCCTTGTGGTCGAGATACCAGCGCACGGTCTGGCGCAGCCCGTCCTCGAAGCTGAAACGCGGCCGCCAGCCGAGCTCGGTCCTGATCTTGGCGGCATCGATGGCGTAGCGCGCGTCGTGGCCGGGACGGTCGGTGACGAACTCGATCAACCGCTCGTGCGGCCGGTGCGGGCTTCCAGGCACCATCTCGTCGAGCAGGGAACAGATCGTGTGGACGACGTCGATGTTCTTGCGCTCGCTGTCGCCGCCCACATTGTAGGTCTCGCCGGGCCGGCCCTTGCGCAGCACCAGGGTCAGCGCCTCGGCATGATCCTCGACATGCAGCCAGTCGCGCACGTTCTCGCCCTTGCCGTAGACCGGCAGCTTCTGGCCGCGCAGCGCGCGGATGATGACGAGCGGGATCAGCTTCTCGGGGAAGTGATAGGGCCCGTAGTTGTTCGAGCAGTTGGTGGCGAGCGTCGGCAGGCCGTGCGTGTGATGCCAGGCGCGCACCAGATGATCCGACGCAGCCTTGCTCGCGGCGTAGGGCGAGTTCGGCGCATAGGGCGTGGTCTCGCTGAACTTGCCGCTGGCGCCCAGCGAGCCGAACACCTCGTCGGTCGAGATGTGCTGGAAGCGGAAGCGTGCGCGGGCGTCGGGATCCAGCGTGCGCCAGTAGGCGAGTGCGGCCTCGAGGAGCGTGTAGGTGCCGCCGACGTTGGTCGCGATGAAGGGGGCGGCGCCATCGATCGAGCGATCGACGTGGCTTTCGGCGGCGAGATGCAGCACTGCGTCGGGCCGGAAGCTCGCAAAGACGCCATCGACCGCGGCGCGGTCGGTGATGTCGACCTTGAAATGCGTATGCCGGTTGCTGTCGCGCGCCTCGGCCAGCGATTCGAGGTTGCCGGCGTAGGTCAGCTTGTCGACGTTGGCCACCGTCCAGTCGGTGTCGCGCACGATGTGGCGCACGACCGCCGAACCGATGAACCCCGCGCCGCCGGTGACAAGTATCTTCATGGTTTGGTTTTAATCGCTGCGGGGCCTTCCAAGCAATTCGACGACCTCACCCTGAGGAGCGCCCGCAGGGCGCGTCTCGAAGGGTGGGCAACACCAAGACTGTGGCCCACCCTTCGAGACGCGTCGCTTCGCGACGCTCCTCAGGGTGAGGTCCCTTTGTATCGATCGCTCAATGATGCAGGATCTGGCCCAGGAACAGCTTGGTGCGCTCGTTCCGCGGGTTGGCGAAGAACTCCTCGGGCTCGTTCTGCTCGACGATCTCGCCGCGGTCCATGAAGATCACGCGGTCGGCCACGGCGCGGGCGAAGCCCATCTCGTGGGTCACCACCAGCATGGTCATGCCCTCGCGCGCGAGCTCGATCATGACGTCGAGCACTTCCTTCACCATCTCGGGGTCGAGCGCCGAGGTCGGCTCGTCGAACAGCATGATCTTGGGCCGCATGCAGAGCGCCCGGGCGATCGCCACGCGCTGCTGCTGGCCGCCCGAGAGCTGGCCGGGGTACTTCAGGGCCTGCTCGGGAATGCGCACCCGCTTCAGCAGGTTCATGGCGATCTCCTCGGCATCCTTCTTCGGCATCTTCTTCACCCAGATCGGCGCCAGGGTGAGGTTGTCGAGGATGGTGAGATGCGGGAAGAGGTTGAACGACTGGAACACCATGCCGACTTCGCGGCGGATCATCTCGATGTTCTTGACGTCGTTGGTGAGCGGCACGCCGTGCACCACGAGGTCGCCGGCCTGATGCTCCTCCAGGCGATTGATGCAGCGGATCAGCGTCGACTTGCCCGAGCCCGACGGCCCGCAGATGACGATCTTCTCGCCTTCCTTGACGTCGAGGTTGATGTCGGAGAGCACGTGGAACTGCCCGAACCACTTGTTGACACCCCGGAGCGTGATCACCGAGGGGACGTTGCTGAGATCGCGTGCCGTGGCGGCCATGACCGGTTCTCCTTGGCCGCCTAGCGGCGGGTTCCCTTGTTGAGCTCGACCTCGAGATACTTGGAGTATCGCGACATCGAATAGCAGAAGCAGAAGTAGACGAAGGCGGCGAACAGGTAGACTTCGCCGGGGTAGCCGGCCCAGGCCGGATCGACCAGCGCCTGGTTGGCGGTGTTGAGGAAGTCGAAGATGCCGATGATCAGCACCAGCGAGGTGTCCTTGAAGAAGCCGATGAAGGTATTGATCAGCGGCGGGATCACCACGCGCAGCGCCTGCGGCAGGATGATCAGCGTCGTCTTCTGCACGTAGTTCAGCCCCATCGCGTCGGCCGCCTCGAACTGGCCCTTGGGCAGCGACTGCAGGCCGCCACGGATGATCTCGGCGATGTAGGCGCCGGCGAACAGGATGACGGCGACCTGGGCGCGCAGGAACTTGTCGAAGGTGACGCCCGTCGGCAGGAACAGGGGCAGCATGACCGAAGCCATGATCAAGAGGCTGATCAGCGGCACGCCGCGGATCAGCTCGATGAAGCCGACGCACAGGCCCTTGATCAGCGGCAGGTTGGAGCGCCGGCCCAGCGCCAGCAGGATGCCGTAGGGGAAGGCGAACAGCAGCCCGTAGGTGGCGAGGATGATCGTCACCGGGATGCCGCCCCACAGGCCGGTCTCGACGTAGCTGAAGGGCGCGATGGGCAGCTTCCAGGCCGGCAGGATGCCGAGGAAGCGCAGCACCAGGCCGACCAGGCCAACGGCGGCGAGGACGCGATAAAGGTTCAGCTCGCCGCTTTGCGCGATGCCCTTGCGGAAGGCCATGCCGACACCGCCCACCACCAGCGCCGCGACCAGGAACAGGCTGAGCGGGATGTGGAGCTGGCCGAACATCAGCAGGAAGGTGAAGAACGAGCCGATGCTCCAGATCGCGAGCAGGCGCCAGGGCCGCCACATGCGCCGGTCCGACGTCATGATCAGCATCGCCAGCATGATGATGACGGCAAAGAACGGTCGCCATTGCTGCTCGTAGGGGAAGGTGCCGAAGAAGATCAGCCGGGCCTTCTCGCGGATCAGTGCCCAGCAGGCGCCATAGCCGCGGCATTCGCTGCCGGTCGAGGCCGTGAAGTTGGCGGTGAACACCGCCCATTCCAGGAACCACGACAGGATCCAGGCCATGGCCGCGATCAGCACCACCGTGGTGAGGCCGTTGGCCCAGCTCGAGAACAGGTGCTTGCGGGCCCAGCCGAGGGGGCCGCTGTCGTCTGTGGGAGGAGCGAGCTGCTTGCGCTCGCCGACGGGCATGTCGGTCATCGCTCAGCGCTCCCTCAGGGCGATACGTTTGTTGTACCAGTTCATGAAGGCCGAGATCGACAGGCTGACCGACAGATAGGCCGCCATGATGATCAGCACGTTCTCGATCGCCTGGCCGGTCTGGTTGATGGTGACGTTGATCGACGCCACCAGGTCGGGATAGCCGATGGCGATGGCCAGCGAGCTGTTCTTGGTGATGTTGAGATACTGGCTGGTCATCGGCGGCACGATCACGCGCAGCGCCTGCGGCAGCAGCACCAGCCGCATCGCCTGGCCGCGGCTGAGCCCGAGTGCGGCGGCGGCCTCGCTCTGGCCCTTGTGCAGCGCCAGGATGCCGGACCGGACGATCTCGGCGACGAACGCGGAGGTATAGAGCACGAGGCCGAGCAGCAGGGCGACGAACTCGGGCTGGATCACGCTGCCGCCGTCGAAATTGAAGCCCTTGAGCTGCGGCCAGCTCATGTGATGGGGCGCGCCGCCCAGCAGCCACACCAGGATGGGCAGGCCGAGCGCCACGCCGAAGCCTGCCGAGATGGAGGGGAAGGGCTTGCCGGTGGCATCCTGACGTTTCTTCGCCCATCGGTGGAGAACGAACGCGCCGGCGATGCCGATCAGGAAGGCGAGGCCGACCCATTTGAAGGCCGGATCGGCGAGCGGCACCGGGAAGTAGACGCCGCGATTGGACAGGAACACGGTATCGAAGAGCAGGCCGATCGCCTGGCGCGGGCCGGGAAAGGCCTCGCTGATCAGCTTGTAGAACAGGAAGAGCCAGAGCAGCAGCGGTACGTTGCGGAACGCCTCGACGTACCATTCGCAGATCTTGGCGAGCAGCCAGTTGCTCGACAGACGGCCGACGCCGAGCAGCGTGCCGAGAATGGTCGCCATGATGACGCCGAGGATCGAGACCTTCAGCGTGTTGAGCAGGCCGACGAAGATCGCCCGGGCATAGGTGCTGGCCGGCGAATACTCGATCATCGTGTCGCCGATCTCGAAGCCCGCCTCGCGGTCCAGGTAATGGAAGCCGCTGGCGATCTTCTGCCGCTCCAGGTTGTCGATGGTGTTGGAGACGAGATACCAGGCGAGCAGGCCGACCAGGCCGACGACGACGATCTGGAACACCCAGCCGCGGATGACCGGGTCGTTCCACGGCGCCACTTTGACACGCGGCGCGGAGCTCAATGCCTCGACTGCCATCCGCTCTTTCCCCCTGCCGGCCGCGGTTGTTCCGTGGCCTTCGACGAATGATCTTGAGCCGCAGTGTAAGAGGGAATTCCGCACTTGCAAACCAGCCAAACGGGGAACGTCAGCGGTTCCGGCGCGGTCTGATTCTTGCTGGCGGGACCGGCCGATTTTTCAGCGAATCGGCGGTGCGTAGAGGATGCCGCCCTTCGTCCATTGTGCGTTGAGGCTGCGAGGAATCCCGAGCGGCGAGCCGCCGCCCAGGTTTCGGTCGTAGCTTTCGCCGTAGTTCCCGACCTGCTTGACGATGTTGTAAACCCAGCGGTCGTCGACCCCCAGTGCCTTGCCCATGCCCGGCGTCACGCCGAGGATCTCCTTGATCGTGGCATGCGGGCTTTTGAGCATCTCGTCGACGTTCCTTGCCGTAACGCCGTATTCCTCCGCCTCGATCATCGCGTAGAGCGTCCAGCGAACGATATCCGCGAATTGAGGGTCGCCCTGGCGCACGGCGGGGCCCAGCGGCTCCTTGGCGATGGTCTGCCGCAGGATGGCGTAGTCGACGGCGTGCTGGGGCTTGGCGGCGAGGATCGCGTACAGGGCCGACAGGTCGCTGGTCAGCGCATCGCAGCGCCCGGCGAGGAAGGCGTCCCGCGCTTCGGCCGACCGCTCGAAAGCGAAGGACACGAAGCGCATCCTGTTGGCGGCAAAGTAGTCGGTGAGGTTGGCCTCGCTGGTCGTGCCCGTCTGGTAGCAGATCATGGCGCGGTGCAGGTCCTTGGCGTCCTTGATGGTCTTGGCGCCCGACTTCTTCACCAGGAAACCCTGGCTGTCGTAGTAGTAGATGCCGGTGAACTCGACCCCCTGGCCCGCGTCGCGCGCCAGCGTATAGGTCGAGTCGGAGACAAGCAGGTCGACCTCGCCCGCCTGCAGGGCAGGGAAGCGCTTCGCCGCCGTGAGCGCCACGAATTTCGCCTTGTTGGCGTCGCGCAGGATGGTGGCCGCGACGGCGCGGCAGATGTCGACGGCGAACCCGCGCCATCGGCCTTGGGCATCGGCTTGCGCGAAGCCCGGCCGGCCGTCGCTTATCCCGCAGACGATCTGTCCGCGCGCCTTGACGGCGTCGAGGACGGGACCGGCTTCCACCCGATGACCGGCCAGAACCGCGGCGAGCGCCGTCGCCGCGGCCAACGTGATCTTGCGCATGATTGCCCCCTGCCACGCGCTCGATGTCATCCCGAGCGTCCCTCGCTACGCTCGGGATGGCAGGTTTCTCGAACCAACGCTACTCGTACTAGCGGATGGGCGGGGCGTACTGCAGGCCGCCCTTCGTCCAGAGATTGTTCAGGCCCCGGTCGATCTTGAGGATGGAGCCCTGGCCGACATTGCGCTCGAAGCTCTCGCCGTAGTTACCGACCTGCTTGATGATGGCGCTTGATCGTGGGGTTGTCGCTCTTCAGCATCTCGTCGACGTTCTTCGAGGTGATGCCGTACTCCTCCGCCTCGATCATGGCGTACTGCACCCAGCGCACGATGTCGGCGAACTGGTTGTCGCCGTGGCGCACCGCCGGTGCCAGCGGCTCCTTGGAGATGATCTCCGGCAGCACGATGAAATCCTCGGCCTTGGCCGGTGCCGGCACGTTGGCGGCGCGGGTCGCATAGAGGCTCGAGGAATCGTTGGTGTAGACGTCGCAGCGGCCCGAGAAGAAGGCGGCGCGCACTTCCTCGACCTTCTCGATGACGACCGGCTTGAAGGTCATCTTGTTGGCGCGGAAGTAGTCGGCGAGGTTGAGCTCGGTCGTCGTGCCGGGAGCCACGCACACCGTGGCGCCGTTCAGCTCCTTGGCGCTCTTCACGCCGAGCTTCTTGTTTACCAGGAAGCCCTGGCCGTCATAGTAGGTGACGGCGGTGAAATCGAGGCCGAGCGCCGTGTCGCGCGTCAGCGTGTCGGTGGTGTTGTTGGACAGGATGTCGACCTCGCCCGACTGCAAGGCAGTGAAGCGCTGCTGCGACGTCAGGCCGACGTACTTGACCTTTTCCGAGTCGCCGAAGATGGCGGCCGACACCGCCCGGCAGACATCGACGTCGAGGCCGACCCATTTGCCCTGGCTGTCCTGCATCATGAAGCCCGCCGTGCCGGTGCCGACGCCGCACACCAGCGAGCCGCGAGCCTTGATCGCATCGAGATCCTTGCCGGCCATGGCGCCGGTCGAAAAAATGGTCACGGCAAATCCGGCTGCCGCCGCCACTAGCACATTGCGCATTGAAGCCCCTTTTTTTGCGTTTTCTCCCAAGGGGAGTGTCAGCCCCCGGAGGCTTGCAAGCAACAGGCCAAATGAAGAAACGGGGCGGGGCGCCCTCATTCACCACGCTCTCATTCGCCTCCCCCGTCGTACGGGGGAGGCGGGGAGGGGGAAGGCCTCGGTCGATACATCTCCCGAGCGAAGATCATGATCTTCGCCTTTCATGGTGCTCCATTGGGGCTCTCCCCCTCCCGGCCTCCCCCGTAAGACGGGGGAGGTGGATGATGGCGGCCTATCGGATCGGCGGGGCGTACTGCAGGCCGCCCTGGGTCCACAGCTTGTTCAGGCCGCGGTCGACCTTGAGCGCCGAGTCCTTGCCGATGTTGCGGTCGAAGCTCTCGCCGTAGTTACCGACCTGCTTGACGATGTTGTAGACCCACTTCTCGTCGACCCCCAGGGCCTTGCCCATGCCCGGCGTGACGCCGAGGATGCGCTTGATGGTGGGGTTGTCGCTCTTCAGCATCTCGTCGACGTTCTTCGAGCTGATGCCGTATTCCTCGGCCTCGAGCATGGCAAAGAGCGCCCAGCGCACGATGTCGGCGAACTGGTTGTCGCCGTGGCGCACGACGGGCCCCAGCGGCTCCTTGGAGATGATCTCCGGCAGGATCAGGAAGTCGTCGAAGCTGCGCGGCGGCGGCACGTTGGCGGCGCGCGTCGCGGCCAGGCTCGAAGCATCAGTGGTGTAGACGTCGCAGCGGCCGGCGAAGAAGGCGGCGCGAATCTCGTCGACCTTCTCAATGACGACCGGCTTGAAGGTCATCTTGTTGGCGCGGAAATAGTCGGCGAGATTGAGCTCGGTGGTGGTGCCGGGCGCGACGCAGACGGTGGCGCCGTTCAGCTCCTTGGCGCTCTTCACGCCCAGCGCCTTGGGCACCAGGAAGCTCTGGCCGTCGTAGTAGAAGACCCCGGTGAAATCGAGGCCGAGCGCGGTGTCGCGGGTCAGCGTGTAGGTGGCGTTGCCCATCACCATGTCGACCTCGCCCGACTGCACCGCGGTGAAGCGCTGCTGGGAGGTGAGGGGGACGTACTTGACCTTCTCGGCATCGCCGAAGATCGCCGCCGCCACCGCGCGGCAGACATCGACCGACAGGCCACGCCACTTGCCCTGACTGTCGGCCAGCATGAAGCCCGCCGTGCCGATGCCGACGCCGCAATTCAGCGCGCCGCGCGCCTTGATCGCATCGAGATCCTTGCCCGCCAGGGCGGTGCCCGAGACCGCGATCGCAGCCAGACCGGCCGCCATCGCTACGATGATGTTGCGCATTGAAGCTCCCAGTTCTTAGTCTCCCTGGGCGGAGTGTCGACTGGCGGCGGCCGGCAGGCAACAGTCCAAATGAAAACCGCCGCCCTTGCGGGCGGCGGCTTCGTTTCGGTTCGATTATGCTTCAGCGGATCGGCGGGGCGTACTGCAGACCGCCCTGGGTCCACAGCGCATTCTGGCCGCGGGCGATCTTGAGCGGCGAGCCCATGCCGACGTTGCGCTCGAACATCTCGCCGTAGTTCCCGACCTGCTTGATGATGTTGTAGACCCACTTCTCGTCGACGCCGAGCGCCTTGCCCATGCCGGGCGTGACGCCGAGGATGCGCTTGATGGTGGGGTTGTCGCTCTTCAGCATCTCGTCGACGTTCTTCGAGGTGATGCCGTACTCCTCGGCCTCGATCTGGGCGAACAGCGTCCAGCGCACGATGTCGGCGAACTGGTTGTCGCCGTGGCGCACGACCGGGCCGAGCGGCTCCTTGGAGATGATCTCCGGCAGGATGATGTAGTCGTCCGGGTTCGGCGCGTTGGCCGCACGGGTCGCGTACAGGCCCGAGGCGTCCGTCGTGAACACGTCGCAGCGGCCCGCGAAGAAGGCGGCGCGCACCTCCTCGACCTTCTCGATGACCACCGGCTTGAAGGTCATCTTGTTGGCGCGGAAGTAGTCGGCGAGGTTGAGCTCGGTGGTGGTGCCGGGCTGCACGCAGACCGTGGCGCCGTTCAGCTCCTTGGCGCTCTTCACGCCGAGCTTCTTGTTCACCATGAAGCCCTGGCCGTCATAGTAGTTGACGCCGGTGAAGTCGAAGCCGAGCGCGGTGTCGCGCGTCAGCGTCCAGGTCGTGGTGCGGACCAGGAGGTCGACCTCGCCCGACTGCAAAGCAGTGAAGCGCTGCTGCGCCGTGGTCGGCACGAATTTGACCTTGTCGGCATCGCCGAAGATGGCGGCGGACACCGCCCGGCAGACATCGACGTCGATGCCCGACCACTTGCCCTGGCTGTCGGCGGCGGCGAAGCCCGCCACGCCGGTAGAGACGCCGCAGATCAGGTTGCCGCGCGCCTTGACGGTATCGAGGTCCTTGCCGGCATGCGCCGTACCCGCGGCGCCGACCAGCGCGGCCGCGACGACGCCGGCGGCCATGTACTTCTTGAGCATTTGTCCTTCCCTTCGTAATTGCCTCTGCCGTCCCGGCGGCCCTCAGCTGGCCCGGCCGACGATGGCGGATGGCGCAATTCCTATGCGATCAAACCGACGCGCGCAACGGCGCGCACGGCTCAACTAAGGCTGATTGCGGCCGCCAGATTACAGGCGATCAACGTTGCGCGAGGAGAAGGGATTGTGGCTCCACGGCTCGGCGCCCTGCAGGCCGCGGAAGCCGTTGCCGTCGTCCTTGGCGCCGGCGGCCCTGCGGATCTCCTGCTGCCACTGGCGATAGGCCACCAGGCTCTCGTTGGCCAGCACGCTGTTGAAGCCCTTGCCGGAGATATAGGGCTGGGGATCGACGAACTGGCCGTTCACGATCACGGAGAAGTGCAGATGCGGGCCGGTCGACCGGCCGGTCGAGCCGATATAGCCGATCAGGTCGCCCTTGCGGACACGGCTGCCCGGGCCCATGCCGTCGGCAAACCGCGACATGTGGGCGTAGAGCGTCTCGAAGCTGTCGGCGTGGCTGATCTTCACCGTGCGGCCGTAGTTGAAGTACCAGCCCTGGTGATTGATCGTGCCGTCGGCCGCCGCATAGATCGGCATGCCGGTCTTGCCTTCGAAGTCGATGCCGTTGTGGAAGCCGCCGCCGCTCGAGCGGCCGTAGTAGCGGCGAGTGCCGAACGGCGAGGAGATGCGCGCACCGCCGCTGGGCTCGGCGAGGCCGGTGCTGCCGAGCCGGCGGCCATTCTCGTCGAACCAGCCTTCGGGCTCGTTGGGCGGCGCGAACCACCAGAACGACCGCTTGGCCGAGCCTTCGCCGATGGCGGCGGCGAGCAGCCGCGGTGCGCCGTCGACGGTGCGGCCCTTCCAGACCTCGACCTTGGTGCCGGCGGCCTGGAAACCGGCCAGCGCCTCGGTCAGTTCCTTGAGCGTGGCGCTGCTCGCGCCGGACGAGGCGAGGCTGGTCGCCAGCCCGGAAGCGGCCTTCACCTTCACCAGCGCGACCGACCCGGCCACGACCGAGCGGGCGCCGGCACCGGCGGCCTGGGCCGCACTCGGCACGCTCGACACGCGCTCGTCGTCGTTCGCGGTGGCGTTGGGGGCGAGCTTGTAGCCGTAGCCGCCGTCGGGTCCGCGGTGCAGCTCAATGGCCAGCGAGGTGGCGGAGAAGAGCTGCAAGGCGACCAGCCGCTTGGGCTTGCCTGCGCCCTGCGGCTGCAGGACGGCGCGGCCGGAATTGGTGGTCTTGCGATCGAGTTGCTCGAGGGCCTTCGTAACGGCCTCGTTGGCCGCCTGGGCGTCGGCCGGGTCGATATTCAGCGCCGTGAGCTGCTCGGTGACCTGGCCATTTGCACCGATAGCGAAAGGCTGGACGTCTTCGGAGGAGGCGGCGGCCGCCTTGGGCGGAGCCTTGAGATGGTTTTTATTCGGCGCCTTGATCTGGGCCATGGCCCCGGTGGCGCAGAGGAACTGACAGGCGGAAAAGGCAAAGGTTGCTGCAATGAGGCTTGGGACGATTCGCCAGCGCTGGGCGCGTTGATCTCGCGTCGTCTTGAACGCCATCAGCCTTCTCCCGGTCCATTGAAACTCGAACTCGACTCTCTGCGGCCAACGGCGAATTCACCGACCTACCCCCGGTCAGCGCCCCACGCTCTGCCTGCTAAGCCCAAGTGTGGCCACGGATAATCCACAAGTCCAATAAAAAGTTGCAAAAATGCAACACCCGTGAAAATCACGTGTTAGGTGGGTTGCAGCAGCGTTTAAGCACGGCGACGGCCGCGAAAGCGGACGTCGGACAAGTTGTCACTGCGTGCTGCATCGCGCAGACGAAGAAGGCGCGTAAAGCAAGCCACTCGGTCTTGCCGGGCAACGCCCCATCACGCTCGACCATGAACGGCACGATGCGGATCATCATCGCGATCGAAGTCACCGACTCGTAACCGAAAATGGTGCCACCCTTGGGATTGACCGGGAGCACGCGTCCGCCGTAACCCGCCTGGCGCCTCATCTGTATGACGGCGCCGCCCGACGACGGAATAGGAGAACAAGATGGCCGATCCGATCGAGCTTCTCATCCAGGGACGCGCCCACGAGTTGGGACCCGGCTTCTCCGTCCGGCGTGTGTTACCCAGCGCTAAGCGGCGCATGGTCGGGCCGTTCATCTTCCTCGACCATTTCGGGCCGATGGTCGTGCCGCCGGGCGGCGACGGCATGGAGGTGCGGCCTCATCCGCATATCGGGCTCGCCACCGTCACGTATCTGTTCGACGGCGGCATCTTCCATCGCGACAGCCTGGGCTATGCCCAGGCGATCCGTCCCGGCGACGTCAACTGGATGACCGCGGGCAGCGGCATCGCCCACTCGGAGCGCACCGAGCCCGAGATGAAGCGCGCGGGCTTTCGCATGCACGGCGTCCAGACCTGGGTAGCGCTGCCCAAGAGTCACGAGGAGACGGCGCCGTCGTTCGAGCATGTCGAGAAGGCCAAGCTGCCGGCCTGGACTGACGGTGGCTCGGCGCTTCGCCTGATCGTCGGCACCTATGGTGGCCGGACGGCGCCGACGACGCATTTCTCACCGATCTTCTATGTCGCGGTGGAGATGCCGGCCGCGGCCAAGATCGCGGTGTCGCCCGAGCATGTCGAGCGCGCGGCCTATGTCGCCGAGGGTAGCCTGACGGTCGGCGACCGCCTGCTGACCGTGGGTGACCTCGCGACATTCCATGCCGGCCAGCCGGTCGAGATGATTGCCGGTCCCGATGGGGCGAAGGTCATGCTGCTGGGCGGCGCCACGATGGACGGTCCGCGCCACATCTGGTGGAACTTCGTGTCGTCGTCCAAGGAGCGCATCGAGAAGGCCAAGGCCGACTGGCGCGACGGCCGCTTCGCCAAGGTCCCGGGCGACAAGGAGTTCATCCCGCTGCCGGATCGGTAGTCATCCTCCCCAACGAAGTTGGGGAGGTGCCCCGAAGGGGCGGAGGGGTCATGGGCGTCAACGATGATGCCCATGACCCCTCCGTCGCCGTATGAACGGCGACACCTCCCCAGCGCCAAGCGCTGGGGAGGAAGCTCACTTCTTCTCCACGTTCCAGAACACCGTCACGGGCGAGACGACGTTGCCGCTGACGTTCGTGCGTCGCGCCATCGGCTGCTGGAACTGGCCGAGCGGCACCGTGACGCCTTCGCTCAGGATGCGGGTCTGGACCTTTTCGGCGATCTCGAGCTGCTTCTTGGGGTCGCCCTCGCGGATGAACTGCATCCGGAGCTTCTCGATCTCCTCGTCGAGCGGCCAGCCGAACTGGGCGCGATCGCCGCTCGCCTCGGCATAGTGGTTGTTGACCGGATCGAGCAGCAGCACGGCGGCGGCCGCTGTCTGGGCGATGTTCCAGCCGCCCTGCGCCACGGGATCCTTCTTGGCGCGCCGCGCCACCAGGGTCTGCCAGTCCATCGATTGCACATCGACCTTGAAGCCGCCGCGCTCGAGCAGGGTCTTGGTGACCGGCGCGAGGTTGGTCAGGGTCGGGTTGTCGCTGGTCTGCAGCACGACGATCGGCGTGCCGTCATAGCCCAGCTCCTTCAGGAGCTTGCGCGATTCCTCGAAGCGCGATTCCAGGAGGCCCTGCATGCCGGCCGAGGTTTCGAGCGGCGTGCCGCAGCCGAACATCGCCTTGCATTCCTTGTAGTAGCGCGGATCGCCGATCACCGCCTGCAGGAAGTCCTTCTGGTTGAGCGACAGCGTCGCGGCGCGGCGGTAGCGCACATCGTTGAACGGCGGCTGTTTCCAGTTGTAGCGCAGCACATAGGTCAGGCCCAACGGATCGAGGACGACGACCTTGACGTCCTTGTCCTTCTCCAGCACCGGCAAGAGGTCGTGCGCGACCGTTTCGATCATGTCGATCTCGCCCGACATCAGGGCGTTCACCGCCGTCTGCGGATCGGAAATCGAGCGCCATTCGATGCGGTCGAGCTTGGTGACCTTGCCTCCGGCGAGGCCGGACGGCGGCTCGGCGCGCGGCTTGTAGTCGGGATTGCGGACATAAACGACCTTTTCGCCGGCCTTCCACTCGTCCTTCTTGAAGATGAAGGGGCCCGAGCCGGTCGTGTCCGAGATCTGCTGCGACACCGGCGTCTCGGCGACGCGCTTGGGCATGACGAACAGCGGCACCGAAGCCGACTTGGCGAGCGCCTTCAGCATCATGCCGAACGGCTCCTTGAGCACGATCTGGAAGGTGCGATCGTCGACCGCTTTCATCTCCTTGGTCGACTTGGCGAGCAGGCCGCCCAGCGCATCCTTGTCGGTCCAGCGCTTGATGGAGGGTATGACATCGGCCGAGGTCACCGGCGTGCCGTCATGCCACTTGAGGCCGTCGCGCAGCTTGAAGGTCCAGGTGAGCTTGTCGTCGCTCACCGTCCAGCTCTCGACCATCTGCGGCTGCGGCTCGAACTTGCCGTCGATCGCAAACAGCGTGTCGTAGATCAGGTAGCCGTGGTTGCGGACGATGTAGGCCGTGGTCCACACCGGATCGATGATCTTGAGATCCGAATGCATGACCACACGCAGCGTCTTGGGCGATTGGGCCGACGCAGGCACGGAGATCAAAACGGCGCCCGCCAGGGCGATCAACGAACGGCGCAACATGACAGCCTCCCTTTGGGGCGGCGGTCTCAGACGCCAGTGGGTGGCGTCCAGCTCGTTTCTTCGTCGAGCGGATAGACCGGCCGCGGCAACCTGGTCCAAGTGAAGTTCGCCAGGATCGGTGACGTCAAGCCCGGACAATCGACTTCGTAGATCTGGCCGGTGTTGAAAAACTCGTCGAAACCGCCACGGAAGTGGCCGCGGCTCTTGACCACCACCACGCGCGCCTGGGCGATGTCGAGGCCGAACATCTCGAACTGCATCGGGTCCATGCACTGACAGCGGTTGGAGATGACCACGAGTTGGATGCCCCCGAGGTCGAGCAGGGCCGAGGGCCCCATGTCGGACGACACGTTCCTGAGCACGCCGCGGCGACCGACATACTTGCCGTCCGACAGTTTTGCGACCTTGGCCTCGCAGTCGAAGGGCAGGGAGAATTCCTGATGTTCCTGGGAGTTGAACGAGGCTGTGAAGATGGCGCCTTCACCCAGCTCGTGCGCCTTGGCGGCGACGGCGGCGTCGTTGAACACGCCGAAGATCACGTGCTGGGCGCCGGCGGCCTTGAGCGCGCGCAACAGATAGGTGGTGTTGCCGCGCCCGCCGCCGCCGGGATTGTCGGCAACGTCGGCCAGGATGATGGGCTTGCGTCGCCGGTCGCGGCCGACCGAGACGGCGAGCTGGACGGCGTCGGCGAGCGGCGTCATGGCGCGCTTGAAGCGCTCCTTCATGCCCCAGGCGCGCCTGGCGATGTCGAGCGACAGGTCGGCCGCCGCCTGGCGGTTGCCGTTGCGCGCCGTCACCACCGCGGTGAGCCCGTTCTTGGGGCTGTCGCTGTAGGCGAAGCCCGCCATCACCGAGACGTTGAGGATGTCGCCGCCCACCTTGGTCTGGCCGTACTTGATCAGGTCGGCGTAGGGGCCCTTGGCGGTCAGCAGCGAGATCTGCGGCGGCACCAGCGGCACCTTGACCATGGTGACCGCGGTGCGCGCGCCGGCCAGGCACTCGCGCATGTGCTTGGCGGCTTCGACGCCGCGTTCGTAGATGTCGATATGCGGATTCTCGAGATAGCCGACGAACACGGAAAGATTGTCGGTCATCCGGCGCGAGACGTTGGCGTGCAGGTCGAAGGTCGAGACGACCGGGATGTCCGGCCCGACGACCTTGCGAATGGTTTCGAACAGGTCACCGTCAGGGTCGTCCGTGCCCTCGGCGAGGGCGGCGCCATGAGCAGCGACGAAGACGGCGTCGAGCGGCAGTGCGCTCTGCAGGCCCGCCTCGATCTCGGCGAGGAACGCCTTGAAGAAATTCTCTTCGACCGGACCGCCGGGCTGGGCCTGTGAGACGCGCAGCGGCACGGGAGTCCAGTTGCCGGTGCGATCCATCTCGGTGAAGAAGCCGGGCAGATCGGGGAGCGTGATCGACGCGCCCGAGCGCGCCTCGCTCACGATCTGGTTGCCGCGGATATCGACGTCGGTCTGGAAGTCTTCCGCCGTGGTTACCGGCGAGAACCGATTGCACTCGATTGCGAAACTCAGAACGGCAATCCGCGGATTGTCCTGCGACACGTCTTCTCCTTAGCGCTGGCGCGCCAGAAACGCCTCGACCAGCCTGTTGAACGTAGCGGCCTCCTCGAAGTATGGCGAGTGGCCGGCATGGGGGATCAGATGTGCTTCTCCACAGGGCAGGGCTGCTGCGATGGCGCTTGCCACGAAGGGCGGGAAGACGACGTCTTCGCCGCCGGCGATCAGGAGCGTCGGCACGCGGAAGTTCTTCAGTTCCTCGACCGTCCGGTGGGCGGAGCGGCGCAGTCCGGCGCGTACCTTCTCCTTGTCGAGGGCGCCCGCCATGGCGTCGATACTGGCATAGAGAAGGTGCAGCGCAGGCGTGCGCGCCGCGGCGTTCATGCCCATCGCCGGATGGATGCCGTGCGCGAGCCCTGCCGCGACTTTCGCTTCGGCGTCCTCCGCCCAGGCATCGTAGGTCGCGCCGCCTGACGGATCGCAGCCGCGGCGGTCGAGGGTGCCGGAGGTCGAGCTCAGGACGAGAGCCTTCACTTTCGTCGGATTGGCCAAAGCATATTCGAGGACGGTCCAGCCGCCCATCGATTGGCCGACAAGGCGCACGTCGGGGAATTTCAGGTGATCGATCAGCGCCGCAAGGTCGGAGGCATAGTCGGCCGGATCGGGTCCACCATCGATCGCAGTGGACGGCGCAAAGCCGCGGTGAGCGAAGCTCACGCAAGTATAGTGCGGGGCGAAGTGCGCGACCTGCTGCCACCAGCTCAGGTGATTGCCGCCCAGGCCGTGGGCGAACAGCAATGCCGGCCCGCTGCCGGATACCTCGTAGTACAGGTCGCCGAACGGCCGCTTCAATCGGCCGACGCTTCGCGCCGGCGCCGTGTAGGTCATGGAGAAAAAGGCCCTCTCAGAAGAGGACCAGCGTAGAGCCCACGACGCCCAACGGCCAGCGGCCCGCAGCAAACAAACGAAACTTGCTTTCGAACGGCGAGGCGGCATCTTCCGCCAGCCGCGCCAGCGCCAGTTGATAAGCCGCCTGTGCGGCGGCGCCCGCCGCGACATGGATCGACGCCCTGGCCGCGCTACCCATGCGCGAGGCGGCAGTGGCGGCCTTGCCATGCACGACCTCGCCGGCCTCGGTGGTGAGCTCGGTGAGCGCCGTCCACAGCTCGCGCTCGGGATAGCGTGCTTCGGCTGCAGCCAGCAGGTGCTGACGCAGCGCTTCCTCGCGGTCCCACCATGCGGGCGACCAGTCGGGCGCCTTGAGCACGCGCTCCGCCTCGGGCCAATCGTGAGCCTGCACCACGCGCAGCGGGCCGAGCCCGAGGGCCATGGCATAGGCGGTGGCGTCGCCGCGATCGCCCTCGGTCAGCGGCTCGCCCAGCGCGGCGAACCACGCGGCGGTTCGGGTCTCTTCCATGACCCGTTCAAGCAAGGCTATCGGAAGTGTCTCGACTTCCTTCAGGTGGCCCACCCTTCGAGACGGGCGCTTCGCGCCCTCCTCAGGGTGAGGTTGGTCTGGGTTTGAGCTCCGCCTCATGCTGAGGAGCGCCCGCAGGGCGCGGATCGAAACATGTGCCGCAGTCGAGGTCCCTCGCTCATGCCGCCTGCTTCACCTCGGGCAGGGTGAGATCGTACTTGGCGGCGACTTCGGTCGCCCGCTTCATGAAGTCGGCGCGCATCTCGTCATTGGTGCGCTGCTTGATGTTCCACTTGCGGAAGATCTCGTTGTTCTTCGACTTCGAGCCGCCGAAGAACGACGGCAGGTAGGGGAAGTATTCGTCGATCGCGGCCTGCAGCGTGGCCTTGCCCGCCGGCGTCCTGATCAGCTCGGCGGTGAAGTCTTCGCCGAACTGCGCGTGGAAGCGTTCTTCCGGCATGGTCGCGCGCGCGAGGTTCCTGAGCGGGTGGAAGGTGCAGTGCAGCAGGTCCTCGACCTGCAGGATCTCGGCCAGGTCGGCAAGCAGCTTGATGGCGACGAACTCCTCCCAGGTTTTTAGCGGGAACTCGAAGATCGAGAGCGGCCGCTTGCCGGTGCCCGGGATCATGCGCTCCTCGGGAATGCCCATCTGCACGCCGAGCTGCTTGAAGCGCACGTGATGGCCGTACTCCTCCATGGCGACGCGGCAGGTCAGCCACTTGGCGTAGGGCGTCGGCGCATAGGCGATCGCGGGCTCGTCGAACACCTGCGCGCCGTAGAGCTCGTTCACCGCATGGCTGATCACCAGCTTGCCAACGGCCTCGCGATACTCTTCTGGGGCGGCCTTCAGCTCCTCGACGGTCTTGATGACGATGGGGTCGCTCATGATGACTTCCTCAGACGAGGGGCTCGGTATTGAAGGCTTCGAGATCGGTGGTGAGGTCGGTGAACTTGTCCGACAGCTTGGCGCCGAGGTCCTGCGCCAGGTTCGAGCCGGCTTCGATGCGCGCGACGGGCCTTGGCTGGCCGAACAGGAAGACTTCGCGGCCGCGCACGCCAAGCAGCTGGCCGGTGATGCTCTTTCCGGCCGGCGAGCAGAGCGCCGTCACCAGGTCGGAGACGTGGTTGGCGCCGATCTTGAGCGCGCGCTCCTTGTAGGTCTTCTGGGCCTCGTTGGCCGGCTGGATGATGTCGGTGACGCGGGTGCGCGCGAACGGCGCCACGGCGTTGGCGGTGATCTGCGCGCGGGCGAGGTCCATCGCCGTCACCCGGGTCAGCCCGAACAGGCCCGCCTTGGCACTGGCGTAAGCCGCCTGGCCGAGATTTCCGTAGAGACCGGCCGACGACACGATGTTGACGATGCGGCCCCAGTCGTAACCTCCGGCACCGCCGCGTCCGGCCTTGCCCTGGTCACGCATCACTGCCGAAGCGGCGTTGATGAGGTAGAAGGCGGCCGACAGGTTGTTGCGGATCACCGCATCCCAGTCGCGCGGATCGGCGCGGAAGACGAAGGCATCGCGCAGGATGGCGGCGTTGTTCACCACGATGTCGATGCCGCCGAAGTTCTTCACCGCCATCTCAACCAGGCCCTTGGCCGCACCGGGCGAGGCGACGCTGTCGGCGAAGGCGATCGCCTTCTTGCCCAGCGCCGCAGCCGTCTCCCGGGCGACCGTCGGATCGCCGCCCTCGCCGCCGATCGAGGCGCCGTTGTCGGCGACGATGACGCCGGCGCCTGCGGCGATCAGCGATTCGGCGATGGCGCGGCCGATGCCGCGGCCGGCGCCGGTGACGATGGCAGCACGCCCTTCCAGAATTCCCGTCATAGTTCCGCTCCCGTCTTTTTGCCCGCACTCGCCATCTCGGCTGCGGTGTAGAACGCGTCGGCATGGATATCGACGCGGCGCATGCCGCGCTGCTCGAACAACTTGGTTGCCGCCTCGACCATGACCGGTGGGCCGGCGAGGTAGGCCTTGCAGCCATCGAACTCGTCGAAGTCCTCGGCGACGGCCTCGTGCACCAGGCCCAGGCGACGCTCCTCGCTGTCGCCTTCGCTCAATACCGGAATGAAATGCAGGTTCTTGTGCGTCTCGGCCAGCCGGGCGAAATGGTCGTGGAGGTAGAGGTCGCGTTCGCTGCGGACGCCGAAATAGAAATAGATATGCTGCGGCAGCGCCTGCTGCAGCGCCCGCTCGACCACCGACTTGATGGGCGCCATGCCCGAACCGCCGGCGACGGCGATGATCGGCCCACGATGAGTTTCGCGCAGGTAGGAGGGGCCGAACGGGCCTTCGACGCGCACATGGTGGCCGACCTCGAGCTTCTCGGCGACGTGGGTCGAGGTGGCGCCGTCCGTCGTACGCCGCACGTGGAACTCCAGGATCGGATCGTCCGGCACGTTGGCCATCGAATAGTCGCGCGGCGGGCAGCCCTCGAAGGTCACCGAGGCGAACTGACCGGCCGAGAAGTCGAACGGCCCGCCCGAGGCGATCTTCAGGCGGATGCGCTTGATGTCGTGCGTGGCGTCGTCGAGGGCCACGACCTCGCAGTCGAGCAGGCGGCGCGGGTGGACGATCAGATCGTCCTCCTCCAGCCAGGCGACCTCGCTGTCCTCCCAGGGTACGGCGCGGCAGGCGAGGATCAGGCCGCGATCCTTCTCCTCGTCGCTGAGAGCGAACTCCGAGTAGCCCTCCATCGTCACCTCGCCCTTCACGAGGTGCGACTTGCAGGCGCCGCAGTTGCCGGACTGGCAGCCGAACGGATAGGAGATGCCGGCGTCGAGTGCGGACGACAGGATGGTGGCCCCGGTCGCAACCTCGATGGTACGCTCGGCCTGGACGATACGGACTTTGAAGCTCATTGGGCAAACGCTAGAATTTGTTTGATCCCCAAACAATCTCCGTTTACCACTCCCGGCATGGGCCGTCCACCCGCCAAACCGCCTGCATCCTTGGATCGCGGTCTTTTGCCCTCCTTGCTGGGCTATGTGCTGCGCCGCGCCCAATCGGCGGTGTTCGACGATTTCGCCAATACCTTCGCCAAGGCGGGCGAGGCGCTGACACCGGGCGAGTTCGGCCTGCTGGTGCTGGTCGACCACAATGCCGGGCTGAGCCAGATGGCATTGGCGCGGGCGCTCGGCATCGACCGCTCGACCCTGGTACCGATCCTCGATCGCCTGCAGGAACGCGGCCTGCTGGTGCGCCATCGCTCGCCGACCGATGGCCGCACCCACGCGCTGGCGCTGACGCCCAACGGCGAGAAGGCGCTGGCGCGGTTCGCCCGGCTGGTGCGCACCCATGAGAAGCGCATCGCCTCGCAGCTTTCGGCCGCCGAAATCCGGGTGCTGATCGACCTCCTCGAGAAGGTGCACGCGGGCGCACGATCGGTATAGTCCGCGCCGCATGAACTCCACCCATCCAGATTTCGCCGACGCCGGCATCGGCGCGCTGAGCGACGCCGAGGCTCTGAAAGTCCTCAACGCCAATCTCAACGAGCCGGTCAAGATTCTGAACGGCGAGGTCATCGAGCTCGATTCCAAGCGCGGCTTTTGCCGGTTCCGCTTTGAGATCGTGCCGGCCTTCTGCCATTCGCAGGGCCGCATCTGCCAGGGCGGCTTCCTCACCGGCATGGTCGACACCGCCATGGCCCATGCCGCAATGGCCAAGGGCAGCTTCGCCAACGCCGTGCCGACGCTGGAGCTCAAGATCAGTTTCCTCGAGGCGGCCGGCCCCGGCTTCGTGACAGCCGAGGGCCGCGTGCTGCGCTGGGGCGGCTCGGTCGGTTTCCTCGACGGCGACATCAGGGACGACAAGGGCCGCCTGATCGTGCACTCGACCTCGACCATCAAGATCGTGCGGCCGAGGAAGTAGCGACCTCTTCCACCTCCCCCGTCTTACGGGGGAGGCAGGGAGGGGGAGAGCAGCAAAGAGATTCTGTGAAAGGCGAAGATCGTGATCTTCGTCCAATAAGCGCGTCGATTGAGGCCTTCCCCCTCCCTGCCTCCCCCGTAAGACGGGTGAGGTGAATGAGGTTAATCACCAAATCTCTCGATCCAATGCTCGGCGATCTGGCGGCGGGTGGCGAACCAGGCGCCGCCCTTTTTCTTCATGTGCGACACGATGCGATCCAGGGCGGCGATGCGGCCGGGGCGGCCGATCATGCGCAGGTGGAGTCCGATCGACATCATCTTGGGCACTCGCTCGCCCTCGGCCCACAGCGTGTCGAAGGCGTCGGTCGTGTACTCGGCGAAGTCGCGCGCCGTCACGAAGCGGTGGAAGCCCTGGTGATAGTGCATGTCGTTGGTGTCGAAGCCGTAGGGCAGGACCAGATGGCGCTGGCCTGAAACATCGACGAAGAACGGCAGGTCGTCGGAATAGTCGTCGCTGTCGTAGAGGAAGCCGCCTTCCGCGACCAGCAGGCGGCGCGTGTTGGGCGAAGGCGTCGAGCGCGTGTGCCAGCCGACCGGCCGCACGCCCGTGATCTCGGTCAGCACCCGCACCGTGCGCGCGATTGCCTCTCGTTCGTCGGCCTCTGCCATGTGCGCATGCTTCTCCCAACGCCAGCCGTGGCAGGAGATCTCGTGGCCGCGCTTCACCGCGTCCTCGATCAGCCAAGGCGAGAGCTCCGCCGCCCTGCCGCAGGTGCTGACGGTGGCAGGTACGCCAAGCCGCTCCAATGCATCGGCGACCCGCCACCAGGCCGCTTTGGTGCCGTACTCGAAGTGCGATTCCATGCAGCGGTCGGCGATGCCGGAAATCTCGTCGGTGACCTCATAGACCTTTTCGTTGAAGGCATCGCCGGCGGAGAGGGACATCTCCGCACCTTCCTCGAAGTTGATGACGAAGGACACGGCGACGCGCGCGCCACCCGGCCAGTGCGCGTCGGGCGGCGTGCGGCCGTAGCCCTTCAGGTCACGAGTCACGATGCGCAATCACGTTTGCCAGGGCTGCCGACAGTCCCTTGGAGTCCTTCGGACCGGGCCGGCGATAAGTGCCGGCGGTGGCCTTGCGCGGCTTCATGCGCACCAGGCCCTCGGCCATGACCACGGCGGCCTGGATGCCGTCGACCAGCGGCACGGGCACGCGGTCGCGGATCTTGTTGGCGAGGCCGGCGAGCGGCGCGCCGGCCAGGATCACCACATCCGCCGCGTCGTTGGTGACGGTGCGGAGCGCGAGGTCGATCAGGACGGCTTCCTTCTCCTCCTGCACGTCGTCGATCGACTTGAAGGCCTCGTCGAGGGTGCGGATGGCGGCACACCGCTCGGACATGCCGTGCCAAGCGACGATCTCGGCGAACCACGGCTCGAGCGAACGCGAGAAGCTCACAATGCCGAAGCGCCGGCCGAGCGTGCAGGCGATCAGCATCGCGGCCTCGGCCATGCCAACCACCGGGAAGTCGAACAACTCGCGCGCGCCGCCCAAGCCGGGATCGCCGAAGGCTGCGACGATCGCCGCGTCCATGGTGCCGCGCCGTTCCGCCAGCATGTCGAGCGCGGCGGCCGAGCCGATGGCGGCTTCGGCCCGGGTGGCGATGTAGGGCACGCCATACGACGCCGTCATGGGGATCAGCTCGGTGCCGGGGCTCGCGACCAGCTTGCCCGAGGCAACCAGACGCTCGGTGACGCCGGCCGAAGTGTTGGGATTGGCGACCAGGATTTTCATGGCGGCAGTCTAGCCCAGTTTAGAAGTCCGCGAGCTTGCGCAGGCCGACCAGGCGATCGCCGATCACCAGCGCCACGACGGCCAGCAGCACCAGGCCCGCCGAGATGGCGGCGATGGTGGGATCGGGCCGCTCCTCGACATATTGCAGCATCTGGATGGGCAGGGTCTTGGTCCAGGCGTCAGTGAAGAAGATCGAGATCGGGTAGTTATCCATCGAGGCCAGGAAGGCGAACATGCCGGAGGTCAGGAAGGCCGGCGCCAGCGCCGGCACCAGCACGCGCAGCAGCGCCTGCGGATAGTTGCAGCCAAGGGTGCGAGCGGCATCGATCAGCGAGAAGTCGAACAGGCTGAGCGCGCCGACGACGGTGCGCACGACGTAGGGGAGGGTGATGACCACGTGTGCCACCAACAGGCTGGCGTAGATGTCCCGCAGGCCCATCGCCTTGAAACCCTGCAGCATGGCGATGCCGATCACCAGTCCCGGTAACATCAGCGGCGACACCAGGAAGGTCGATATGGCCTCGCGCCCGGGGAAGCGGCCGCGCACCAGGGCGATGGCGCACAGCGTGCCCAGCGCCATGGCGACACCGGTCGAGATCGTCGCGACCTGCAGGGAGGTGACCAATGCCGGCAGCAGGCCGCGCGTACTGGCCAGCCGCTCGTACCAGCGCAGCGACCAGTCCGGCGGCGGCAGGGTGAAGACGGTCGAGGAGCCGAAGGACACCGCGATGGTGACGACCAGCGGCGTCATCAGGAACACCACGGTGAAGGCCGCGATGAACCAGGTGAAATACCGTGTTGCGCGCTCGATACCCGTCACGTGCTGCCCCCGAGTCGTCGGGCGAGCCAGGTGGAGCCGACGACGATGGCGACGGCCAGCGCCAGCAGGATGACGGCCGTGGTCGAGCCGAGCTGCTCGTTGCGCATCAGCAGGAAGGAGCGGCCGGTCAGCGTCGACAGCGTCTGGAAACGGTCGCCGATCAGCAGCGAGGGGATGACGAACATCGAAACGCTGAGCGAGAAGACGAAGGCGATGCCGGAGACGACGCCCGGCAGGGTGAGCGGCAAGGTCACGTGCGCGAAGCGGTAGATCGGCGTGGCGCCCAGGGTGGCGCCGGCCTCGCTCAGCCGCGGATCGATCAGCTTCACCACGGAATAGATCGGCAGGATCATGAAGGGCAGGAAGATGTTGGCGGCACCCAGCACCAGGCCGGTCTCGGTGAACAGGAGCCGCTGCGGCTCTTCCCACAGGCCTAGTCCCATCATGAGCTGGGTGACGACGCCGTCGCGGCGCAGGACGATCTGCCAGGCGAAGGCTTTCACCACCGCGCCGATCGACAGCGGCAGGATGATCGAGATCAGCATCACGATCTGCAGGAGGGCGCCGGTGCGGGCGAGCGCGAAGGCAGCGGGATAGCCGATGATGAAGCAGACGACGGTGACCCAGGCGGCGACGCGCAGCGTGTTGCCGATGACGCGCCAGTTGAACGGGTCGCTCATGAAGGCGACGTAGGGCTGCAGCGTCGGGCCGGCGGGGCCGCTGAAACTCTTCATCAGCAGCCAGAGCAGCGGATAGGCGTAGACGACCAGCAGGTAGAGCACGGCCGGCAGGGCGAGCAGCGCCACTGGATCGCGCCAGGCCTTCATGGCGCCGGATAGATCAGCGTGTCGCCGCGCGACCAGGCGAGCTGCATCGGCGTTCCGGGCGCGGGCAGCCCGCCCGGCAAATCGGCGGTCTCGACCAGCAGCCTGTCGGCGTCGGCGCTGGCGAAATGCAGCTGGACCTTCGAGCCCTGGAACACCGCGTCGCGCAGTTCGGCACGCACCTGGTTGTCGCCAGGCTGGTTGACGGCGATGCGCTCGGGCCGCACCGCGACCACGACGTCGCTGCCGGCGACGAAGCTGCCGCGACCGGCCAGCCGGCCGACCGAGGTATCGACGGCGATCATGCCGTCGTCGACGGGGCCGACGACCTTGCCGGCAAGCCGCGACGACAGGCCGACGAATTCCAGGACGAAAGCCGTCGCGGGCAATCGATAGATCATCTCCGGCGTGGCGAGTTGCTCGATGGCGCCGCGGTTCATCACCGCGATGCGGTCCGACATGGTCAGCGCCTCGTCCTGGTCGTGGGTGACGAACACCGCGGTCGTCCCGAGCTCGCGCAGCAGCCGGCGCAGTTCGATCTGCATGGTCTCGCGCAGCTTGCGGTCGAGGGCGGAGAAGGGCTCGTCGAGCAGCAACAGCTTGGGCCGCACGGCGAGCGCACGGGCGACGGCGACGCGCTGCTGCTGTCCGCCCGACAGGGCGCGCACCGACCGATCGGCGAAGTCGGTGAGATGCACCAGCTCGAGGAAGCGCCCGACCGTGGGCGCGATGTCGCCGGCGGCGCGGCGCCGCGCCTTCAGGCCGAAGGCGACGTTCTCGGCAACGCTGAGATGCGGGAACAGGGCATAGTTCTGGAAGACCACGCCGACATCGCGCCGGTGCGGCGGCCGGGCGGTGATGTCCTCGCCGTCGAGCCGCACGCTGCCGCGGTCGGCCGAGAGAAGCCCGGCGACGATGCGCAACAAGGTCGTCTTGCCGCAGCCCGAGGGGCCGAGCAGGGAGACGAACTCGCCGGCCGCAACCTTGAGGTCGACGCCGCCCAGCACCGTGGCGGCGCCGAACGACTTTTCGGCGCCGGCGACGTCGAGAAACGAATCGGAAGCCACGCGACTACATCGCCATGTCGCGATCCCAGCGCTTCACCCAGTCGGCGCGGTTGTCGGCGACGAACTGCCAGTCGACGCCGAACATGGTGGCGTTGGTCGGCATGCCGGCCGGCACCGGCGTGTCCTTGTTGGTCGGCAGCGAGAAGGTGACCGAGGAGAGCTTGGCCTGCACCTCCGGCCCGATCATCTCGTTGATGTAGGCGGCCGCGAGCTCGGGCTGCGGGCCGCCCTTCACCAGCGCCACGCCGGACGGCATGGCGAAGATGCCCTCCTTCGGCACGGCGATGTCGACCGGCGCGCCGGCCTGCTTGCGCTCCAGCGCCACCTGCGAGATCGCGCTCGAGATCATGAAACCCTCGCCCTGCTCCAGGAGATTGTAGGCCTGCGGCATCTGCGTGTAGGCCGTCAGCAGGTTGGGCTTGATGGTTACAAGCTTCTTGAAGGCGGCATCGATGTCCTTCTGCGCCTCAGGCATCGGCTTGCCGGTGGCGAGGAAGGCCGCCATGAATAGGTTGGCCAGCCCCTCGGTGTTCTGCAGCGACGGCAGGATCACCCGGCCCTTGTACTTGGGATCGTAGGCGTCGGCCCACGAGGTCGGGGCCGTCTTCATGGCCTTGGGGTTGTAGGCGATGCCGAGCCAGGGCTGCAGGTAGTTCACCCACATGCCGTCCATGTGGACGGTGCCGGGCTTCAGCGCGGCGATGTTGGGCACCTTGGCCGCCGTGATCTTCTCCAACAAGCCCTCGGCGACGGCGGGGATCATGACGGGATCGTCCATCTGGACGACCGAGAGATACTGCTTGTCCTTGTTCTTCTGCATCTTCTCGAGGTTCACCAGCGAGCGCGTGCCCTCGTAGACGATCTTGCAGCCGTACTTCTTCTCGACCACCGGCGCGATGATGGTCTCGACGAAGTTCTTGTGGCTGGCCGCGCCGCCGACCACGAGTTCCTTGCCCTGGGCGCGCAGGATGCGCGGCGCGGAGAGGACTGCGCTGGCGGCACTCGCGGCGGCGAGAATCGTGCGGCGGTGCAGGGCGATGGTGGTTGGCTTCTTCATATGGGTTCCCTTTCGGGGACCCAAGGAAGCAAGGACCGTGCCTATGTCATCTCAGTGGACCGCGGGCCTCCAGGCCCGCTCATGATCTTCGTCTTCCGGACCGCGAGCTTCCAGCTCGCTCATGAGTCTGAGCGAGCTGGAAGCTCGCGGTCCGGAAGATCATGAGCCCTTGAGTCGCGCCACTTCTTCTTCCAGCTCCTTGATGCGCTGCGCCATGCTGTCCACCGCCGGGGCGATTTCAGCCTCGCTGTAGCGCGGGATGATGTGCTGTTGGCAGTTCACGTCCCACGCCTCGAGGGTGAAGACGATGGCGCGTTCGGGCCGGGCCTTGTAGCGCGGGTCGACCAGGCGCTCCATGAGCTCGAGATCGCCTTCGACCACCCGCGCGCGGCCCCACAGTTTCACACGCTGCCGGGTGGCGAAATGCAGGATGAAGATGTGGGCGCGGTCGTTCTCCTTGAGATGGCCGAGCGTTATGTACTGCCGGTTGCCGGCGAAGTCGGCGAAGGCCAGCGTGTGGGTGCCGATGGTCTTGAGAAATCCCGGCGGCCCGCCGCGATGCTGGATGTAGGGCTGCCCATCGGCGCTCGCCGTCGCCAGGAAGAAGGTGTCGATGACGCCCAGGAACTGGCGCAGATCGTCGGTGATCTCGGTCTTCCATTCGCGGTCCTCGAACAAGGTCCGCGACCCCAGACGCATCTGCTCCGCCTTGACCGCGGGCGAGAACATCACGTCTTCGGGATTTGCCATCACTACTCCAGTTTCTTGCCGAGCTGGCCCGCCACTTCCTGGATGAACTGCCAGGCGACGCGGCCCGAGCGGGAGCCGCGCGTCACCGACCATTCGACCGCCTGCTTGCGCAGGTCCTCGACCGGCACGCCAAGCTTATAATGAGTGGCGTAGCCCTCGATCATGGCAAAGAAGGTGTCCTGGTCGGCGTTGTGGAAACCTAGCCACAGGCCGAAACGGTCGCTGAGCGAGACCTTCTCCTCGACCGCCTCCGACGGGTTGATCGCCGTCGAACGCTCGTTCTCGATCATGTCGCGCGGCATGAGGTGGCGGCGATTGGAGGTGGCGTAGAACACCACGTTGTCCGGCCGGCCTTCGATGCCGCCTTCCAGCACCGCCTTCAGCGATTTATAGGCGGCGTCCTGGCCGTCGAACGAGAGATCGTCGCAGAACACCACGAAGTGGCGCGGCGAGGTCCTGATCATCGCCAGCAGCGCCGGCAGCGAGGGGATGTCCTCGCGATGGATCTCGACCAGGGCCAGGGGGCCGGGCGGCCCGCCCATCTCGCGGTTCACATGGGCGTGCACGGCCTTCACGATCGAGCTCTTGCCGGCGCCGCGCGAGCCCCAGAGCAGGGCATTGTTGGCCGGCAAGCCCTTGGCGAAGCGCCGCGTATTCTCGAGCAGGGTCTCCTTCTGGCGGTCGACGCCCATCAGCAGGTCGAGGTCGACCCGGTTGACCTTGGGGACCGCCTCCAAGCGGTGGCCGGCGGCGTGCCAGACATAGGCTTCGGCGGTGGCGATGTCGGCGGTGGCGGGAGCGGGCGGGGCGAGCCGGTCGAGCGCTCCGGCAATGCGTGAAAGCGTGGCTTTAAGGTCTTGATCCATCGTTGCCGGCGGCGTGAAAGGGGGCGACCATACGCTCCCGCAGTTGCGTTGCAAAGCGGGGCGGGGCCGCTATAGTCCGCGCGCTTTTTAACAGGGCGTTTTGGCCGCCCGGCGGCCAAAAGCGCCGCCGGAAAGATCGAGAGACTGGGAGCAGAAGATGTTCATATCCGAGGCATGGGCCCAGGCGGGCGGGGCGGGCGGCGGCGATTTCCTCGTCCAGCTCTTCCCGCTGATCCTGATCTTCGTCGTCTTCTATTTCCTGCTGATCCGTCCGCAGCAGGCCAAGGTCAAGGCGCAGCGCGAGATGCTGTCCGGCGTCAAGCGCGGCGACCGCGTCGTCACCGGCGGGGGCATCATCGGCCTGGTCACCAAGGTGATCTCCGACAACGAGATCCAGGTGGAACTCGCAGAAGGCGTGCGGGTGCGCATCATCAAGCAGACCATCACCGACATCGTCGCCCGCGGCGAATCGGTGCGCGGGCCGAAGGACGCCGAGGACGACGAGAAGCCGATGCTGCCGCCGCCCGCGCCGGCGGCCGAGCGCAAGAGCCTGCTGGGCAGCCTGTTCGGGGGCGGCAAGAAATAGTCGTAATGACCAATTAGAAGGTCGGCATGCTTAATCTCCAGCGCTGGCAGACGATCGCCGTGATTGCTTTCACGGCGCTCGCTGTGCTGTTCGCCCTGCCGAACGTGCTGCCGGCGGTCGTGCTCGACCATCTGCCGGGCTGGTACCAGCAGAGCCGCATCAACCTCGGCCTCGACCTGCGCGGCGGCGCCCACTTCCTGCTGGAAGCCGACCTGCGCTCGGTGCTGAACGAGCGGCTGACCAATCTGAGCGACTCCGTGCGCGGCGAGTTGCGCAAGCAGCAGGTGGCGTTCAAGGACATCACTACGGAGCAGGGGCGTGCCGTGGTCGTCGTGCTGCGCGACGAGGCCCAGCGCGCCAAGGCGATCGAGGCGATCCGCAACGTCGACCCCTCGCTCAGCGTCTCGGGCAGCGGCGATACGCTCCGGCTCGCCTATTCCGACCAGGATCTGTTCCGCCGCAAGAAGGAAGTGATCGACCAGTCGATCGAGATCCTGCGCCGGCGCGTCGACGAGACCGGCACCATCGAGCCGACCATCGTGCGCCAGGGCGACGACCGCATCCTGCTGCAGGTGCCGGGCATCAAGGACACGACCGACCTCAAGCGCAAGATCAACCAGACCGCCAAGCTCACCTTCCATCTGGTCAACGAGGACGCGGCGGCCGTGGGCCCGAGCGGCGCCGTGCCGCCCACCACCATGATGGTGCCGACCCGCGAGGGCATGCAGGAGCTCAGGCGCAGCAATCCAAAGGCCTGGGACGAGATCCAGGCCGCCAACCCGCGCATGAGCCCCGAGCAGATCTGCCGGCGCTACCAGCCGCAGTGCCTGCCGATCTTCAAGCGCGTCATCGTGGGCGGCGAGGATCTTGACGACGCCAAGTCCACGTTCGAGCAGCAGCAGGGCGGTCGGCCGATCATCAGCTTCACCTTCAACGCCGCCGGCGGCCGCGCCTTCTGCGCCGCCACGCGCGCCAATATCGGCAAGCGGCTGGCCATCCAGCTCGACAACGAGATCATCAGCGCGCCGGTCGTGCAGAGCGCGATCTGCGGCGGCAGCGGCATCATCACCGGCACCTTCACCACCCAGCAGACCCAGGAGCAGGCCCTGCTGCTGCGCTCGGGTGCGCTGCCCGCCACCCTCACCATCATCGAGGAGCGTACGGTGGGCGCCGACCTCGGCGCCGACGCCATCCGCGACGGCACGGTGGCAGCCCTGGTGGGCACGGCTATGGTCATCCTGCTGATGCTGGTCGTCTACGGCCCGGTATTCGGCGGCTTCGCCAGCCTCGCCATGATGGTCAACATGCTGCTGGTGTTCGCCGGCATGTCGATCCTCGGCGCCTCGCTGACCTTGCCGGGCATCGCCGGCCTGGTGCTGACCGTCGGCATGTCGGTCGATTCCAACGTGCTGATCTACGAGCGCGTGCGCGAGGAGAGCGCCAACGGCCGCTCGCCCTTCAGCGCGCTTGCCACCGGCTACGAGCGGGCGCTCACGGCGGTCATCGACTCCAACCTCACCGGGCTGATCGCCGGCATCCTGCTGTTCGGCTTCGGCTCCGGCCCGATCCGGGGCTTCGCCACGACCCTGACGCTCGGCCTGCTCACCCACCTGTTCACCGCCACCATCTTCACCCGCATGACGCTGGCGTTCTGGGTGCGCTGGCGGCGGCCGACCGCACTGCCGATCTGAGGCGTCATCATGTTGTGGAGACCGCACCACCTCATCCAGGCCCGGCCCAACTTCGATTTCCTGGGCAAGCGCAAGATCGCCATGATCCTGTCGACGGTGATCAACATCGCCTCGCTGGTCGGCGTCGTCGTGTTCGGCCTCAACTTCGGCATCGACTTCGAGGGCGGTATCGCCATCCAGGTGCGTGCCAAGCAGGGCACCGTCCATCTCGAAGACTTGCGCACGACCCTGGGCCATCTCGGCGTCGGCGAGGTGTCGCTGCAGGAATTCGGCGACGCCAGCACCGCCCTGATCCGCGTCCAGCGCCAGGAAGGCAACAACCAGTGCGTGATCAACGCCGAACGCGTCATGAAGAAACGCGCCGGCGATGGCTGGAGCGTGAAGTCCGGCCCCGCCAACACCGGCGACGTGGAGTTCACGGCGCCCAACTCCATGGATGCGGTCGCCTGGCGCGACGCGGTGAGCCGCGTCGGCCTTACCGTCCAGGAGCGGCAACTGCCGCGCGGCACGGTCAACGTTGCCAAGATCGACATGACGCACGAGCAGCGCGCCGAATGGTGCCAGCAGGTGGCGATCAAGCTGGTCGAGGACACGATCGGCAGCAATTACGAGATGCGCGGCACGGAATCGGTTGGCCCCAAGATCGGCGAGGAGCTGATGCGCAACGGCGTCCTCGCCGTCGCGGCCACGCTTGCCGCCATCGCCATCTACGTCTGGTTCCGCTTCGAATGGCAGTTCGGTGTCGGCGCCCTGGTCGCGCTGCTGCACGACGTGCTGTGCACCGTGGGCCTGTTCGTGCTGCTGCAGCTCGACTTCAGCCTGACGGCGCTTGCCGCGTTGCTGACCATCGCCGGCTACTCGATCAACGACACGGTCGTGATCTTCGACCGCGTGCGCGAGAACATGCGCCGCTACAAGAAGATGGGGCTGATCGAGCTTTTGAACTTCTCGATCAACGAGACGCTGGCCCGCACCCTGATGACTTCGGGCACGGTGTTCGTGGCGGTGCTGGCGCTGGTGCTGTTCGGCGGGCCCGTGCTCTACAGCTTCTCGATCGCCATGCTGTGGGGCGTCATCGTCGGCACCTACTCGTCGATCTGGGTGGCGTCGGCCTGCCTGGTCTACCTGAACCTCCGGCCCGAGCAGCTGCGGATGGACGCGGAGAAGGCCGAGAAGGCCAAGGCGTGAAGCCGCCGCAGGGGCCGGCCGACAAGACCTTGCCGACGCCGGACCCCGGGCAGGTCCAGCTCATCCGCAGCTACGGCCCCGGCCATTTCCTGATCAGCCAGCGCGAATGGCGCTCGCCGGTGCTGGTGACGCCGACGCGGACGACGGCGTGGACCGTGACCCGTGCCGAAGACCTCGCCCTCGACAATCTCGCCGCCCTCAAGGAAGCGCCGACGCCGACCGAGCTTCTGGTCGTAGGCTGCGGGCCGCGCGCCGTCTTCCTGCCGCCGGCGTTGCGCGCCGATTTGAAATCGGCCGGCCTGGCGCTCGAGGTGGTCGATACGGGTTCGGCCTGCCGTATCTACAACGTGCTGCTGGCCGAGAGCCGGCGCGTCGCGGCGGCGCTCATCCCCATCTAAGAGCGCAAAGAAACGGGGCCCGCAGGCCCCGTCTCCAATCGATCTTGTCGCTGTCTCAAACGGGCGCGTTCTGCTGCGCCACCATGCAGTAGAGCATGCCGATCGAGAACATGGTGTTGAAGCGGCTTGCATAGAGGGCGGGCTTGGCGGCCGCCGCCTTCTGCTCGGCCGTCGCTTCGACGAGGCCCAGGATCTTCTGCTGGTTCGGCCAGATGATGAACCAGACGTTGAACGCCATGACGAGCGCCATCCACATGCCGATGCCGATCATCACGAAGCCCGGGCGCAGCGTCAGCGCCTGGAGGATGTAGCCCTGCATCCAGGCGAGCAGCAGGCCGGTGATCACCGTGGCGAGCGCCCCGTAGCGGAAATAGAAGAGGACGTTGGGGGCGATGAACTTGCTGATCGCCGCGCGATGCTCGACCGGCTGGATGGTCGGCATGGTCGGCACCTGCACGAAATTGAGGTACCACAGCAAGCCGATCCACAGCACGCCGCTGATGACGTGCAGCCAGCGCATGATGAACGTGGCATAGGCATGGTCGACCTTGGCCATCTGTCCGGTGACAAGACCGACGATAATGACGATGGCGATGATCAGTACGACCCCGGCGGTGACCGTGCGGCCGGGTGATGTGAAGATGGCACCCATGTTAGTTACCCCTTTTATGTTGTTGATGGGCTTGGTGAATCTCCGTTTGCGCATTGTACGCGCACAAGGCGGTGCGTTCAACGGTCGCACGCTGGAGTTTTCCTCTGCATGAGCGATCGCTATCTCGCGCCTGCAGCATCGCATCGCTACGTGCTCGATCTCGTGCGCGGCGCCGATCGCGATCGCTTCCTCGGCGCGCTGTTCGCGCCAGAGCCCGCGCGCCGCGATCTGCTGGCGCTGTTGGCGTTCGATCACGAGCTTGCACGCACACGCACTGTCACGCGCGAGCCGATGCTGGCGCGCATCCGATTGGAATGGTGGCGCGAGGCTGTCGGCGAGGCGGCCGGGGTGGGCAAGCCACGCGCGCAGCCCATCGTTGAATCGCTGAGCGAAACCGTGCGGCGCCGCCTTCTGCGGCCGCAGGACCTCATCGCCCTGATCGACGCCCGTGAGGAGGAGATCGAAGGTCCGCTCGACGTGTTGCGCGCCGGCCATGCGTTGGCCGACCTCGAGCTCTCCGTCCTCGGTGCCGGCGACGAGGCGAGCCGGCATGCGGCGCGCGCCGTCGCTGCCGCCTGGCTGATGGGCGAGGGACCCGAGCGCGATGCGATGCTCGCCGAGGCGCGAGCGCTCGGCCGCGAGGTCGATCCCGCGGCCTTGCCGATCCTGCTGCCCGCTCTCTCGCTCGGCGATATCGGCGCCTGGCGCAAGCCGCTCGCCTATTGGTGGGCGGCGAGGCGCGGCCGATACTGAGCCTCATGTCCCGGCGCATCGACAAATCGTGGGTCGTCCTGCGCAGCATCGAGAACGGCGAGCACGACCGCTGCGTCGACCTGTTCCGCCGGCCCGACGGCAGCTTCGGCTTCGAGGAATTCCGTCGCGATGTCGAGGATGCCGGCGCCTGGACGCCGGTTGCGTACCATTCGGGCGCCGCCTATTGCTCGACGGACGACGCCTTGAGCGCCGCCGTCAAAGCCGTGGTTTGGCTCGATGGAGCGTTGAAGGATCGGTAGGCACGACGGAGGCAACGTGGCGCGCACAAAGGCCAATGGCATCGAGATCGAGTACGAGACCGCGGGCGACAAGAGCGATCCCGCGCTGCTGCTGATCATGGGCCTGGGCGCGCAGCTCACCATCTGGCCGGACGCGCTGGTCGAGGGATTGGCCAAGAAGGGGTTCTTCGTCGTCCGCTACGACAACCGCGACACCGGGCTGTCGACCGATTTCGGTTCGTGGGGCATTCCCAACATCGCCGAGGCGATCGGCAAGGTGATGACCGGCCGCAAGGTCGAGACGCCGTACCTGGTGAAGGACATGGCGGGCGACGCCGTCGGCCTGCTCGACGCGCTCGGCGTCGACAAGGCGCACATCGTCGGCGCATCAATGGGCGGTATGATCGCCCAGATGGTTGCCGGCCTGTGGCCGCAGCGCACGCGCTCGCTGGTGTCGATCTACTCGACCAGCGGCCGACCCGGCCTGCCGCCGGGCAAGCCGGAGGCGCTGGCCATGCTGACAGCGCAGCCCGAAGGACCGTCGCGCGAGCAGCGCGTCAAGCACGGCATGAAGTTGCGAACCGTGATCGGCAGCCCGGCCTATCCGCCGAACGAGGCCGAGCTGCGCGCCTTCGTCGAGAAGAACGTCGACCGTCGCTGGTATCCCGAAGGCGGCGCGCGCCAGTACCTGTCGATCATCGCCTCCGGCGATCGGGTCGACCTCCTGAAGACGATCAAGGCGCCCACGCTGGTGCTGCATGGCGAGGAAGATCCGTTGCTGCCCGTCGAATGCGGACGCGACGTCGCGCGGCTGGTGCCGGGTGCCGAGATCCAGACCTATCCCGGCTGGGGCCACGACTTCCCCGGCCCGCTGATCCCGACCCTGGTCGATCGCATCGCCGGGTTCTGCAAGGGGAAGTGAAGCAACGAGCACACCTCACCCTGAGGAGCGCGCGCAGCGCGCGTCTCGAAGGGTGGGCAACAACAAGACTGGTTCCCATCCTTCGAGACGGCGCTTCGCGCCTCCTCAGGATGAGGTGGAGTGTGAGGAGACAATCATGAAATTCGGCATCTTCTACGAACACCAGCTGCCGCGGCCGTGGGGACCCAGGAGCGAGTACCAGCTCCTGCAGGATTCGCTCACCCAGATCGAGCTCGCCGACAGGCTCGGCTACGACTACGCCTGGGAGGTCGAGCATCACTTCCTGGAGGAGTACTCGCACTCCTCGGCGCCGGAAGTCTTCCTCGGCGCCGCCAGCCAGCGCACCAAGCGCATTCGCCTCGGCCACGGCGTGGTCCAGCTCACGACCAACCAGCCGCATCGCGTCGCCGAGCGCATCTCGACCCTCGACCTGCTGTCGGGCGGCCGCGTCGATCTCGGCATGGGCGAGGCGGCGGGGCCGGCCGAGCTCCATCCCTTCAACATCCGCGTGCGCGACAAGCGCGAGTGCTGGGAGGAGGCGGTCAAGGCGATCGTGCCGATGTTCACCAAGGAGAGCTGGGAGTTCCACGGCCAGTACTACGACTTCCCGGCGCGCAACGTCATTCCCAAGCCCTACCAGAAGCCGCATCCGCCGCTGTGGGTCGCCTGCTCCAACATCCAGACCATCGGCAAGGCCGGCGAATGGGGCATGGGCGCGCTGGGCTTCACCTTCGTCACGCCCGAGGCGGCGCGCGCCTGGGTGCACAAGTACTACAACAACCTGCTGAACAACTCGGCGAAGCTCGCGGACTATCCCAGCAATCCCAACGTCGCCATGGTGTCGGGCTTCATGTGCGCAGCCACCGACGCGGAAGCGGAGGCCAAGGCCGACGGCTGGACCTTCTTCATCTTTGCGCTCTCCTACTACGGCCGGAAGGGCGTCGATGCGCCGGGCACGTCGGATCTCTGGCAGGAGTACCAGAGCTGGAAGGGCGGACCCGAGGAGCGCAAGGCGCTCGACTCCGGCCTGATCGGATCTCCCGAGACCATCCGCAAGAAGCTGCGCCAGTTCCAGCAGAGCCGCGTCGACCAGGTGATCCTGCTGAACCAGGCCGGCAAGACCAGCCACCAGGACATCTGCGATTCACTGGAGCTTTTCGCCAGGGAGGTCATGCCCGAATTCCACGCCGCCGAGGCCGAGCATGTCGAGTGGAAGCGCAAGGTGCTGGCGCGCGAGATCGTGCTCGAGGATCTCGACGTCCAGAAGTACGACATCTACAGCCACCAGAACGAGCACATCGTCCGGCTCACGCCCGAGCAGCTGAAACAGAAAATGGCGGAGAAGGAAGCGGCGGCGAAGGTAGCCCCTGTGAAGGTGGCAGGTGGCGAGGACTGATCATCGCTGGGGGCGCGCCACTCCAGTGGCGCGTCTTTCAAGCTCTTCCGGACCGCGCGCTTCCAGCGCGCTCATGAGCGAGCCGGAGGCTCGCGGTCCGGAAGACCATGAACGCGCCACCGGAGAGGCGCGCCCCCAGCAATGAGGCACGTCCCCGTCCTCATCGCCGGCGGCGGGCCGGTCGGCATGACGCTGGCGCGCACGCTCGCCTCGTTCGGCGTCCGTTGCCTGCTGGTCGAGCGCAACGCTTCGACGACGCGGCATCCCAAGATGGACATCACCAACGGCCGCTCGATGGAGCTGTTCCGCCGCCTCGGCCTTTTGGACAAGCTGCGCGGCGTGGCGGTGCCGGAGGAGAACAACTTCGACGTCTCCTGGATCACGTCGCTGACCGGCCGCGAGTTGCACCGCTTCCGCTATCCCAGCGTCGTCGAGAAGCGCGCCGAGATCCTCGCAAGGAATGACGGCACCCAGCCGCGCGAGCCCGCCATGCGCGTCAGCCAGGTCATGATCGAGCCGGTGCTGCAGGCCGCCATCTTGAACGACCTGCTGGTCGACGCGCGCTGGGGCGTGGCCTTCGAGGATTTCGAGCAGGACGCCGACGGCGTGACGGCGACCTTGCGCACCGTCGAGACCGGCGCCACGGAGCAGGTGCGCTGCGACTTCCTTGCCGGCTGCGACGGTGGCTCGAGCATCGTGCGCGAGAGGCTCGGCATCGGCCTCGAAGGGCGCGCGGCGGTCGCGCATCGCTACATGATCCATTTCCGCTCCGACGCGCGCGACATCCTGCAGGCCTTCGGCATCGCCTGGCACTACCAGACGGCACGCGGCACCTTGATCGCGCAGGATGACAAGGACACCTGGACGCTGCAGACGCGACCGCCGCCCGGCATCGACGTGCCCAACCTCGATCCCAACGCCGTGCTCGAGACGTGGGTCGGCCGGCCGTTCGCGCGCGAGATCCTGGTCGCCAATCCGTGGTTCACGCATCTCTTGCTGGCCGAGCGCTACCGGGGCGGCCGCGTCTTCCTGGCGGGCGACTCCGCGCACCAGTACATCCCGACCGGCGGCTACGGCATGAACACCGGCATCGGCGATGCCGTCGACCTCGGCTGGAAGCTCGCCGCGACCTTGAAAGGCTTCGCCGGTCCCGGCCTGCTCGCTTCCTACGAAGCCGAACGCCGTCCGGTCGGCTATCGCAATCGCCTCGCGTCGGAGCGCCACACCGGCGTCCGCATCAAGATCGGCGAGCTCTACGAGCGCATCGCCGACCCGGACATGCTGGCGCGCGAGATCGCGGCGCTGGGCAACGCCGAGAACGAGAGCTGGGGCGTCGAGTTCGGCTATCGCTACGACGGCGTCGAGTCCGACCCCGTGACGTACGAGCCGACGACGGCGCCGGGCGCGCGTCTGCCCAGCACCTTCTTGCGCGGCGGCAGTGCGCTCTACGACCGGCTCGGCCCGTGGTTCACCTTGCTGGTGTTCGGCAACGCCGATCCGTCGTCCCTGATCGATGCGGCACCCGCGCCGCTCGACATCGTGATGGTCGACGATCCCGTGGCGCCGATCTACGAGGCGAGACTCGTGCTGGTGCGGCCCGACACGCACGTCGCCTGGCGCGGCAATGCCTGCGCCGACGGCCGTGCCGTCTGGGCGCGCCTCTTGCCGACAAATTGAAATAGCGATGGAGTGCCGGAGCATGAAGATCGCGATCATCGGCGGTGGTATCGGCGGCTTGTCCGCCGCGTTGCATCTCTTGAAGGCAGGGCTCGACGTTCATGTCTACGAGCAGTCGCCACGCATCGGCGAGATCGGCGCCGGCATCCAGATCAGCCCCAATGCCTCGCGGTTGCTGGTGCGGCTTGGCCTGAAGCCGGCCATGGATCGCGTCGGAGTGCGGCCGGTCGCCGTGCATCAGCGGCGCTGGGACGACGGTCGCATGCTGCAGAGGGCGCCGCTGGGACCGGAGGTCGAGAAGACCTTCGGCGCGCCTTACTATCACTTCCATCGCGCCGACCTTGCCGAGTTCTTGAGTGCCGCCGTGCCTGCTGAACGCCTGCACGTCGGACATAAACTGGTCGATCTCGAGCAGAAGGGGGAGCGGGTCGTTGCGCGCTTCGAGAACAGCGCCTCGGTCGAGGTTGATCTGTTGATTGGCGCTGACGGCATCCACTCGCGCGTGCGCCACCTCGCCTTCGGGGCGGAGAAGCCGCGCTTCACCGGCTGTGTCGCTTGGCGCGGCCTGGTGCCGGCCGAGCGTATCAGGCATCTCGGCATCGAGGTCGTGTCGCACAGTTGGCTCGGGCCGGACGGGCACGTCGTGCACTACTGGGTCGCGTCGGGACGGTACATGAACGTCGTCTGCGTCACCGAGCACGGTGCCTGGACGGACGAATCGTGGACCACCAGAGGCGATGTTGCACAGGCGCTGGCACGCTACCAGGGTTGGCATCCCACCGTGCGCGGCCTGATCGAGGCCTTTCCCGAGACCTTCGTCTGGGCATTGCACGACCGCCTGCCGTTGCCGCGCTGGACCGAGGGCCGGGTCACGCTGCTGGGCGACGCCTGCCATCCCATGCTGCCCTTCATGGCGCAGGGTGCGGCGCAATCGATCGAGGATGGTGCGACGTTGGCATCGCTGCTGGCGAAGATGCCGGACGACGTGGCAGGGGCCCTCGGGCGTTATGAGGAATTGCGAAAGCCGCGAGCGACGCGGCTGCAGGAAGCAAGTGCCGCCAACCGTACGCGCTTCCATCTGCCTGACGGGGCCGAACAGCAGAAGCGTGATGACGCCCTGGCGGTCTCAGGCGACCGCTCGATTGCCAACATCGGATGGCTCTATGCACACGATGCGGCGGCGGTCGCCTGAGAGCCTTGCGGCTTAGTAGTAGTACTGGCGCGGCGTCGTGGCCGCACCGATGGCGGCACCACCCAAGCCGCCGACCACCGCGCCGGCCACTGGGTTGCCCGCAGCCGCGCCGACCAGCGCACCGCCGCCGGCGCCGATCGCACCGCCCGTCAGCGCGCGATCGACCGGACGCTCGCCGCAGGCCGCGGTGGCCAGCGCAATGGCGCCGATGACGACAAGGGATTTGACACGCAACATGAATGCCTCCTCGTGATCCGTTCGCTGAAAACGGTCGAACAGGTGTGGAGGTTGCGCGCGAGCGTGGCAGAGCGCCTTCGTGCCGCCACCAAGCGGCCACTTCGGCGCCCGCTGCTTCAATGCGAGGGCTCACGTCCCCTGGACAATTGGCGCAACGCTCGTCGGCCAGCCTGGGCGACATCGATGCCGCCGCGATTGGCAAGGACCACGATGCCGAGTCGGCGCGCCGGCATCATGCCCATATAGGCGGACGCGTTGTTGAGGCCGCCGTTCTTGTCGATCACGGTTGGTGCGGCGGAATTGTCGATCTCCCATGCCAGCGCCTGGGCGCTGTGTGGACCGGTGATGACTGCCGGAGCTTGCGCCAGAGTCATGGCCTGGCTGAGCAGCGGCGTGACGCCGCCGCCCTCGCCCATGTTGGCGTTGAGAAAGGCGGCGAGATCGCGCGCGGAACTGTACATCTGCCCTGTGCCCGGCCAGTCGTAATAGGTCTGCTGATCACCCGGTCGACCGATGGTGACGCCATCTTCGGAGTAGCCCTGAACGGCGCGCTGCAGGAGAGGCGGCGGCAGATCGCTTCGGCCGTCCTTGCCGTGGCGGGGAATCCAGCTGGCGTTCATGCCGAGCGGTTCGAAGATCGTCTGCTCGGCAAGGTCGCCGACGGAAGAACCGAGGCCGTTCTCCAGCGCGAGCTGCAGCAGGATGAAGCCGGCATGGGTGTAGATATGTTGCCGGCCGGGCTGGTGAGCGGCATCGGCGTTCCATGCGTTGAGCGCTTCGCGGAAGCTCGCCGGCGTATAGAGCGTCGTCGGCCACGGCGGATGATCGTGCGGCAGCAGAAGGCCCGACGTGTGGGTTGCGAGTTGGCCCACCGTGACGCGGCGGATATCTCCGCCGGCGGACAGCTCCGGCACGTATCTCGAGACGGGATCGCCGAGGGCCATCTTGCCTTGTTGCACGGCGAGGGCGAGCAGCGTCGCCTCGAACGGCTTGCGCAGCGAAGCGATGTTGAACAGCGAGTCGGGCGTTATCGGCCGCCGCTCGGCCAGACTGGCGAAACCGCCATCGAAGAACAGCAGTCGGCCGTCGATGCAGACGGCGATGGCTATGCCCCCGCCGCCGTCGGCAGGCAGCAAGGTGAGGATCTCATCCTGGATGATTCTTCGCACCGGCTCCTGGGCTTCGACACGCGGCATGAAGAATGAACCGAGCATTGGCGTGGCGAGAATCGCGAGCGCGAGGGTTCGCATGTGCCTCTTCCGATCCTGGGTGTCACTCCTTCTTCGGCCAGATGGTGCTTGATCGGATCATCTTCAATTCGAGCCGTGCCCCCGACCCTATTTGTTCGGATTGATCAGGAACTTCTCGCCCGTTGAGCGTTTGCCGTAGACGGCGATGTTCGCGAGGTCGAGCGCCTCGGGCAGCGACACCACCTTGGTGTAGTGACTGGCGAAGGTCGTCTTCAGGTTCTTGACCACGCGCTCGCGCAATGGCGCCTGGCCGGGCCGGCCGATCTTCTGCAGGAACGGCGTGAGCAGCCAGCCGCCGACGGCCCAGGCCGTGCCGTAGTTGCGCGTCAGCTCGACCGGGCCGGTGTTGAGGCTGCCGTAGATGTAGACCTGCTTGTGCGTCGTCGAGCCGTAGCGGCTGTACTCCTTGGCGGTCTTGTTCAACGCCATCTCCATCGCGGTCAGGATCTGGCTGGCGAGCTTGCCGCCGCCGATCGCATCGAAGGCGATGGTGGCGCCGGTCTCGACCAGCGCCTGCGTCAGCTCCTCCATGAAGTTGGGCGAGGTCGAGTCCAGAACATGCTTGGCGCCGATGCCGCGCAGCAGCTTGGCCTGCTCGGCGCTGCGCACGATGTTGACCAGGGGAATGCCGTCCTCCTGGCAGATCCTGTTCAGCATCTGGCCGAGGTTGGAGGCCGCCGCGGTGTGGACCAGCGCCTTGTGGCCCTCGCGCTTCATGGTCTCGGTCATGCCGAGCGCGGTCAGCGGATTGACGAACCACGAGGCGCCCTCGGCCGCCGTCGTGCCGGCCGGCAGCGGCTGGCAGTCGGTCGCCTTCAGCAGCCGATACTGCGTGTACATCGAGCCGCCGACCGCCGACACCGTCTTGCCCAGCAGCGCCTGGGCGGCCTCCGACGAGCCCGCCTTGACCACGGTTCCCGCGCCCTCGTTGCCGACCGGCATGGCCTGGTCGAGCCGCGCGGCGATGAAGGGCAGCGCCTGCTGCGGCACCTTGGCCGTCACCTTGAGGGCGGCGCCGCTGCCCGAGGCCTTGGCCGTGCTCATGTCGGCCGGTCCGATCAGCAGGCCGAGGTCCGACGGATTGATCGGCGTCGCCTCGATCCTGACCACGACCTGGTCCGGGCCGGGTTCGGGCGTGGCGATTTCCACCAGCGACAGTTCGAGCTCGCCGGCCTTGCTGATCCGCGAACGAAGCTGCAGTCCCTTGGTGTCGCTCATGTTCTCATCTCCGCTTATCGGTCCATGAATCCTTTGTTAGCACATCCGGCCGCCGGGGACGCTATGCTCGGGCAAACAGGCCCAGTGAAGCTCTACGGAGTGGACACATCGTTCATGCTCCTCTCCCCCGCTAGGGGGAGAGGTCGGGTGAGGGGGCCACGCACGTCGATTCCCCCTCACCTAGCCTCTCCCCCTAGCGGGGGAGAGGAACATGAGGGGCCATGCTGGGCAGGAAGAGGAGAGAGCATGATCGAAATCAACGGCATGGCGCACGTCATCCTGACGGTCAGCCAGTGGGACAAGGCGCGTGCTTTCTACGCCGAGCTGCTGCCCTTCCTTGGCCTTACCAAGGTCTATGACGGCAACAACTTCCTCTATCATGTCGGCGGCCGCACGGCGGTCGGCATCCAGCGCTGTGCGCCGGAGCATGAAGGCGAGCGTTTCGTCGCCAACCGCATCGGCCTGCATCATTTCTGCATACGGGCTCGCAGCCGCGAGGATGTCGACCGCGTCGCCGCCAAGCTGCGCGACATGGGAGCCTACATCGACCGCGGTCCGATGGCCGGCGACTGGGCGCCCGGCTATTACTATATCGTGTTCGAGGATCCCGACGGCATTCGCCTGGAAGTGAACTTCATTCCCGGCAAGGGACTCCTCGTCGGCGACAAGCCGCTCAGCCCGTCGAGCGATCCAGACTGGAATCAGGATCCGGGACCGCCACGGTTCTGAACGACGGCTGCAGGTATTCCTCGCCTTGTGACATCCTCGGGCGAGCCCTCGACTTGCCGACCGCTTCGCCTAATCTTCCGTCGGGACGCACAGGAGTCGAGTCATGGCGAACGCCTTGTCGGACAAGGAACTGACGTCGATCGACGCATACTGGCGCGCGGCCAATTATTTGTCGGTCGGTCAGATCTACCTCTACGACAACCCGTTGCTGAAGCAGCCGCTGTCCAAGGATCACATCAAGCCGCGGCTGCTCGGCCATTGGGGCACGACGCCCGGACTGAACTTCGTCTACGTCCATCTCAACCGCATCATCAACAAGCACGATCTCGACATGATCTATGTCGCAGGGCCTGGCCACGGCGGCCCGGCCATGGTGGCGAACGCGTATCTCGAAGGAACCTACAGCGAGGTCTATCCGAACGTCTCCGCCGACGAGGTCGGGATGAAGCGCCTGTTCACCCAGTTCTCGTTTCCCGGCGGCATACCGAGCCACGTCGCGCCCGAGACGCCGGGTTCGATCCACGAGGGCGGCGAGTTGGGCTATGCGTTGTCGCACGCTTATGGCGCCGCCTTCGACAATCCCGACCTGATCGTCGCCTGCGTCGTCGGCGACGGCGAGGCCGAGACCGGGCCGATGGCGACGAGCTGGCATTCGAACAAGTTCCTGAACGCCGCGACCGACGGCGCCGTCCTGCCGATCCTGCATCTCAACGGCTACAAGATCGCCAACCCGACGGTCCTGGCCCGCATCAGCCACGAGGAGCTGGAGCAGCTCTTTCGCGGCTACGGCTACACGCCGCATTTCGTGGAAGGCGACGACCCGCAAAAGATGCACCGGCTCATGGCCGCCACCCTGGACGCGGTCATCGGCGAGATCCGCGACATCAAGGCGAAGGCGAAGCAGGGCTCGGGCGGACGCCCGCGCTGGCCGATGATCGTGCTGCGCACGCCCAAGGGCTGGACTTGTCCCAAGGAGATCGACGGCAAGCGCACCGAAGGCTACTGGCGCGCCCATCAGGTGCCGATGGGGGAGATGCACGAGAATCCGGAGCACGTGCGCATCCTCGAGCAATGGATGAAGAGCTACCGGCCGGACGAGCTTTTCGACGACAGCGGCCGCCTGCGGCGCGAGCTCGCCGATCTTCCTCCCAAGGGCACCCGGCGCATGAGCGCCAATCCCCGCACCAACGGCGGCACCGTGCTGCGCGACCTTCGGCTGCCCGATTTCCGCGACTATGCCGTCAAGGTGTCCCAGCCCGGCGCCGTCACGGCCGAGGCGACGCGCGTGATGGGCGGCTTTCTGCGCGATGTGATGAAGCTCAACAGCGACCAGCGCAATTTCAGGCTCTTCAGTCCCGACGAGAACAACTCCAATCGCTGGCAGGACGTCCTCGCCGTCACCAACCGCGCCTGGTCCGCCGAGATCGAGCCGTGGGACGACCACCTCGCACCCGACGGCCGGGTCATGGAGGTGCTGAGCGAGCATCAATGCCAGGGATGGCTGGAGGGCTACCTCCTGACGGGCCGGCACGGCTTCTTCTCATGCTACGAGGCGTTCGTTCACATCGTCGATTCGATGTTCAACCAGCACGCCAAGTGGCTGAAGGTGTGCAATCACATCCCGTGGCGACGGCCGATCGCATCGCTGAACTACCTGCTGTCGAGCCATGTCTGGCGGCAGGACCATAATGGCTTCAGTCACCAGGATCCCGGCTTCATCGACCACGTCGTGAACAAGAAGGCCGAGGTCGTGCGCGTTTACCTGCCGCCCGACGCCAACTGCCTGCTCTCGGTCACCGACCACTGCCTGCGCAGCCGCAACTACGTCAACGTCGTCGTCGCCGGCAAACAGCCGGCGCCGCAATGGCTGACGATGGACGAGGCCATCAAGCACTGCCAGGCCGGCCTCGGTATCTGGGAATGGGCCAGCAACGACCGCGGCGGCGAGCCCGACGTCGTCATGGCCTGCTGCGGCGACGTGCCGACCCTGGAGACGCTGGCGGCGGTCGAGCTCATCCGCCGGCACGCCCCCGAGGTGAAGGTGCGCGTCGTCAATGTCGTCAACCTGATGACGCTGCAGCCGCCGAGCGAGCACCCGCACGGTCTCAACGATGCCGATTTCGACGCCCTGTTCACCACCGACAAGCCGATCATCTTCGCCTTCCACGGCTATCCGTGGCTCATCCACCGGCTGACCTATCGGCGCCACGGCCATGCCAATCTCCATGTCCGCGGCTACAAGGAGGAGGGCACCACGACCACCCCGTTCGACATGTGCGTGCTGAACGATCTCGACCGCTTCCACCTGGTGAGCGCCGTGATCGACCGCCTGCCGGGCCTCGGTGCGCGAGCCGCCTATGCCAAGCAGGCGATCCGCGACAAGCTCATCGAGCATCGCCAGTACATCGCGCGCCACGGCGACGACATGCCGGAGATCAGCGGCTGGAGATGGGGACGGCAGGCCGGTTCCGGCGCGGGCAGCTCGACCGAGGCCGACAATGTCTGAATGGCGGAGCAAGGCTGAAGGCATGATACGGAAGAAGACGGCTGTCGCCGAATGGCGGAACGCGCCGGAGTCCGCCAGGCTCCTCGATCAATACAGTGGGCGAATCCAGTTCAACGGCGAGAGCGAAGCGCTGTTCGAGCGGCATCTGATGTTCGACAACGTGGCCGACGGCGCCGAGGTCGGCCTGCGCCAGCAATACGACGCGCTCGCACGGTCGGTGCGGGATATCCTCTCGCAGCGTTGGCGCCGCACGCAGCAGACCTACGATCGCGAGAACCCCAAGCGGATCTACTATCGTTCGCTCGAGTTCCTGATCGGCCGGTCGCTGGCCAACAACATCCTCAACCTGCGTCTCGACCCGGTCATCCGGCGCATCGTCGACGGCAACGACCTCGACTGGACGGCCATCGTCGAGGAGGAGCCCGACGCCGGTCTCGGCAATGGCGGCCTGGGCCGCCTCGCCGCGTGCTTTCTCGATTCGATGGCGACGATGCAGCTCCCGGCGATGGGCTACGGGTTGCGATACGAGTATGGCATCTTCCGCCAGAGCATCGAGAACGGCTGGCAGCGCGAGCACCCGGACAACTGGCTGAGATATCCCGACCCCTGGGAGGTTGCGCGGCTTCAGGAAACGGTCGAGTTCGAGCTCGACTGCTCGTTCGAGGTGCACAGGGGAACGCTGCGCGCGCAGTTCGGCAAGCCGTCCACCGTGCTCGGCGTTCCGTACGACCGCCCGATCGTGGGTTACGGCGGCCGGACCATCAATACGCTTCGGCTATGGGCGGCCGGCACGCCCGATGTGTTCGACCTGCAGGCCTTCAGCACCGGTGCGTTCGTGACCGCCCTGGCCAAGCAACTCGCGGCCGATTCGATCACCCGGGTCCTCTATCCCGACGATTCGACGACCCTGGGACGAGGCCTGCGCTTCGTGCAGGAGTATTTCCTGGTCGCCTGCTCGCTGGCGGATCTCGTGCGGCGCTTCCGTCGACACAATGCCGATTGGAATGCATTGCCGGGCAAGGCCGCCATCCAGCTCAACGATACCCATCCCAGCCTGGCCGTTCCCGAGCTGATGCGCATCCTGCTCGACGAGGCCGGCCTCGGATGGGATCAGGCCTGGGACATCACCAGGCGGACGCTGGCCTATACCAACCACACCCTGCTGCCCGAGGCCTTGGAGAAATGGCCGCTGAGGTGGTTCGAGCTGATGCTGCCGCGCCATCTCGAGATCATCCTGGCCATCAACCAGCGCCTCGTGGACGAAGTCCGGGCGCGCTTCCCGGGCGAGGAAGACCGGGTTGGGCGGGTGAGCCTCGTCGAGGAGGGCGGCGAGCGCAGAATTCGCATGGCCAACCTTGCCGTCGTCGGCTCGCACAGCACGAACGGTGTCGCGGCCATCCATTCGGGATTGCTGCGGTCGTCCACGCTGAAGGACCTGGCCGACCTGTTCCCCGAGCGCTTCAACAACAAGACGAACGGCATCACGCCGCGACGCTGGCTGCTGGCGGCCAATCCAACCCTCGCCGGCCACATCACCGAGGCGATCGGCGATGGCTGGATCACCGACCTTGCCGAGCTGGCGATGCTGAAGCCCTTTGCCGACGATACCGGCTTTCGCGACGCCGTCCGCCAGGCCAAGCGCCAGTCCAAGTCGCGTTTCGCGAGCTGGCTGAAATCGACGGCCGGTCTCGTCGTCGATCCGAACGACATCTTCGACAGCCAGGTCAAGCGCATCCACGAGTACAAGCGTCAATTGCTGAACGGGCTGCGCGTCGTCGCCCTGTACAACCGCTTGCGCGAGAACCCGCATCTCGCCATGGCGCCGCGCACGTTCTTCTTCTCGGGCAAGGCCGCGCCCGCCTATCGCCTGGCAAAGCTGATCATCAAGTTTCTCAACAGTCTGGCCGAGACGATCAACGCCGACCCGGCGACGCGGGGCCGGCTGAAGGTGGTTTTCCTGCCCGAGTATTGCGTGTCGCTGGCCGAGCGGCTGATACCGGCGACCGACGTCTCCAATCAGATCTCGACTGCCGGCTATGAGGCGAGCGGAACCAGCAACATGAAGTTCATGATGAACGGAGCCCTGACCATCGGTACGCGCGATGGCGCCACCATCGAGATGGCCGAGGCGGCGGGAGAGGAGAACTTCTTCCTGTTCGGGCTCAGCGCGGAGCAGGTGGCAAGCAACCGCGGCTGGTACAGCCCGCAGTGGCACTACGACAACGAGCCGGAAACCCGCAAGGCGCTCGCTTCGATCTTCTCCGGTCACTTCAATGCCGGGGAGCCGGGCATCTTCGAGCCGTTGCGCGAGCCGCTGCTGACGCGCGATCACTACATGCACCTGGCCGATCTCACCTCCTACCTGGAGGCCGACCGGCGGCTGCTGGAACTGTATGCCGACCCGCAGGCCTGGGCGCGAAAGGCCGTCCTGAACATCGCAAGCTCCGGGCCGTTCTCCAGCGACCGCACCATCGCCGAATACGCCAACGAGATCTGGCACGCGAAGCCGTGCCCGGTGCCGTAGCAATTCTGTCGTCCCGACCGGAGCGCGAAGCGCGTAGCGGAGGGACCTTCTCTCCGCGACAAGTCGCTTATCGTGGAGAGAAGGTCCCTCCGCTACGCCTCGCTTCGCTCGGCTCCGGTCGGGACGACGAGTCGAGCCAAAGTCCATCTCGCCTAGATGGCTTGATCTATCCATTATATTGGACAATGATCCAATATCATGGACATCAACGACCGCATCGCCGCGCGCGTGCGCCAGATCCGTGCCGAGCGCGGGCTGTCGCTGGAAGCGCTGGCCGAAAGCGCGGGCGTCAGCCGTTCGATGATCTCTCTGATCGAGCGCGGCCAGAGCAGCGCCACGGCCGTCGTGCTCGAGAAGCTCGCGACCGGGCTCGGCGTGCCGCTGGCGTCGCTGTTCGATGCGCCTGCGAGGCCGGCCGAGCCGGTGTCGCGCCGCAAGGACCAGGTCGAATGGCGCGATCCCGCCTCGGGCTACGTCCGGCGCAATGTTTCGCCGCCCGGCTTTCCATCGCCGATACGGATCGTCGAGGTCGTCTTTCCCGCCGGCGCGCGCGTGGCCTACGAGACCGGCCCGCGGCCCGGCGTGATGCATCAGCAGATCTGGGTGCTGCAGGGAACGCTCGAAGTGACGCTGGACGAGACGCGCCACGAACTCGGCGCCGGCGACTGCCTCGCCATGGTGGTCGACCGGAAGATCACCTTCCGCAACCGGACAGGCAGGCCCGTCCGCTATGCCGTGATCATCGACCATCGGCTCCATGGCTGAGGACGGCTGATGGACGCCCTCGACGTTGCTGCCGCGCTTACAAGCGCGCTCCTGCATGCCGGCTGGAATGCCGCGGTGAAGGCGAGCCGCGATCCGCCGCGTGCCATGACCGCGCAGATGCTGCTGAGTGCGGTGCTCGTGCTGCCGGGTCTCCTGTGGTCCGGCCTGCCGCCGCTCGCGGCATGGCCATGGATCGCGGCATCGACCTTGTTGAACGTCGTCACCGTAACCGCGTTGCTGCGGGGATACGAGCTGGGCGGCTTCGGCCTCGTCTATCCGGTCGTGCGGGCCATCGCGGTCGTGCTGGTCGTGCCGCTGGTGGCCGTGGTTGCCGGAGGTTGGCCGGGTCCCGCCGCGCTGGGCGGCATCGCCATCATCGCCCTGTCGCTCGCCGTGCTCGCCTGGGACACCCTGCGCGACCGCGGCGTTCCCCTGCGGGCATTGGCGTGGATCGGCGCCGCCGGCGTCGGCGCCGCGGGCTACATCCTGTGCGACGCGCAGGGCGTGCGCGCATCGGGCTCGCCGTGGGGCTATGGCTTCGTCGTCTCCGTCACCAATGCCGCGGCCATGTGCTGGCGCCAGCGCCGCAACGGCGCGCCGTGGCGGCAGCTCGGCGGCCAGTGGTCCGTCGCAGTACCGGCCGCCGTCGCCTCGGTCGCGTCTTATCTGCTGATCCTCTGGGTGTGGGGCCATGCCCCGATCGCACCGGCGGCGGCGCTGCGCGACACCAGCGCGGTCTTCGCCATCCTGATCGCCGTCGTCTGGTTGAAGGAACCTTTTACGCGCACGCGCATCCTCGCCGTGCTGCTGGCGGCCTCGGCAATACCGCTGCTGCGCCTGGGATGATTGATCACAGGCCATCCTCTCGACCGGCCGAACGCATTTCTTATTTTCGAACTCCCATGCATCTTCGAGCGCTGATGGAGTTGTCATGACGCGTAGCGTGCTGGTCTTGTTGTTCGCCGCGTTCCTGGTTGGCGCCTGCGCCTCCGGCTATGGTGTCGCCACGGACGGCCGCCGCGCCGTCCTCGGCATGAACGCCGATACGTTCCAGGCCTGCGCCGGCATTCCGACCCGCACCAAGCGCCTCGACGAACGCACCGAGCTCCTGTCCTACGAGCTCAAGAACGAGAACACCGGCGGTGTGGAGGTCAGCGTTCCGGTGGTCGGGGGAGGATTCAAGATCGGAAAGAGCGGCTCCTACTGTCACGCGATCGTCCGGGTGGTCGACGGCAAGGTCGCCGAGCTGAACTACACCGGCGACAACGACGACGTCGTCGGCCGGGAAGGCGTCTGCGCGCCGATCGTGCGCGGCTGCCTGCGCGCCCATGGAACCGATCGGGAAGCGAAAACCGCCGACAAGGGCCAATAGAGGTCTATCGCCCAATGAGCGATCGGCGGATAATGCCGGAGCGACCGCCCGAGGGAGTCGCAAGCGCGTGCCGTATGTGAGTCCGTTCCCAATCGATCCAGGGAGGATGACGATGGCGACCTATTGCGTGCTGGGAAGTTTCACCGAACAAGGAGTCCGCAATGCCAAGGACTCGCCCAAGCGGGCCGATGCCTTCAAGGAGATGGCCAAGAAGTGCGGCGTGACGGTCAAGGACGTCTACTGGGCGCAGGGCCAGTACGACATCGTCAGCATTCTCGAGGCGCCCGACGACCTCGCCGTGACGTCGCTGGCCCTGAGCGTCGGCGCCCTGGGCAACATCCGCACCCAGACGTTGCGGCTGTTCACGGCGGCGGACATGAAGACGGTCGTTGGCAAGATGGCGTAGCAGGCCTCGACGACCTCTCATGTTCCTCTCCCCCGCTAGGGGGAGAGGCTAGGAGAGGGGGCATCGAAGGCGCGTGAACGCCCTCACCCAACCTCTCCCCCTATCGGGCCCTATCGGGGGAGAGGAGCATGAACGACGTGTGCACGGGCCTGGCAGCGAAGCTAGGGAAGAAGTGATTCAGTTACGTCGCTGCCCGGCGCAGCAGATAGGTATCCATGATCCATCCGTTGGCGCGGCGCGCATCGCTGCGGCGACGATGGATTTCCTCGGCCACGTCCTTGACCTTGCCGGCGATCAGCATCTGGTCCGGCGTGCCGAGATAGGCGCCCCAGTAGATCTCGACGTCCCCATGGACCTTGGAGTCGGCGAAGCGGCGATAGGTGTCCTCGCCGTCGAGCAGGACGACGACGCTGCCGACGCCCGGCGGGAACCCGTTGGCGAGCTTGCGCCCCGTCGTGATGGTCACGGCTTCGGCGATTCGGTTGAGCGGGATCTTGTGTGCCGCAGCCAGCGCCTGGATCGCGGTGATGCCGGGGATCACCTCGTAGTCGAAGATGAGGCCGCTTTCCTTCAGCGCGTCGAGATTGCGTATGGTGCTGTCGTAGAGCATGGGATCGCCCCACACGAGGAAGGCCCCGGTCTCGCCATCCTCTACTTGGGCGATCAGCTTCGCGAATACGACCTGTTTGGCCTGGTTCAAGTCATCGACTGAGGCGCGGTAGTCGGCGGGCGACGGGTCGCGCGGCGGGCTTGCCGCCTCGACGATACGGTAGCGTCGGTCCTTCACGTGGCGGCGCAGGATCTCCTCGCGCACGGCGCGCAGCTTGCCCTTGGTGACGCCCTTGTCCATGACGAAGAACACGTCGACGCGGTTCAGCGCCTGCACGGCCTGCACCGTGAGCTGGTCGGGATCGCCGACGCCGATGCCGATGACGAGGACCTTCTTCATGCGGGCCTTGTCGCCCCGATTCAGGCTCCCGTCCAGGCCCGCCGGGTCGTCGAGAAGGCGAGCAGGGCCGAGAAGGCGATGATGCCGACCGCGACGCAGGCGTAGAGGCCCGAGACGCCCCAGCCGAACTGGTCGAGGGCCAGCAGGCTGCCGCCGCCGGCGATGGTGATGCGGGTGAGGTTGGCCGCCACCGGCCAGTACATCTCGCCGGTGCCCTGCGAGGCGAAGTAGAGCGCCATGGCGACGCCGAAGAAGCCGTAGGCCGGGCCGACGATGTTGAGATAGTGGCGGCCCGAGGCCAGCGCCCTAGGATCGGCGGTGAACAGGCCGAGCCAGAGGTCGGGCCAGACCGCCACGACGATGCCGATGACGGCCGCGATGCCGCCCGCCATCGCCGCACCCGTCCAGGCGAGCCGCTGGGCGCGGGCATATTGCCGGGCGCCGATGTTGGTGCCGACCAGGGCGGTCAGCGTGGCGCCGATGCCGAAGCTGATGGGGATCAACATGTATTCCAGGCGGCTGCCGATGCCGTAGCCGGCGATGGCGCCGTCGCCTTCGCGGCCGATCAGGCCGGTGACCACCAGCACGGTGCCGTTGGTCAGGATGACGACCAGGCAGGCGATCAGGCCGACCTTCAGGATGTCGCGGAAGGCGGCCCACGTGAAGCCGCCTTGCGGCCAATGCAGGCGCAGCGCGGCCTTCGGCCCCAAAAGCCTGCTCAGCATCCAGACGGCGGCGAGGGCGAAGGAGATCACGGCCGCCAGGGCGGGGCCGCGGATGCCGAGCGCGGGCAGGCCGAACCAGCCCAAGGTGAGCGCGCCGGTGAGCGGGATCTGCAGCGCCGCGGCGGCGACCAGGGCATAGCCCGGCGTCTTCATGTCGCCGGTGCCGCGCAGCACCGAGGCCATGGAGTTGGCGACCCAGTGGGCGGCGCAACCCAGGAACAGGACGGTCGCGAAGGCCTCGGCGCGATCGAGCGCGGCGCCGCTGCCGCCCAGCGCACCGTAGATCGTGCGGCCGAAGCCCACGAACACGACGGCGAACAGCACCGACATGCCGAGCGCGATGGCCAGCGCATGGACGGCCGCCGCTTCGGCGGCGGCGCGGTTGCCGGCGCCCAGGGCGCGCGCCACCGAGGAGGAGATGCCGCCGCCCATGGCGCCGGCCGACATCATGCCGAGCGTCATCTGGGTCGGGAACACCAGCGCCAGGGCGGCCAGGTCGACGATGCCGAGCTGGCCCACGAACCAGCCGTCGGAAATGCTGACCAGGCTCTGCATGGCCACGTTCAGCACGTTCGGCATGGCGAGGGCGAGAATGGTGGGCACGATCGGCCCGGCCAGCATCATCTGCCGGCGCTCGGCGGGACTCATGGATTACTCGTGTAGATACACATTATTTCCGGCAAGATGGCAGTTCCTGCCGGAATTGTGCACGAGCTTATCTCATGGGGTTATCAGATCATGGTCTTCCGGACCGCGAGCCTCCGGCTCGCTCATGAGTCATGAGCGAGCC
>JACPOB010000036.1 GCA_016185145.1 Rhodospirillales bacterium | reverse complement strand
ACCGACATCCAACAGCTCAGGGACCACATCGATGACTTCGTCGCCAGCTACAACACCCGCGCCGTACCGTTCGTCTGGACAAAGACTGTCGTTCACCGAAAACGCCTCAAACCACGTTTCTCGGATTTATGATTCCGGGTAATAGTAGGCAACCATGCGACGAGACAGGCCGAGCGCATCCGCTGCCTTTGCGAGCGACAACCCGTGTCCCAGGCGCCATTCCAAAAAGATGCGGGCATCCTCATGTCCCGTCGCCGATAGCGTCTCCAGCCAAAGAGCATCGGCCCCCAATTCCACGCCGGACGGCCACTCAAGCGAATGACCCCATGCGCCAACATGAACACGCGCGAATTCCGAAGATTCGCGTAGCGCGCGCAGTCTCCTGTCGCGCAGCATTGTCTGGAGATCCACGTCGGCTCGCGTGCCGTCGGACCACTTGAGGGCGAGCGTCGTGGGTGCCTTGGCCTTGGCCGCCACGATCGTGCGCATCTTGTCGCCTGAGCTCACCCGTTCAACTCCCGCCACGTGGCCATCAACTCGTCCTGGTGCTGACGCGCCCACTCTCGCGCGGCTCCGAGAATCCTCGCCGGAGCTGTCCCGACGATCAATTCCAGGCCTTCGATGCTCACCGAGGCTCCTCCACTAGTGCAATAATTGCACTAGTACTGACCGCTTATCCGCACGCCACCGAATAAATATGCTGCACCTCGCCCGGCAGCGGCATCGCCTGCCAGGTCTTGCCCGCGTCTTGGGTGCCGAACACCTCGCCGTCATAGCGGGCGCCGATATAGACTTGCTTTGGATCGCTGGGATGCAGGCCGATCGACATGATCGTGCCGTGCACCTGGACCTTGTCGAAGCGCTGCCAGCTCTTGCCGCCGTCGGCGCTGCGATAGAGGCCGCCGTCATGGCTGGCGGCGGCGACGGAGAGTGCCGCGTAGAGCGTGTTGGGCTCGGTCGGCGAGGCCTTGACGTCGCGGCCGTAGGTGGTGGGCGAGAAGCGGCCGACCTCCATGTCCTGCCAGCTCTTGCCGCCGTCGCGGGTACGGAACAGACCCATGCGCAGGGCCACGATCGGGCTGTCGGGATCGTCGGCGTTGATCGTGACGGCGTGGCCGTCGAGCATCCCCTCGGCCGTGGTGTCGCTCACGATCTGGCTCTTGAGATGCGGCCGCTCGGCGAGCTGGATCAGCCCGGCGCTGCAGTCCTCCCAGGTCTCGCCGCCGTCGGTCGAGCGCATCACGCCGTTGATTTCCAGCGCGGCATAGATCTCGTCCGGCTTCTGGGGGTTCTGGGCCAGGCGCATGACGCGCGAGGCGAAGGGCCCCTTGCAGTGCTCGCCGACCTTGGGCGTGGCGAGTTTCTTCCAGTTCGCGCCGCCGTCGTCGCTGCGATAGACGTCGATCGGCGAGGCGCCGGCGAAGATGCGCTTGGGATCGCGGCTGTCGACCATGAAGCACCAGACCTGCTTCTTTTCGTCGGGGAAGCCGGTGCGTCGGAAGGTGGCGCCGCGATCGCTCGAGCGCCACACGCCGTCGCTGGTTCCGGCGAACACCGTCTCGGGATCCTGCGGATGCACGACGACGGTATAGGCCTCGACGGCGCCCAGCACGTGCTGCCAGTCGCCGCCGTTGGCGGCGCGGCGGAAGACGCCGACTTTGCCCTTGTGGTCGGACTTGCCGAAGTAGCCCGCGACGCCGACGTAGATCTGCGACTGGTCAGCCATGGCTGTCTCCTGGGTTTACTTCTTGATCAACGGGCATTCGCCCTGGTCGAGCGGGCGGAACGCCTCCTCGGCCGACATCTTCGAGACCAGCTTGTAGTAGTCGTAGGGGCCCTTGGACTCCGACGGCTTCTTGACCTCGAACAGGTACATGTCGTGCATCTTGCGGCCGTCGGCGCGGATGTAGCTCTGGCCGAAGACCGGATCGTCCCACTTGATCTCCTTGAGCTTGGCCATGACGGCGTCGCTGTTGTCGGTGCCGGCGGCCTTCACGGCCTGCAGGTACTGCAGCGCGCCCGAGTAGAAGCCGGCCTGCACGCTGGTCGGCATCTTGCCGTTGTTCTTGGCGGCGAAGCGCTTGGCGAAGGCGCGGGTCTTGTCGTTGAGGTCCCAGTAGAAGGCCTCTGTGAGGTTCAGCCCCTGGGCGCGCTCGAGGCCCAGCGAATGGACGTCGGAGATGAACACGAGCAGGCCGGCCAGCTTCTGGCCACCCTTGACGATACCGAACTCCGACGCCTGCTTGATCGCGTTGATGGTGTCGCCGCCGGCGTTGGCGAGGCCGATCACCTTGGCCTTGGAGGCCTGGGCCTGCAGCAGGAACGACGAGAAGTCGTTGGTGTTGATCGGGTGGCGCACCTCACCGAGCACCTTGCCGCCCGCCTTGGTCACGACGTTGGCGACGTCGCGCTGCAGGGCGTAGCCGAAGGCGTAATCGGCCGTGAGGAAGAACCAGCTGTCGCCGCCCGCCTTGACTACGGCCGAGCCGGTGCCGTTGGCCAGGGCGAAGGTGTCGTAGACCCAATGCACGGTATAGGCGTTGCAGAGCTTGCCGGTGATGTCGGACGAGGCAGGGTCGGGCGCGATATAGATCTTCTTCTTGTCGGCGGCGACGCGCGAGGTGGCGATCGACGAGGAGGACGCGCCAGCGCCCAGGATCACGTCGACCTTCTCGGTGTCGTACCAGCGGCCGGCGATGGTCGCCGCGACGTCGGCCTTGTTCTGCACGTCGGCCTGGATCATCTCGATCTTCTTGCCGCCGATCGAGCCGCCGAAATCCTCGATCGCCATCTGGACCGCGATCACGGCGCCAGGGCCGTTGATGTCGGCATAGAGGCTCGACATGTCGGTGAGCACACCAAGCTTCACCGTGTCGTCGGTCAACTGTTGGGCCGACGCTCCCCCAGCCATCGCCGCGACGGCCAGTACTGCACCACAAAACGCACGCTTCATCAGAAGTCCCCTCCCAGGGCTTTGTTGTTGAGGAAAGCGTAGCAAGGTGCTGGCATGCACAACAAGCGCGAGGAGGGAATCAAACGCATGATCGAGAAGATTCTGGATGTCCCGACCAAGGACGGGGCGATGGAAACCTTCGTTTGCCATCCGGAACGGGGCGGGCCGTACCCGCCCGTGCTGTTCCTGATGGATGCCCCGGGCATCCGCGAGGAGCTCTATGACATGAGCCGGCGGCTGGCGACCGCGGGCTACTACGTGCTGCTGCCCAATCTTTACTACCGCGCCGGCAGGGACACGAAGTACGGCCCCGACGTCCTGGAGCAGGGCAGCGCCGACCACACCCGCATGCGGGCGGTACGTACCAAGATGACCATTCCGCCGGTCATGGACGACCTCGCCGCCCTGATTGCCTTTGCAGACCAGCAGAAGGAGTCGAAGAAGGGGCCGGTCGGCACCCACGGCTACTGCATGAGCGGGCCGTATTCGCTGGCGGCGGCGGCGCGCTATCCCGACCGCATCGCGGCGGCGGCGTCGTTCTACGGCACCTGGCTGGTGAGCGACGCGGTCGAGAGCCCACATCTCACGCTCGGCAAGGCCAAGGGCGAGCTCTACATCTCCTGCGCCGAGCACGACGAGCTGGCGCCTCCCGACATGGTCAAGAAGCTGAAGGAGCTGTTCGACGCCTCGGGCGCCAAGGGTGAGCTCGAGGTGCAGATGGGCGTCCATCACGGCTTCGCCTTCCCGCAACGCTGGTGCTACGACAAGCCCGCCGCCGAACGGCACTGGGAGCGCCTGATCGCGCTTTATCGGCGCAACCTGGGCTAGGGAGGACGTCATGGGCCTCAAGACCGCAGCAGAGTACGTCGAGAGCCTGCGCGACGGCCGCGTGACCTACTGGGATGGCGAGCGGATCGACGACATCACCACGCATCCGCGCTTTCGGGTGCCGATCGAGGTGGCGTCGCGCGACTACGACTATGCCCATCCGACGCATGGCGAGCTGCGCGCTTTCACGACGGAGGAGGGCGGGCAGGCCCACCGCATCTATCAGGTGCGCGCGACGAGGCCGATTTGGCCAAGCGCGTCGATCTGATGAACCACACCTCGATCGTCGGCCTGGTGAGCGGCGTCTACATGGCGCTGATGAGCGTCAAGGACGCCGTCGCCAAGGTGAACCCGCAGTACGCCGCCAACATCGAGGCGATGTACCGCCATGCCCGCGACAACGACCTGCGCGCTGCCGAGGTCATCACCGACGCCAAGGGCGACCGCAAGCGCAAGGCGCACGAGCAGGACGATCCCGACCTCTACCTGCGCATCGTCGAGCGGCGCAACGACGGCATCGTGGTGCGCGGCGCCAAGCTGCACATCACCGGCGCGTCGCTGAGCCACGAGCTGGTGGTCATGCCGACCAAGGGAATGCGCCAGGACGAGACCGACTATGCCGTGTCGTTCTCGATCCCGGTCAACACCAAGGGCGTCAAGGTCATCAACCGCAGCTTCGCGCCGGCCGAGCTCAATGCCTTCGACTATCCGGCGAGCGCGCACCACAGCATCCCCGAGGGCTTCGTGGTGTTCGACGACGTGTTCGTGCCGTGGGACCGGGTGTTCCTGGCGGGCGAGGTCCAGCTCGCCAGCCTGTTCGCCCAGTCGCTCGGGCTGTGGGAACGCACCGGCGGCGTGGTCGATGCCGTGCGGGTGTCGCAGATCTATGTCGGCCTCGCCCAGCTCGTCCTCGAGCATCAGGGCAAGGAGCGGGATCCGGTGGCGCAGAACGCCGTCTCCGAGCTCATAAACTTCGCCGAGATGATGCGCATGAGCCTGGACTATGCCTGCCGGCACTACGAGCGCACGCCGTCCGGCATGGTCCATCCCAATGTGCTCGCCATCAACGTCGCCAAGTTCCACTGGGCGTCGAACTACCACGCCATGGTGCGCCACCTGCACGACGTCAGCGGCGGCCTGGTGATCACCGTGCCGCTGGAGGCCGATCTCCGGAACGAGGAGTCCGGCAAGTACCTGCGCAAGTACCTGAAGAGCGTGCCGGGAGCGGAGCCCGAGACGCGCATGCGCGTCTACAACCTGATCCGCGACCTGACGGCCGACGCCTATGGCGGCTGGCAATTCGTCGTGGCCCTGCAGGCCGGTGGCGGCCTCAACGCCCAGCGCATCATGATGCACCGCACCTACCCGATGGCCGATGCGAAAGCCAACGCGCTGGCGGCGGCGGGAGCGAAAGTTTAGGGAGAAGGGTGTAACGAAATACGGGAAGCAGTCGTCTTCGCGGTATGAGGAGCCGTTCCATGATGACAATTGCTCGTATTCTGCTCGTTCTCCTGGCCTGTACCGCCGTTCCCGCGGCTGCCAGTGCGCAACGCTCTCTCGATGGATCCCGGCGCGCGTGGGCGGAATGTCAGGCGAAGCAGAACGCCAGTCCCGCATTTCTGGCCTTGAAGGACAAAATCGGCTCGCGCGCCTCGCCGGAGATCGCATTCAGCACGGACAAGGCTACGCCAGAGGAAGCGCAACACCTGCAGAGCCTGCTTCGGGACTACATCATCCCGTGTCGCCAATTCTCGCTGGAAGTGGCCCGGGGGCGCCTTCCGCCAATCGTCCCCGTCCTGCAGGCGTCCCATGGCAATGCAGACGCCAACTATGAGCGATTGATTGCGGGTCAAATAACCTGGGGGCAGTTCATTCGGGACGCCAAGGCGATCGACGCCGAGATCGACGCCGAACTACGCCGATACGACAGCGAGCCACAAAACTGATTGCTAAGGCGCCCGGTCCGGCTTGAACTTCTGCACGCGCTTTCCGTTGTCGACTTCGCCCGTGTAGATGTTGCCCTTGGAATCGACGGCGATGCTGTGGACCCAGTGGAAGTTGCCGGCCTGGCGGCCCGAGCGGCCGAAGCCGCCGACGACCTTGCCGTCGCTGCGCTGCAGGATGCGCAAGAGGTTGTTCTCGCCGTCGATATTGAACAGCCAGGTCTGGTTGGCGTCGGGCCAGAAGTTCAGGTCCCACACCGCGCCGGCGCCCAATGTCGGCTTGTCATAAAACCACTCGGTCACGAAGGTGCCGTCCTTCTTGAAGACCTGGATGCGGTTGTTGGTGCGGTCGCAGACATAGACCATGCCGTCCTTCGACGGCTTGGCGCAGTGCACCGGGTTGCCGAACTGCTGCGATGGCGCCGCCGCCGGGTCGTAGACCGGCTGCTTGTCGTCGTTCGGCTTGTTGCCGTAGGCGCCCCAGTGCCGCTTGTAGGCGCCGGTCTCCGAATCGAACACGATGACGCGGCGGTTGCCGTAGCCGTCGGCGACGAACACCTCCTTGGCGTCGGTATCGACCTGGATGTCGGCCGGCCGGCCGAGCAGGGCGGTGTCGTTGCTGCCGCCCGTGGGCCCGAGCTTGCCGATGGCCAGCACCGGCTTGCCGTCCTTGGTGTACTTGAAGATCGCGCTGTCGTTGGCCGCGTTGCCCGCGATCCAGACGAAGCCCGCGCGGTCGACATGGATGCCGTGCTCGTTCGCCACCCACGGCGTAATGTCGGGGAAGCCCCAGCCCTGGACGAAGTTGCCGTCGGCATCGAACTCCATGACCGAGGGCGCGGGCGCGCAGCACTTGCTGCGCGGCGGCTTCAGCGTCGCGCCCTTCTCGTCGTCGGTGAGCGAGCGCGGCCGCTGCAGCACCCAGACATGGTCATCGGGCCCGACGGCGACGCTCGCCACCTGGCCCAGCAGCCAGTTGTTGGGCAGCGGCTTGGGCCAGAACGGATCGACCTGGAACTGCGGCGGGTCGGCGGCGAAGGAGGAGGATGAAAACGCGACAGCACTCAACAGGGCGCCGAGCGCCCGCACAACGCCACGCTTCATCGTCTCCTCCGTCGTTGTGTCTTACGCCACCGCCTTTGCCGGTTGGCGCTTCTTCACCTGCCAGTCGTTCAGGATGTCGCGCGCATGGTTCTGCTCGGGATCCATGTCGCGTTCCTTGCCCGGAACCTTTGCCGCGAGCTCGATGACGTAGCCGTTGGGATCGCGGAAGTAGATCGAGCGGATGAACTTGTGATCGCTCACGCCGCGGACCTCGCGGCCTTCCGACTTGCCCTTGGCGAACATCCTGTCGAGTGCGTCGGGCTCGACCTCGAGCGCGATGTGCAGGTCGAAGTCGTGCTGCTCCTTGAACTCGAACGGCATGTCGGGCGCCTCGAAGAAGGCGAGGCACGAGCCGTCGTCGAGCTGGAAGAAGGAGTGCAGCACCCCGGTGCCGGTCTTGCGGCCGGTCTGGGTGGTCTCGATCTTGAAGGCGTTCACGAGCGGCAGGCCGAGGAAGTCCTCGTAGAACTTCCGCGTCTCCTCCGAATCGCGGCAGCGATAGGCGTTGTGGTGCAGACCCTTGATCATCGGAGTCTCCTAATCAGGTGATCGCCTGCCAGGGCTGTCCCTTGGTCGAGGCGCAGAAGCCGTTGAAGGTTTCGTAGACCTTTGCGTAGTTCGGCCCGGCCTTGAAGGTGTCGAGCCAGCGCTTGATGTTGGGATAGGCCGAGAAATCGCAATGGACAAGCTCGCCCGCCGTGGTGATGGCGGCGCCGAAATAGTCCGCGACCGTGAGCTGGTTACCGCTCAGGTACTTGTTGTTCGGCCCTATGAAGTGGTCGTTCAGGATCTGCAGCCAGATCTTGGACTTCTCCTTGCCGTAGGCGACCACGGCCTCCTGTACCTTGGCGTCCTCGCGCTTGAGGTGTGGGAAGAGCTGCGGATAGATCAGCCCATAGCCCCAGTCGCGATAGAAGTTGGAGTTGAACCAGTCCATGACCTCGTTCACGCGGGCGCGCTGCTTGAGGTCCTTCGGATAGGTCGGCGAATCGATCTTCTCGGCGAGATAGCGCAGGATCGCCGCGCTCTCGGTCAGCCGGAAGTCGCCGTCCTCCAGCATCGGGATCAGATGGTTGGGATTGATCTTGCTGTAGGCCGGCTCGTAGTGCTGGCCTTTCAGGATATCGACCACCTCCATGTCGCATTTGATGTCGTTGTCGGCGATGAACTGCATCACCGGACGGCTCGTGGTGGATACCGGGTGCATGTAGAGCTTCATCGATGCCTCCGTGTCTAGCGGTCGAGCCAAACGTCCTCGAACCGCCAGTGATTATAGATCGTGTTTATGGCGAGGTTCAGTCCCTTGACCTCGGGCCGCCAGCAGGTGGCGCCCCAGTCGTGCTGTATCACGGGTCGGGCGCCATCTTCCTGTAACTTTTTGTCGATCTCCCAGACGAGCTTGCGCCGTTCGGCCCCGTCCTGCATCCGCGACTGCTGCTCGAACAGCTTCTCGAGCTCGGGATTGCAATAGTTGGTGTAGTTGCGCTCCGAGCCGCAGCTGAAGGTCTCGTAGAAGACCACGTCCGGATCGTCGATGCCGACACCCTGGACGTTCATGCCCACGGTGTAGTCCTTGCGGACCATGCGGTTGTACCAGACCGCCGTGTCCAGCGGCTCCAGTTCACCCTGGATGAAGACGTGCTTGAGGTGGTCGATCAGGATCACAGCCTGGTCGCGGTAGGTCGGGATATTGCGGGTCGAGACCTTGATCCTGAGCGGCTTGTCGGCGCTGTAGCCCAGCTCGGCCATGATCTTGCGGCCTTCGGCGCGCGCCTTTTCATGGTCGGCGCCATAGCCCGCGACCGTGGCGAGGTATTCCGCCGGCATGCCCCAGCGGCCTTCCGGCGGCGGCAGCATGGTGCCGCCGATGCGGTTCGTGCCTTGGCCGATGATGTGGGTGAAGGAGTCGCGGTCGATCGCCAGCACCATCGCCTTGCGCACGCGCGCGTCGTCGAACGGCGGCTTGTCGCGGTTGACCAGCAGGTTGGCCTGGGTGTTGGTCGGCAGCATTTCGCAGATCGCCCACGGCGCCTGCGTCTTGAGGTCCTTCAGCGCGGGCGCCGCGATCTCGGCGGTGAAGGTCATGTCGGCCTTGCCGGCGGTGAAGGCCAGCGCCGAGGTGGCGCGATTGGGGATGATGCTGAACTCGATCGAATCGAGGTAGGGCCTGCCCTTCTTCCAGTAGTCGGGGTTGCGCACCACCTTCATCGATTCGTTCTGCTTCAGCTCGACGAACTTGAAGGGGCCGGTGCCGATCGGCTTGGTGCGCATCTGCGCCACAGGCACGTGGCAGGGATAGACCGGCGAGAAGGCGCCGGCCAGCATGGTCAGGACCGAGGGCTGCGGCCGACCAAGGTGGAAGGTGACCTCCTGGTCGCCGTTCACCGTGACCTCCTTGAGGTTGAACCACCACGACTTGCGCGGGTTCTTGCGCAGCTTGCTCTCAGGCGAGATCAGCATGTCCCAGGTGCACTTCACGTCGGCGCTGGTGAAGGGCTTGCCGTCGTGCCACTTCACGCCGTCGCGCAGCTTGAAGGTGAGCTTGGTGCCGTCGTCGCTCCATTTCCATTCGGTTGCGAGGTCGGGGACGATCGCGTCCGGCGCGTTCTGCTTGGACTTGGGATCGAAGACGACAAGATTGTTGTAGATCGACATGAAGGGCATGACCGTCGAGATCGTCGCCTCCTCGTGGATCGAGGCGCTGGGCGGGTTGTCGCGGTGCGTGACGCGCAGGTTGCCGCCGGCCTTCTGGGCCCAGGCCGGCGACAAGGCCGACACGCTGCCGGCGGCGACAATGACGGCCGACAAGGCGGCGATCCAACCACGCATCTCGTTTCCTCCGTTCCTTGTTGCCCGAACGCTACCACCCCCGGCTGGGGCAGCGTAGGCTGGCCGCGGTTCGTCAGATCAGCTTGCGAAAGGGCGCTTCATGATCATCGCCACGACAGAAAACATTGCGGGCCACCGGGTCGCGACCACCCTGGGCCAGGTCTTCGGCGTGGTCGTGCGCAGCCGCGGCATCGGCGGCAACATCGTCGCCGGCCTGCGCTCCATCGTCGGCGGCGAGATCCACGAGTACACCCAGATGCTGGAGGAGGCGCGCCGTCACGCCACCGACCGCATGGTTGCCAACGCGACGGCCATGGGCGCCAACGCCATCCTGGTCATGCGCTTCGATTCCTCGGAGATCGGCGAGACCATGAGCGAGATCGTGGCCTACGGCACGGCGGCGGTGATCGAGCCGCAGGGATCGTGATCGCATCGCACCATCGCGGTCGGCGCGCTGCTCGAGCGCGTGGTCTACAAGCCATTGCTACGCGAAAGGCCGGCGCGGGCTGGAGCAAAACTGCAGAGCGCTTCATCGATCCCGACACTGGTAAGGCGGTCGGCGTGTTCTACAATCCGCGCACGGGTGAACGGCACTATCTCGCCGACGAGCCGGAGAAGAAGACGAAAGGAAGGACTGGATGAAGGTGCTCGGCAGGCGGGCCGTGATCGCGACGGCCGGTGCATTGGCCGCGACGGGGCGGGCATCGGCGCAGAATTTCCCATCCAAGCCGATACGCGTCATCGCGCCGTTCGGGCCCGGCACCGCCACGGATACCGTGGCGCGCGTGATCGCCAACGAGCTCGGCAAGCTCACCGGCCAGTCGGTCGTGATCGAGAACAAGCCCGGCGCCGAGGGCCAGATCGGCGCCCAGGCCGCGGCCACCGCGGCACCCGACGGCTACACGATGTTCATCACCACCCAGACCACGCAGGCGATCAACCAGCACGTCTACAAGTCGCTGACCTACGATCCGGTGAAGAGTTTTGCGCCGGTCTGCGGCCTGACCCTGGGCGCGCAGATCGTCATGGTGAAGAACGAGCTGCCGGTGAAGACCGTGGCCGAGTTCATTGCGCTGGCCAAGAAGGAGCCGGGCAAGCTCTCCTTCGGCAGCGGCAACGGTTCCAGCCGCGGCGGCGCCGAGCTGTTCCGGGTCATGGCCAAGATCGACGTCTTGGGCGTGCCCTACAAAACCCAACCGCAGGCCGTCAGCGACCTTTTGGGCGGCCGCATCGACATCATCTTCTCGGATTTCACGGCCGGGCTGCCGGCGGTGCTCGACGGCCGCGCCCGCGGCATCGGCGTGACCAGCAAGAAGCCCATCCCCGGGCTGGAGCAGTTCCCGACGGTCGATTCGACGGTGCCCGGCTTCGAGATGTGGGCCTGGACCGCGGCCTACGTTCCCGCCGGCACGCCGAAGCCCATCGTCGAAAGGCTGAACGCCCTGATCCGAGAGGCGATGAAGTCGGAGAGCTACCTCACGCTGACGCGCACGACCTACGGCGTCCCGTTCCCCGGCACGCCGGAGGAACTCGCCGCCTTCCAGGCCAGCGAGACCAAGAAGTGGGGCGAGATCGTCACCGTCGCGGGGATGCAGGAGCCTTAGGCTGGGGGCGCGCCACTCCAGTGGCGCGATCTTCTTGGCTGCAGCTAAAGACGCGCGACTGGAGTCGCGCGCCCCCAGCGCGCTGCTGAAAGCTGCCAGACGGCCGCAGCGAGGACGCAGCCGGCGACGGCGAAGAAGGCCGCGCGATAGCTGACGGCCGAGGAGATCAGCGCGAAGAGCGGCGGGCCGAACACGGCGCCGGAGAAGGCGAGGGAGGTCTGCACCGCGGCGACTGCCGCCGTCTCTCCGGGCGGCGAGAGATGGGCGAACTCGGCCTGCGACGTGCCGTTCCAGCTGATGACCACCGAGCCGTAGCCGATCACGACGAGCGTGATCAGCCAGAACGGCGTGTCGGCCTCGATGAGGCCGATGGCGACGCAGCCCAGGGTCATGGCGAGGCCGGTCCAGCCCAGCACCAGCATGCGCGGGATGCGGTCGCCGACGGCGCCGTTTACCAGCCGCATCGCCGTGCCGGCGAGCTGCGACAGCGCCAGCAGCAGGCCGGCGCGGGCGATGCTGAGGCCGCAATGCTCGTAGAGATAGGTCACGAGATAGAAGGTGAAGGTGTGCTGGGCGATGACGTAAACGAGGGCCGACCAGCCCAGCACGCGCAATTGGGCGTGCCCCAGCACGAAGCGGACCGAGCGCCAGATGCCGGCCGACGGCCGGCCGGAGGCGACCACGACGTCGATGCGCGAGCGCAGCAGCTCGACGACCAGGATTGCCGCGACGGCCATGGCCGCCGCGACCAGGCTGGCGCCGCGCCATCCGACATGCGCCATCAGGAAAGGGAAGACGAGGCCGGCCAGGGCGAAGCCGATGGGCACGCCGGTCTGCTTCAACGAGAACACCAAGCCGAACCATTCGCGCGGGACGCGCTGGGCCAGCACGTGCGCGGAGGCCGGGTTGATCGGGCCTTGCGCGGCGCCGATGAAGATCACGGCGATGACCGTTGCCGCCACCAGCGCCAGGGCATTGAAGGCGAGCCCGATCGCCGCCATCAGCAGGGCGAACTGGCAGACGCGCACCGCGCCCAGGCGCACGATCGGCCCGGCGGCGACCAGCGCCAGGACGGCGGCGACGACGTAGATGATGGCGGTGAAGATGCCGACCAGCTTCGGGTCGATCGCGAGGTCCTTGGCGACCGCCGGCATCATGACGCCGAGCGCCAGCACGCAGACCGAGATCATCGCCTGGATGGCCAGCATGGCGGCCACGGGGAGGATCGCGCGGCTCATCAGGCTACCCGGCGCACCTCATCCTGAGGAGCGCGCCGAAGGCGCGCGTCTCGAAGGATGGGCAGCAGACACGGTGCTCGTGGCCACCCTTCGAGACGCGCACTTCGTGCGCCCTCAGGGTGAGGTGGGGCACTGAACGACGACCTACATCCCGAACAGGTCGGCCTTGTTCAGGATCGTGTTGCGCAGGATGCGGATCGAGGCGACGTCGACCATGATTCCATCGACGTTGATCGCGCCCAGGCCCTGGGCTTCGGCCTCGGCATAGGCCTTCTCGAGCTTTCTTGCCCGCGCGACATCCTCCGGTTTCGGCGAGTAGATTTCCAGCGCATGCTCGATCTGCGACGGATGGATCGCCCACTTGCCGACGCACCCCAGGATCATCGAGCGCCGGCACTCCTCGCGGTAGGCCTCGGGGTTCTTGAAGTCGGCGAACGGTCCGTCGACCGGGTCGATGCCGGCGGCGCGGCAGGCCATCACCAGCCGGAAGCGGGCATAGTGCCAGATGTCGCCGGGATAGCCGTCGGTCTCGCCGACGTTCTTGTTGGTGACGCCCATCGAGGCCGAGAAGTCGCCCATGCCGAACACCAGGCATTCCAGGCGCGGCGTCGACTTGGCGATGGCGTCGACGTTCTGCATGCCCTCGACCTCCTCGATCAGGGCTTCCAGGCCGATGCGGTTCTTGAGCTTCAGCTTCTTCTCGAGCTGGTGCAGCAGCTTGTCGGCGAACAGGATGTCGGCCGGCGTCATCACCTTGGTCATCATGATGGTGTCGAGGTGCTCGCCCGCGCCCTCGACCACCTCGATGATGTCTTCGAAGGCGTACTCGGTGGTGAGATCGTTGATGCGCACGCAGCGCGTCTTGCCCTTCCAGTTCAGCGTCTTCAGCGCCTGGACGATCTTCTTGCGGGCGTCGCGCTTCTGGCTCGGGGCGACGGCGTCCTCGAGGTCGAGGAAGACATGGTCGGCCTTCGACTCCGACGCCTTCTGCATCATCTTCTCGCTCGAACCAGGCGTGGAAAGCTGTACGCGGCGGGCGCGGCGCGGACGGTCGGTCATGTCACATCTCCTCAGGCAACGATCTTTTCGGCCCGCAGACGCGCAATATCCGCGCCACTGAGGCCAAGACCGGTCAGATACTCATCGGTGTGCTCGCCCAGCAAGGGGGCGCGATGGCGCACGCGGCCGGGCGTCTCGCTCATCTTGATGGCGACGCCGGCCACCTTCATCTCGCCGTCGAGGCCGGGATGGGGTACGGACACGACCATGTCACGGGCGGCGAAGTGCGGGTTGGCGAAGACGTCGCGCACGTCGTTGACCGGGCCGAACGGCACCTGGCCGCCGAGATGGGCCAGAAGCTCGGCCTTGGTGCGTTGGCTGGTGAAGGCCGACACGGCGGCGATGATCTCGTCCTGGTTTGCGCGGCGATCCTGCACGGTGGCGAGCCGCGGATCGGTGCCCATCTCCGGCCGGCCGATCAGCCGGCACAGGATCGGGAAGTGTGTGTCGGCGTGGGCGGCGATGGTGACGTGCCCGTCCCTGGCCGGGAACATGCCGAACGGGCAGAGCAGGGGATGGTGGTTGCCTTCCGGCACCGGCACGCCGCCGGTGAAGGAATGCTGGTGCACGATGCGCTCGCACATCGACAGGATGGCGTCGACCATGCCGACATCGACGAATTGGCCGCGGCCGGTCTTGTGGGCGCGCAGGATGGCGCTGACGATGCCGACGGCGCACATGGTGGCCGGCATCAGGTCGCCGATGCCCGGGCCGACCTTCATCGGCGTATGGGCGTCGGGCCCGGTGATGGCCATGACGCCGCCGAAGGCCTGGGCCACCACGTCGTAGGCCGGCCAGTCGGTGTAGGGGCTCTTGCCCGTGCGCCAGTCGCCGAAGCCGCGGATGGTGGCATAGACCAGCTTGGGGAAGCGCTCGTGCAGGGTCTCGTAGCCCAGGCCAAGCCGGTCCATGACGCCGCCGCGGTAGTTCTCGACCACGGCGTCGGCATTCTCGCAGAGCCGCATCACCAGCTCGCGGCCCTCGGGCTGCTTGAGGTCGATGGCGATCGACTTCTTGTTGCGGTTCACCGAGGCGAAGTAGCCGCCGAAGGCCTTCAGCCTGTCGTCGGCATGGTAGGGCCCGACGATGCGCGTGTGGTCGCCGTCGAGCGGCTCGACCTTGATGATCTCGGCACCCTGGTCGGCCAGCAGCATGGTGCAGAACGGCCCGGCCAGCATCTGCGTGAGATCGACGATGCGCACACCGTCGAGGGCGCCTAAAGGGGCCCCGTCGCTCATGAGCAGAGCCTTCCTCCCCACGCTACGCGTGGGGAGGTGTCCGCGAAGCGGACGGAGGGGTCAAAAGGCCTCAGTCGAAGCTTATGACCCCTCCGTCGGCGTAAGACGCCGACACCTCCCCAAGCTTCGCTTGGGGAGGAAGGCGTTGTTTCCATGTTCACTTGTCTCCCCAGTGACTGCGCCGCTTGATCAGCACCCAGCGCTCGCCCTCGAAGACATGCTTGTCGTGCTGGTTCACGCCGTAATGCTTGAAGCGCACGATGCCGGCGTCGGGCTGTTCTGCATCTGTCTTCTCCAGCACCTCGGAGTAGCAATAAAGCGTATCACCGTGATGGACGGGCGCCTTCAGGCGGATCTTGTGCAGCCCCATCTCCATCAGCGCGTTCTCGGCGGTGTCCTGGGCGGCGAGGCCTATGCACATCGAGATGGTGACGCCGCCGAAGCCCAGCCGCTTGCCCCACGGGCTCGACTTCATCAGGTGCTCGTTGAAGTGGCCTTCGGCGGTGTTCATGGTGACGTTGGTGATCCACACCTGCTCGAGTGGCTCGACGGTTTTGCCGCGGGCGTGTTTCAGCACCTCGCCAACGGTGAAGTCCTCGAAGTAATTGTTCTTTCCGGTGAATTCAGAGACTTTCATCAGTTCCTCCCGCGGCCGAGCAGGCGGTCGGAGATGATGCGCTTCTGGATCTCCGAGGTGCCCTCGAAGATCTTGGTCAACCGCGCGTCACGCCAGTGCCGCTCGACGGCGTGCAGGGTGGTGTAGCCCGCGCCACCGTGGATCTGGATGCCCTCGCTGCACACGCGCTCGGCCATCTCCGAGGCAAACAGCTTCACCATCGAGGCTTCCTTGTCGCAACGCTGGCCGGTGTCGATCTGCTCGCAGACGAAGTAGTTGAGCTGGCGCGCCGCCTCGATCTGGGTCGCCATCTCGGCGATCTTGAAGCGGATCGCCTGGAAGTCGGAGATCGGCCGGTCGAACTGCCGGCGATCGTTGGCGTACTTGATGGAATCGTCGAGCGCGCCTTGGGCGAGCCCGATGGCGCGGGCCGCGGTGTGGGCGCGCGCCGTCTCGAGGCCCGAGGTGGCGTAGTAGAAGGCCTTGCCTTCCTCGCCGATCATGTCGGTGGCGTCGACGCGGAAGTTGTCGAACGCCAGCTCGTACGTCTTCCAGCCGAAGTAGCCGATCTTGGGGATCGGCGCGCCGCTGATGCCCTTGGGCAGCGTGCCGCGCTTCTTCTCGACGAAGAACATCGAGAGGCCCATGTGGCGCTTGCCCGGCGGCGGATCCGACGTGCGCGCGATGATGATCAGGAAGTCGGCGCCGTCGGCGAAGGTGCACCAGTACTTATTGCCGCTGATCAGGTAGCCCGAGCCATCCTTCCTGGCGCGGCAGGAGATGTTGGCGACGTCGGAGCCGGCGTTGGGTTCGGACATCGAGAAGGCGCCAAGGAACGATCCGTTCGCCATGCGCGGCAGGTAGCGGGCGCGCTGCTCCTCGCTCATCTCCTGCGAGCCGATCAGCAGGTTGCCGCGGGCGATCAGCGAGGCGACGCTCATCCAGCCGCGCGACAGCTCCTCGGTGACCAGGCAGTACTCGAAGCAGCCGAGGCCGAGCCCGCCGTACTTCTCGGGGATCAGGATGCCGAAGTAGCCGAGCTCGGCCATCTTGTCGCGCAGGTCCATCGGGATGTCGCCCTTCTCGGGATCGAGCTTGTTGGCGACGGGCAGGACCTCGTTGAGGGTGAATTCGCGCGCCTGCTCCTGGATCATGCGGCGCTCTTCGGTGATGTACGGCATGGCTTAGGCGTTCCTGAGACGGACGAGGTTGGTGCGCTTGAAGTCGATGACGAGCTCGTCGCGCTGGTTGAGGCCCTTGGTGTGCCAGGTGACGATGCCGAATCCCTTGTGGGAATCCGATATGCGCCGGTCGAGCACTTCTGACTCGGCCCGCAGCGAATCGCCGGGATAGACCGGCTGCTGGAAAGAGAGTTCGTTGACGCCGAGAAAGGGCCCGCCGCCCTCGCTCAGATCCTCGACCGTGAGGCCGAACACCGTGGTGAAGACCAGCATCGGATTGGCGACGATGCCGGGATGGCCATGGGCGCGGGCATAGGCGGCGTTGTAGTAGTGCGGATTGAAGTGCAGCGTCAGGGTCGAGAAGAGGGTGCTTTCCGACTCGGTGATGGTGCGGCCCCAATGGTGCTTGAACACGCGGCCGGGTTCGAAGTCCTCATAGCGGTTCCCTTTCGGGACCAGCCGGGCCCGCGTCCTGAAATCCTCTGTCATTCCTTCTCCTCGAATTATCGGAGCGTCGTTCCAACCCTTACCTCACCCTGAGGAGCGCACGAAGTGCGCGTCTCGAAGGGTGGGCAACACCAAGACTGGCCCCACCCTTCGAGACGCGGCCCTGCGGGCCGCTCCTCAGGGTGAGGTCTTCACTTCGTCGACGCCCGCGCCAACTCGCCGACGTCGCTCATGCTGTCGATGCGCTCGATGGCGTCGTACAGCCGGCGGGTGCCGGCGGCGCCCAGCACCGGCGTCACCAGGCTCTCGAACTTGGTCTCGATCGCCTTGCGCTGCTTCTTGACGTCGGCCCACGGGATGCCTGAATCGTGGCTCGCTTCGAGCGTCGTGCCGTCGTCGAGCTGGATCGCCATCTCTGCCAGTGAGTGTTCCCAGTTGGGCTTGAACTCGATCGATACCTTGTCACGTAGCGCCTTCATGCGCGGTTCCTGAGTAACGGCGTCGCTGTAGGAATCGAGCGCCGCCGTATCGACGCCATTCAGCGCCATCGCCACAGTCTGGCGCAGCGAGAACTTGGCCTCCAGGCCGGTCGTCGGATTGGGGATGTTGCAGACCTTGTCGGCGCCGGCGTCGATCCTGAGGAGGATCTTGCGCACGCGTTCGGGCGGGAAGTTGCTCTTCAGCCGGATCTCCTTGGCACACTCGATCGGTGCGTGGGTGAGGTAGCAGGCAGCGTGATACTTGAAGAGGTTGTTGCGCAGATGCCAGCCCTGCGGCGGCTCGCCGAGCGCGGCATCGGTGTTCAGGTGATCACTCTGGGAAGAGGCAAAGCCCTGGTCGCACTCCAGCGAATCGCCTCTGGCGGTAAAGCCCTTGGCGGCGAGCCGCGCCGCGCGCAGGCCGTGCTCGGAGGCGGTGCCGGCGTGCAGCGGCTTGCACATGGTACCGAAATTCGACTTCAGCCCGGCCGCCTGAGTGGCGGCGATGCCGAAGGCGACGGCGAGCTGGCTGTCGCTCAGCCCGAGCATGCGGCCCGCTGCGGCCGTGGCCGAGAACGAGCCGACTGTGCCGGTGACATGGAAGCCCTTCTGGTAGTGGCTGGGCGAGACCAGGCGGCCGACGCGGCCCGAGGTTTCGTAGCCCGCGACGAAACTCTCGATGAAGAGGCGCCCCGACGCCTTGATCTGCTCGCCCAGCGCCAGCAGGGCAGGGACCACGGTCACCGTCGGATGACCGCCCATCGAGAAGTTGACGTCGTCATAGTCGAGCGCGTGGCTGGCGGCGCCGTTGATCAGGGTCGCGGTCGAGGGCAGCACCTTCTCGGTTCGACCAACCAGGGATGCTTGACCTTTGGCGCCGTCTTCCAGCGCCTCGCGGATCAGAATGTCGGTCAGCTCCTCCTGCGCTCCGGGCACGGTGACGGCGAACCAGTCGAGCAGGCACTGCTTGGTGCGCTCGACGAGATCCTCAGGCAGATCGTTCCAGGCGAGGACAGCGGCGCGGCGGGCGATTTCGGCGGTGACGGGAACGGCGGCCATGGTGCCTCCTTCGATTCGTGTGCTCGAAGTGTCGGCTACACGGTGCAGCGTTGTCTACATTCTTCCGGACCGCGCGCATCTTGCGCGCTCATGAGCCCGCTGGAAGCGGGCGGTCCGGAAGAGCATGGCTACTTCCGCGCAACGATATGGAAGATGTGCCAGTGCTTGGCGTTGCCGCGCGGCGTGACGCCGTCGTCCTCTTCCTCTTCGAACATTTCCAGCTCGAGTCCCTCCAGCATCGCAAGCGCCTCGTCGCGGGCGACGAAGGTCATGCCGGCGCGGCCTGCCCAGCTATCGCGCAGGCCATACCACTGTCCGCTGAAGCGTCCGCCGGAGGGCAATGCCTCGTGGATGCGTTCCCACAAGCGATGGAACGCCTCGGGCTCGCAAAGCGGCATGGCGAAACTTGAATTCACCAGGCTGAGCCCGATCGGAAGGGGCACGTCCTCGAAGCGCGCCTGGATGGGCAGGAGATCGCAACCCTGCGGAAGAGGGCGCGCCTGCAGTCGTTTCAAGGCTTCGGGTTCGGCGTCGACGGCGACGACACGCCAGCCGCGGCGCAGCATCTCGATCACGTCGCGGCCATCGCCACAGCCGAGATCGACGGCGAGCGCGTCGGTCACGGACGCGCCGAACCGATCGAGCGCTGTGACCAATGTGCGGCGCGGTGGTCGGTCGCGCAGCTTTTCGTAGTATGCCGCCCAGTCAGAAGATTTGTTTTCCGTCATGCGCTTGTTCGCGATGTCTCACGCTTGTAGCCAATTGCATCGTGTGATCGTATGCCGCCCCAACAATAATGGGATCGTGCTCAGGGAGGAACCGATGAAGGGGTTGGCAGGGCTCGCGGTCGTCGCAGCGCTCGCCTTTGCGCCGGTGGCGCATGCGGACATCAAGGATCTCGAGGAGGGCGCCAAGAAGGAAGGCGAGATCACCTGGTACGTCGCGCACTACACGTCGGAGGGCGCGGAGGATCTCGGCCGCGGCTTCACCGAGATGTACGGCGTCAAGGTCAATGTCGTGCGCACGACGGCGCAGGTCGCCTATCAGCGCCTGCTGCAGGACATCAAGAACAACCAGACGATCTGCGACGTCTTCTCGTCGACCGACGTCGGCCACTACGTGCGCTTGAGCGCCGAGGGCCGCTTCGAGAAATACATCCCGGAAACCTCGTCCAAGATCGTGCCGGCCTTCCAGAACTTCGATCCCGCCGGCTTCTATCACACCACCGCCGCCGGTCTGGTCACCATCACTTACAACACCTCCAAGGTGAAGCCGGAGGAGGCGCCGCAGAAGTGGCAGGACCTGCTCGACATCAAGTGGAAAGGCAAGGTGTCGACCGGCCATCCCGGCTTCTCCGGCTATGTCGGCACCTGGGTGCTGATGATGAAGAACCTCTATGGCTGGGGCTATTTCGACAAGCTGGAGAAGAACAAGCCGCAGATCGGCCGCTCGATCAACGACACGGTGACGGCGCTCAATGCCGGCGAGCGGCAGGTCGCGGCGGGCGCCGACGGCTCGACGCTGTTCAGCGCCGCGCGCGGCAATCCCCTGGCGGTGTCCTATCCGACCGACGGCTCGGTGCTGATCATCTCGCCATCGGCGATCATGAAGGGCACCAAGCACCCCAACGCCGCCAAGCTCTTCATGGAGTACCTCTATTCGGTGGAGGCGGCGAAGATCAACGCCAAGCACTTCGGCATCCCGCTGCGGCCCGAGGTGCCATCGCCGCCGGGCGCCAAGCCGATCAGCGAGATCAAGACCATCCGGCCGACCGTGGCCGACATCGACAAGGGCATCCCCGAGGTGATCGAGCAGTGGCGCGACACGTTCGGGAATTGATGCTGGGCGCGCGCCACGCCAGTGGCGCGTCATGGTCTTCCGGACCGACCGCGCGCTTCCAGCGCGCTCATGAATCATGAAGCGCGCTGGAAGCGCGCGGTCCGGAAGAGAATGACAAGACGTGCCACTGGAGTGGCGCGCCCCCAGCAATGACAGTCGCAGCACCGGCACTTGCCACCTCCGACGCGCCGCGGCGCGCGATCTCGTTCGATTCGACGTGGCTGATCTGGATCGCGATCATCGCGGTCCTGCTGTTCCTGGTGGTGAACCCCTTCGTCTATCTGGTGATCACGAGCTTCACCGACCCGAAATCCGGCGGCTTCACCTTCGCCAACTATCTCACCGCCTACGGTCGCTCCCGCTATATCGATGCGCTCCTGAATTCGCTCAAGCTCGGCGGCGCCTCGGCGGCGCTGGCCGGCGCCTTTGCCATCCCGCTCGCCTGGGCCGTCGCACGCACCGACATGCCGGGACGCGGGCTGACGCGCATGCTGGTGCTGGCGACGTTCATCACGCCGCCCTACACCGGCGCCGTCGCCTGGATCTTGCTGGCCGGCCCCAATGCCGGCTGGCTCAACCGCTTCTACATGCTGGTGACGGGCGCCGAGGCAGGTCCGTTCAACATCTACAGCTTCCCCGGCCTCGCCCTGGTCATCGCGCTCTATTCCTTTCCCTACATCTTCATCTTCACCACGGCGGCGCTCGAACTGGTGTCGTCGGAGATGGAGGATGCCGCCAACATCCTGGGAGCGGGAGCCTGGCGGACCATGCGGCGGGTCACGCTGCCGCTCGCCCTGCCGGCGATCCTGGGCGGCCTGATCATCTGCTTCCTCGAGGCGATCGCGCTGTTCGGCTCGCCTGCCATGATCGCCATCCCGGCGCGCTTCAACGTGGTGACCACGCAACTCTTCCAGTTCTTCGGCAATCCGGTGCGCGTCGAGGTCGCCGCGGCCTACGCCATGCCGCTCCTGGGCGTGACCATCATCCTCATTCTGCTGCAGCGCCTGATGACCCGGCGCAAGGGCTTTGTGGCGCTGACCGGCAAGGGCGGCGAGCGCCGCCCGATCCGGCTCGGCGGCTGGCGCTGGGCGATGTTCGGCTACGCCATGTTCATCGCCGCGCTGGCGGTGTTCCTGCCCTACCTGTTCCTGCTCCAGGCGGCGTTCGCCAAGGCGTGGGGCCGGGGCTTCGGCCTGGACAACCTTTCGTTCCGCAACTTCCACTTCGTGCTGTTCGAGCACGCCACGGCGGCAAAGTCGGTGCTGAACAGCTTCCTCTACGCCGGCGTCAGCGCCACCGCCGTCGTGATCCTGACCCTTGGCGTCGCCTATATCGTCACCCGCCGCCTGGTGCCGTTCGGCGGCATTTTGGGCTTCCTCTGCATCGCGCCGTTCGTGATCCCGGGCGTCGTGCTGGCGATCGGCTTCTATGCCGCCTATGCGCCCCCGCCGCTCGCGCTCTACGGCACGGCGCTGATCCTGATCCTGGCCTTCACCACGCGCTTCCTGCCGATCGGCTACGTCAACGCCAGCGCCGCCATCCGCAGCCTCAATCCCGAGATGGAGGAGGCGGTGCGCGTGCTCGGCGGCAGCCGGCTGACGGCGCTGCGCCGCGTCGTGGCGCCCTTGCTCAAGCGCAGCCTCCTGGGCGCCTGGCTGCTGATCTTCATTCCGGTGACGCGCGAATTGTCGGCCGCGATCTTCCTCTACGGGCCCAACACCAAGGTCGCCTCGGTCATGATCTTCGACATGAGCGAGGAGGGGAACTTCGAGTACCTTGCAGCATTGGCCCTGATCCTGCAGGTGCTGACCCTGCCGCTCCTCTACATTGGCCAAAAGGCACTGGGCCGTGACTTCATGCTGAGACGCAACGCGACATGAGCAAGCTTGTCCTGAAGAACGTCGTCCGCCGCTACGGCACGTTCGAGGCCGTCTCCGACTTCTCCCTGGAGCTGATGCCGGGCGAGTTCGTGTCGCTGCTGGGCCCGTCCGGCTGCGGCAAGACCACGACCCTGCGCATGATCGCGGGCTTCGTGCCGCCGTCATCCGGCACCATTGCGATGGACGGCCAGCAGATCTCCTCGCCGTCCAACGTCGTGCCGCCCGAGAAGCGGCGCATGTCGATGATCTTCCAGAGCTACGCCATCTGGCCGAACATGACGGTGGGCGAGAACGTCGGCTTCGGCCTGCAGGTGCGCAAGCTCAGCCGTGGCGAGATCGACCGCAAGGTCGACGCCATCCTCGACGTCGTGCAGATGCGCGGCTTGAAGGGCCGCTATCCCGCCGAACTGTCGGGCGGCCAGCAGCAGCGCGTGGCGCTGGCCCGCGCCATCGTCGTCGAGCCCGAGGTGCTGCTGCTCGACGAGCCGCTCTCCAATCTCGATGCCAACCTGCGCGAGGAGATGCGCTTCGAGATCCGGCGACTGCACGACGAGTTCAAGATCACCACGGTCTACGTCACCCACGACCAGTCCGAGGCGATGGTCACTTCCGACCGCATCGTGGTGATGAACAAGGGTCGCATCGAGCAGATCGACGCGCCGCATGTGCTCTATGGCCGCCCCAGGAGCCGGTTCGTCGCGGGTTTCATCGGCCGCACGAACTTCCTCGAAGGCGCTCTCGATGGCGGCGATGTGCGCTTCGACGGTTTTGCGGCAGCCGCCTCACGGTTGGAAGGTGCCGGTGGGACCGGCGCATTGCTGTATTCCCTGCGACCGCAGGCGATCGGCCTCAGCGGCCAGAAGCCCAACGGCAGCAGTCTCGCGGTGGAAGCAGAAATCGCAGGGCGATCCTACCTCGGCGAATACTGGGACTATCTGGCCCGACCGCTGGGCGCGGCCAAGCCGGTCCGTGTTTCCACGGGGCCAAATGCCGTTTTCGAGGTCGGCAGCCGTGTGTGGCTGGAGATCGATCCCGCGGCCATGGTACGGGTAGAGTAGACGCATCGACGCCCCACCACCTCACCCTGAGGAGCACCGCGAAGCGGTGCGTCTCGAAGGGTGGGCAGCAGTCTCGGTGTCGCCCACCCTTCGAGACGCGCACTGCGTGCGCTCCTCAGGGTGAGGTGGTGGGGTTGCGATCGACATTAACAGCAGAGTGAAAATCATGACCGCCGGACCGCTTTCCCGATTCACCGTCCTCGACCTGACGCGGGTGCGTGCCGGCCCGACCGCCGTGCGCTATCTCGCCGACTGGGGCGCCAACTGCATCAAGGTCGAGATGCCGCCGGGCGCCGGCGACATGGACATGGGCGGACCGCGCCACGGCCCCGACTTCCAGAACCTGCATCGCAACAAGAAGTCGATCACGCTCAACCTCAAGGAGCCGGACGGCCTCGCCGTCTTCAAGAAGCTTGTCGAAAAGGCCGACGTCGTGGTCGAGAACTACCGTGCCGACGTGAAGTTCCGCCTCGGCATCGACTACGAGAGCCTGAAGAAGGTGAACCCGCGCATCGTCCTGGGCTCGATCTCGGGCTTCGGCCAGGACGGGCCCTATGCCGAGCGCGCGGGCTTCGACCAGATCGCCCAGGGCATGGGCGGGCTGATGTGGGTCACCGGCATGGAAGGCCAGGGACCGGTACGCGCCGGCATCGCCGTGGCCGACGTCGGAGCGGGCCTGCACTGCGCCATCGGCATCCTGATCGCCCTGCTCGAACGCGAGACGTCGGGGCAGGGCCAATGGGTGTCGAGCTCGCTGCTGCAGGCCATGATCTCGATGTGCGACTTCCAGGCCGCGCGCTGGACCATCGCCAAGGACGTGCCGGGCCAGGCCGGAAACAATCATCCGACCTCGATCCCGACCGGCGTGTTCAAGACCAAGGACGGCTACATCAATATCGCCGCCTCCGGCGGCCATATCTACAAGCGCTTCTGCGAAAGCATCAACGCTCCCGAGCTGATGACCGACGAGAAGTTCGCGACCGACAAGGCGCGGCGCGCCAACCGCGATCTGCTCAACGCCGAGATCGAGAAGCGGGTCGGGGCCTACGGCAGCGCCGAGCTGGTGGAGAAGCTCAACAAGGCGGGCGTGCCGGCGGGTCCCATCTACAAGATGGACGAGATGTTCGCCGATCCACAGGTCCAGCATCTCAAGATGGCCCATCCGGTGAACTCGCCCAAGCTCGGCCCGATCGAGCTGATCGGCCAGGCCATCAACATGAGCCGCACGCCCTTCGAGATGCGCACCGCCACGCCCGAGCAGGGCGAGCACACCGAGGCCGTGCTGAAGGAAGCCGGCTACGACGCCGCGCAGATCGCGAGCTTCAAGCAGCGCGGGGTCATCTAGCGCTGGGGGCGCGCCACTCCAGTGGCGCCACTCCAGTGGCGCGTCTTTGCTTGCCTCAACGAATGATCGCGCCACTGGAGTGGCGCGCCCCCAGCAGGAGAACACCATGATCAGTCCCACGCCCAACATGATCGCCGAGAAGCATGGGCCGGTCGGCAAGCTCATCTTCAACAAGCCGGCCAAGCACAATGCGACCTCGACCGACATGTGGGAGGCCATTCCGGTCATCCTCGACGACTTCGAGAACGATCCGGCTATCCGGGTCGTGGTGGTGACGGGCGCCGGCGACAAGGCCTTCGTGTCGGGCGCCGACATCTCGGAGTTCGAGAAGGCGCGCTCGACGCCCGAGCAGGTGGCCTACTACGACAAGATCGGCGAGATCGCCAACGCCCGCCTGACCAAATGCTCCAAGCCGACGATCGCCCGCATCCGCGGCTATTGTATCGGCGGCGGGCTCGCGGTGTCGCTGACCTGCGACATCCGCATCGCGTCGGACAAGTCGAAGTTCGGCGTGCCGGCGGCCAGGCTTGGCCTCGGCTACCGCGCCGCCGGCCTCAAGAACCTGATGGACCTCGTCGGCCCCGCCTATGCCAAGGAGATCTTCTTCACCGCTCGGCATTTCAGCCCCGAGGAGGCGCTGGGCATGGGGCTGCTCAACCGCGTCGTGCCGGACGCCGAGCTCGACGCCTACGTCGACAACTACTGCAAACTGATCGGCGAGAACGCGCCGCTCACCATGCACGCCGCCAAGCGGACGGTCGAGGAACTGGCGCGGCTCGACGGCAAGCCCGACTTCGGCCGCCTGACGGGGCTGGTGAAGGAATGCTTCGCCTCCGAGGACTACATCGAGGGCCGCACCGCCTTCATGGAAAAGCGCAGGCCGCAGTTCAAGGGGCGCTGAGCACTCTTGTTCCTCCCCCGTCATACGGGGGAGGGTAGGGAGGGGGAAGGCCATCCAGCAGGCGCTTCCAAGAATGAGATCGTGATCTGAAACTTGCGGGCAACGGGGGTGAGGCTCTCCCCCTCCCGACCTCCCCCGTGTGACGGGGGAGGTGGATGAGTGCCCACAGGAAAGGTCCCTCGCTACGCTCAGGATGACAGCGAGGCTGTAACGGGCGACAGTGCGACGAATTGAGGGAGACGCACATGCCCGTTCTCAGCCGCGAGCAGATCGACGCCTTCTGGCGCGACGGCTATCTCATGGTCGAGGATGCGGTGACGCCATCCCAGCTCGCCGCGCTCAAGGCCGAAATCGCAAAATGGGTCGAGGAGAGCCGGGGCCACAGCAGCCCGTTCGGACCGCCGACCATCGACGGCCGGCCGCGCTTCGACATGGGCAGCGAGCACAGCGCCGACAAGCCGGCACTCCGGCGCATCAACAACCCGTCCGACATTTCCGACGCCTACCGTGAGGTCATGCTCGACGCGCGCACGGTCGACATGGTGGCCGACCTGATCGGCCCGGACGTCAAGTTCCACCACTGCAAGATCAACCTGAAACTCTCGGGCGCCAAGACCGAGGTCGCCTACCACCAGGACTTCGCCTACACGCCGCATACCAATTCCGACATCGTGACAGCGCTGCTGTTCCTCGACGACATCGACGAGAGCAACGGGTGTCTCACCGTGGTGCCGGGTTCGCACAAGGGACCGATGCTGTCGCTGTTCGACGGCGAGCGTTTCACCGGCGGGGTCGCAGTCGACGAAGAGAAGCAGGCGCTGGCCAAGTCGGTGCCCTGCCTCGGCAAGGCCGGCAGCGTCTGCCTGATGCACACCAAGCTGCTGCACGGCTCGGCGGCCAACGGCGCCGACAAGTCGCGCGGGCTCTACATCTGCGTCTACACCGCGGCCGACGCCGTGCCGATCGCGCGCAATCCCATGCCGAGCCTGAGCGAGGGTCGCATCGTGCGCGGCAGGGAAGCCCGCTTCGCCCGCCTGACCGAGGGCCTGGTCGAGTTGCCCAAGCAGCCCAAGTCGGCGTCGTTCTTCACCGTGCTGGGCCAGGACTCCAAGCAGGCCGCCGAGTGACCGATCCGTTTCCGGCAATCGCGGAGTCCGCGGCGGCCGGGGAAACGGCGGCTCTCTTCGTCGACATCCGGGCCACGGTCGGCGTGCGCGTGGTCAACCTCGTGTGGCGGCATCTGGCTACGCTCGACGATGCCCTGCCGTGGGCGTGGCAGGCGGTGAAGCCGCTTTACGTGCAGGGCATGGCTGATCGCGCCGTCGTCGATTTTCGCCGCGACATGACCTTGCCGAAGCTCGCTTCGCTGGCGGCGGCGGAACCGGCCAGCGTCGATGCGGTGCTGGCGAGCTACGACCACTCAAATACGGTGAATCTTTTCACGCTCGGCGCCCTGGTGGTGCGACTGCGCGGCGACGTGGCCGAGGAAGGCGCGGCAGAGCAGGGCGCGCGCCTGCCGGGCGCCCCGATGTCGCCCTGCTGCTACGGCGCGGGGGCACCGTGGAAAATGGCGGCTCACTCCTCTGAACGATGCCACAGGGTTCTTATAAATTCTCGGGCTGGCTCAAGTTCCGGATCTGTGGCGAAGTCTGGAGCGCTTACAACCTCCTGTGCCCATAGAGGCCCGTGTCCCCCGACCGTCTTTTTCCATCTCTCAAGTGTTCCCGCGGGCACAATCCATATTCCCGATTGCCTGCAGAGTTTCTCAAGCGTCTCGTATTGTTGAGATACTTGCCCACCAGGGATAGCGGCTTTGCCTCCTGTTTTGATTTTTTCCCACGGTGAAACGGTTTTGACCGCCTGAGTTATCTTCTTTGCGATCTCGTCTGGAAGCTCACCATCGCCCAGGTCCGCAAGGAGTGCGTTGATGTCGGTCTTGACGTTGGCAGCTTGGGTTTTTCGCCTTTCCTGCTCTATAGCTGCTTTCACTGAGGCCCCGGGGCCAGTGATAGCTTTCCCATCAGCACCCGCTGCGTCTACCAGGGACTTGAGGCCTTCCTGTAGGACATCAATGTCTACGATCACATCGGATCTCACGCCGAGATTACGCAAAGCTCTGACAAGCTTAGATAGACGCGCCTTACCCGCACAATGGACGAACACAACGTCCGGTTCACTATCACCTCGAACTGCCGGCAGGCTGAGAAGTGATTGGTATAAAAGACAGTCTGCGTCTCCTTCACACAAGATCGCGCGCTCGTGAAACATTCCATTCAAGACGCCGGAGTACTGCATCAAACTGTCTGAACCAATCTCTTCAACCTCACGCTTTGATAGCTCGCGGATGTGATTGACATCGCCGCGGCGTACAATGCGAACAATTCGGATATTCTTGGACGACGAGCTTAGGAGGCCCTGCAATACATCAATGTTATGGGTGGCTATAAATAGCTGCGAATTCGGAGGGCGTTCTCGAACGATAAATTCCCCTAAAAGCCGAGCTTGGGGCGGGTGGAGAAAGGCCTCAGGCTCGTCCAGTGTGAGTATTGACTGGGATCTTGTAGTTAAAAGACCCAGCGTCACCGCTGCAAAGCTACGCATGCCATCGCCTTCGCCTTGTAGTGGGCGGCAGCTGGCGCGGACTTTCTCAATATACGTATCGTTAAGTCGATCCTCTCCCGGTTCGACGGGTGGCTTCTTGCCGACCATTAGGCAAGCGATACGCGCTCTGCCATGGAAGGGAAAAAGTTCAGTCTTAAATGCCCTTTGAAAGTAGCCGCTGATGCGATTGGCTGTTTTATCGTTGGTAAACAATACATGTATCGGGTGTTCGGGCGCGCTATTTACGTAGTCGATGTTGTCCCTCTCGTCACAGTAGGTGATGCGGTTGGAGGTGCCCATAGCAGCAAAGAAGAAAGGAAGCATGTTTCCCATATTGGAAAACGTCGACTGCAAGTGGCTGTCAGAGAGAGAAAAGCCGAGGCCGAGATAGCGCATTCCCGTGCCCTCTCTTTGTTTCGACGCGTTTTGGGCAAGGTAATTCTTTAGTTCTTCGGTAGTTCCCGTGCGCTCCCATTTTGCTGAAACCAGTACCCGCTTTAGTGATTTTTCCCCCGTCAACAGCATCGGCAATTCTCGGAGCGCCGCACTTTTCCCAGAATTGTTCGGCCCCACAAGGACGACGATGTCGTTAGGCTCCAGTGGGAGTGTGGATCCATCGGAAAACGTCAGCTCCGTAAAATACGCTGTAGGCGGTTTGTTGGCATTCCCGTCCTCTATGGCGTCGCCGCGGGACTGGCCCATGGACATCTCACCACCTCCCCTTTGTGGGCTGTTAGTTTGCCACGATATCCCGTGAGATACCCGCGACGAAGCGCTTGATTATCAGCGGACGCGCCAATCTTCGCACGTCGATTGCCAGCAGCGATGAGGTCCCTTCGGCTAAGCTCGGGGCAGGCCCTTCGTTACGCTCAGGACGACAGGAACGGAAGCGGCTGCTACGGTCGCCGGAAGAACCGGAGGGAACATGCTGCTCGGCTTCGATCCCGTGCTGGGCCCCGACCTGCTGCACGCCCTGGCCGCGATGGGCCACGGCGATCGCATCGCGCTGGTCGACGCCAACTATCCCGCCACGCGTGGTCGGCGCCTGATCCATTTGCCCGGCCTCTCCACGCCGCGTGTGCTGGAGGCCGTGCTGTCGGTGCTCCGGATCGACACGTTCATCGCCGATCCTTGCGCGGTCATGCAGGTCGTGGGCGAACCGGGTGCGTTGCCGCCGGTGGTCGCCGAGATGAATGCGGCGCTGGCCAAGCATGGCGCCTAGCCAGCCGTGAGCCTGGAGCGCAACGCCTTCTATGGGGCCGGCGAGACCGCCTACGCCATCGTGCAGACCGGCGAGCCCCGCTTCTACGGCAACATCCTGCTCACCAAGGGCGTCGTCGCGCCGGAGGAACAGTCATGACCGCCTACAATCCTCCCGGGCCCCTGGGCGCCGGCAGCGCGCCTTTGGGCAATCTCGGCACCGTCGTGCCGGAAGAGGACGCCGTCGCTTGCCTCAGTGCCGCCTGGGACGTGGGCATCCGCCACTACGATACGGCGCCGCACTATGGCGCCGGGTTGGCTGAGCACCGGCTGGGCAATGCCCTGCGCCGCCATCCGCGCGATTCCTATACGCTCTCGACCAAGGTCGGCCGACTGCTCCACGCCGCGCCGGAGACGCGGGAAGTGAGCCAGGGTTTCGCGCACGCATTGCCCTTCCGCCGCACTTTCGACTACACCGCGGCCGGCACGGTGCGTTCTCTGGAGGACAGCCATCAGCGCACGGGCCTCAACAGGTTCGACATCGTTTACATTCATGACTGTGCCGAGGACTGGCATGGCGCCGCCTTCAAGGACCGGTTTGCCGAGGCCATGGCCGGCGCTGCCAAGGTTTTGGGCGCCATGCGGGACCGCGGTGAGATCCGGGCCTGGGGCATGGGCCTCAATCTGGTCGAGCCCGCGCTCGACTGCCTCGAAATGGAGCGGCCGGACATCTTCCTGATCGCCGGGCGCTACACGCTGCTCGACCACACCGCGCTTGACCGGCTGTTTCCGGCCTGCGCCGCCAAGGGCGTGAAGGTCGTGCTGGGCGGGCCGTATAATTCAGGCCTGCTCGCCGGCGGCACGACCTTCAACTACGTGCCCGCGAAACCCGAGATGGTCGCTCGCGCTCAAGCCATCCGCGCCGTCTGCGAGCGCCTTGGCGTCGACATCAAGGCCGCAGCCTTGCAGTTCTGCGCGGCGCATCCCGTCGTGGCCGCCGTGATCCCCGGACCGCGTACGGCCACCGAAGTGAAGCAGAATGCGGCTCTCATGCAGGCCGAGATCCCGGGCGCCCTGTGGTCCGAGCTGCGCTGCGCCGGCCTCTTGCCCGAGAATGCTCCGACGCCGGAAAGATGATCCGGGTAGACGCCCATCATCACGTCTGGACCATCGCGCGCGGCGATTACCGATGGCTGACGACAGATCTGTCGATCGCCCGCGACTATGGGCTGGACGACCTTCGCCCGCTGCTGGGCGACATCACGGCGACCGTGCTGGTGCAGGCGGCGGACACCGAGGCCGAGACGGCCTTCATGCTGGACGTCGCCCGGGGCTCAGCCGGCCTCGTGCGCGGCGTGATCGGCTGGACGAACCTTGCGTCGCCCGGCGCGCCGGCACGCATTGCCGAGCTCGCCGCCGATCCCTTGCTCAAGGGCCTCCGCCCGATGCTGCAGGATATCGACGACACCAACTGGATCCTGCTTCCCGCCGTTCAGCCGGCGCTCGCATCCATGGCGCGCCACGGCCTGCGCTTCGATGCTCTGATCAAGCCGCGCCACCTTCCGGTCATCGGTGAGCTCGCGCAGCGTCATCCCGATCTGCCGGTCGTGATCGATCATGCCGCCAAGCCGGACATCGCCAATGGTGCTCTGAGACCGTGGGCGGATCACATGGCGCGGCTGGCTCGCGAGACGCCCTGGTGCTGCAAGATGTCCGGCTTGGTCACCGAAGCGCAGGCGGATTGGCGGACCGACGATCTGCGCCCCTACGTCGATCACCTGCTCGCGACGTTCGGCCCGGATCGCCTGATGTGGGGCAGCGATTGGCCGGTCGTCACGCTGGCGAGCAACTACCGGCGCTGGCGCGAGGCAGCGGGGACGCTCCTGCCGGCAGACACGCATGACGCCGTGTTCGGCGGCACCGCCGTACGGTTCTACGGTCTGGCCGGCTGAAGGCCTAATCCCCGGTCGCCAGTGCCGGCGCTTGAGCTAGAGCATGATGAGTTTAAATCGATTCGTCGTCCCGACCGGAGCCGAGCGCAGCGAGGCGTAGCGGAGGGACCTTCTCTCCACGAATAGGCAGCTTATCGTCGAGAGAAGGTCCCTCCGCTACGCGCGTAGTTTATCCCGAGCAAGTCGAGGGGCGCTCCGGTCGGGACGACGGATCGAGCTGAACTCATCACGCTCCAGGCGACACAAGCAATGGCGTCGACGTCCGCTCGACCCACGAGATTTGTCCCTCTATGGCACGCAAAAACCTCCCCAGAACGAGAACGCTCTCATTTAACTTTAGTCATTGACAGATGGTTAACTTTGGTTATAGTATCGATACCGCGGATGGTCCGTTCGGTCGCTTGCATCCAGACGGGCCAGGCTCCGGAATCCGATTCTCCGATGCGGGCGATTCCCGTTGCGAAATTTGCGTAACTGTCCGAATTCCAACCAGTAGGGGGTGCCAAGTCGAAGGGCTACTAGGCTCGCTGCCGGAAATGCCGGAAATACCGATAAATCGTAACGCTGACGGCAATGCATGCAATTGCCGTCCGATCAAAGTCACCGCGGGCTTATTCGGCGGCGGCCTTGGTTGTCGTCTGCCGGCGCGCCAGCCACTCGTGCATGGCGGCCTCCATGGTCATGAACACCGCGCCGCCTTCCATGAGCTTCTGGATCAGGCGCTCCAGCATCATCATGCGATGGCCGCGGCCGATGACGTGGGGATGGAAGGTATAGGTGAGGATGCCGAAGTCGGGCTGCACGCGCGTCATGTAGGTGTAGTCGTCGACGAAGTTCTCCAGCACGTTCGTCGCGTTCATCAGGCCGGGCATGACCGAGCCGTTGGGCAGGCGCATGTATTCGAAGTGGGGAAAGTCGTCGAGCGACCAGCTGATCGGCATCTCGACCAGCGTCGTCTCCCGGCCGCGCACGAACGGCGTCTTGAGCTCGGCGACGTCGCCCTGGCGGGCGTAGTAGCAGTCGTAGTCGTGGCCCATCAGGGAGCTGTCATATTGGATGCCATGCTTCTGCAGCAACTCGATCGAGTGCGGGGAGAGGTCCCACGCCGGCGAGCGATAGCCGCGCGCCGTCCTGCCGCTGATCCGCTTGATCGATTCGTTGCCGCGGACGATTTCCTCCTCTTCCTCCTCGCGCGACAGCGCAGCGGGCAGGCGGTGTGTCCAGCCGTGATGGGCAAGCTCGTGCCCGGTCTCCACGTAGGGCGTGACGGCTTGCGGCGTGCTGTCGATCGTGTGGCCGGGCGTGAAGAAGGTCGCCTTGATGCCGTAGCGGTCGAGCAGCGAGACCAGCCGCGGAATGACCACAACGTCGTATTCGCCACGCGATATGGCGGTGGGCGTCGTCAGTCCGCGTGCAATGAAGCCGGACAGATGATCGTGGTCGAAGGTGAGACAGACGATGTGGCGCGACATGGTGAACTCCTCGGGCGACAGCCTCAAATCTTACCTCCCCATCGCGGAGTCCGCGATGGGGAGGTGCTCGCGTAGCGAGCGGAGGGGTCATGAGCACCGCGACTGTTGCTCATGACCCCTCCGGCCGCTCCGCGGCCACCTCCCCAGCTTCGCTGGGGAGGAAGAGGGCGCATTGCGTTCGCCCAGCGGAGCCTGCATGATGTTGTCAACTATAAGCAAAGGTGAGGCTGAGTATTAGGGAGGGTTCATGGCGGGGTCGTCTGCCCGGCGCTTGGCTGCGCACGAGGGCGACAGTCAGCTTGTGGTCGAAAGCGTATCCAAGCGGTTCGGCGGTGTCGTCGCCGTGCAGGATGTGTCGCTCGAAGTGCCACGTGGCGCGATCGTTTCGATCATCGGTCCCAACGGCGCCGGCAAGACCTCCCTCCTGAACATGATCTCGGGCTTCTACAAGCCCGACACCGGCCGCGTCGTCCTCGAAGGCCGGGACATCACCCAGAAGAAGCCGAGCGACATCGCCGCCTTGGGCATCGCCCGCACCTTCCAGAACATCGCGCTGTTCAGCGGGTTGACAGTGCTCGACAACCTGATGCTCGGCCGCCACGTGCGCATGAAGTCGGGCGTGCTCGCCTCCGTCGTCTATTGGGGCATGGCGCAGAAGGAAGACATCGCCCATCGCGAGGCCTGCGAGGAGATCATCGACTTCCTGAAGCTCCAGGACCTGCGCAAGCAGCCGACGGCGGCGTTGGCCTACGGCCTGCGCAAGCGCGTCGAGCTCGGCCGTGCGCTGGCGCTCGAGCCGCGCCTGCTGCTGCTCGACGAGCCGATGGGCGGCATGAACCAGGACGAGAAGGAGGACATGGCGCGCTACATCCTGGACGTGAACCAGGAGCGGGGCGTCACGGTCGTGCTGATCGAGCACGACATGGGCGTGGTCATGGACATCTCCGACCGTGTCGTCGTGCTCGATCGCGGCCGGCGCATCGCTGCCGGCACGCCGGAGGAGGTCCAGCGCGATCCCGCCGTCATCCAGGCCTATCTCGGCGGCAACCGGAGCGAACGCGCATGAGTCTGGTAGACAACGCTGCGACATCGACGCTGCCCAAGCTCCTGCAACGCAATGCCGAGCAGGATCCCAAGGGGCCGGGCATACGCGAGAAGAGCCGCGGCGTCTGGCAGACCTTCACGTGGACCGGCTACCGCGACCAGATGCGCGACCTCGCCCTCGGGTTGGCGGCGACCGGCTTCAAGCGCGGCGACAAGCTGTCGGTGGTCGGTGACAACCGGCCTCAGCTCTATATCGCCCAGCTCGCGGCTCAGGTCCTGGGTGGCGTCTCGGTTCCGGTCTACCAGGATTCGATCGCCTCGGAGCTGGTCTATGTGCTGAACCATGCGGAGACGTCGATCATCGTCGCCGAGGACCAGGAGCAGGTCGACAAGGCGCTGTCGCTCAAGGACAAGCTGCCGAAATTGCGCTGGGTCATCTACGACGATCCGCGCGGCCTGTCCTTCTACGACGATCCCATCCTGCGTTCGTACGACAGCGTGCTGGAGGAGGGGAGGAAGTTCGGAGTTGCCAATCCCGGCTTCTACGATGCGGAGCTTGCCGCGGGCGGCGCCGACGACCTCGCCATGATCGCCTATACCTCGGGTACGACCGGCAACCCCAAGGGTGCGATGCTCAGCCATCGCAACATGATCGCCACCGCCGAGGCGTTCATCGAGGTAAACGACGTCAAGCAGGGCGACAATTGGCTGTCCTATCTGCCGATGGCCTGGGTCGGCGACGCCGCCTTCACGCTCGGCATGGCGCTGATCTCGCGGCTGACGGTGAACTGTCCGGAGAGCCCCGAGACCGTGCAGCGCGACCTGCGCGAGCTCGGCCCGGACGCCATGCTGGCGCCGCCGCGCATCTGGGAGAACATGCTGACCCTGATGCAGATCAAGGGCAGCGACGCCTCGCCCATGAAGCGCCGCGTCTTCGAGCATTTCCGCGGGCTGGCCGAGCGCTGCGAGCTGAAACGCAGCGACGGCAAGCCGTTGTCGTTGGCCGACCGGCTCGGCCTCGCGTTCGGCGAGCTTCTGGTCTACGGGCCCGTGCGCGACCAGCTCGGCCTGCGCAAGGCGCGCTGGTGCTACACCGGCGGCGCGCCGCTGGGACCCGACACCTATCGCTTCTTCCGCTCGTTCGGCATCAACCTCAAGCAGGTCTACGGCGCCACCGAGGCGTCGGCCCTGATCGCCTGCCAGGCCGATGCCGAGGCCAATCCCAACACCGTGGGGCGGCCGATCCCGCGCATAGAGGTCAAGATCGACGATCGCGGCGAGGTGCTGCTGAAGGGCTCCAACGTCTTCAAGGGCTACTTCAAGCAGGACGAGGTGACGCGCGACACCGTCACCGCCGACGGCTGGCTGAAGACTGGCGACGCCGGTTTCTTCGACAAGCAGGGTCACCTGGTCATCATCGACCGCGCCAAGGATGTCGGGAAACTCTCGGACGGCTCGGCCTTCGCGCCGCAGTTCATCGAGAACAAGCTGAAGTTCAGCCCGTTCATCCGCGAGGCGGTGGCGTTTGGCGACCAGCGGGCGTTCGTCGTCGCCATGATTGCCATCGACATGCAGACCGTCGGCACCTGGGCCGAGAAGCAGGGGCTCGCCTACACGAGCTTCATGGATCTCAGCCGCAAGCCCGAGGTCGCCGGGATGATCGGCGCGGAGATCGCCAAGGCCAATGCGACGCTGCCCGACGTGCAGCAGGTCAAGCGCTACCTGCTCCTGAACAAGGAGCTCGACGCCGACGACGCCGAGATGACGCGCACCCGCAAGGTGCGCCGTCGCTTCGTCGCCGAGAAGTACGCCGGCGTCATCGACGCGTTCTACGGCGGCGCCTCGTCGGTCGATGTGACGATGGAGATCACCTTCGAGGACGGCCGCAAGTCGACGCTGAACTCGACCATCGCCATCCACGGCAATGCAGCCACTGAGCCAGCGAGGAAGGCCGCATGATGTCGGGTTCATGCTCTTCCGGACCGCGAGCCTCCGGCTCGCTCATGAGCCTGAGCGAGCCGGAGGCTCGCGGTCCGGAAGACGATGAGGGAGAAGAATGATGTCCGAAGACCTCGAATTCTTCTTCGCCCTGCTGATGAGCGGCGCCTCGATCGGCCTGATGTACTCGCTGATCGCGCTGGGCTTCGTGCTGGTCTACAAGGCGACCGACGCCATCAACTTCGCCCAGGGCGAGTTCGTCATGCTGGCCGGCATGGTCGTGGTGACCGTGCTCGGCGCCCAGGCGCCGCTGATCGCCGCCATCGTCGTCGTGCTGCTGGCCATGATCGGCTTCGGCTTCGGCCTCGAAAAGGTCGTGCTGCGGCCGTTGCTGGGCCGGCCCGTGGTCGCCGTGATCATGGCGACCATCGGTGTCGCCGCCGTACTGCGCGGCTGGGGGCCGCTGCTGCTGGGCATCGAGACGCGCGCCTTGCCGTTGCCGATCGGTGACGAGCCGATCGCGATCGGACCGGCCACGCTGCCGCCGATCCAGGTGCTGGGCGCCGTGGTGGCGGTCCTGTTCTTCATCGTCTTCAGCTGGTTCTTCAAGAAGAGCCGCATGGGCGTGGCCATGCGTGCGGTCGCCGACAACCAGCAGGTCGCCCAGGCCATGGGCATCAACGTCGAGCGCTACTTCGCGCTCGCCTGGGCGATGGCCGGTGTCGTCTCGGCGCTCGGCGGCATCGTGTGGGGCGCCATGCTGGGCGTCGACGTCCAGCTCGCCCTGGTCGGCCTGAAAGTCTTCCCCGTGGTGATCCTGGGCGGCCTCGATTCGATCGGCGGCGCGCTGATCGGCGGGCTGATCATCGGCATCGTCGAGAGCCTGGCGGCGGGCTATCTCGACCCTTACGTCGGCGGCGGCACCAAGGACTTCGCGCCCTACGTGCTGATGATCCTGGTCCTCATGGTCAGGCCCTACGGCATCTTCGGCCGTCGCCAGATCGAACGGGTGTAGGGTGCAGGCACTCCGCTCTTCGTCTTCCGGACCGCGAGCTTCCAGCTCGCTCATGATCATGTGCGAGCTGGAAGCTCGCGGTCCGGAAGGGCATGAACAAGGCAGGCGCTAGATGTTCCATCGCGCATCCGGAGTCTTCAAGACGACCTACGCCGCGGACATGGCGCTCTATCCGCTGCCGATCGCCAAATGGACGATGATCGCGCTGGCGGTGATCTTCGTGCTGATCATCCCGATGATGGTGCACGAGTACTACCTGTCGATCCTGAACCTGATCTTCATCGCCATCGTCGGCGCGCTCGGGCTCAACATCCTGGTGGGCTACACCGGCCAGATCTCGATCGGCCACGGCGCCTTCATGTCGGTCGGCGCCTATACGGCGGCCAACCTCGCCGTGAAGCTCGGCCTGCCGTTCTGGCTGACCTTGCCGGCCGGTGGGCTGATGGCGGCGCTGATCGGCGTCGTCGTCGGCATGCCGAGCCTGCGCATCAAGGGGCTCTATCTCGCGATCGCCACGCTGGCCGGCCAGCTCATCATCGAATGGACGATCAACCGCGTGCCGGCGATCTCGGGCGGCGCCCAGGCCTCGATCGAGGTCGATCGGCCGAGCCTGTTCGGCTTCGACTTCAACACCCAGGGCCGCCTCTACTTCTTCCTGCTGTTCTTCGCCGCGATCGCGATCGTGGCGACCCTGAACCTGGTGCGCAGCCGCATCGGCCGGGCCTTCGTGGCGGTGCGCGACCAGGACATCGCCGCCGAGATCATCGGCATCAACATATACCGCTACAAGCTGCTCGCCTTCGCGATCTCGTCCTTCTATGCCGGCGTCTGCGGCGTGCTCTACACCTATTATTTCGGCATCGCCAACTACGAGCAGTTCCAGCTGATCGTCTCGATCGACTATCTCGCCATGATCATCATCGGCGGCCTGGGCTCGGTGCTGGGTTCGATCTTCGGTGCGGTTTTCGTCACACTCCTGCCCATCGCCATCCGCATTCTCATGGAGAATGTCGGGTCCCTGTTCTTCACCTCGGCCGAGATGGCCAACGTGATCTCGGGGCTGCGCCTGGGCGTATTCGGCGCGCTGATCATCTTCTTTCTCATCGTCGAGCCCGAGGGGCTCAATCGTCTGTGGAGGAATATCCGGAGCTATTTCCGGGTTTGGCCCTTCTCGTACTAGGGCGGGGCATACAAAGGGAGGAACCCATGCAGAGGTTCATCAAGAGTTGGCTGGGACTAGCGGCAACGACCGCGACCCTGGCGCTGGGCACGGGCCAGGCCTTCGCCCAGAAGGAAGTCATCTTCGGCCTGCAATGCGACCGCACGGGGCCGACGGCGAACGTGGGCACCGTGCTGTGCCCGGGCTACCAGGACTACATCGCCCTGGTGAACAGCAAGGGCGGCGTCGAGGGCCACAAGATCAAGGTCATCGAGATCGACAACGAATACAAGGTGCCGCCGGCCATCGAGGCGCACGAGCGCTTCAAGAAGGAGGGCGCGGTGCTGGAAGGCCTCTACGGCACGCCGCAGACCGCGGCGCTGAACAAGAAGCTGGAAGAGGACAAGATCCTCGGCACGTCGCCCGGGTTCGGCACCGCCTCGGCGGCCGACGGCAAGCGCTACCCGTACACCTTCCCGATCGCGGCCAGCTACTGGTCGCAGGCGGGCGCGGCGGTCGCCTTCGCCAAGGAGAAGCTGGGCGGCAGTCTCAAGGGCAAGAAGATCGCCTACGTCTACTATGACAATCCGGCGGGCAAGGAGGCGCTGCCGATCCTGGAGGACCTCGCCAAGGACGAGGGCTTCGACATGCGCACCTTCGCGGTGCCGGCTCCCGGCCTCGAGATGGGTGCGCAGGTTCTCGACATTACCGGCCGCTTCAAGCCCGACTTCGTCATCACCCACCTGTTCGGGCGCGCGCCGTCGGTCTCGATCAAGGAGCTGAAGGGCAAGGGCTTCCCGCTCAGCAAGGTCGTGGCGCTGGTGTGGGGCAGCTCCGAGGCCGACATCATCGCCGCGGGCGGCATGGGCATGGCCGAAGGCTACAACACCATCCAGTTCGCCGGCGTCGGCAAGGACTTCCCGGTGATCAAGGACATCGAGGCCATGTACAAGGCGCAGGGCAAGGCGGTGCCGAAGGAAATGGACTCGACGGTGCTCTACAATCGCGGCGTGCTGATCGCGGCGCTGCATGTCGAGGCCTTCCGCAACGCCGTCAAGGCCAAGGGCGGCGCCACGCCGAACTCGGAAGAGGTCAAGAAGGGCATGGAGTCGATCAAGGGCTTCACGCTGGGCGGCCTGGTGCCGCCGATGGAGCTCACGCCGGCCGACCACGAGGGCGGCGGCTGGGTCGAGATCTGGACCGTCAAGGGCGGCAAGCTCGTCCGGACCAAGGAATGGTTCCAGGGCTATCGCCCGCTGATCCAGAAGCACCTCGCGGCCGACGCCTCGAAGTCCTGAGCGTTCGATCTCTTCCGGACCGCGAGCTTCCAGCGCGCTCATGCTCATGAGCGCGCAAGATGCGTGCGGTCCGGAAGAGGCTTTCCATTGCGACAAGCCGGACCGACCATGCTGGCGATCAACAACATCGAAGTCGTTTACGACCGCGTCATCCTCGTCTTGAAGGGCGTGTCGATCGACGTCGGCGAGGGCAGGATCACGACCCTGCTGGGGGCCAACGGCGCCGGCAAGACGACGACCCTGAAAGCCATCTCCGGCGTGCTGCGCTCGGAACGCGGCGAAGTGACCAAGGGCGCGGTGCTGCTCGGCGACAAGCGCATCGACGGCATGCGTGCCCACGATGTCACCCGACTCGGACTTGTCCAGGTGTTCGAGGGCCGGCGCGTGTTCGAGAACCTGACGACCGAGGAGAACCTCGTCGCCGGCGGCCACGTCCAGACGGCGGCCGCGGTGAAGCAGGGCATCGATCTCGTCTATTCCTATTTCCCGCGGCTCAAGGAGCGACGCGGCCAGGTCTCGGGTTATCTCTCGGGCGGCGAGCAGCAGATGCTGGCGATCGGCCGCGCGCTGATGAGCCAGCCCAAGGTTGTCCTGCTCGACGAACCGTCGCTGGGGCTGGCGCCCATGCTGGTCGAGGAGATCTTCGGCATCGTCGGCCGGCTGGTGAAGCAGGAGAAGCTTTCGGTGCTGCTGGTCGAGCAGAACGCCACCATGGCGCTGGGTATCGCCGACCACGGCTATGTCATGGAAAACGGCCGCATCGTGCTGGAAGGCGCGGCCGACAAGCTGCGCGACAATTCCGACATCAAGGAATTCTACCTCGGCCTGAACGAAGGCGGGGCGCGCAAGTCCTACCGCGATACCAAGCACTACCAGCGGCGCAAGCGCTGGCTGTCTTAGTGCTGGGGGCGCGCCACTCCAGTGGCGCGTCATGTCATGTTCTTCCGGACCGCGCGCATCCTGCGCGCTCACGAACATGAGCGAGCCAGAGGCTCGCGGTCCGGAAGAGAAGACGCGCCACTGGAGTGGCGCGCCCCTAGCGATGAGCGCTACGCTGGCGCCATGCGGTCCGCCTTGGTGTTCCTGTTTTCAGTCTCGATCGCACTGCCGGCCTTCGGCCAGACGCAGCTCGCCCAGCAGTGTGCCGCCTTCGGCGAGGCGCAGTATCGCAAGCTCAGCCCGTCGATCGATCGGATCACGGCGCTCGACTTCCCCCCGCCGGCGCTCGAGCGGGTCGAAGCCAAGGCGGGATCGCAAGCCGTCAACGCGGCGCTGACGCTGCGCGGCAAGCTCACCTTCCGCAACGGCCCGCCGTTCGAGACGCACTTGGTCTGCCTGCTCGACGCGCAGCGCCGGCCGCTTTTCTTCTACGCCCTGCCGGCATTGGCGACGCGCGGGGCGCCCACGCCCGTGACCCGGGGCGGCATGCCGGCGCCGATGCCGCCGCCGAGCGATACGCCGACCCTGCCGCTCGGCCAGGCGCCAGCCTCGAGCGAGCCCGCGCGCCCACCCTTGCCGGCCAGCGCGGTCCGGCTGCGCGGGCTGGTGCGCGACCTCGGCGGCCGCCTGCAGCTCCTGCCGTGCGACGGCGCGCCGCTCACCCTGGAGGACCGCACGCCGGAGCAGGAGCTCACCCGCGCCCTGCGCGACCTGACGACGGGCAAGGAAGGCCGGCCGATGTTCGTCGAACTCTACGGCAGCCGCGAGGTCGGGCTGGGGGCCGGCATCGCCGCGCTGGAGCTGCGCCGAGCGTCGGTCGAGACAGCCGGCTGCCGCGAGCGCTTCGACCATCGCGAATGGATCGGCATGGGCAGCGATCCACCCTGGCGACTGGAAGTGACATCCCGCGACATGGTCATCAGCCTGCTGGGCGGACCTCCGACACAGCGCGTGACCCATGGCGGTCCCGAGCGGCAGGACGGCACGATCATGTACACGTCTGCGGACGGGCCGGAGCCCGTCATCCTGATCAACGAACAGCGCTGCATCGATGCGCAATCGGGCTCGTTGTTCGCCTATTCCATCCAGATCAGGAACGAGGGTCGCACACTGGTCGGCTGCGCCGCGCACAATCCCGGCATGCCGGCGCCCTGAACAAGGCGCCCTGAGGAGCACGAGGAGGGGACATGGACGACATCGAACGCCTCAAGGAAGCGATCGGCTCCGCCCGACGCATCGTCGCCTTCACCGGCGCGGGCATCTCGACCGAATCGGGCATTCCCGACTTCCGCTCGCCGGGCGGCATCTGGACCAAGTACGAGCCGATCTACTTCGACGATTTCATGGCGTCGGACGAGATGCGCCGCGAATCGTGGCGGCGCAAGTTCGCGACCGACGAGACCATGCTCAAGGCCGAACCCAATGCCGGCCATCGCGCGCTCGCCAAGCTGATCGAGCAGGGGCGCATGAGCACCATCATCACCCAGAACGTCGACGGCCTGCATCAGCGTTCGGGCGTGCCGGATGCCAAGGTGATCGAGCTGCACGGCAACTCGACCTACGCGAGTTGCCTCGATTGCGGCCATCGCCACGAGCTGGAGCCGATCAGGACGGCCTTTCTCGGCTCGGGCAAGCTTCCCCTGTGCGAGAAATGCGACGGTATCGTGAAGACCGCCACCATCTCCTTCGGCCAGGCCATGCCCGAGATCCAGATGGCCCGCGCCCAGGACGAGACGATGAACTGCGACCTGTTCATCGTGCTGGGCAGCTCGCTGGTGGTCTATCCAGCGGCCGGCTTCCCGCGCATCGCCAAGCGCAAGGGCGCGAGGCTCGTGATCGTCAATCGCGACGCCACCGACCAGGACGGCGACGCCGATCTGGTGATCCATGGCGAAATTGGGCCGACTATGAGCAAGGCTGTAGGCGTGAACTGAGCGGTCTTCGTTGCAGCACGTGATCGGACGCGGTTTAATCGCCTTCTGTCGAGGAGGCGAGGATGAGGATCAATCGCAGGAGCGTGCTGCTCGGCGGTCTGGGTACGGCTCTGGCGGCCTCACCGACGCTCGCCCAGGACATCACCTTCTTTCGCATCGGCACCGGCGGCACGGCCGGGACATACTTCCCGATCGGCGGCCTGATCGCCAACGCCATCTCCAACCCGCCGGGCTCCCGCACCTGTGCTGACGGCGGCTCGTGCGGCGTGCCGGGCCTCGTCGCGACGGCCGTGGCCTCCAACGGCTCCGTCGCCAACGTCAGTGCCATCGCCAGCGGCTCCGCGCAGTCGGGCTTCACCCAGTCGGACGTCGCCTACTGGGCGTTCAACGCCAGCGGCATCTACGAAGGCCGCCCCAAGGTCGACGTGCTGCGCGCCATTGCCAACCTCTATCCCGAGACCTTTCACCTGGTCGCGCGCAAGGGCGCCGGCATCAAGACGATCAAGGACCTCATGGGCAAGCGTGTTTCGCTCGACGAGCCGGGCTCGGGCACGCTGGTCGATGCCCGTCTGATCCTGGCGGCCTATGGCATGACCGAGAAGGACCTGAAGGCCGAGTACCTCAAGTCCCAGCAGGCGGCAGACAAGCTGAAGGACAATGCCCTCGACGCCTTCTTCAGCGTCTCCGGCTGGCCGCTGGGCGCCATCGCCGAGCTGGCGGCGACCACCGGCATCGACCTGGTGCCGATCGACGGGCCGGAGGCCGAGAACCTGGTCAAGACGTACAGCTTCTTCGCCATCGACGAGATTCCCGACGGCGCCTACAAGGGCGCCAACGGCGTGAAGACGGTGAGCGTCAACGCCATCTGGGCAACGTCGAGCAAACAGCCCGACCAACTCATCTACGGCATCACCGCCGCGCTCTGGAACCCCAGCACGCGCAAGCTGCTCGATTCCGGCCACTCCAAGGGCAAGGTGATCAAGTTCGAGACGGCGACACAGGGCTTGGGCATCCCGCTGCATGCCGGGGCCGAGAAGTTCTACAAGGAGAAGGGCCTGATCAAGTAGACCAGGTCGGCAGCGGGATCGGAGATTCGTTCATGCGGTTGAAGGGCAAGGTCTGCGTCGTCACGGCGGCGGGGCAGGGGATTGGTGCTGCGACCGCGCGGGCGTTCGCGCGCGAGGGTGCGACCGTGTGGGCGACCGATCTCGATGAGGGCAAGCTCGCGGCCCTGAAGGGCGTCGACGGCATCCTCGCCCACAAGCTCGATGTCCTGGACAAGGCCGCCATCGGCGCCCTCGCCGGGGAAACCGGTGCGGTGGACGTGCTGTTTAACTGCGCGGGCTTCGTCCACCACGGCACGGTGCTGGACGCCACCGACGACCAGTGGGGCTTCGCCTTCAATCTCAACGTCCGCAGCATGTTCTGGACCATCCAGGCCTTCCTGCCGGGCATGCTGGAAAAGGGCGGCGGCTCGATCGTCAACATGTCGTCGGCCGCCTCCTCGGTGAAGGGCGCGGCGCTGCGCTGCATCTACGGCACCACCAAGGCCGCCGTCGTCGGCCTCACCAAGTCGGTGGCGGTCGACTATGTCGCCAAGGGTGTGCGCTGCAACGCGATCTGCCCGGGCACCGTCCAGACACCCTCGCTCGACGAACGAATTTCCTCTCTGGGCGGCGGACAGGATGCCCGCAAATTCTTCATGCAGCGCCAACCGACCGGTCGCTTCGGCTCGGCCGATGAGATCGCTGCCCTGGCCGTCTACCTGGCGAGCGACGAAGCGGCCTTCACGACCGGCACGATCAACGTGATCGACGGCGGTTGGAGCGTCTGACGGTGGATATCCCGGCCATCACCGCCCTGGCCCCGGTGATCCCCGTGCTCACGATCGAACGGGCCGCCGACGCCGTGGCGCTCGCCCGGGCCTTGGCGAAAGGCGGCCTGCCGGTCCTGGAGATAACGCTCCGCACCCGCGCCGCGATGGTTGCCCTGGAGGCCATTGCCAAGGAGGTCCCGGAAGCCACGGTCGGGGCCGGGACGGTCCTGGAAGCTGCTCAGGTCGAGCAGATTCAGAGATTGGGAGCCAGGTTCGCCGTCAGCCCGGGCTGCACGCCGAACCTCCTGGCGGCAACCAAGGCCGCCGGGCTGCCGTTCCTGCCCGGCGTGCAAACAGTGTCGGAGGCGATGATCCTGGCCGAGCAGGGCTACCGGGTGCTCAAGTTCTTCCCGGCCGAGCCCGCGGGCGGGCTCGCTTGGCTGAAGGCCGTGGGCGCCCCGCTGCCTGGCCTGCGCTTCTGCCCGACCGGCGGCATCGGTGCCGAAACGGCGCAGTCCTATCTGGCGCTGCACAACGTCGCCTGCGTTGGCGGCTCCTGGGTCGCGCCGGCCGCGGCGGTCGATGCCAAAGATTGGTCACAGATCGAGCGGCTGGCCGCCGCAGCCTCGAAATACAAACGGTCCTAGCGTAACATGTGGAAAGGTGCTTCAACGTACCTGGGGCAAGGACAGGCTGTCTTCATGAAGATCTTGGCGATTGCGGCGACCGCGTTTTTGGCCGTTGTTGGCACCGCAAAGGCCGATGCGGTCCTGATCCTGAATTCAGAGGAAGCCTCCTACAGCATCCTGAGCCGCGCCACGCGGACGGAACTGCAGCGCCTGCCGGTCGGCCGCGAACCCCATCATCTGATCACCACGCCCGACGGCAAGGAAGTGCTGATCGGCTCGACCGCGACCAACGAGCTGCTGGCCCTCGATTCCAAGACCGGCGAACGGCGCCGTGTCATCAGCAACATCATCGATCCCTACCAGCTCGGCTTCAGCGGCGACGGCAAGTGGTTCGTCACGGTCGCCTACCGGCTGGACCATGTCGACATCTTCCATGCCGACGGCTTCAAGCTCGCCGGCCGCATCTTCATCGACGGGCTGCCGAGCCACATGGCGTTCGATGCCGCCTCCAAGACCGTGTTCGTGTCGCTGCAACAGAGCGGGCGGCTCGCGGCGTTCGACCTCGCGACGCAGACCCTCAAGTGGAATGTTCCCGTGGGCAACACACCGGCCGGCGTGCTCATGCTGCCTGACGACAAGCGTCTCCTGGTGGCGCTGACCGGCGAGGACGGCGTCGCGGTCGTCGACCCCAACGACGGCAAGGTCACGGGCCGCCTGCAGACCGGCAAGGGCGCGCACAATTTCTGGTCCAAGGGCGATGGCCGCCACTGGTTCGTGAGCAACCGCGTCGAGGGCACCGTCTCGCTGGTCGATACGCAGGACATGAAGGTCGCCGGCTCCATCAAGGTGCCGGGAGGTCCCGACTGCATGGACATCACGTCCGACGGCAAGGAGCTGTGGGTGACGCAGCGCTTCCTGCGCCGCGTGGCCGTGGTCGATCTCGAGCAGATGAAAATGGTCGCCAGCGTTCCCGTCGGCAAGTCGCCGCACGGCGTGTTCATGTTGAAGCCGGGACCGGCCGCACCGGGATCGCCTGTGAGTCCGAGCGGCGGACCACTGCGCGCGGTGTCGACGGGCTCTGGCACGACGCGATAGCCGGCTGCGCCGATGGGCGAGCTTACCGATCTCTGGGTTGGCGTTCAGAACTGGCTGTTCGAGACTTTCGTCGGGCCGGTGATCTTCTGGCTCGGCCAGATGGCCTGGTACGAACCGGCCTACAACGCCGTCGAATTCGTCATGCTGGGCGCTCTGCAGATCGCAGTCATCGCGCTCGGCATGCGCTTCTTCGAGAAGCGCTGGCCGCTCGAGAAGACAGGCGACGACCGGCTGATCGGTGTCGACCGCGTCTACACCGTGCTGAACAAGCTCGGCATCATCCCGTTCGCCATCTTCGTCATCACCTATCCGATCTCCCAGGAGATCGAGCTGGTGATGCGGAGCTGGGGCGTGGCGCCGCCGCGGCTGGAGCGCCTGGTGCCGTGGCTGGGCGACAACGTGCTCGCCTCGTTCCTGGTCTACTTCGCGCTGTACGACTTCGCGGCCTATTGGCTGCACCGCGCCCAGCACGCCATCCCTTGGTGGTGGGCCCTGCACAGCCTGCATCACAGCCAGCGCCGCATGACGGTGTGGTCGGACGACCGCAACCATCTGCTCGACGACTTCCTGGTCACGCTCGCCTTGGTGCTGTTCTCGCAGATGGTCGGCGTGCAGCCGGGCGAGTATGTCTCCATCCTGATGGTCGGCCGCCTGATCGAAAGCTGGAGCCACGCCAACGTCGACATGAGCTTCGGCAGGATCGGCGAGCGGCTGATCGTGGGGCCGCGCTTCCACCGCCTGCACCACGCGCTGGCCAATCCGCAAGAGCGTCATATCCACGATCACAATTTCGCGCCGGTCTTCCCGGTCTGGGACATGCTGTTCGGCACGGCGATCTACGATGGCAAGCACCGCCCGACGGGCGTCGACGATCCGGTGGTCGACGCCGACAACGGCCGCGGCTGGGCGGCCCAGCAGGTGATGGTGTTCGGCCGCTTCCTGCGGGCGGTTATCCCGCGTTTCCTGCGCGCGCCATTTCAGCCCGGACTTCGGCCGCCCGCGGAATAGGCGTCACCGCGCCGTAGCCCTTGGTCGACAACGCCGCCGCGACATTGGCGTAACGCGCGGCGGCCCTGAGATCGTCGCCTGCCAGCAGGCGTGCCAGGAAGGAGCCGTCGAAGGTGTCACCGGCGCCGGTCGCGTCGACCGCCTCGACGCGATGGCCGGGCACGCGGAACCGCTCGCCGGGCGTGGCCAACAGGCAGCCATCGGCTGACATCTTCAAGGCAACCACGGGCGCGCCGAGCTTGAGATAGTGGTCGACGATCGCGTCGGGCTCCTCGAGTCCGGTCAGCTGCTGGGAATCGTCGAGGCTGGGCAGCAGGATGTCGCAGCGTGCCACCGTGGCGTCGATGGTCGCCCGGGCCGTGTCGAGGTTCCACAGGCGCAGTCTGAGGTTGGTGTCGTAGGAGACCTTCACGCCGGCGGCACGCGCCGCCGCGATGCCGGCATCGCAGGCCCGGCGCGCGCTGTCGCTGATCGCCTGGCCGATGGCCGACAGGTGGAAGTAGCGGGCGCCGGCGATGTAGTCGGCCGGCAGGGCCTCGGGCGTCATCAGCGAAGCCGCGGAGTTCTTGCGCAGGTAGTCGAACTTGTGCCCGGCCGGACCGTGGGTGACGAAGCTGACGCCGGTCGGTGCGGTGGGATGGCGGCTCACCCGCGATGCATCGAGGCCTTCGGCCTGCCACAGCTCGAGGAAGGCGTCGCCCATCCAGTCCTGTCCGAGACTGGTGATGTAGCCGGCCTTCGCTCCCTGGCGGGCGGCGGCGATGGCGACGTTCTGCGAATCGCCGCCGAAACCCTGCAGCCAGGTGCGGCCGTCGCCTTCCTTGGGTCGGTTGAATTCGATCAGCGGCTCGCCGATGGAAACGAGAGCGGGGGAGGTGGACATGACGCTCCAGGTTTCCCATGGTGCGTGCCGGCACTCAACTCCGATCACCCAACTCCGATAGAGGGAGGATGCAATGGCTGAGCAGAACGCCAAGCCCGGCGGACCCGATCTGAGCCAGGGTGTTGCCTTCTCCGACATTGCCGACGGCGCCATGCTTCTCGGCCATGTCGGCGAAGAGGAAGTGCTGCTGGCGCGCCGCGGCGCCGAGCTGTTCGCCGTCGGTGCGCATTGCAGCCACTATCACGGTCCGCTCGCCGAAGGATTGCTGGTCGGCGACACGGTGCGCTGCCCGTGGCACCACGCCTGCTTCAGCCTGCGCACCGGCGAGGCGCTGGCGGCGCCGGCCCTCAGCGCCATCGACTGCTGGTCGGTCGAGCAGCGCGACGGCAAGGTCTTCGTCAGGGAGAAGCGGCCGGCGCTGGCCAAGTCCGCCCCCAAGCCGAGCGGCAAGGCGCCCGACAGGGTCGTGATCGTGGGCGGCGGCGCCGCGGGCTTCGCGGCCGCCGAGATGCTGAGGCGCGAGCAGTACAAGGGCAGCATTGTCATGCTCAGCAGCGACGATGCGGCGCCTGTCGATCGACCGAACCTTTCCAAGGACTACCTCGCGGGCAACGCGCCCGAGGAATGGGTGCCGCTGCGCGGCGACGATTTCTACCCGGAGAATGGCATCGAGCTGCGACTCAAGGCCAACGTCGCGGGCATCGACGCCCGCGCGCACGAGGTGGTGCTGTCGGATGGCGGCAAGGTCGCCTACGACCGGTTGCTGCTGGCGACTGGTGCTGAGCCGGTGCGAGTGCCCGTTCCCGGTGCGGGACCGTCGCAGATCCACACGCTGCGCAGCCTCGCCGACAGCCGGGCGATCATCGAACGGGCAAAGTCGGCCAGGCGCGCCCTGGTGATCGGCGCGAGCTTCATCGGCCTCGAGGTCGCGGCCTCGCTGCGCCATCGCGGCATCGAAGTCCATGTCGTGGCGCCGGAGAAGCGGCCGATGGAGCGCATCCTCGGGCCGGCAATGGGCGACTTCGTGCGCGCGCTGCATGAGGAGCATGGCGTCGTCTTCCATCTCGAAGACACTGTGGCGGGTATCGCCGGCAACAAGGCCACGCTGAAGAGCGGAGGCTCGCTGGAGGCGGACCTCGTGGTCATGGGGGTGGGCGTGCGGCCGCGGCTCGAGCTGGCGGAGAAGGCCGGGCTCAAGATCGATCGCGGCCTTGCCGTCGACGCCTTCCTGGCGACCAGCGCACCGGACGTCTTCGCCGCAGGCGACATCGCGCGCTGGCCCGACCCGCACAGCGGGCAGGCCATCCGCGTCGAGCACTGGGTGGTGGCCGAGCGCCAAGGGCAGGTCGCCGCCCTGAACATGCTCGGGCTGCGCCGGAAGTTCGACGCCGTGCCGTTCTTCTGGAGCCAGCACTATGACGTGCCGATCAACTATGTCGGCCACGCCGAGAAGTGGGACGAGCTCGTGGTCGACGGCGACATCGCGGGCCGCGATTGCCTGGTGCGCTACAAGCAGGGCGGCCGCACGCTCGCCGCGGCGTCGATCTACCGCGACGTCGCGAGCCTCCAGGAAGAGGTCGCGATGGAGCGGCAGGCGGCGTGACTTTTTCACCTCCCCCGGCATACGGGGGAGGCCGGGAGGGGGAAGGGTTCAGCCGAGCCCTCTGCAGGAAGAAGATCATGATCTTCTTCTTTCGCGGGGATTCTTTGCGGCTCTCCCCCTCCCGGCCTCCCCCGTATGACGGGGGAGGTGAAAGAGGAGCGTTCGGGCTGTAGGCTGCCGCCAAATAATCGGAGGAACGAGGATGGTCGACAAGAAGGGCGCCAAGGGCAAGGAGCGCCGACTGCGCAGCCGGGACTGGTTCGATGCGCCGGGCGACCCGACCATGGCGGCGCTCTATCTCGAGCGCTACCTGAACTTCGGACTGACGCTGGCCGAGCTGCACGGCAACCGGCCGATCATCGGCATTGCCCAGACCGGCAGCGACCTCTCGCCCTGCAATCGCCATCACCTGCAGCTCGCCGAGCGCGTGCGCGACGGCATCCGTGACGCCGGCGGCATTCCGATCGAGTTTCCGGTCCATCCCATCCAGGAGACGGGCAAGCGGCCGACGGCGGCGCTCGACCGCAACCTCGCCTACCTCAGCCTGGTCGAGAGCCTGTACGGCTATTTCTTCGATGGCGTCGTGCTGACCACGGGCTGTGATAAGACCACACCCGCCATGATCATGGGGGCTTGCACGGTCAACATCCCGGCCATCGTGCTGTCGGGCGGGCCGATGCTCGACGGCCACTTTGCCGGCGGCTTGGCGGGCTCCGGTACGGTCGTGTGGTACGCCCGCCAGGAGCTGGCGGCGGGCCGCATCGATCTCAAGCAGTTCCTGGAAATGGTGGCCGCGAGCGCTCCGAGCGTCGGCCACTGCAACACCATGGGCACGGCGCTGTCGATGAACAGCATGGCCGAAGCGCTCGGCCTGTCGCTGACCGGCTGCGCGGCGATCCCCGGCCCGTATCGCGAGCGCGGCCAGATCGCCTACGAGACCGGCAAACGCATCGTCGACATGGTGTGGGAGGACCTGAAGCCGTCCGACATCCTGACGCGCAAGGCGTTCGAGAACGCCATCGTGGCGGCGAGCGCGCTCGGCGCTTCGACCAATTGCCCGCCGCACGTCAACGCCATCGCCCGACACATCGGCGTCAAGCTCGACAATGCCGACTGGGACAAGATCGGCTACGACATCCCCTTGCTGGTGAACTGCATGCCGGCCGGCAAGTATCTCGGCGAAGCGTTCCATCGCGCCGGCGGCGTGCCGACGGTGATGGCCGAGCTCCTCAGGAACAAGAAGGGCCATGGCGACGCGCTCACCGTGACCGGCAAGACCATGGCGGAGAACGTTGCCAAGGCGAAGCCGGCCGACGGCGACGTCATCAAGACCTACGACAAGCCGATGCTGGGCCAGGCGGGCTTCGCCGTGCTGTCCGGCAACCTCTTCGACTCGGCGGTCATGAAGACCTCGGTGATCTCGCCCGAATTCCGCAAGATGTACCTCGAGCGCCCGGGCGATCCCGACGCCTTCGAGGGCACTGCGATCGTGTTCGAAGGGCCCGAGGACTATCATCACCGCATCAACGATCCGGCCCTGCCGATCGATGAGAACAGCATCCTGTTCATCCGCAATGTCGGCCCGGTGGGTTATCCGGGCGCGGCCGAGGTGGTGAACATGCTGCCGCCCGACCGGCTGGTGAAGGGCGGCGTGCTGCTGCTGCCCTGTGTCGGCGACGGCCGGCAGAGCGGCACCTCGGCCAGCCCGTCGATCCTCAACGCCTCGCCGGAGGCTGCTGTTGGCGGCGGCCTGGCGCTGCTCAAGACGGGAGACAAGGTTCGTGTCGATATCGGCAAGCGGCGAGCCGACATCCTGATCCCGGAAAAGGAGCTCGCCGAGCGCAAGGCGGCGTGGAAGCCGCACGTCAAGGAGAGCCAGACGCCCTGGCAGGAGTTGCAGCGCAAGTTCGTCGGCCAGCTCGCCAGCGGCGCCTGCCTCGACTTCGCCGTCAACTACCAGAGGATCGTCGAGACCAAGGGCGTGCCTCGACACTCGCATTGATGGAGCGCGGGGACCTCCAGGTCCGCTCATGATCTTCCGGACCGCGAGCTTCCAGCTCGCTCATGAATCATGAGCGAGCTGGAAGGTCGCGGTCCGGAAGACCATGACGCGCCCCGAGAGGGGCGCGCCCCCCCTACCGGAACAGCCGCTGCTCGACGGAGATCGGCAGGTCGGCGCGCGGGATCAGGATGATCGCCCACGGCGAAGTCGGTGGTCCTACCGGACGCATCGCGGGCGGCGGGGGAGGCGCGAGACTGGCGCCCGTGCCCGATGGAGCGAAGCCCGCGCCGGCGCCGCCCGCGAAGCTGTTGGGCGCACTGGCGACCGGCCGCGGCGGCGAGGAGGGAGCGGGCATGCGCTGGGCCATCATGATGTCGGCCGGCATGCGCTCTTCGAAGACGACGACGATGCGATCCCGTCGGCGGCTGGTCGAGAGGATGTTGACCGAGTAGCCCTCGCCGGCGCGGCGGCCGAGGAAGATGCCGACGGCGTTCATGCGGCCGGGCTCGAAGACGTCAGGAGCCGGGCTGCCGACGCGGCCCCACAGGCTGCGCCATTCGGTGATCGTGCCGGCGACGACCTGCTCGGGCTGGCGGGTGATGGCGGTCGCACCTGCCCAGTGGCGTCCCTCGATGGCTTGTGCCGAGACGTAGCCAACCGGCAACAGCATGACCCCGGCGGTCAGGGCACCATAGGACAAGAGCCGCCGACGCGGCAGGTACTCTGGGGTGAAAGGGACTGTGTCAGCGGCTGATCGCACAACAGATCTCGGGAACCCGGGCTGAACCAAGTGAGTGTCCGAAATGACCACTACACTTTGGCTCAATTGAGGCTGGGCCAGCTATGGTTCGCGGTGCTGTCGTATCAATCATTGCAGCGTGTGTCTTTCGTGCAACACACACGGCGATCGTGGCGAATGCGCGGGCTTTCCATGGCAGCCGGACGCCGCCGCGATCCCCGCGTAGAGTGGCCTGCGGGAGGCGTGCAAGTTCGTGTGCAACCGCGAACGGACTGCCTGGCTACTGCACCGCGTTCGCTCAGCAGGTAATCCTGTGTTGTGCAGCTTCAACCGCTGGATGCGCGGCGAACCTCACGAGGAAAAGCTGAACGGACAGTTGAACGCCGTTCATCCCAGCGGGCCGCGGTTTCTTTCGTCATGACCGGCGTCGGGCGTATGCTCGGATGAACACGGCAATGGATGGCTGGGATGAAAGCGGCAATGGATGACCGGTCGGTGGCGCAGCGGGTGCTCGACCATATCGCCAACGGCACGACCGATCTCGGTGGCGAAATCTGGCGCGAGCCGGTCGCCAACTACCGGTCGGAGGAAAGGCTCGCCGCGGAGATCGAGCGCGTGTTGCGGCGCTCGCCGACACCGTTCTGTCCGTCGGCGGCGCTCCCCGAGGTCGGCTCCTACATCGCGCGCGAAGCGGCCGGCACGCCGATTGTCGTGGTGCGCGGTGTCGACGGCAAAGTGCGCGCCTTCCGCAACGCTTGTCGTCATCGCGGCATGCAGGTGGCGAGCGAATCGGGTTGCACGCGCGCCTTCGTCTGCCGCTATCACGGCTGGACGTACAACCTCGAAGGCCATCTGCGCCACATCCCGCACGAGGAGGGCTTCCCGGGCTTCGACAAGGAAGCGCATCCGCTGGTGGCGATGACGGCGAGCGAGCGCTTCGGCCTGGTGTTCGTCACCCAGGACGAGCCGGTGCTGGGCGACGACGCTCTTGGCGGCTTGGACAGGCTGATCTCATCCGAGCAGCGCCTGTTCGCGACTGCCGAGCGCGAGTTCGAGGTCAACTGGAAGATCCTGCTGGAGGGCTTCATCGAGGGCTATCACATCAAGTCGACGCATCCCGAGAGCTTCCTGCCCTATGGCTTCGACAATCTGAACGTCATCGACCTGTTCGGCCGGCACAGCCGGGTCACCTATCCGTTCCAACGCATCAAGAAGCTCGCCAAGGTGCCGCCGGCGGAGCGTCGGGTCGAAGGTCTGCTGACCTACGTCTATCACCTGTTCCCCAACGTGCTGATCACGGTGCTGTCGCGTCACACCAACGTGGTGATCCTGGAGCCGCTCGCCGTCGATCGCACGCGGCAGATCACCTACACGCTGACCAATGGTGGCGGCGACGATCCTGCCGTGCTGGCCGAGGCGAAGCGTGACGCCGACTTCGTCGACAACACCGGCGCGGAGGAAGACCGCGCGGTGGTGCAGGCGATCCAGCGCGGGCTCGGCAGCCGCGCCAACGACGTCTTCACCTTCGGCCGCTACGAAAGCGCGATCGTCCACTTCCACAAGACGCTGACGGCGGCTCTTTCCTAGCTGGGGGCGCGTGCAGCAGCACAACCTCATGCTGAGGAGCCACGCGAAGCGTGGCGTCTCGAAGCATGGGCAACAGCAAGACTGGTGCCCACCCTTCGAGACGCGCCCTACGGGCGCTCCTCAGGGTGAGGTGGTCGGGTTGCTCGGCTGCGTCAACCCCGCTTCGCCCGGTCTGCGGCGTTGGTCGACTGGATCTGCTCGCGGATGCGGCGCCAGTCGTCCTCGCTGTAGGCCATCATGTTGGAGAAGGTGCCGTTGCCCATGATGCCCATGGCGCCGTCGATGGCGATGACCTCGCCGTTGATGTACTCGACCTCGTCGCTCATCAGGAACGCCGCCATGTTGGCAAGCTCGCTGGGCCGGCCGACGCGGCCCAGCGGGTTGCGCGCCTTGTACCGGTCGTCGTCGGAGCTCTTCATCGGATTGAGGCGGGCCCAGGCGCCTTCGGTCGGGAAGGGCCCGGGGGCGATGGCGTTCAGCCGAATGCCGTGGCGCCCCCATTCGACGGCGAGGCTCTGGGTCATCACCGCGACGCCGGCCTTCGACATCGCCGAGGGCACGACGAACGGGCTGCCGGTCCATACCCAGGTCGTCAGGATGCTGAGCACGCTTGCCTTGCGCTTCTCGGCGATCCAGCGCTTGCCGCAGGCATTGGTGATGTAGAACGTGCCGTGCAGGACGATGTTGGCGATGGCGTCGAAGGCCCGCGGGCTCAAGTCCTTGGTCTGGGAAATGAAGTTTCCGGCGGCATTGTTGACCAGCCCGTCCAATGGGCCGGCGGTCCAGATGCGCTCGATCATCTCCTCGACCGCCGTGGCGACCCGGATGTCCACGGTATGGGCCTCGACGCGTCGGCCCGGATACTTCGCCATGACCTCTTTGGCGGTCTCTTCCAGGACGCCGCCGCGGCGGCCGCAGATTACGCAGTCGGCCCCCAGCTCGACGAACTTCTCCATCATTATGCGGCCCAATCCAGTGCCGCCGCCGGTGACGAGGAAACGCTTCCCTTTGAACAGATCGGTCCGAAACATCGAACGCTCCCCCTGATTGCAGTGCTACTGTCGTCTAGCCAAAACGATTAGTCCGATACAAGAACTGTTGCACCGCCGAGTTTGGGTGATAGGATTTCCGAATAACAACATGGGATCGTTGAAATGACGACCCAACAGGGAGAGACGGGCGGGGACGTCGGTACGGTTGAGCTGCGTGGTAAGGTCAAGTGGTTCAACGCCGTCAAGGGTTATGGGTTCTTGGCCCTCGACGCCGATAATAGCGACGCGTTCCTGCATGTAACGACACTGCGCCAAGCCGGGCATGAGGATCTCAAGCCTGGAGCGACAGTGGTTTGCGCCGGCGTGCGTGGCCCCAAAGGCTGGCAGGTCATGAAGGTGCTCGACGTCGATTCGTCGACGGCGGTAGCGACGGCGCCCAAGCCGCCGCCGGTGCCAGACGGCATCGCCATTGGCGATTACATCGCTGCCCTCGTCAAATGGTACAACAACGAACGCGGCTACGGCTTCGTCACGCGGGAAGCAACCGAAGGCGACATCTTCGTGCATGCCGCGGTGCTGCGCCGCCACGGCATGGAGTCCCTGGCGCCCGGCCAGAAGGTGATGATCCGCATTGCCGAGGGACAGAAGGGGCTGCAGGTCGTCGAGATCAGGGCGGCTTAACATCACAACCTCACCCTGAGGAGCACCGCTGCGCGGTGCTCCTCAGGGTGAGGCCTTCACCTGATCTCCCGCAAATAGCTGTCGGGCGCCGGCGCCTGTTTGATCAGCCCGCGCTTCACCAGGAAGTCGGCGAACGCCGAGTAGCGCGTGCGATCGAGTACTGCCGGATCGGCTGCCAGGAGCGGCAGCGTGTCCTTCCACGCGAGCTTGTTCAGCTCGCTGTCGAGCTCCTTGCCCGACTTGGAGAAGATGCCCCAGGCCTCCTCCGGATTGGCCTTCAGCCATGCGGTCGCTTCGGCGATGGCGGCGAGAAGCTTCTTGGTCCGCGCCACGTCGACGGTCTCACGCTTGGTGACAAGGATCAGCTCGTCGTAGGTCGGCACGCCGTTCTTCTCGACCTCCCACAAACGGCCCTTGGCCTTGTGCAGGGCGAGGTCGTTCAGCTCGAAATTGCGGAAGGCACCGATCACGCCGTCGACCTGCTTGCTCATCAACGCCGTGGTCAACGCGAAGTTGACGTTGACCAAGGTGACGTCCTTCAGGGTCAGGCCGGCCTTCTCGAGGATGGCGCCCAGCAGAGCCTCCTCGAAGCCCGCGATCGAGTAGCCGATCTTGCGGCCCTTGAAGTCGGCGATCGACTTCACCGGCCCGTCCTCGAGCGCCACCAGCGAGTTGAGCGGCTGCGCAACCAACACGCCGACACGCACCAGCGGCAGGCCTTCGGCCGCCAGCATCTGCAAGGTCGGCTGGTAGGACACGGCATACTCGGCCTGTCCCGCCGCAACGAGCTTGGGCGGCGCGTTGGGATCAGCTGGCGCGATCAGTTCGACGTCGAGGCCGTGCTTGGCGAAGATGCCGCGCTGCTTGGCGATCACCAAGGCGGCGTGGTCGGGATTGACGAACCAGTCGAGCAGCACGCGAACCTTGTCCTGTGCCGCGGCGGGCAGCGCCCCACCTGCCATCAGGCTCGTCAGCGCGAGCGCCGCGAGCAGTCGGATCAGAATTCGCATCGTCATTCTCCTTGCGATTGCCAGGGCACCAAGACGCGCGCCGCCCAGTCGGTCGCGTAGTAGAGCGCGAGGCCGAGCAGGCAGAGCACGACGAGGGCGGCGAAGGCGAGCGGGGTCTGGGCGCGCGCCAGGGACAGCGTCATCAGGTAGCCGAGGCCGGCGCTGGCGCCGACCCATTCGCCGATCACCGCGCCGATCGGCGCAACGGCGGCGGCAATGCGCGCGCCCGAAGCGAAGGCGGGCAGGGCGGCCGGCAGCCGGATCTGCAGCAGCACGGCGAGCGGGCTCGCGTCCATGGTGCGGGCGAGATCGAGCCAGCCCTCGTTGGTGCGCCGCAGCCCGTCATAGAGGGCGCTGACGACGGGGAAGAAGATCACCAGGGCCGCCATCGCCACCTTGGAGGCCATGCCGTAGCCCAGCCACAGCACGAGCAGCGGCGCGATGGCGATCACGGGGATCGCCTGGGAGACGATCACCAGCGGGAGCGCCCAGCGCCGCCAGCCGGCCGACGCGGCGAAGACGATGGCGAGGGCAGCTCCCAGAATCAGGCCGAGCAGCAGCCCGACGATCATTTCCGTCGCCGTCCAGACGGCCTCGCCAAGCAGGAGATCGGAACGTTCGATCAGTACCGCCAGCACCCGCGACGGCGGCGGCAGGATGTAGGGCGGCACGCCCGTCGCCCAGACCAGCGCTTCCCAAGCCAACAACAGGCCGACGGCGGTGATCAGCGGTCTCATGGCGAGAAGCCCCGCAACTCGGCAACGAGGCGCGCGTGCAGGCCGAGCAGTCGGGGATCGGCCGGATCGCGCGGAACCTCTCCCGGCGGCTCGATCGGCGGACCGGCAACGAACGGCGTGCCGGCGAGCACGCGGATCTGATGGCCGATGCGCAGCGCCTCCAGTGGATCGTGGGTTACCAGCACGGCGGTGCGCCCGACGAGCAGGCGCGCCGCGAGGTCCTGCAAGTCCAGCCGCGTCACCGCGTCGAGATGGGCGAACGGCTCGTCCATCAGCACGACCGGCCGGTCTTCGCACAACGTGCGGGCGAGCGCCGCGCGCTGGCGCATGCCGCCGGACAGCTCGGCCGGACGATCATCGAGCCGACCGGCCAGTCCGACTTCCGCCAGCACGGAGCGGGCCCGTCCCTCGGCGGCGGCCAGTGCGGCGCGATCGCCGCGCAGGCGATAGCCCAGCAGGACATTGTCGAGGACCGATAGCCACGGCAGCAGCAGGTCGGATTGCGCCATGTAGGCGATGGACTGCGATCGCGGCGCATCCGGCAGCAGGCCGGCCAGCCAGCGCAGCAGAGAGGTCTTGCCGACGCCGGAGCGGCCGAGCAGGCAGGTCGTGCGGCCGGCCGGGAATTCCAGCGTCAGGTCGCGGGCAACCAGGCGATCGCCGAAGGCGATGCTCGCATCGCGCACGAGAAGGGGAGGAGCAGACGACAAGTACGTCACCAGTCCCTACGCCGGTACTAACCGGATCAGGTTGCCGGGGTCGTTCTTGCGAACCTCTCAGCCCAGAATGGGCTCCCCCCGGTGAACCCGGGCACTATGGAAAGACGGGAACTGTCACGCAAGTGTCTTGAGTTTGACGAAATCGCCGGGCACCCGTTATTCCATGGCCATGGCATCCCTTCGTTCCGGAACGCGGCTCGGCCGCCGCCTGCTGCTTGCAGCCCCTGCTGTCCTGATGGCGGTCGGCGCGCGGGCGCAGAGCTCTGAGATCACGTTCAAGAAATCGTCGCTCGTCGTCGCGACTGCGGCGCGGGAGATCAAGTTCGACATCGAGCTGGCGCTGAACGACGCCGAGCGTTCGCGCGGGCTCATGTTCCGGGAAAAGCTCGGGCCCTATGACGGCATGCTGTTCGACTTCTACCAGGATGCGCCGGTGAGCTTCTGGATGAAGAACACGCTGATCCCGCTCGACATGCTGTTCATCGCCGGCGACGGCACGATCAAGCACATCCACTCCAACGCCACGCCCTTGTCGACCGACCCCATCCCCAGCCAGTTCCCGGTGCGCGCCGTGCTCGAGATCAACGGCGGCAGCGCACGGCTCCTCGGCATCAAGCCCGGCGACAAGGTCAAGCACCCGATCTTCGGCAACGCGTGAAGCTCATGATTCGGACCGCGGGCGTCTCGCCCGCCTCATGATCATGAGCGCGCGAGGACGCGCGCGGTCCGGAAGATCATAAGCCTCCTCAACGCTTCAACGCACACGTCATCCCGTCACCCACCGCGAACAGGGTGAGGTCGACGCGCTCGTCCTTCCGGAGCTTGGCGTTGAGCGCGCGGATCGCCACGGTGTCGGCGTCCTTGTCGGCCAGGTTGGCGACCGAGCCGCCCCAGATGACGTTGTCGATCAGCACCAGTCCGCCGCGACGCAGCAGTTTCAGGCAGCGCTCGTAGTAGGCGTCGTAGCTGGTCTTGTCGGCGTCGATGAAGGCGAGGTCGAGTTGGCCGGCGAGGCCCTGGGCCAGCAGCCAGTCGAGCGTCTTGAGCGCAGGAGCGACTGTGAGCTCGATGCGGTTCTCCAGCCCGGCCTCCTTCCAGTAGCGTTTGCCGATCCGGGTCCATTCCTCGCTGACATCGCAACACCAGAGCTTGCCGTCGTCGGGCAGGGCCTCGGCGATGCAGAGCGCCGAGTAGCCGGTGAACGTGCCGACCTCGACGGCGCGCCGCGCGCCGACGGCGCGGACGAGCAGGCCGATCTGCTGCCCCTGGTACGCCGAGATCTGCATGCCCGCGCCCGGCATCTTCGCGGTCTCCTCGCGCAGCCGGCGCTTGAGTGGGCTGTCGCGCAGCCAGTTGCCGTCGACATAGTCGGCGAGTGCGCCGTCGATCCTTGGCCAGCTCTTCATCGGAACACCTCGACTGCCTTGCGTCATCGACCCTGCGCCGGCATCACGCCATGTTGGCTCCCTGAGCGACACCCATACCTTCGTTCAGGACTACATTGCCGTGTGGAACGAGCCCGACGCCGGGCGCCGCCGCCAGTTCATTGAAGCCTGACGGCGTGCTTCTTGAGGTCGTCGAGCGGGACGATGTGCAGGGTCATGGCATGGGTCGCCTCGAGCACGACCTGCGGAGCGGCGCCGGCGTCCAGCGCATCCTTCCAGCGGCTGGCGCACAGGCACCAGCGATCGCCCGGTTTCAGTCCGGCAAAGCCATATTGGGGCATCGGAGTCGAGAGGTCGTTGCCCTGAGCTTTGGAGAAGGCCAGGAACTCGGCGGTCATGATCACACAGACCGTATGCAGGCCGAGGTCCTCGCGCCCGGTATTGCAGCAGCCGTCGCGGTAGAAGCCGGTGACGGGATCGAGCGAGCAGGGCTGCAGGGCGCCACCCAGGACGTTGATCGAAGGCGCCCGGCCGGGCCGCCCCTGTTCAGGTGTCTGATCGAACATGGCCCTACAGTACCACCCGGAAATTGCGCTTTCGAGCCGTCCCGGTCGCTGGTAGAAAGCCCGCGCCTAAGGATCATTGCGGCGGGGCGTAGCGCAGTCTGGTAGCGCGTCTGCCTTGGGCGCAGAAGGTCGTCGGTTCGAATCCGGCCGCCCCGACCACGCCGCCGCCGCAGGGAGTATCGACGTTCATGCAGGTGCGCATCTACAAGCCGGCCAAGACGGCGATGCAATCGGGCCAGCGCAACACCAAGGAATGGCTGCTCGAGAGCGAGCCTGCGCCCAAGGAAATCGATCCGCTGATGGGCTGGACCAGCTCGCGCGACACCATGCAGCAGGTGAAGCTCTACTTCGCCACCCTGGAGGAGGCGAAGGCCTACGCCGAGAAGAACGGCTGGCGCTACACCCTGGAACTGCCGCATGCGCGGCACGTCAGGCCAAAGGCCTACGCCGACAACTTCGCCTACAACCGCATCGGCCGCTGGACACACTGACCCCTATCGCTTGGCCGACGTGCGCGCCACGGCTGCGTCGTAGGCGCTGACGATCTGCGGATCGAGGTCGGCGAGCTTGAGATAGTGCAGGCGGGTGACCTCGCGCAGCGCCTTCCACGAGTCGGCCGGGACGGCGGCACGGCCGTCGGCCCAGGCGGCGATCGTGCTCGGCGGCAGTTTTAGGGCCTCGGCCATCGGAGCGTGCCAGGCCGGGCCCCAGATCGTCTGGCCAACCTTGGTCAGAAAGGCTTGGTCTGTCATCCGGCCCTCGCTTGGCCCACCTGAAAAAACGCGACGATCTGCTATGGCGGGGCGCAAGCGCATGGTCAAATTGCCTGCCGTGATCCGTGTTATGTTGCCTGTGATCACTCGGGCGCCCGTAGCTCAGGGGATAGAGCAACCGCCTTCTAAGCGGTAGGTCGCTGGTTCGAATCCAGCCGGGCGCGCCACTTCTCGCACAACCGAGATCAGCTAATCGCAGTTAGTATGAAATACTGCATTGCAATCGCTGTGCATTTTCGCAGCTTTGCAAATAATTATCACTTCCCCCTGGGATCATGATAATGACTCGCATTCGCCGCAATCGAAGCGGCCGCGGTTCCTAGGGGAGAGTTGAAGTGACGCGTACGGTTCCTGCGACGACGGCAATGGTCGGATTGCTCTTCGCCTCTGGCGCCCTGGCCCAGCAGCCGCCCGATCAGAATGCACAAGGTCCCGCCCCGACGCCCCCACCGCCGGACCAGACCCCGGGCGCACCCACCACCAGCGCGCCGGCCACGATGCAGCCCGTCACCGTCACCGGCTCGCGCCCGAGCGAGGATTTCCAGACCACCCGCGGGTCGATCTTCCGCATGGGTGCGGAAAACCTGATGGACGTGCCGCAGCAGGTGATCGTCATCAATCGCGCGCTGATGAACTCGCAGGCGGCGACGACCCTCGACCAGGCGGTGCGCAACGTGCCCGGCGTCACCATCGGCTCGGCCGAGGGCGGCACGATCGGCAACAACATCAACCTCAACGGCTTCTCGGCGCGCACCGACATCTACCTCGACGCCATGCGCGACCGCGGCCAGTACTATCGCGACACGTTCGCGCTGGAGGCGATCGAGGTCCTGATGGGACCGTCTTCCATGCTGTTCGGCCGCGGCTCGACCGGCGGCGTCATCAACCAGGTGACCAAGAAGCCCGGGCTCAAGCAGGCGACCGAGCTCAGCGGCCAGGTGACGACCAACGGCCTCATCCGCACCACCGCCGACGTCAACGTGCCGTTCGAGGAGACCAACGCCGCGCGCGTCAACGGCATGTTCCAGTGGGGCAAGGCCTCGACCATCGACAACACGAACGTCATGGATTTCGGACTGGCGCCGTCGGTGAAGCTCGGCATCGGCACGCCGACCGAGATCACGCTGGGCGCGATCCTGCAGCACCGCAAGGACAACATCAATTACGGCGTGCCGCCGCTCAACGGCTTCCCGATCAATGTGCCGCGCAACGTCAATTACGGTCTGTCCGACGACTATACCGAGCAGGACGTCATCCAGCTCAACGCCACGGTCGACCACAAGTTCAATCCGGGCCTGCGGGCGCGCAACCAGACGGAGTTCCTGTGGGTCAACACGTCGGTGCGGCAGACGTCCGGCGCCTTCGTCGGCACGCTCGGCCCCAACTTCGGCTTCGTCCAGGCCGCCAACGGGCCGGGCAACACGCCCTACAGCGGCGCGCCGCTGAACCAGCTCTCGATTCGCCAGATCAGCCGCGACCGAAACATCAACGACATCACGTTCGAGAACCAGGCCGAGCTCGAGGCCAAGTTCAAGACCGGCGAGATCGGCCATCTGCTGCTGATGGGCGTGGACCTCAACTATGAGTCCTACACGAACAAGACCTACACCCGTAACGGCTTCTGCAACGGCATCGCGATGGTGGCGGGTTCGGTGGGTTGCACGCCGGCCGGCTACACGGTCGGCGGGGGGACGCCGGGCAACTCACCGGAGATCCCCGGCAACTACGCCTCCTCGCAGGCCTGGGGCCTGGGCGCCTATTTCAACGATACGATCGAGGTGACGCCCTGGCTGAAGCTGGTCGGTGGCGTGCGCTGGGATGTCTATTCGGCGCAGGTCGGCAACTCGATCAATTCGGCAAACACCGTCGGCAACACGACGACGCCTTACATGTTTCAGACCGACTTCTTCACCAGCGTGCGCGGCGGCGCGATCTTCGAGCCGACGCGCCAGCAGTCGTACTACGTGTCCTACAGCACCTCGTTCAATCCCTCGCTCGAGCAGCTCACCTCGACGACGGGTTCCCAGAATCTTCCGCCGGAGAACAACGAAGGCTACGAGGCCGGCCTGAAGTACGAGTTCCTGAACGGCAACCTGTCGGCCAATGGCGCGGTGTTCCAGATCACCAAGTACAACGCGCGCAGCCAGAACGCCGACGGCACCTTCTCGCCGACCGGCACGGTGCGCGTGCAGGGCGTCCGCGTCGGCGCGGCCGGCCGTATCACGCCGGAATGGCAGATCTTCGCGGGTTACGCCTATCTTGAAGTGGACCCGGTCGTTAGGACCACTCCGGGCGGTTTGTTAATTGGAAGTCAGGCCGTTCCTCTCCTCTGACCTTCTCAAGCTATCATCATCTGTGGTTGTTGCGGCTGTGGGCATGTGGGCAACGCGCCAGCGTTGT
>JACPOB010000035.1 GCA_016185145.1 Rhodospirillales bacterium | reverse complement strand
GCGGCGCCGGCCATCGCCTGCTTGGGCGACAGCTTCTGGTGCAGCGCGATCACCTCGGCGATCTGGTCGCCCACGGTGTAGACCGGGTTCAGCGAGGTCATCGGCTCCTGGAAGATGATGGCGATCTCGCGGGCGCGGATCTTGTTCATCTCGTCCTGGTCGAGCGGGATCAGGTCCCTGCCCTGCCACAGGATCTGCCCGGCCTCGAAGCGGCCCGGCGGCATGTCGATGAGCTTCAGCACGGAGCGCGCCGTCACGGTCTTGCCGCAGCCCGATTCGCCCACCACGCCCATGGTCTCGCCGCGATCGATGCGCAGGTCGACGCCGTCGACCGCGCGCACCATCCCATCCTCGGTCTTGAACCAGGTTTTTAGACCGCGGATATCCAACAAGGTGTCTGGCACGCTGGCGCTTGCTCCTAGAGGACGCGGCGCGGATCGAAGGCGTCGCGCAGCCCGTCGCCGATGAAGTTGATGGCGAGCACGGTGAGGAAGATCGCGCCGCCCGGGAACAGCGCCCAGTGCGCGGCGATGTCGAGATAGTCCTTGGCGTCACGCAGCATCGAGCCCCAGGTCGGAACGTCGGACGGGAAGCCGAGGCCGAGGAACGACAGGGTCGATTCGAAGATGATGGCGGCCGCCACGTCGATGGTGCCGACGACGATTACGGGCCCCAGCGCATTGGGCAGGATGTGCTGCACCACCTGCCGGATCTTGGAGGCACCCAGCGCGCGGGCGGCCTCGACGAACTCCTTCTCGCGCAACGACAGGAACTGGGCGCGCACCAGGCGCGCCACCGGCATCCAGCGCAAGGCGCCGATCACCACGACGATGAGGACGAAGGCGCCGCCCTCGACGCCCATCACCTTCTTCACGCTGTCGCGGAACAGGTACATCACCAGCAGCAGCACCGGCAGCGTCGGCAGCGCCAGGAAGAGATCGGTGAGCCACATCAGCGCGGCGTCGACCCAGCCGCTCGCCATGCCGGCCACGGCTCCGACCATCACGCCGACGGTCAGCGCCACCAGCATGGCGGCGAAGCCGACGGCGAGCGAGATGCGCCCGCCATACATCATGCGGGCCAGCAGATCCTGACCGAGATCGTCGGTGCCCAGCGGATGGGCGAGCGAGGGCCCCTCCAGCTTGGCAGCGAAGTCGATGTCGTTGATCGCCACCGGCCAGATCAGCGGCCCGACCAGCACGGCCAGCACCAGGATGAGCAGAACGGCGGCGCCGGTCACCGCCAGCACATGGCGGCGGAAACGACGCCAGGTTTCGAGCGCCGGCGAGATCGAGCGCGCCTTGCGCGGCTGAGCGGCGGCGACGGTTGCCGGCGCTTCAGCGGAAAGAGATGCGGGGGTCGAGCCAGCCATAGAGGATGTCTGCGATGAGGTTGAAGAGCACGACGAGACAGGCGAACACGAAGGTGACGCCCATCACGACGGGAGTGTCGTTGGCGAGGATCGCCGCGATCAGCAGCGAGCCGATGCCGGGTACGCGGAAAATCTGCTCGGTGACGATGGCGCCGCCGAACACTGCCGGGAGCTGCAAGGCGATCAGGGTGACCACCGGGATCATGGCGTTGCGCACCACGTGGCGGACCAGGACCTTGCGCTCGCCGATGCCCTTGGAGCGCGCGGTCGTGACGTAGTCGAGCCGAATCACGTCGAGCACGGACGAGCGCATGAAGCGCACCAGCGTTCCGGCCTGGGCCAGGCCCAGGACGATGACGGGCATGATCGACTGTTTTATGTGCTCCCAGTAGAAGGCTAGGCCCTTGGCGTCGATGTCGGCCCGGTAGACGAAGGGTAGCCAGTCGAGCTGGATGGAGAAGATCAGGATCAGCACCAGGCCGGTGAAGAAGGTCGGCAATGAGAAGCCGATCATGGCGAAGGTGCTGGCGATCTGGTCGAAGATCGAATACGGGCGGACCGCCGCCAGCACGCCGACCGGAATTGCGACCGAAATGGCGAGGAGTTGCGAGGCGCCGATCACGATCAGCGTCACCGGCAGGCGTTGCAGGATCAGCTTGTCGACATCCATGCGGCTCTGGAAGGAGAAACCCCAGTCGCCCTGCATCATGGCGGCGAGCCAGTGCAGGTAGCGCTGCCACACCGGATCGTCGAGCCCGAACTTGGCGCGCAGCGCCATGCGGACCTCGGGCGGGATGGCGGGATTGGTCGCCAGTTCCTCGAAGGGATCGCCCGGCGCCATGGCGAGCACGGTGAACAGGATGATGCTGATCCCGAGCAGGCTCGGGATGGCGATCAGGAGTCGGCGGATGATGTACTGACGGTTCACGAGAAGTCTCTCGAAACAGTATGCAATTCCGGGGCCGACGCCCCGGAACCGCAACGTTCAGCGATCAAGCGTCTTTATACCAGTCGGACAGGTCCCATGTATTGTTGTCCCAGCCGCTGATCGAAGCGTTCAGCTTGATGCCGGTGGCGGCCACACCGGGGCGCATCACCACGGGGATGACCACGTAGTTGTTGATCGCCATGTTGTTGGCTTCGACGAACATGGCGGCGCGCTTGACCGGGTCGACCTCGACCTGGGCGGCCTTGAAGTTGTCGTCGTACGCCTTGCTCTGCCAGCGGGTGATGTTGCGGCCCTGCCACTTGTTCTCCTTGGTGGAGGCTTCCCAGGAGCAGAACTGGAACATGAACACCTCGGGGTCCGGCTGCGACATGGTCGTCGTGTACATCTGAATGTCACAGTAGAACTTGGTGTAGGTGTCCGGGTTGGCGACGTCGGACGAGAAGAAGACCGACGCGGTCACCGACTTCAGCTCGATGTCGATGCCGGCCTTCTGGGCGGCCTGCTTGACGATCGCCTGGGTCTTCTGGCGCGGCTGATTGATCGAGGTCTGGTAGACGAACTTCAGCTTCTTGCCGTCCTTCTCGCGGATGCCGTCGGCACCCTTCTTCCAGCCGGCCTTCTCCAGCACCTCGTTGGCCTTGTCGACGCTGAATTCGTACTTGGTCGTCTTGGACACGAAGCGCTGCGGGTTGTTGACGAAGTTCGCCGTGGCCGGGCCGGTTCGGCCATAGATATGCTTCTCGACCGAATCCTTGTCGACCAGCAGCGAGATCGCCTGCCGCACGGCAGGATCGCTGAGCGTCGGGTGCTTGGTCTTGAGGCTCGCACGCTCACCGTCGACCTCGGTCCACGGGTCGGTGAAGTTGAGCTGGATGTGCTCGATATTGCCGCCCGGCGAGACCACGACCCTGCCCTTGCCGCCCTTCTCCAGGCGCGACAGGATCTCGTCCTCGACCTGCAGGTTCCAGGCGAAGTCGAACTCGCCCGACTGCAGCACCGCCCGCGCCGCCGAGACGGCATCGCCGCCGCCCTTCATCTCGATGGCGTCGAAGTAGGGCTTGTTGTCCTGGTGATACTTCGGGTTGATCACGCCGGCGACCAGGTCGCCCGGCTTGAAGTCCTTGAACAGGTAGGGGCCGGTGCCGACCGGCTTGAGGTTGGTCGGCGCCTCGCGCGACTTGGCTCCCGTGAACTCGGCGAAGAGATGCTTGGGGATCAGCATGCCGCGCGTACCGACGAAGGCGTCGGCCCAGAACGGCGTCGGCTTGGCGAACTTCACCATCACCGAATACTGATCGACCTTCTCGACCATGACCTCGTTGTAGGAGCCCGCGGTGGTCGCCGCGGTCGCCGGATCCTTGGCGTATTCCCAATTGAAGACGACGTCGTCGGCGGTGAACGGCTTGCCGTCGTGCCAGGTGACGCCCTGCTTCAGCTTCCACACCACCGACTTGCCGTCGGCGGCGAGCGTCCCGTCCTCGCGGCCCGGGATCGAGGCGGCGAGCTTGGGCTTGAGGTTGCCGTCGCCGTCCCACGCGGCCAGCGGCTCGTAGAAGATGCGGCTGCCGTCCTGGTCCTTGGTGCCGACGGCGAAATGCGGGTTCAGCAGGGTCGGCCCCTGCCACCACAGAACCTTCAACAGACCGCCGCCGCCGCGCTTGGTCGGCTTGTACTGGGACTTCGGCTGGGCATGGGCCACGCCGGCGATCGCCAGCAGCTGCGTCGCCATCGGTGCGGTCAGGCCGACCGCCAGCATCCGTTGCGCAAAACCTCGCCGTGACAGTTTTCCATGCTTCACGGCGCCGATCAGGCGGCGCATTTCACGTTCATTCATGACTAACTCCCTTGAACCCCTCTAGTCGTTCCCTGAGTCGCTCTCGCTATCCTGCAAGATGCGTGCAAGTCTCGATCAGAACAGGCCGCAACGTTCCCGTCAATGACGGCCGTTGTCGCTGAGGAGGACAGATGGCGTGGGTCTGTCTTTATTTTGGCGGCGACCGGCTGGACCGGCGTCGGCATCTCGGCCTCGGGCTTGCGTGAAGAAGGAGCACAAATCATGCGTATGAAGGACAAGGTGGCCCTGGTGACCGGCGCAGCCGGCGGCATGGGTGCGGCGACCGCCCGGCTGTTCGCCCGCGAAGGCGCCAAGGCCGTGGTGGTGGCCGACCTGCTGGACAAGGAGGGCGAAGCGGTCGTCGCCGATATCAAGAAGGCCGGCGGGACCGCCACCTACATGCATCTCGACGTCACCGACGAAGGGCAGTGGAAGTCGGTGGTCGACGAGACGGTGGCCCAGCATGGCGGCCTCAGCGTGCTCGTGAACAATGCCGGCATCTCGGGCTCGGCCGAGCAGGACCTCTACGACACCGCGGCCTGGAACCGATTGATGGGCATCAACGCCACCGGCGTGTTCCTGGGCATGAAGTACGGCATCGCCGCCATCAAGAAGACGGGCACCGGCGGGTCGGTGATCAACCTGTCGTCGATCTCCGGCATCGTCGGCCAGGGTTATATCCATGTCGGCTACAATGCCTCCAAGGGCGCCGTGCGGCTGATCACCAAGGCGGCAGCGGCGCAGCACGGCCGCGATCGCATCCGGGTGAATTCCGTGCATCCCGGCCTGATGCCGCCCATGCGCACCTCGGGCCGCACCGCCGACCCCGAAACGCGCGCCAAGACGCTGAAGGGTGTGCCGATGGGTCGCGCCGGCGAGGTCGACGAGGTGGCCTACGCCATCCTGTTCCTGGCGTCGGACGAATCGTCCTACGTCACGGGTGCGGAGATCGTGGTCGACGGCGGCTGGACCGCCGTCTGATGATAGGCGTCTGATGGCTGATCCGAAGAAGCTGGCCGCGACTATCTCACCGTGGCAGGTACTGGACTCGAAGTACTCCTATCGCGACCGTTGGCTGGCGGTGCGCAGCGACACCGTGCGTGTGCCCAACGGCACCATCCTGTCGCCCTACCACACGATCGAATTCCCCGAGTGGATCTGCGCCATCGCGCTCACGCCCGAGCGCGAGATCGTGCTGATCGAGGAATACCGCCACGGCATCGAGCGCAACTCCTTCGAGCTGCCCTGCGGCACGCCCGACCACGACGGCGAAAGCGTGCTGGAGGCGACCAGGCGAGAGCTGCGCGAGGAGACGGGCTACGCTTCCGAGGAGTGGCATGCGCTGGGCTCGTCGACGGCCAACACCGCGCGACAGAACAACCGGGTGCATGCCTTCCTGGCACTCGACGCCCGCAAGGTCGCCGAGCCGGAACTCGATGCCGGCGAGGTCATCAGCACCCACCTCGTGCCGTGGGAACGCTTCCTGGCCGACCTCGCCGACGGCCGGCTGGAGATCCCGGGCCTGCACCTCGCCGCGCTGTGGCAGCTTCGGGTGTTCGCCCGCCAGACCCGCGATCCGCGGCTGCTGGCTCTGGGTCTCTAGTCATCTTGCCGGACCGCGGGCCTCCAGGCCCGCTCATGATCTTCGTCTTCCGGACCGCGCGCATCCTGCGCGCTCATGATCATGAGCGAGCTGGAAGCTCGCGGTCCGGAAGATTATGAGCGGGCCTGGAGGCCCGCGGTCCGGCGAGACTAAGCGCGATAGCGCGCCGCGGCGTGGGACTGGCGGAAATTGGGCAGCATCGCCATGCGGGCGCCGGAGAAGGCCTCCCACTGTGCCGCATCGGGCAGCGGCGGGATGGTCACCGGCTCGCGCCGGTCGAAGCCGACCAGCGCCGCGTCGACCAGCTCGTCGACCTCCATCACGCCGGGGATGGTGTTCACGTCGCGGCCGGCATGCGTCCAGATCTCGGTGCGCGTGGCCCCGGGCAGCACGGCCTGCACATAGACGCCGCGCGGGCCGAGCTCGCCCTGCAGCGACTGCGACAGGGTGAGCACGAAGGCTTTCGTGGCGGGATAGATGCCGGGGAAGACTTCCGGCGCCAGCGCCAGCACCGAGGCCACGTTGACGATGGCGCCCTCCCCGTCGGCCGCGAAGCGCGGCGCCACCGCGGCGGCCAGCCGCGTGACCGCCGTGACGTTGAGGCGGATCAGCCTGTCCAGCGAGTCGAGGTCGGGCTCGCTGAAGCCGCCTGGCACCGTCGTGCCGGCATTGTTGATCAGCAGCCCGATCCGCCGGTCTTCCTTCAGACGCACCTCGACCTTGCCGCGGTCCGCCTGGTCGGTGAGGTCGGCGGCCAGCACTTCGGCCGCAACGCCCGCCTCGCTCCTCAGGCGCTTCGCCAGCGCCTCGAGCTTGGCCTTGTCGCGCGCCACGAGGACGAGATCGTGGCCGCGGCGGGCGAGCCGGTCGGCATAGACGGCGCCGATGCCCGAGGAGGCGCCGGTGACGAGGGCGGTGCGGTTGGCCATTGCGAACTCCGTGTTTGATGACGATCGTCATATATTGTCTTTGATGATGGTCGTCATATATAATTTCGACAGGCATCGGTGAGGTAATTTCATGCGGGTCAGCCGGCAGAAGGCGATGGAGAATCGCCGGCGCATCGTCGACGCGGCGGCGCGCCTGTTCCGCGGCGAGGGTTTCGACGGCGTCGGCGTCGACGCCATCATGAAGGAGGCCGAGCTCACCCACGGCGGCTTCTACGGCCACTTCGCCTCCAAGGACGCGCTGATGGCCGAGGCGATGGCGCATGCCGTCGAGCGCAGCACGGCGTGGCAGGAGCGGCTCGATAGCCTTTCCGAGCTCGTCACCGGCTACCTGTCCGACCGGCACCGCGCCGACCGCGCCAACGGCTGCGTCGTGGCGGCGCTCGGCGCCGACGTCGCCCGGCAGGCTCCGGCGCTCCGCAGGACGGTGGCCACGGGGATACGCCGGCAGGTCGACCGCATCGTGACCCTGCTGAAGCACGGCACGCCGGCCGCCCGCCGACGCCGCGCCATCGCGACCTATGCCGGCATGGTGGGGGCGCTCACGCTGGCGCGCGCCGTCGACGATCCGGCGCTGGCGCGGGAAATCCTTGCCGCGGCAAGGGAGACGTTCGGCAAGGAAGCCTCCTAGGACAACACGCCCCTTTCGCCGGACGCGCGTTCGTGCCTAGTTACGGCCATGGATCGCAGACGCTCCGACCAGGGCTGGCGCGCGGCGGCATTGGCCGCGGCGTTGTTTGCGATCACCCTCAATTTCCTGCAGCCGCTGGCCCATGCCGCCCTGATGCGCGACGGTGCGCCGGCCAACTGGGCGGCGATGTGCTTGCCCAGCAGCGAGCAAGGCGACGACCAGCATCCAACCGCCGGGACGCTGCACGAGTGCTGCCTGGGCCTCGCCCATGCGCCGGTGCTCGGCGAGCCGTCGACATCCTTCGTTGCCGTCGACCGCCCGGCGACGACGGTCCGTCCCCTCGAAACGGCTGAGGTGCTGGTCTCCGTCGGCATCCGCGACGGCCCCAGCCAGCCGCGAGCGCCACCCCTCCCCGTCTGACGCCTGAAACCGCGACGCGCTTTGCCGTGCGTCGCGTTCGTTCGTCTTTTGGGGAGTTTTGTTCATGTTATCCGTTCGCGCGGCGACGTTCGCCGCATTCGCGGGCCTGGCGCTGATCCCTGCGTTGGCCCGAGCGCAGGATACGCCGCCACCTGCACCGCCCGGGCAGCAGGCGCCCGTCAACCTGCCGCCCATCACCGTCAGCGCCGGCCGCGGCTCGGCGCTCGACAAGCTCGACGTCAGCACCACGCTGATGACCCGCGAGCAGATCCAGGCGACGCCCGAGACCGGCGTCGACCAGATCGTCAACCGCATCCCGGGCGTCTGGCTGCCCAACATCCCGACCGGCCAGCTCCATCCGACGGCGCAGCCGGTCAACATCCGCGGCTTCGGCACCAGCACCACCATCAACACGTTGGTGATGGTCGACGGCGTGCCGATCAACGACCCCTATTTCCGCACCATCAACTGGAGCGCCATCCCGAAGAATTCCGTCGAGCGCATCGAAGTGATCCGCGGCGGCGGCGCCACCAGCCTGTGGGGCAACATGGCGATGGGCGGCGTCATAAACATCGTCACCCGCGAACCCGCCAAGACGGGGGCGTCGGCCGATGTCAGCTATGGCAGCTACAACACCGCCACGGCCGAGGCAGCCGGCAGCTACGTCGTCAACGACAAGGTCAAGCTCGGGGCGAGCTACAATCACGCTCAGAGTTCCGGCTACAATCTCACGCCGGCGCAGTACCAGAACGCCAATCTGGTGCCGACCGCGTCGAAGGCCGACAACGTCGCCGTCAACGCCTTCTTCACGCCCAGCGACAAGCTGAAGCTCTTCGCCAAGGCCTATCTCAACCAGACCTACGAGGACGGGCTGGTCTGGACGTTCGCCCACAACAACTGGTCGACCTACCGCCTCCTGCTGGGCGGCAGCTACCAGCTCGACGAACAGTCCTCGATCAACGCCAGCGGCTGGGTGAGCGGCGGCTCGTTCGGCACCATCAATGTGGCGAGCGGCAGCTACACGCTGAACAACATCAACGCGACCAACCAGTTCGTCAGCCAGATCGAGGCCGCGCCCAACGCCGACCAGGGCGGCTCGATCTTCTACGAGGCGAACTTCGGTCCCCTGCGCGACGTCAAGATCGGCGTCGATGCGCGGCGCACGCTTGTCACCGACTACAACAGCCTCTATGCCAGCGCGACGGCGCCGCCCACGACCTTCGTCGTCAACGGCGAGCACCGGCTGCAGGGCGTGTTCGGCCAGGGCACGTACCGCTTCACCGGCGTGCCGGTCGACATCACCGTGGGCGTACGCGGCGACTTCTGGCAGGCGATGAACGCCAGCGTGCTCACCCAGAACTCGAGCACCCTCAACGTGGTGCCCAACGCCAGCGCCTCGAGCTTCGATCCGCGCGTCGGCCTGAAGTTCTATGCCAGCGACGAGCTGACGCTGCGTGGCGCGATCTACCGCAACTTCTCCGCACCCGGCATGAACCAGATGTACCGGGTGTTCGCCGCCGGCACGAGCTACACGACGATCAACCCCAACCTGCAGCCGATGACGAACTTCGGTCAGGAGGTGGGCTTCGACTTCGAATGGAAGGGCTTCACGCTGTCGGGCACGTACTTCAACAACAACCTCAACAACTTCATCGACTTCGTGACGGTGTGCAACGCCAACCCGGCCTGCGCGGCGCCGTTCGTCACGGCGGCGGGTCTCAGCCCCGCCTTCACGACGGTGCGGCAGTATCAGAACGTCGGCAACGCCACCTTCCAGGGCATCGAGCTGATCGCGACCTGGCAGCCGGTCGAGCAGCTCAAGCTGATCGGCAGCTTCACCAACACCGTGGCCTATCTCACCAGTTCGACCAATCCGACGCTGGTACGCACCGGCGTGCAGCTCGGCCAGGTGCCGACCTACATGTTCACGGCCGGCGTGGAATGGCGGCCGCTGGAGAACCTGTTCCTGACCGCGTCGATGAAGGCCTTCCCGCCCTACTGGAACGACACCGGTCACACGCAGTTGAACGACGGAGCGGCCCTGATCGACCTCGGCGTGAGATGGTCACCGGCCAAGGACGTGGACATCTATGGCAGTATCCAGAACCTGACCAACGTCCAATACCTGGCATCCGGCTACACACTGACGTCGTTCGAGGGGTCGACGGTCAACGCGACGGCCATTCCCCAGCTCGGAATGCCGCTGACCGCAATCGCCGGCTTGAGAGTGAGGTTCTGATGCGTATCGTCATTCCGTTCGCCGCGCTCGTCCTGTTGGCTTCGACAGCGGCCGCCCAGCATCAACACGGCAAGCCGGGCAGCGCGCCAGAGGCCTTCACCGCCTCGCCGGCCTTCGGTCCGGACGGCTCGCTGTGGCTGGCGCGGCCCATGGGCGATCGCATCGCCGCGCTGCGCTCGACCGATCTCGGCAAGACCTTCGCGCCACCCGTCATGGTGACGCCCGAGCCGATGAACCTCGACTGGGGCCCCGATGCGCGCGCGCGCATCGCGGTCGATCTGAAAGGCGGGCTGATCGTCACGTTCGGCGTCTTCCAGGACAAGAATTTCAACGGCCGCGCCTACTTCTCGCGGTCGAGCGACGGCGGCGCCACGTTCACGCGACCCCGCCCGATCACATCCGACACGACCAGCCAGCGCTTCGAAGTCGCGGGCGTCGATCCGGCGGGCCGCGTCTTCGCGGCCTGGCTCGACAAGCGCAACGTCGCCAAGGCGCGCGCCGCCGGCCGCGCCTATCCCGGCGCCGCGCTCGCCTATGCCTGGGAGGACGGCGACGCCGACTTCGGCAAGACCTCGATCGCACTCGACAACACCTGCGAATGCTGCCGGCTCGGCCTCGCCTTCGCCGGGGCGGGGCGTCCGGCCGTGGTGTTCCGCAACATCTTTCCCGGGTCGGTGCGCGATCACGGCGTGATCACCTTCCAGAACGAGACGACGCCGGGCCCGGTGCGCCGCGTCAGCGTCGACAACTGGAAGATCGAGGCCTGCCCGCATCACGGCCCAACCATCGCCATCGCACTCGACGGCTCCTACCACGTCGCCTGGTTCACCGACGGCGCGGCGCGAAAAGGCCTGTTCTACGCACGCGCCGATTCCGCCGATGCGGCGTTTTCGCAGCCGCGGGCGCTGTCGAAGCCCGATCGCCAGCCGTCACGCCCCTATCTGCTCGCCAACGGCTCGGCGCTGCACCTGGTGTGGAAGGAGTTCGACGGCGACAAGGTCGTCGTGCGCTGGCAGGTCTCCCAGGACAGCGGCAAGCATTTCAGCGAGGCCCGCACCGTGGCCGAGACTGCGGACGCGTCCGATCATCCCCTGCTGGTCGCCGACAAGCAGCGCGCCTACCTGTCATGGCTGACAAAGAACGAAGGCTATCGCCTGATCCCGTTGGGAGACCAGCCATGAGGCTGCTGCTTCTTCTCGCCGCGCTGTTCGGCGTCGTTTCGTTCTCGTCGGCCGAGGCCGCCGATCCCCAGTCCTTCGAGCGCGGAAGCTGGGCGAAGCTGCGCGAGGCCCATGCCGGCCGGCCGACCGTGATCCATTTCTGGGGCCTGACCTGCGCACCCTGCCTGGTCGAGCTGCCGCACTGGGGTGAGCTGCAGGCCAAGCGGCCCGATCTCCGGTTGGTGCTGATCGCAGCCGACCCGGTGCCGCAGGATCCCGAGCGGGTCGCCGCGACGCTGGCCAAGGCGAGGCTGGACAAGACCGAAAGCTGGTGGTTCACCGACCGCTTCTACGAACGCCTGCGCTACGAGATCGACCCGGCCTGGGCGGGCGAGCTGCCGCGCACCGTGATGATCGATCGCGACGGCAAGGCGACCGTGCTGCCCGGCGTCGCCGACCTCGCCCAGGTCCGCCGGTGGCTCGACACCCAATCCAAGTCTCATTGAGGAGCAAGTCATGTCCATCCGATTGCTTTCGCTGGTCGCCGCCGCAGCGCTCATCGCGGGGCCCGCGTCGGCGCAGAACTACAAGGTCGGCTCGCTCGAGATCGACCAGCCGTGGACGCGCGCCACGCCGCCCACCGCCAAGGCCGGCGGCGGCTTCGTCACCATCACCAACAAGGGCACGACGCCCGACCGGCTGATCGCGGTGCGCAGTGCCGCCTCGGACAAGGTCGAGATCCACGAGATGAAGATGGACGGCAGCGTGATGCGCATGCGCGAGCTCGACAAGGGCGTGGAGATCCCGCCCGGCGCCACCGTGACGCTGAAGCCCGGCGGCTATCACATCATGTTCATGGAGCTGAAGGCGCCGTTCGCAAAGGATGCCAAGGTCCCCGCGACCCTGGTGTTCGAGAAGGCCGGCAGCATCGACGTCGAGCTGGTCGTGCAGGCGATGGGCGCCCAAGCACCCGCCAAACACTGAGGATCATGCTCTTCCGGACCGCGCGCGAGGACGGGCCTACATCGCCTGCAGGAGCACCCAGGCGATCATCGCCATGCCGATCACCGACACGAACCAGGCGAGCGTGCGCAGCCAGGGGATGCCGATCAGGTAGATCACGGCATAGGCGAGGCGGCTCCAGAAGAAGATCATGGCGCCCATCGCCGTGGTGGCGTTGGCCTTGCCCGAGACGGCGGCGATCAGTACCAGGGCCGCGAACAGCATCAGGTTCTCGATCATGTTGAGATGGGCGCGCCGCGCGCGGCCGGCCCAGCCGCTGAACCCGGGCAGGTTCTCACGGTTGCCGGCGAGGGCCGGCAGGCCGACCTGCTGGTTGGCGCCGGTGGCGGCGATCAGCACCTGCACGAAGCACAGGATGGTCGAGAACAACAGATACTTGAGGTCGGGTGACATAGGCGTTTCGCCCCCACGTCCATTTGGGATCGTCTATTTGGTCCCGAACAGGCGGTCGCCCGCATCGCCCAGGCCGGGGACAATATACCCGTGATCGTTGAGCTTGGCATCGACCGCTGCCGCGAACACCGGCACGTCGGGGTGGACCTCGGCGAAGGCGCGCGCGCCCTGCTCGGAGCCCAGCACGCAGATGAACTTGATACGCTTGGCGCCCGACTCCTTCAGGCGATCGACAGCGGCGATGGCGGAGTGCGCGGTCGCCAGCATCGGATCGCAGACGATGACGTCGCGGTCGGAGATGTCCTGTGGGATCTTGAAGTAGTACTCGACCGCCTGCAGCGTCTTGGGATCGCGGTAAAGCCCGACATGGCCGACGCGCGCCAGCGGCACGAGATCGATGATGCCTTCGGCGAGCCCCAGCCCCGCGCGCAGGATCGGCACGACCACCAGCTTCTTGCCCTCGAGCAACGGCGCCTTCATGGCCTCGATCGGTGTGGTGATGTCGCGCTCGACCAACGGCAGGTCGCGCGTGGCGTCGTAGCCCAGCAGCAGGCCGATCTCACGCAGCAGGCGGCGGAAATTGGTGCTCGACGTCTCCCGGTCGCGCATCTTGGTGAGCTTGTGCTGCACCAGCGGATGGCTGACGACGTGGATCGAATGCGGCAACGACATCTCAGTATCTCCCCAGTTGCCCACCCTTCGAGACGCGGTCCTGCGGACCGCTCCTCAGGGTGAGGTATCACCTCAACGACGGCCTCACCCTGAGGAGGCCGCGAAGCGGCCGTCTCGAAGGGGGGTCACGGCAAAGATCTCAAAACACAGTGCCGTCGCTCACGATGGCGATCGGCGGGCCGCCGCCCGGGCGGCGCTCGGCGGCAAGCACGCGACCGGCGAACCAGGTGCCAGCCTCGAGAACCTTGACCAGCGGCAGGCGCGCGGCATCGAGGCCGAGATGACCGCGGACGTGTTGGGCAATGCGGTCGAGCAGCGCCACCGTCAGCGCCCGCCATTCGACGATCGGCTCGTCGCCGACGGCAAATGCATTCTCCAGCAGCGCCTTCTGCTTGGGCCTGAGCGCCCCGGCATCGACCAGCAGGCCGCCGTTGCGATATTCGGGCAGGCCGGTCAGCTCATCGAGCGCCACGACCTCGAGGCCGGCGCCTTCCAGCGGCTCGACCAGGGAATAGGACAGCCACTGCGACAGCTTGTGGAACGGTACCCAGCCGATGGCGGCGTGCTGCCAGACGTCGCCCATGGGCAGCGGCCAGATCGGCGACAGCTTGTCGAGCACGGCGGCCAGGATGCTCGCCGCCTTCACCTCGGAGCTGGCGACGATGTCGAACAGGTCGCCCGGCCGCGACAGGCCGACGCCGCCCAGCTTGCGCAAAAGCTCGGCGCGGCCTTCCAGGCCGGCCAGCGGATTGTGTGCCTTCACCTGGAAGCCCATGGCGATGTCCATTGGCGTGAGCACGGCCAGACGCTCGGCATCGACCCTCAGCGGATCGCCCTTGGCATCGCGACTGAACGCGCCGTTGGCGAACATGTGGAAGCTCGCCACGCCCAGGCCCTCGGAGCGCGCATAAGTTTCGCCGGTCCCCGGCTCGCGATACGACCACGCCGGCCCCGCACCGGCGTCGAGCAGCACCGATACGACCGCGAGATCCATGCGTCGGCGCGCGACCTCCTCCTTCGGCAGTCCGGCGAGGCGCTCGGCCAGCGCCGGCCAGCGGTCGCGGCCGCCGGCCTCGAAATGCCGCCAGCGCGAATGGAAGGGGATCGCCGCCGGATTGGCGAAGCGCTGCCGCGTCACCGCGAGCGTCGCCTGGACCGCGGCCTCGAGCCCGTTGGGATCGATCGAGAACCAGGCTGATCGCCCGTCCTCGGCGTACCTCAGCATCGCCTCCGCCCGCTCGCGGATCGCCGCGGGCGTGCGCAGGCTCCAGTGGCGCGTCTTCTCATGTTCTTCTGGACCGCGCGCTGGGTCGCGTCTGACGCGACCTTCCCCGCGCGCTCATGAGCGGGCCAGAGGCCCGCGGTCCGGAAGACCATGACGCGCCACTGGAGTGGCGCGCCCCCAGCACTACTCATCGAGACCCCGCCCCTTGGCCTTGGCGAGCTCGATCGTCTCCGGCTTCTTCGGCGTGAAGTAGCCGGCAGCCTTCTTGGCATCCATCTCGACCTGGGCGTCGGCGGGGATCAGCTCGTCGGGGATCGGCACCTGCTCGACCACCTCGATGCCCTGCTCGCGCAGTGCGTCCGACTTCATGTTGCTCATCGAGGCGAAGCGGTCGATGCGGGCGATGCCCAGCCAATGGAACAGATCGGGCATCAGCTCTTGGAAGCGCATGTCCTGCACGCCCGCCACGCACTCCGTGCGATTGAAGTACTGCGCCGCCGAATCGCCGCCGGGCTGGCGCTTGCGTGCGTTGTAGACCAGGAACTTGGTGACCTCGCCCAGCGCGCGGCCTTCCTTGCGATTGTAGATGACGACGCCGACGCCGCCCTTCTGCGCCATGTCGATGCAGATCTCGATGCCGTGCGCGAGATACGGCCGGCAGGTGCAGATGTCCGAGCCGAACACGTCCGAGCCGTTGCACTCGTCATGGAGCCGGCACGCGATCTTCGTCGCGGGCTTGCCGAGCTGCTGCACGTCACCGAAGAAGTAGATCGTGGCGCCGCCGATCGGCGGCAGGAACAGCTCCAGGTCGGGCCGAGTCACCAGCTCGGTGTACATGCCGCCAGTGTGCTCGAAGAGCGTGCGCCGAAGGTCGGCTTCCTTGACGCCGAAACGCTCGGCGATGCCGGGCAGCCACCATACCGGCTCGACCGCAGCCTTGGTCACGCGTACGTCGCCGCTCGGCATCAGGATGTCGTTGTCGGGCTTCAGCCTGCCGGCCGCGATCGCATCCCTGATCTCGGGCATGTGCACATGCGCCTTGGTGACGGCGATGGTCGGCCGGATGTCCCAGCCGGCGGCGAGCTTGTCGGCGAACACCTCGGCCACCATGTGGCCCCACGGGTCGAGGGACACGATCTTCTTGGGATCGAACCAGCTCTCGAACGGACCGATCGGCTCGGCCGGCGAGGTGTTGGTGAAGTCGGGGCGATGGCCGGGCTTCAGCTCCTGCGCCGCGATCGCGAGCGCCCGGTAGATGCCGTAGGAGCCGGAATGCACGCCGATGGCGTTGCGCTTGGCGGAATCTCCCACGGTGCCCACGACGGGCCCGCGAATCTTCGGATCGCGTGCACCCCAGATCACCGGGGGAGCCGCCTGGCCGCCCTGGGAGGGGTGGGTGTTCAGTCTGATGTGCCGCATGTGCTTTCCAAGATGCCCCAAAAGGCGGGAAAGCGAGGCATCTTAGGCCCTGTGGATGACAAAGGGAAGATAGCGTAAGCGCCTGATTCAACGGGCATTCTCCAGGCAAAAAGAGGGGCCCGCCGGACCACCGGCGCGGCCAACCTACCGGCGTGGCGACTTGCCAAACGAGCCCGCTGCTGCGGTCACGATGAGCCGGCATGCCTGGCCACGATGCGCGCCAGCAGCTCGGCCTGGCTTGTCGGCGACCTTGCTTTCCTCAGTCGCGGACGCTTCAGCGCGCCCGCCTCGAAGGCGGCGATCACCGTATCGTGCACATACGAGGTACGGCACACAGTCGGCGTATTGGCCAGTTCCTCGGCGATCTCGGTCACGGCCTTGCGCACCTGCCGCCGGCGCTGGCGTTCGCTGTTGGCCGGCTCGGTCGCGGCGAGCGCCTTCAAGGCCGCCGCCGAAGCAACCAGCGTGCGGAAGTCCTTGAGCGAGATGCGTCTGCCGGCCACTTCCTGGAGGAAGGCATTGACCTCGGCGGCCCGCACCGGCCGCACCGTATCGCCTTCCCGGTACTGGAACAGGCGCCGCCCGGGCAGTTCCATCAGGCGCGCCACGGCGGCATGCAGACGCGGGCTCAGCACGTGCTTGCTGACGACCTTGCCGCCCTTGGCCTTGAACGACAGGGTCACGCCTCCCTTGTCGGCGAGCCTGATGTTCGACTTCAACAGGGTCGTGGCGCCGCGGGTGCCGCGCACGCGGGCGTATTCCTCGCCGCCGGCGCGAATCGCCGCGAGGCTCACCAGCTCGACGACCGACGCGGCGACGAACCGCCGATCGATCTCGTCCATCGAAAGGCAGCGACCAACCGCCCGACGGATGGCCGGCAAGGATCTGGCGAGTCCCGCGAGCCGGCGCGCCTTGAGCGCCTCGCGCACCTCGGCCCATTTGGGATGGTAGCGGTATTGCAAGCGGCCGGCGGCATCCTCGCCGACAGCCTGTAGATGGGCGGTCGGATCCGACGCGAAGCGAACGTTGACGTAGGCCGGCGGCACGGCCAGCGCCTTCAGTCGGCGGATTTCGGCGGCATCGCGCACGAACGCCCCTGACGGCGTGACGAAGGCGAAGCCCTTGCCGCGGCGCCGGCGTTGCAGCGTCAGTGCCTCGGGGCCGACGATGACGAGGCCTTTTTCCTCGGCAAGCCGGACGACAGTCGAGCGCAGCGACATGGCTGGGAAACGTCGATTCCGTACGGGCGTTCCGCGACACCCACGCGGCATCGCTTTGCCTGCAACCAGTGAGCGGCCCCGACGTTGTCGGTCAACGGGGAGTGTATGAACGCCGCGGGCATGATCAAAGAAGCGCCTTTACAGGGTACTACCGAGGGCGAACGGTTTCGCCTTCTGGTCGAGGCAGTGACCGACCATGCCATCTTCATGCTCGATCCCGACGGAACCGTGACGAGCTGGAACACGGGCGCTGAGCGCATCACAGGTTACAAGGAGAGCGAGATCGTCGGTCGCAGCTTCGCGACCTTCTACGAGGAGGCGGACTGCGCCGCCGGCATTCCTCAGCGCGTCCTGTCGATCGCCGCCCGCGACGGCAAGCTCCAGGCCGAGGGCTGGCGCGTGCGCAAGGACGGCAGCCACTTCTGGGCCTTCGTCACCATCGACGCCATTCATGACAACGGCGAACTCATAGGCTTCGCCGAGATCACCCGCGACCTCACGGAGCGACGGGAGGCCGAGGAGGAATTGCGGCGCAGCGAAGAGTTGTTCCGCCGCCTGGTCGAGGGCGTCACCGACTACGCGATCTACATGCTCGATCCCGCCGGCATCGTCAGCAACTGGAACGCCGGCGCCCAGCGCATCAAGGGCTACGGGCCGGACGAAATCGTCGGCCGCCACTTCTCGATCTTCTACACCGACGAGGACCGCGACCGCGGCGAGCCGGCGCGCAGTCTCGGCATTGCCGAGCGCGAAGGCCGCTTCGAGGCCGAGGCGTGGCGTCAGCGCAGGGACGGCAGCCGTTTCTGGGCCAATGTCGTAATCGACGCCATTCGTGATCCGTCGGGCCGGCTGGTGGGTTTCGCCAAGATCACGCGCGACATCACCGAACGTCGCCAGGCACAACTCGCGCTGGACCGCACGCGCGAGGCGCTGGCGCATTCACAGAAGATCGAGGCAATCGGCAAGCTGACCGGTGGCGTCGCACACGACTTCAACAATGTCCTGACCGTCGTCCTCGGCAGCCTCGATCTGTTGCGCCGCTACTTGCCCCACGACGACCCGCGCATCACTCGACTGCTCGACAACGCCCTGCAAGGAGCGCAGCGCGGCGCCAGCCTGACGCAGCGCATGCTGGCCTTCGCCCGCCGGCAGCAACTCGACCTGCGGCCGGTCGATCTGGTGGAACTGACACGCGGCATGCGCGACCTGCTGCAACGCTCGCTCGGCCCCCAGATCGCCATAGAAACGCGCTTCCCGCTCGCCCTCGACAACGTGATGGCCGATCCGCACCAGCTCGAGACGGCGCTCCTCAACCTCGCGATCAATGCGCGCGATGCCATGCCGGCCGGCGGCATCCTCACCATCGCCGCCCGCAACGAGGCCGCCGCGGACAATGCCGGCCTGCGACCCGGTCGTTACGTCCGGCTGAGCCTGCGCGACACTGGCGAGGGCATGGATGCCGAGACACTGGCGCGCGCGACCGAACCGTTCTTCACCACCAAAGGCACCGGCAAGGGCACCGGTCTTGGCCTTTCCATGGTCCATGGCATGGTCGAGCAGCTTGGCGGGCAACTGATCCTGCACAGCGAGCCGGGTGAAGGCACGACCGCCGAGATCTGGTTGCCGGCCACCGAGCGGCCAGGCGCGATCAACGCTTCGGCAATCGAGACTCGCCTGGTCGAGCAGGGTCCGCCGCTCACCATACTCGCCGTCGACGACGATGCCCTGGTCCTCGCCAACACCCGCGCCATGCTCGAGGATCTCGGGCACACCGTCGTCGTGGCTTACTCGGGCGAGCAGGCGCTCGACCGGTTCGAACGCGCTCCCGCCATCGATCTCGTGATCACGGATCAGGCCATGCCCAGGATGACGGGCACCGAACTGGCCAAGAAGATCGCGGCCCTCCGTCCGGACGTGCCGATCATCCTGGCGACGGGATATGCCGAACTGCCACCGGCCGCCGATGGCGGCCTGCCACGCCTGTCCAAGCCCTTTCGTCAGGAAGCTTTGGCGGAGGCTGTGGCCAACGCCGCCAGCACCGGCCGCCGGATGTTGCCATAGAGATTGCCCGGTCTCGACCGAGCCCAGCTGGACGGATCGTGCTTCAGGGTGCGATTGTGAGCGCATGATCCATCGTCGTGTCCTCTTCGCGCTTCCGGCGCTTTCGCTTGCTCCAGCTCCTGCCTTCGCCCAACCGGTCAATACCCTGCCGGGGATAACGACCGTCACGTTCGTGCCCGGCTCCAACGCAACGACGCTTGCCGGCCAGATGGCCCCGGGCGGCCGCAGCGTCTACTACGTCCAGGCCAAGGCGGGGCAGACACTCATGGTGTCCGTGATGCCCGTCGTGACCGGCGTCAGCTTCCAGGTCTTCAACGCCGAAGCGAGCCTGGCCAAGGGCGCTGACGGTCTCCCTGTCGTCTCGGGTGGCACGCTGCCAGATGCCGGGCCAGCCGATAATGCGACCGCGTGGATCGGCGCCATTCCCCGCGACGGCAACTACCTGATCCTGGTCACGATGCGTGCCGCCGCCACGGCGACGCCGAGCCCTTACAATCTCACAGTGTCACTGCAGTAGATCTAAAGTATCTGTCACGTCGACACAGGTTCAGTGGGTCTGCGAATAAATTGATTGCGCCTTAGGTGCAATTAATCATAAAATCGACTGTCGGATGATCGTGGATGCTGGGGTGCTTGGGGGTGTTCGGCCTCCCGATCCCTGACAAGGTGTGTGGAGTGCCGGCGCGTCCGGGGTGGGCCGCCGGCATCTCCTCCCCAATCCAACTTAGGATTTGCCGGTACAGACGAAGGTGATGGGGCGCGGCTTGAAGACCGGCGGGGGCTTTTTCGCCGCCTCGATCTTCCTGGGCCATGCGCCGCTCTTCAGATGACGCTCCACGATCGGCACCAGGCCCTGCAGGAACACCCAGGCCCGCAGACGTTCGCCGGCATAGCTGTTGTGGATGGCATCGACGAACAGGTCGGGATCGAAGGGCATCAGACCTGCCACATCGATGAAAGCGAGATCGTGCGCACGCGCGTACTTGGCGAACACGCGATTCTGGAATGCAGCCATCCGCTCGATGTCGCGATAGTGGAACGGTCCGTAGTTTTGGTTGATGTGGTCGAGGATTGAGCGGTGGCGGATCGGGTCGAGCTGCATTCCGTCCTTCACCAGCCAGAAGAATGACGCGAGGACCAGCTCGGCTCCGACGGTGCCGCCCGCGGTTCGGATGGTATCGAGATCGCGCAAGATGGTCGGCAGATTCACCGGCAGGTCGGCGCGGGTGATATCGGGATCGCGTTCATCGAGGCCGTTGGGCCACGCCAGCGTATAGTCCTTTTTCGGCCATTCGCGACCGCCTTCGGGCAGGTTGCGCGCGCCGAACAATGCTTGCATGCGTCGCACCAGCGCCGATTCGTATTTCAGATCGTCCAACCATGTACCGCCGGCTGCACCGCCGGCGGCCGGTTGCGCCGGACAATGGTCGCCGGCGATGCGGGCGACAGAAGGAACGTTCGGCGTCATGGTGCGCAGATCGAACTGGTTCGCGCCTTCATAGTAGACGAGCAGGTCGGGTCGCAGCGGCAGCACTTCATCGCGTACGACCACGACGTTGTCGCTCGAGGTGATGCTTTCGCGACCCGCGTTGAGGATCTCGAACGTAACGCCGAGCTTGCGCGACGCAGCCCACATGTTCAGCCAGTTGCCGACGAACTCGGGATACGAATAGGGAAAGTAGTGATTGCCGACAGTGGTCGAGGCGCCGACGAAGGCGATGCGTACCGTCCGCGGCTGGCGCGCGAACGGCACGGGTGGTCCACGAAAGCCGTATTCGTTGGTGACCAGGCCGATCGGCGTCGTCGCATTGGGCAGAAAGCGATAGGGCGGCCGCGCCTCGCCCGAAGGCGGGTCGTACAAATAAAGATGACCCGGCGCGCCGCAGAGATAGGCGTGGCGACATGGATCGCCGACGAAGTTGGCGTTCCAGGCCTTGAACATATCGGCCCGCCGCGTGCCGTCGGTGACGCCGCTCTGTTCGACCTTTTGCACCAGGTCGAGCCATTCCTGAGGTATCGCTTTGCGATTTGGCAGAGGCGGCGGGTCAGCGAAGAACCAAGCGCGATCGACGCCGGGCGCCAGGGCGATCTCGTCGAGGTGACGTCCCATCGGCCCGTTGGCAGCGTCCGCATCGAGCTGACGCACGACAAATTCGGCCGCGACGGTGCACACCGCGACCGAGACCAGAACCAGCAGAATATTCAGCCAAAGTCTGCCCACGACCTCGGTCTACACGATTCACCGAGCCGGGTCGTCATTTCATCGACCCGGCGCGGCGTCTCGGCCCGCCGGATGCAGCAACCATCGGATCGGCCCCGACGTATTTGCAGCAACTATTCCCCGCGGTGCAACGTTGGGCCGCACGGAGCAGAAGTAACTGCCCGTACTGCGTGACTTTTTGCACTCCATTTGCCTACGGGGACATCGGGCAATGCCGCTCAGCTGGTCGACCCTTTCCGCTTCCCAGCTCTGCATCGTCACCGGCGAGGCCACGGTGACACGGGCCGACATCGACGCGTACCTCACCCGCGCCATACGCGAAGGCACCCAGGGCTACGCCAAGCTGGTCGACATGACGGCCTGTACGCTGGCGCTCGACACCGACGATCTGGAGGCGGTGGCCGGCCGCCTCGTGCGATACGGCAGGGGCGATCGGCCGGGGCCGATCGCCGTGGTGGTGGGCTCTGCGCTCAATCTCGACATGGCGGTATTGCTGAAACAGAGGGTTGGCGATCGCCCGTTTCGCATCTTCACCAGCATCGGCGCGGCACGTTGGTGGTTGGCGGCCTATCAGAAGAGCCATGCCGCGGCCTTCGCGACCGGCCTCGGCACACGCGGCCGCAGCCTGCGCGTCGTCTGAATGCGCGTCGAGAAACAGCCGCCTTGCCTCGTCCGCCCAAAGCGGGTGAATTGGGTGCATGCAGTTCGGCTGGCTCACCCTTCAAATGTCGCCCTCGCCCGACGAGGACGCCCAACGCATCGACAACCTGATCGACCAGGCCTGCGGCGCCGAGCGCCTGGGCTTCTCGGACGTGTGGCTGACCGAGCACTATTTCACCGGTGAGAGCGTCTATTCGGACTCGCTGATGTTCGCCGCCGCGCTTGCCGTGAAGACCGAGCGCGTCCGCATCGGCTTCGCGGTGGTGCAGATGCCGTTCCATCATCCGGTCCGCCTCGCCGTGCAGCTCGCCCTGCTCGACAATCTCAGCAAAGGCCGCATCGACGTCGGCATCGGCAAGGGCACGGTCTACAACGAATACGAGTTCGTGGGTCACGGTCTGCGCAGCACCGACAGCCGCGAGCGCATGGAAGAGGCCGTCGACATCATCGAGCGCGCCTGGCGCGAGGCCCCCCTCACCTATGACGGCCGGTTCCACAAGGTCCATATCCCGGCCATCCGGCCCAAGCCCGTGCAGCAGCCCGGCCCGCCGCTGTGGCGTTCGGTGATCTCGCCCGGATCGTTCAAGGAATGCGGGCGGCTCGGCGTGCCGATCCTGACCGCGCGCCTGCCGGTCGAGCGCATCAAGGAACGCTGGGCGACCTACGAGGCCGGCATCGCCGAGGGCGGCCACGATGAGCGCACGCGGGCGCGGCTGCTGTCGCAGAGCGCGCTGTGGCGCAATGTCTACGTCGCCGAATCGGACGCGCAGGCCGAGGACGAGCTCGCCGCGCTGCTCACCGAGACGCGCGCCCACATGATGCATGTGCGCGAGGCGTACAATCCGGCCGACTTCGAGCCTGAGCCCGCGACGCTGAATGCGTGGACGGATCCCAAGGTGCCGGACTCGATCGCCATTCCCTTTGCCCTGGAGACCGGGTCGCTCTACGGGTCGGTCAAGCGGGTGCGCGAGCAGGTGGCGGAGCTGCGCGATGTCGGCGTGCGTCATCTGCTCTGCCAGACCGGCTTCGGCGCCATGGATCACGCGCAGAACATGGCCTCGATGCGCCGCTTCGGCGAACAGGTCATGCCGGCGTTCCGCGACTAGAACTCTTCTCCTCCGGACCGCGTGCATCCTGCGCGCTCATCATCGTGAGGCGCGCTGCATCGCGGCTCGCCGGTCGCCGCGGCCGCGGTCATGAGCGACAGCGCGACGGCGAGGGCCAATAGCACCAGGCCAGAAGCCATCAATACCGTTACGAGACGCGTCAGGCGCACCGGGAACCCCGTTCCTACGGCGGGTATACGGCCCGCCGACTGGCGCTATCCCTGATCGAATCAGGGCAACTTCGTGGCGTTTGCCGTCCCGAGCGAAGCGAGCGACCTTTCCTGTCGTCTGAAGGGCCCCTCGCTTCGCTCGGGGTGACAGACCGTCAGTGCTAGCAGTCGCCCACGCGCTTGCCGCTGAGCACGCTGCTGCCCTTGACCGTCGTGCCGGCCTTGTCCTTGACCGTGAGCTGGCCCAGGCCCTCGTAGCTGTCCGGCTTGTAGCTGATCTCCGCTTCAGCGGTGACGCCGGGTGTCTCGGCAGTTGGCGGGCAGACCGTAGTCGCCTTGAAGATGCCGGGCTGCTTGGGCCCAGGGCTGAACGTGCAGCCGTGCTTGGCGAAGTCGTCGGGCGTCGGATAGAGCAGGCGCTCCAGGATGGCCTCGCCGCCTTTCACGCAGACGCGCTTCGAAGTCGACGGCACCGGCTGCATGCCTTCCAGCGTCGTCTTGTCGGTGGTCTCCCACAGACCCGCCTGAATGGCTGTCTGGCCGAAAGTCGGGCCGGTGAGCAACGTGGCCGCAATCGCTGCGGCAATGACAGAACGCTTCATCGACTTGGACCGCTCCTGCTTGGCTGGCGTCGACACAACATAGCCTGCCGTGCCGTCGCGGTGCGATCCAAATCAGTCGTTACTGCTGGCGCTGCGGCGACGCTGGAGCCGGCGCGGCCTGAGCAGGCACGCTCGGCTGTTCGACAGTGACGTTGACGTTACGGTCGGGCGCGCGAGCAACGTCGCTGTGCAGGCCTGGCGCGCCGAGCATGAAGTAGCCGCCGACCAGGACAGCCACCGCCAACGCACCGACAATGAAGTACAGACCGCCTCCGCCGGTGGTCGGCCCGGCAGTCACATGGACGTCGGTCTTGGGATCATAGTCGGCCATGGTTTCTCCTTTCCCTGCTGTGACCCCGGCAACGGCAAGCCATGACGAGGGTTGCGCGGAACCACGGGCCGGGGCTCGGCGTTAATGTTCTAATGTCGACTGAGCCACCGCCATCCGAAACACCGCTGAACGGTCGAAAGATCCTGATCGTGGAGGACGAGGCTCCCATCGCGCTCAATCTTGCAGCCGCGGTCCAGCAGGCCGGCGGTATCGTGATCGGGCCCGTCGCCTCGGTGGCCGGCGCTCATGCCGCCATGGCGGACAACCGACTCGATGGCGCGCTTCTCGATATCCGCCTGCGCAATGAGACGTCGTTTCCGCTGGCCGACGTGCTGGCGGTGCTCAATATCCCGTTCGTGTTCGTGAGCGGCCTGTCGAGTGCTCTGATGCCCTACACGCATCGCGAACGGCCGCTGTTCGACAAGCCCTATGAACCAGACGAGGTGATCGCCGCGCTGGCCCGCCTGGTCAGGGAGGCCGGCGCGGCGTGATCGCGAGCCGACGACGCGCCGACCCGACGGTGCATTGCCGCCAATCGATCGTCCGATGGAGAGCCGTCTACGCTGGCTGGGCGTCCAGCCAACGCCGGGCGGCCCGTGCGTCACGGAAGATCTTGATCGGGCGGTCGGCCGCCGCCAGAGCGCCGAACAGGCGAGCCAACCCATGCGTATGCTCGGTGACCACGACGATGGCCAGCGGACCCATTGGACCCACCGTGTGATAGGCGCGGATCCGCGCGCCCAGCAACATCATCTCCTCGTCAGTCAACTTCGAATCGCCGTGCGTTCCGTCGAACAGCTTGCGGTAAGGCATGCTCCCGGCCACGACGACGGCATCAAGATAATCCTCGAGGTCGCGTAGCGTGATGTCGCCCTGGCATGCTGCGGTCAGCAGGCGCTCGTCGTGATCGATCGTCCAAGTGATGGGCACGCCGGACTCGTCAATTCTCCATCGACCGCACAGTAGGGAGGGCCCGCACCGGCTGCAACCTCCGATCACAGGCCACGTTGACCAGCAGGTCGATCATGAGCACCAAGAACATCCCGCTCGGAACCCAGGAACACGAGATCCTCCGCGCCATCGCCCGGACGGCCACGAAGGCGGCGCTGCCTGTTCCGTTGTCGTCTACCCAACGCCTTCGTTTCGAGATGCTGGGCCTGATCGAGGATCGCGCCGACGGCATCCGGCTGACCGAGCGAGGACGTGCGATCGCCGCCGCACCGGCCGAAACATCGCAGCCAAGGGACTTGCAGCAGCACCCGACCGCGCCGCGCGACCGGCGAGGCCGTCGGCTCGGCCTGCGCCGCCGCTCTCCGTTCTAGAGTGGAATCCGATCAGACCGGCGCCTACCAATAGGTCGGCGCGTTGTAGGTACCGATCCACCTGGCGGCCGTAGTCCGGCGTCCAGAGGAAGTCCTCGTCCATGTCGTAGGTCGGCGCACGCTCGAGCATCTGCTTGTCGAGATTGACGACATAGCCGCCTTTGCTCTCGTCGTAGTTCAGGGCGGACCAGGGAATCGGATGGTACTTCTCGCCGATGCCGAGGAAACCGCCGAACGACATGATCGCGTAGATCGCCTTGCCGCTCACCTTGTCGAGCATGATGTCGTCGATCGACCCGAGCTTGTCGCCTTGCGCGTTGTAGACAGAGGTGCCTTCGACCCGCTCGGCATTGATGAGCGTATTGGGCGTGATCTTCGTGATGTCGGCCATCGCATGGTTCCTTCCCGATTGTGTGGCCGATCAACGTCCGGTCGAGCCGCGGAGTTGCCGCATCGATTCGAATCTAGCGTCGTGACGCGAGATCCGGCCATCGCCGACCGATCGCCGCCACGCTGTCCTCCACCCGCGCCGCCAGGATGCGCTCGCCCTTGAAGGCCGTGGCCCGCGTCGGATCGCCGGTGGCGCCGGTGCGCTCGAACGGCCCGTCGATTGCCAACCTGTCCATGCGCACGCTGCGCGGCTCCAGCGCCAGCACCACCGACGTCTCGCGCTCGTCGGCATGGCCGCCTTCGGCGACGTCGAGCAGCCCGTCGGCCGCAGCACCCAACCCGCGCATGTGCAGCACCAGGAGATCGGCCGCGCCGCCGGTCGCCTCGTCGACCGGCTTCTCGGTCGAGACGCCGGTGTTCAGGATGACGAGTCGCCGGACACCGTGGCTGCGCAGGTTGCCCAGCAGCTCGGCCAACAGCGCCTTGAAGGTCCCGGCCGAGAGATGCTGGCTGCCGGCAAACGACGTGAAGGCCGGATAGAAGCCGAAGCCCACGACGGGCGCCGCGACCACCGGCAGGCGCTCGATCAGGCGCTGGGCCAGGGCGCGGGCGGTCAGCGCATCGGTCTTGAGCGGCAGGTGCGGGCCGTGCGCCTTGGCCGCCGCACCGATCGGAACCACGACCAGGGCCCCCGCCTCGAAACGAGCCTTGGCCTCGGGCCAGGTGAGGTCTTCCAGCCAAACGCCGGTGTCGAATGTCATGGGACCAAGCTAGCATGGAGCCGTGATCGGGGAGAAATTGATGCAAAGGATTGCTCTCGTCTTTGCGTTGCTGTTCGCCGCGGCGTTGCCGACCTACGCCGCCGATCCCGAGGCCAACAAGAAAGTCGTGCTCGACTTCTATGAGAAAGGGCTGAACCAGAAGGATTTCGACGCCGCGGCCAGGCATTTCGGCCCGCGCTACATCCAGCACAATCCAAACGCACCGGACGGCATCGAAGGCTTCAAGGCCTTCATCGCCATGCGCAAGGAGAAATTCCCCAACGCCAGGAGCGAGATCAAGCGCGTCTTCGCCGAAGGCGACTACGTGATCCTGCACGTCCACGGCATGCGCGAACCCGGCGAGCGCGGCGTGGCGATCATCGACATCTTCCGTTTGGAGAACGGCAAGATCGTCGAGCACTGGGATGTCGTGCAGCCGATTCCGGAGAAGCCGGCGAACAACAACGGGATGTTCTGAAGATCAGGTGGCGCTGCGCGGCCGTTCGAGCTCGATGAGCTCGGCTCGCTGCTTGGGCAGCGCCGTCGGATAGGTCTCCTGCAGGAAGACGATCAACTTTTCACGCACCTCGCAGCGCAGGTCCCATGCCTGCTCCGACGTTCGGGCGCTGACCAGGGCGCGCAGCTGCACGGCCCGCTCGTTGGTCTCGACGACCTGCAGGTTGACCACTTCGCCGCTCCACAGCCTGGTCGTGCGCACGATCTCCTCGAGCTTGGACCGAACGTGGGCGACCGGCACGGTGTAGTCGACCCACAGGAACACCGATCCGATCAGATCGGTGCCTTGAAGCGTCCAATTCTGGAACGGTTTCTCGAGGAAATGCGACAGCGGCACGACCAGCCGCCGCCAGTCCCATACCTTGATGACGACGTAGGTGCCGGTGATCTCCTCGATCCAGCCCCACTCGTTCTCCACGATCACCGCGTCGCCGATCCGGATAGGCTGGGTGATCGCGATCTGGATGCCGGCGATCAGGTTGGTGAGCAGAGGCCGCGCCGCCAGGCCGACGACGATGCCGGCGGCGCCGGCCGAAGCGATCAGGCTCACGCCATACTGCTTCACGGAATCGAAGGTCATGAGCGCGGCGGCGACGGTGACGATGATCACCAGGGTCTGAGCGACGCGGCGCAGCACCCGCACTTGCGTGATGTGCTTGCGCGCGACCAGGTTGTCGGTGCCTGCCGCGTCGGCATGGCGAAGATAGAAATTGGATGCAAGCGCAATGGCCATCGTCGCGCTCCAGCCCACGAGCAGTATGAAGGCGACCCCTAGGATGCTGCCGACGGCAGTCCGGGCGTCCCTCTGCAGAGGCACGGCCGGCAAGATGACGGCGACGGCGACGATGACCAGCGCAACACGGATGGGACCATCCGTTGCAGTGATCAGCGAATGAAGGAAGACACGCTCCGGCGGGACCAGCCGGCGTATCAGGCGCACGGCGGTGCGATGCAGCAGCAGCGCCAGGGCCGCTGCTGCGACGAGCATCAACGCCGCGGTGAGCCAGTCCGGTATCCAGGGCAGGTACTCGTCGACTATGGCCAGGAGGTCGCGCAGAGACATGGCGGTCCAACGACTGCGAACCGCCGGAGTTGCCTTCGTCAGCTCTCCCAGGGCAGCTTGACACGCTTCGGCGGATGCGCGCCGGGCACGATCAGCTTGCGCCATCGCGCCGACGGCGCATTGTCGTCGAGCGCGATGCGGCCTGCGATCAGCGAAATGCCGAGATCCTTCCATAGCGCGGCGAAGTCGACGGGCTCTGCATTGCTGAAATGGCGCTCGACCAGGCCGCTCATGACCGTCGTACCGGTGACGCGGTCGCAGGCGGCGGCGTACTCCGCGACGGTGGCGCGTCGTGCACCGTCGAGGCCGCTCCACAGCACGCCGCCCAGGCAATCCTCCAGGCCCTTGGCGCCGTTGGTGGCGCGCCGCATGCCGACGTCGGCCAGCAGCATGAAGGTGGCGCCGCCCCAGTAGTTCTCCTGTCCGCGGGCATCGGCCATGCTGCTCGAGAAGGCCCGCACACCCTTGGGCATGTTGTCGACCCACTCGCGCCACACCTCCTCCTCGGTCTTCCAGCCGGCGCGGGCGCGGATGATCGGCTCGACGTAGGTGGCGGCGCCCTCCATGAACCAGGTGCCGCCGCGGCGGATGAAAGGCATGCCGGTGTGGATCAGCTCGTGCGTCAGCACCCAGTCGTCGAACAGGCGGCGGCGGTCGACGTCGGTGCCGACCTCGACCATCACCGTGACGCCGCCGCCCGGCACGCTGCGGCCGTAACCGACGCCGCGGCGATGCGTGACCGGCACGAGGCCGAGCAAGGCCTGCTTGGCGGTGAAGCCCTGCCAGTAGTTGGACTGCGCCCGGACGGTGCGCTCGACCCAGTCGAACAGGTCGGCCTGCGCACTCTCGCCGACGCCATCGAGCACGGCCACGCGCAGCACGGCGTCGGCCTTCGGCTGTCCGGGCCGAAGCGACCCGGGCGCGGGAACGGCGAGCTCGCGGTAGGCCAGTCGTCCCAGGGCCGTGTAGCCTGCGGTGGCCACTGGCGCGCCGCTGAGCCGCCAGGAATCGCCCACCCTGGGCAGCCCCGTCGCGAAAACCAGGCCCGGGCCTGCTGCCACGCGGATGTCGATGGTGGGGGCGCGATCGTAGCCCTGAGGCTCCAGCAGCCAGCTTCCCAGGATGGCGAGCACGCCGCCGCCACGCTGCACGGCAAGCGAAGTCGAATCGACGGCGCGCGCGAAGCCCGAGAGATCGAACCGATAGCGCGCCTCCGCGATGCCATCGCGTTGCTCGACCTTGAGATCCTGGACGTAGGACGAGGCACGGTCCTCGACCGACCGGAAGGACAACGGCTGGGTCGCTCGGCAGCGATAGACGATGTCGAGCTTGAGCCCATCACTGTCGGCCAGCCGGCCATCGACAGTGCAGTCCGGCACGGCGACCGGCTGAGCCAACGGCTGAGCCAGGTAGGGAGTCACCGCCAGCAATGCAGCAATGAAAGCTCGCCGGAACATGATGCAGGCTAACACGTGTAAGCTCGGCACCAATGAATCCGGTCGTTCACGTTTTGCGGCGCATGGGCGGTCGCGCCACCACCCTTCTGCCCCTGTCGCTGGCGATCGGGCTCGCCTTCCAGAACGTCGCCTCGGCCACGCGCGTCCTGCTGTGGCCGTTGGCCGTCCTGCTGCTGATGCTGGCCCTGGCGCGCATGGACTGGATTCGGGTGCGCGCGCTCCTGCGCCGGCCCGGCCCTGCCGTTCTGCTGGCGCTGGCGAACCTGATCGTCGTTCCGCTGGTCGTCTGGCCGATCTGGCAGGGGCTCAGCCAGGGACTCGACTTGTGGCCCGGTCTGGCCGCAGCGCTTTGCCTCAGCGCCATGGCGCCCGGCATCATCTCGGCCGCCACCACTGCCGCCTTCCTGCGGCTCGATTCCTCGCTCGCCCTGCTGCTGACGCTGTTCACCAACTTCCTGGTGCCCTTCACCTTGCCGCCGCTGGCGCTGTGGCTGCTCGACCTCGACCTGCACATCAGCGCCGTCGATCTCAGCCTGCGCCTGGTGCTGATCGTGGTGGTGGCGTCGGCCGGCGCATTCGCCATCCGCCGCTGGCTCGGCACGCGGATCATGGAGGAAGCGTCGACGCTCGACGGACTGTCGGTCGTCGTGCTGATGGTCTTCGCCATTCCGCTGATGGACGGCGTGGTCGCCCAGGCCGCGGCGCAGCCCCTGAAGCTCGCGGGCTTCGTCGTCGGCGCCTTCGCCGGCATGATCCTGTGCAATCTCGTGGTTGCCGCGGGCACGCTGCCGTTTCTCGACCGGCGCGTGGCGCTGACGGCGGGCTACTGCTCGGGAGGCCGCCACAATGCGCTGCTGATGGCGGTGCTGCCCGCCTCGGTCGACGCCGACATCTTCCTTTTCATCGCCGCCGTGCAGTTCCCTATCTACCTGATTCCTACCCTTCTGCAGCCTGTGTACCGCCGCCTGCTGCCCCCGTAAGCTCGTGATGGAAGTCGTTCAGCAGATCGAGCACGTCGAGCACGGGCAGCCCCGCGGCGTCCTGGACCGCCTTCTTGTAGGGCGGCAGGTTGGTGCACTCGAACACGATCGTGTCAATGCCGGGATGGCGCGCCACCAGATCGCGCGCAGCGGCCACCACTTCGCGTTCGACCTGATCGCGATCGAGCGTCGTGGCGTTGCCAATGAAGGTCTTGGCGAAGGAGCTGCCTTCGGGCAGGCCGACGAAGGGCGTGTCGGTCGGCGCACCGACGGCCGCGAAGTGCGCCGGCGTGAGGTTTCGTGCCGATGCCGTGAGCACGCCGACCCGCTTGCCCACGCGCTCCTTGGCAAGCCGCTTGATATGCAGCAGCGCGGAGGTCGCGACCGGCACGGGCGAGCGGGCCGCGAGATCGTCCTGGTAGAGGGCGAGGAAGCCGCAGCTCGTCGACAGGCCGATCGCGCCCTCGTCGGCGAGCGCGCGGGCGTTTGCCTCGAGGGCGGCCAGCACGCGCGGCCGATCGGGATGGGCCGTCACGGCGTCGGCCGAGCCGATGCCCTCCATGCGCCGGAAGATCACCGGGAAGGCGAAGGACTGGGCGTTGCCGATGTCGCCCTTGATGCGCGGGAAGCGCGTGTCGAGCATCAGGATGCCGAGCGGTCCGTTGCTCATCGGTTTCATTTCGGCGGCTCCGGCCAAGCCTTCTGCGGCCCCCTCGCCTCCTCGAACCAGCGCGAGATCCGCATCACGCCGCGATCGTCGAAGCGACGGCCGGCGATCTGCAGGCCGATCGGCTTGCCCTCCGTGGTGTAGCCGCAATTGATCGAGGCGGCCGGCTGCTCGCTCATGTTGTAGGGCATGGTGAAGGAGATGTGCTCGAGCGGCCGCTGGACGTCGTTGGTCGGCGTCTCCCATTCGGCGCGATAGGTCGGCACCGGCGACACCGGCGACAGCACATAGTCGAACGGCTGGGTTGCGCGCGTCGCCGCGGCGCGGATCGCCATGTAGTTGGCGACGGCCTTGATGACCGTCGTGCCCGAGACATCGGCGCCGCCGCGGCACCAGTCGGCGATGAAGGGCAGCACGCTCGCCTGCTTGGCATGGCTCAACGCCGAGAAATCGACCCAGCTGCGCACGCGCCAGAACAGGTCCTGCAGATGCAGCATGTCGGGCGACAGGAACGGCGACACCGGCTCGACCTTGGCGCCGGCGTCGGCGAACTTCTTCGCGGCCGCCTCGACGGCAGCCTTCACCTCGGCATCGACCGGCAGGCCGGAGCCGGCATCGAGATGCAGGCCGATCCTGAGCCCCCTGGGCTCGAGCGGCCCCGCGCTCCAATCGATCGCGGCTGGCGGCAGGCTCATGTGATCGCGCGCGTCGGGCTTGGAGAGCTCGGCCATCAGCAGCGCCGAGTCCGCGACGGTGCGCGTCATCGGCCCGACGACACGACCGAAGTACGGCGGATCGACCGGGACGCGGCCGAGGCTGGGCTTGAGCGTGAAGATCCCGTTCCAGCACGCCGGCAGGCGTACCGAGCCGCCGATGTCGGTGCCGAGATGCAACGGACCGTAGCCCGCCGCCGCCGCGGCACCGGCGCCGGCGCTCGAGCCGCCCGGATTCCAGGCGAGGTTCCAGGGATTGCGGGTCAGCGGATGGAACGAGCTTCTGCCCGACGACAGCATGCCGTAGTCGGGCATGGTGGTCTTGGCCAGGATCACCGCCCCCGCCTCGCGCACCCGAGCCGCGGCCGGCGCGTCGTCGGCCGCCGGCACCAGGTCGGTCGCCGCAGTGCCCAGCGGCACCGGCACGCCCTTTGTGGCGATGTTCTCCTTGATGGTGATGGGAACGCCGTCCAGCGCGCCCTGCGGCCTGCCGGCCTGCCAGCGCTTCTCCGACTCCTTGGCGACCTTGCACGCACCCTCGAAGTCGGGGGCGTAGAGCGCCTTGAGCTTGGGCTCCCACGTCTCGATGCGGGCAATGGCGGCATCGACGGCTTCGACGGGCGACAGTTTCTTGGCTTTGTAGGCGGCGAGCAGCTCGCCGGCGGTCATGTCATGGAGGGCGGTCATTCGGATACCTTAGACGTTCGGCGATGAATTTGGTCAAGACCGGCGCCAGGAACAGCACGGCGATCATGCGCACCGTCTGCATCGCCATGACGAACGACACGTCGACGTTGGTCGAGGCGGCGATGATGGCGATGGAATCGGATCCGCCCGGGCTGGTGGCGAGGTAGGCGGTCAGCGGATCGACGCCCGCGCCCCAGACCATGAGGACGGCGATGCCGCCGCACAGGACGATCAGGGTCAGGGTGGCGCCGAAGATGACCGGCAGCGCCTTCAGGGCGTGGATCAGGAGCGGCCGCGTGAAGCGCAGGCCGACGTTCCAGCCGATGAAGGCGTAGCTCGCCGCCAGGAGCCAGGTCGGCAGCTCGATCCTGACGAGGCCGAAATGGGTGAGCACGATGCCCAGCACAAGCGGCACCAGGAAGGCGCCGGCCGGGATGCGCAGCCAGCGGGCAATGACGGGGCCCGCGATCGCCAGCGCCAGCGTCTCGGCGAGCGGCACCCAGGCGACGGTGGGAAACCACACGATCTCGTGCGCATGGCTGGGCGCCACGCCGAACAGGCGTGCCACGATGGCGGCGACGACCGCCACCAGCACGACCCGCAGATACTGCATGAAGGCGACCAGGCGCGGGTCGGCGCCGTAGTGCTCGGCCATGATGGTCATCACCGAGGCCGCACCCGCGCTGGTGCCCCACAGCGCCGTCGTGCCGGGCATCATCTGCCAGCGCGTCATCAGCCAGCCGAGCAGGCTCGAGACGGCGACGACCAGCACGACGCCGGCCGTGAACAGCACCCAATGCCGCAGCACGTCGTCGACGATCGACAGCGGCACCATGCTGGCGATCAGGCAGCCGACGATGCCCTGGGCCAGCACGAAGGGCGGCAACGGGAAGCGCACCTTGCCGCCCGACGAGGCAACGATGATCCCGGCAATCAGCGGCCCCAGCATCAGCGCCGCCGGCGCGTGGATCCACAGCAGGAAGGCCGCAATGCCCGCCGACAGGGCGATCAGCCCGCCCCACTGGACCGCCGCTGCAAGCCTGCTCGAAAGTCTACTGGGCAAACTCCTCCGCCTCACCGTTCATGTCGCGGATGGTGGCCAGAAGCTCGACCGCCGCGGCGGCGAGCCGTGCATCATCCGTGCCGCGCAGCACCAGCGAGACGCTGGGCTTGCCGTTGCGGAAGGCGGGGTAGCTGCCGATGTCGAGATCCTCGTAGCGCTTCTGCAGGGCGCCCAGCGGCTCGGCGATGATGCCCTCGGGCAGGTTGGTGCGCACGGTGCGCGACAGCACCGGCGTGCCGCCGACCAGCTTGTGCTTCATCGACTGGAACATCGCCTCGGCGACCTTGGGAATGCCGGCGAAAGTGAAGACGTTCTCGACCTGGAAGCCCGGCGCCACCGACACCGGATTGTCGACCAGCAGGCCGCCATGCGGCACGCGCGCCATGCGCCGCCGGGCCGGCGTGAACAGGGCGGGATCGCCGTAGTGCCGGGTCATGCGCGCCACCGCCTCGGGATGCTCCGAGATGCCGACGCCGAAGGCCTTGGCGATCGAATCGGCGGTGATGTCGTCGTGCGTCGGGCCGATGCCGCCGGTGGTGAAGACGTAGTCGAACTTCCGGCGCACCTCGTTGATGGTGGCGACGATCGTGCCCTCGATGTCGGGGATGACGCGGCATTCACGCACCTGCACGCCGAGCGCGCCCAGCTCGGTGGCGAGATACTGGATGTTGGAATCGCGCGTCCGGCCGCTCAGGATTTCGTTGCCTATGACAACGATGCAGGCGGTGACGGTTTTTGCCGGCTCGGACATGCGCTCATTTTCCTTGTCTTTCAGGACATTAGCGGAGGCCTGCCGAGGGGCCAAGCGCCGCACGGCCTTGTTACTGCCGGTATCGCATGCCAAATTTGGCGCATGAGCAGTCCCCGCGATTTCATCGACGACAGCGACGACTACTGGCGACGCGACGAGCGCACGATCAAGGTCCACGGCCCCGAGGGGTTCGAGGGCATGCGCCGCGCCGGGCGGCTGGCGGCCGAGACGCTCGACTTCATCACGCCCCACGTCCAGCCCGGCATCAGCACCGCCGAGCTCGACAAGCTCTGTCACGACTACATCCTCGATCACAAGGCGATCCCCGCTCCGCTCGGGTATCGCGGCTATCCGAAGTCGATCTGCACCTCGATCAACCACGTGGTCTGCCACGGCATCCCGTCGGACAAGCGCCTGCAGTCGGGCGACATCGTCAATATCGACGTCACGGTGATCCTCGACGGCTGGTACGGCGACACCAGCCGCATGTTCTTCGCCGGCGACGTCGGCGTGAAGGCGCGGCGCCTCTGCGACATCACCTACGAGGCGATGATGCGCGGCATCGCCGCCGCCAAGCCGGGCGGCCGCGTCGGCGACATCGGCCATGCCATCCAGAGCTACGTCGAGGCGCAGCGCTTCTCGGTCGTGCGCGACTTCTCGGGCCACGGGCTCGGCCGCATCTTCCACGACGCGCCCAACATCCTGCATTACGGCAAGGCCGGCACCGGCCCGGTGCTGAAGCCCGGCATGTTCTTCACCGTCGAGCCGATGGTGAATGCCGGCACCTGGCAGGTGAAGATCCTGAGCGACGGCTGGACGGCAGTGACGCGCGACAAGCAGCTGTCGGCGCAGTTCGAGCATTCGGTCGGCATCACCGAGACGGGCGTGGAGTTCTTCACCCTGTCGCCCAAGGGCCTGGCCAAGCCGCCCTACGATCTCGCCGCCACGGCCGAAGAGCCGCGTCGGGTCGCCTCGGCCTGAGGGCACGGCAAATCCCCCTGTAACGGTCGGCCACGTCCATTCGTCCTGAAGGACGTGGACCGACGTTCCGAAGCCAAGAGCAAGCGCACTGCCAAGGCCGCCGCCGCGAGCGACGACGCGCTGTGCACGCTCCTGTCGGCGGGATTGCGCGTCCAGGCCGGGGAGGATCGCTGGCGTGTCATCGGCAATACCCTTTCGTACCGCCTGCTGCTGCGCGAGGCGGGCGGCACCTGGAACAGGCTCGACCAGTGCTGGGAATTCTCAGGCGACGATCCGACCGACCGGCTCGCCTCGGCGCTCGAGGCCCAGCCGGCCGGCATCGGACACAATGCCCGCGCAGCCGAACCGCAGCCTCACTATCACGGCCATCGCCGCCGCGTGCGGGAGCGTGTCATGAGAGCCGGCGCCGAGATGCTCGAAGACTACGAGCTGCTGGAACTGCTGCTCTTCTATTCGATCGAGCGCATCGACACCAAGCCGCTCGCCAAGCGGCTGCTCGACCGCTTCGGCACGTTGGGCGATGTCTTCGCCGCCGAATCGGTGCAACTGCGCGAGTTCGACATCGACCAGCGCACCCTCGTGCTGTTCAAGGCGTCGCGCGAGGCCGGCCGGCGGCTGGCCGAGCGCAAAGTCAAGGACATGCCGGTGCTGACCAACTGGCAGCAGCTCGTCGACTATTGCCATGCCGCCCTGGCGCACGAGAAGACCGAGCAGTTCCGCATCCTCTTCCTCGACCGCAAGAACGTGCTGATCGCCGACGAGGTGCAGCAACGCGGCACCATCGATCACACGCCGGTCTATCCGCGTGAGGTGGTGAAGCGCGCGCTGACGCTGAACGCCGCCGCGCTGATCCTGGTGCACAACCATCCCAGTGGCGATCCCAAGCCGTCACGCGACGACATCGAGATGACGCGCGAGGTGAAGGCAGCGGCCGAGACCCTGGGCATCGCCATCCACGACCACCTGGTGATCGGCCGCAAAGGCCACGCGAGCTTCAGGAGCCTGGGGTTGCTGACTTAGCGTTCATTTCTTTGGGAAGATTGTTGCCAAGGCAGGATTGCGCGATCAAATTTCTCCTGTGATGGGCCATACGGAATAGTCGCGCCGCACGCACATGCCCAAATTTCTTCGCATCGGAGTCCACCAATCGAACGTGTCCGGATACACGTCGAAGGCGTGGTGGATTCGCCGGGTTGGCTCGACGGTTTTCCTGAGGTGGGGAGCTGTCGACGTCCATGGCGTGGGAGATGGACGAAAGATCTACTGGACGGTTCCCCCCCGCGAGAAAACGGTTCGTTGCGGCGCGGTGCAGCCGGCCAAAGACTATGTAAGAAATGCGATCGCACGGCGGCGCAGCCATCGCTATGAGCCTCTGGCTGGAACCATTGCTGTCAAGCGCCGACCTGCCAATCGTGGCGCCGAACTCGAACAAGTGCTTGCCACGATCCTGTTTGTCGACATCGTCCGATCCACGGAAAAAGCCGCGCGGCTCGGCGATTCGCGTTGGGCACAGGTGATGAATCACTACTACGCCACCGTCCGTAGAGAGCTGAAGACATTGCGCGGCAAGGAAGTCGTGACGACGGGGGACGGACTACTCGCGACGTTCGTGGCGCCAGTGCCGGCGGTCCAGTGCGCGATCGCAATCCGCGAGGCAGTGCGCACGCTGGGGCTGGAGATCAGGCTGGGGCTACACGCCGGTGAATACAAGGTGAGCGGACCCGACGTGTCCGGTCTCGCGTTCCACATCGGCGCACGAGTCGCCGCGAAAGCGCGCGCCGGCGAAGTCCTGGTCTCGAGCTCGGTCAAGGATCTGATGTCGCAGTCTGAAATCCGATTCAAGGATCGCGGTGTTCACCAACTCAAAGGCGTGCCAAAGCGGTGGCGCCTTTACCGGGTCGATCGGTAGGCGACTCCCGCTCATTCGAGTGGCGGCTCGATGTCGACGATCTCCACCGATCTGACGTCGTCGGTTTCGCCCGAATAGATCACGAGTGCGATATTTTCGGTGGCGATCATCGCACTGTGCGGCTGCCCCGTTGGATTGAGCGTGTAGCTATTGCCGGAAGCCTCGACCGGCGTTCCGGCCTTATTCACCCGGCCACCGCGCAAATTGAAGACGTGCTCCTCGGATCGTGCCACGGCGACGGTCTTGACCATTTTCCCCGGCGGCGGACAGATCTTCGACAGCACCGCCAGACCGCCGCCCCCCTCACGTCGGTCGCTAAGCACCTTTCGGTAGAAGACCTCTTGGCCTTGATAGAGTGCGTTCGGCCCCTTGTATGCCGAGCCCGGCATCCATTCGATGCTGTCCAGATCGATGTGAATTGATCTCATCGGCTCCTCCTGAAACGGCGGAAAGCATAAGAGCTTCAGTGGAGAATCGTCGTGCCTCGCCGCTTCACGCGGCCTTCATGGACCAGTGTCCTCGCCATCGTATGTCGGCTTTACTGACAACGTTGTGTCAGCAGACACAGCCATGCCGCTGCCCTTGGGGCATCTCAGTGGGCAGACCACGAAACTGGCGAGCAATGTGCATCGGCCAGGCCGGCGGACTAGCGCAATCCCTCCTGCCGCCACAGAAAGGCATCCGGATCGAAGCCGTCGGCGATGAGCCGCGCTTCGTGCCAGTCGAGGTCCTGTTGACGGACGAGCCCGAGATACTGCCGCGGCGGCGAGCCGAAGCGCGCGCGGAACGCCCGGCTGAACTGGCTCGTGCCGCCAAACCCGCAGCACTTGGCGATGTCCGCCAGCGAGCGCTCGTCCTTGTTGTCGGCCAGCATGAGCCGCAGAGCCTGGTCGAGCCGGCGCTTCAACAGCACGGCGCGAATGCCGCCTTCCGCCGCCAGGAGCCGGTAGAGCGACGCGCGCGAGACGTTGGTCGCATCGGCGATCTCGTCGGGTCCGAGCCGCGCATTGCCAAGATGCGCGTCGATGTGATCCAGCGCGGCCTTTCTCCTCGACTTCACGTGAGCCGTTTCATCGCCGGCCAGCCTCGCACGCGCGCAGGCGGTCGTCAGCGCCACGATGCCCTCGGCCGCCGCCTCGGCCTCGCTCACCGTCAGATCGTCGGCCTGCGCATAAAATTCCTGCAACGCTGCGCCGATCAGGCGCGCCGCGCCGCTGCCGCGCGGAAAGACAAGGCCGTGCGGCTCGAGCGCCAGCAACGCTGCGGGCACGCTGTTGCGCGGGAGAACCAGCATCAGATTCACGTAGTCGGTCGCCGCGGCGTGGAACGGCCGCGCATAATCGGAGATCGCGACGTCGCCGGGCTCGCGACGCCCGCGCCGTCCCGCGCTGTCCGTGTCCACCGATCCTTCGAGCTGGAGAAGAATCATCAGCTGGTCGCCGCCACGCGCGACCATGGCGGGGCCCCGCGTCATGGTGAACGCCGTCCCCTGACAACGCATCAGAATCGCGCGCGGTGTCGGATAGGTGCGGGTGGCGAGGGTGAAGCGCGCCTCCTCCGACGGATCGGGCAGCGACACCGTGTCGTAAAGATGCGTGAGGGTGTCGCGAAAGGCCTGCCAGAACCGCGGGCCGTAAGCGCCTTGCGGGTTGCTGTCCATCCCTCTGAGCTTGGGCGACGAACCGCGATCGCCATTGTCTGTCCGTGAGAGAGCCGTGGGACTGGGAGCTTGCGAGCCGTTGATAGTGCCTTTGGCCATCGGACGATTTTAGCACGGTGAAGGCGTATTGTTGAAGGTTCGACGCCGGGCCAATGCGATCACACGCGACGGTTTATTTCGCCGCCATTCCACATGTTCAACACCGGCTTTTGGCCGTGGCGACTCCTTCCAATGGATGATTGACGCTGGAGGTCAATTCTTTGACGTGACGTCTCAATCTTAGGGGTAGCACCGGTTCGCGTTTGAACCGCGATAATTGTTTCGCCTACATCCCGCCGAACCACAAACGCATCAGCACGAGCCGATCAAGCCGTCGCCTTGATCGTGCTCTTGCAGCGGGGGCGATCATGACGACAGATGACCGTCGCTCGGCCCCCCGAGTCCTCAAATCGACGACGAGCGTCGGCAGGGAGGCCTGGCGCGTAATGCTGCTCATCGGCAGCGGTGTCGTCGCTTCTGCGCAAATCGGCAAGGCGATCATCTCCATGCCGTTGATCCGCGACGACCTCGCGGTCGGTCTCGATCTCGCGGGATTGATCGTGGCCATCTTCGCGACGCTCGGCGCCACCATGGGAATCCGTGCTGGAGTCGTCGTTGGCCGACTGGGCGCTCGGCGGTCGCTGGTCGGCGGGATGGCGGCCATGGCCGTCGGCAATATCATCGGGAGCGGTGCGCCGGACGAGATCGTCCTGCTCGCCGCGAGGATCGTCGAAGGCGTCGGCTTCATGGGTGTCGTGCTGGCGATCCCGAGCATGCTCGCGCAGCTCGTCCGACCCGACAAGCGCGATACTGTGATGGCGGTGTGGAGCGCGTACATGCCGGCCGGCATCATGTTGATGCTGTTTGCCGGGCCGCTCTTGCCGACGCTCGGCTGGCGCCAGTTCTGGTTCGCCAATGCGGTGGCGGCGAGCCTGTGTGCAGTCCTGCTCGCGATCCATGCGCCGGCGATGTCGAAGGCGCCGCGCGAGCCGACGAGCCGCTTTCTTGCCGAGGTCGCGGCAGTCGTGGGCCGTCCACGCTGCCTCGTCCTGGCCTTCGCCTTCTTTGCCTACTCCTGCCAGATCTTCTCGCTCGCCTTTGCGCTGCCGCTGCTGCTCACATCGGCGTACCACGTGCCCCTCGCGGCGGCCGGCCTGCTGAGCGCGCTGGTCCTGGCCGTCAGCACCATCGGGCATATCTCATCGGGTTTCCTGCTGCGGGCCGGCGTGCCGATCTGGACCAACGTCGCCGCAGCTTTCGCGTTCTTCGCGTTCTCGGCGTTCGCCGTCTATGGCGGCGCGCTGACGGCACAAGGGACCGCCCTCGTAGCCGCCCTGGCGCTTGGCATAGGCGGCCTCGCGCCCGGCGCCATCTATGCGGCAGCCCCGCACGCAGCCCCGGCACCGTGGGCGGTGCCGCCGACCCTCGGACTGGTCCAGCAGGCAAGCAATCTCGGCCAGTTCGCGGGGCCGGCCGCCCTCGGTCTGTGGGTCGATCGCCTCGGCTGGCAGGCCGCGCCGGCGATCGTGGCGCCGGTGGCTTTGGTCGGGTTCGCCAGCGCCCTGGTCCTCCGCCGCACCCTCGCGATCGACCAACACAGGTAAGGGAGAGGAATATGGAAACGTTGCTCGCCGGCCTGGCCTTTGCGGTGTTCCTTGTTGCGCAGATCGCCGCCGTCGTCGCGGTCCAGGCCGCCAACAACGGGCGCCAGTCGCCCGCCGCCGACGCGATACGACGCGACCGCGGCGCCAGCGTGATCTGGGATTCGGCAAATTGAGCCGCGTGGCCTCCCAGCGGGCACGAGGAGCATAGTCCGTTGCTCGTCCAGAGCGTCGCTCAACTCACCCTGGCCGGCGGCGTCGCCCTGATGCTGGCATTGGTGACGGCGGGTGCCGCGAAGGGTCTGATCGGCGTCGGCATGCCGATCGTGGCGATGCCTCTGGTCAGCCACATCATGGACCTGCCGGCCGCGGTCGCCCTGCTGTCCATTCCGCTCGTGCTCAGCAACCTGCGGCAAGCGATCGAAGGGGGCGGCACCGCGGCGGCACTGCGCCAGTTGGCTCCGCTCCTGGTGGGGTTCTGCGTCGGCATCGTGGTCGGCGTGAAAGTGCTGATGTCGCTCGACGATGCCTTGTTGAAACCCCTGGTCGGCTGTGCGCTGCTGCTGGCCGGACTCTCGGTCGTGGCCAAGCCCGACCTCAAGCTGTCGCCCGCAGGAGAAAGGGTCGCCGGACCGATCGCCGGTGCGCTGGGCGGCGTGTTCGGCGGGCTTGCCGCGCTTTCCGGCCCGATCGTGTTCGTCTATCTGCTCGCGACTTCGCGCGACAAGAATCTCTTCGTCAAGCACGCCTCCCTCTACCTTGTCTTCGCCTCGGCGGTGCTGCTGCTGCTGGTCATGGGTAGCTACGCTCACATCACGCTGGCCGATGCCGGCGTCTCCCTCGTCTCCGTGCTGCCCGTCATGCTCGGCATGGCGCTGGGCGCCAGGATCCGTCCGCGCGTCCCGATCAGGCTCTTTCGCCTCCTGATCTGCTGGTGGTGTTCGCCAGCGCGATCGATCTCATCGTGGCGCCTCTCCTGAAGTCGCTCGCGTGAGGCCGTCGGCGCGCCTTGGCCTAACCATCGCCCTCGCCGGATTGGCGGTCGTGCGCGCCGTCCAGGCCGAGCCCCCGCAGGCACGGCCGCCGGTAACCGTCGAGGCCGTGCTGCCGGGGTGTCGCTCGCTCGTCGCGACCGAGGGCGTTCCCACATCCAGCGAGGCCGGGTTCTGCAGCGGCCTGATCGACGGCCTGCTCTACCTCGGGGCGATGATTCCCACGGACTTCTGCTTTGTCGTGCCGTTCGGCATTCCGCACGATCGCGTCGTGGCGGCAATCGTGGACGAGATCGAACCGATCTATCCGTCGGTCAGGCGGCAGCATTTCAGGGCGCTGGCCATCGAGGTCCTCGAGTTCAAGTGGCCCTGCCACGTGCAGGCGCGGACACTCGACCGCAAGTGATCTGCTCGGCCATTGCATGCCACTACTTGACTGACATCACAAACTACCGATCCCAAATCCATACCCCAGTGAACTCGCCATCTGAAGGAAATGGCTGTTGTTTCAGCGTACCTTGGAATGAGGCTCCAGATTTACTCGGCCTTGATGTTGCCTGCCTTGATCAGCAAGCCCCACTTGGCATGCGCGTCGGCCACCTGGCGCGTGAACTCATCGATGCCGACGTCGGCCGGGCCGAGGCCCGAGGACGCCAGGTAGTCGGTCGCCTCCTTGGAGCGGTAGGCCTCGCGCAGCGCCTCGTGCAGCTTGTCCAGCACCGGCCGAGGCGTGCCGGCCGGCGCGAAGATCGCGAACCAGCCCACCAGTTCGAAATCAGGCACGCCGAGCTCGGCAAGCGTCGGCACGTCTTTCAACGCAGCGACGCGCTGGTTCCCCGCCACCGCGAGGATCTTCACGTCGCCGCGGCTGGCGAAGGCGATCGCCGAAGCAACGTTGTTGAACATGTAGTCGACGCGGCCCGCCACCAAGTCCATCATCGCCGGCGCGTCGCCCTTGTAGGCCGAGTGCACCGCCTGCGCGTCGAGCTTGCCGTTCAGCGTTTCCCCGAAGATGTGCGCGGTGCTGCCGTTACCCAGGCTCGCATAGACCATCTTGGCCTTGTGCGCCTTCACATAGTTGACGAACTCTGCGTAGTTCTTCACCGGCAGCGTGCTCGGCACGATCAGTGCGACCGGCGCGATGGCGGCAATGCTGACCGGCTGCAGGTCCTTCAGCGGATCGTAGGGCAGCTTCTGCAGCCACGGCAATTGCGCGATGCCGCCCGGTGCGTTCAGCAGAAGGGTATACCCGTCGGGCGGCGCCTTGGCGACCAGATCGCTGCCGATGATGGTGCCGGCACCGGGCCGGTTGTCGACGATCACGGTCACGTTCAACCGCCGGCGCAGGTCTTCGCCGATCTTGCGCGCCAGCGTGTCGACTGCGCCGCCGGGAGGGAACGGCACGACGAGCCGTATCGGCCGGTTGGGGAAGTCGGCGGGCGTCTGTGCGTGGCCCGCAGTGGCCAGAGCAGAGCCCAGCAACAGCAGGACAGCATGGCGTCGCGTTGTCATCGGAAACCTCCTGGAGAAAAAATCGGCGGCGGTGTCGGCACCGTCGACGCCTACTGCGGGATCAGCGGCACGAAACCGGGCAGCGCCTGCACGCGTGCGATCCACTCGCGCAGCGCCGGAAACGGTTGCAGCGCATAGCCACCCATCTCCGCCATGCTGGTGTAGGGAAACAGCGCAATGTCGGCGATCGTGCAGTCCGGGCCCGTGAGAAACGGCGTCTGCTGCAGCTGGGCCTCCAGCGCCACCAGCGCCTTCTGGCCAATCTGCCTCAGGTACACGATCTCGTCGGCGTACTGCTCCTGCTGCTTGGCGATCGACACCAGGAAGCGCGGCCGCGCGAAGTACTTCAGATGGTCGTACTGCTCGAAGAACAGCCACTGCGTCACGCGTGTGGCGGCGAGCGGCTCGCTTGGAAACCAGCGCGTGCCCTGCGCCAGGTACATCAGGATCGCGTTCGATTCGATCAGCGGCGTGCCGTCGTCTAGCACCAGCACCGGCACGCGCGCCAGCGGGTTCAGCCGCAGAAACTCCGGCGTGCCGGCCGCCCCCTCCGCCAGGTTCAGTATCTGGCGCGTGTAGGGCCGGTTCAGGAAACTCAGCAACAGGCGCAGCTTCCAGCCGTTGCCGGAGAGCCGGCTGTCGTACAAGGTGACCATTGCGTTGTTCCTCAGGCTTCCGGGTCGAGCGCGTAGCGGATGAGGTCGGCGCCGAGGGCGCGTTCGACGTCGGGATACACGGCCGGGTCGAAGATGCCCGTGCCCATCGGCAGATCGCGCTTGCTCACCGCGAAAATGGTGACCGGCGTGCCTACAGGCATCTCGCTGATCGCCAGCACCTCGCCGGTGTTCGGGTCCATCGCGGCCAGCAGGTCGGGGAAGGTCGCGATGCGCTTGCCGTCGATGTCGGCCAACATGAACTCATTGCAGACGCCGAGCGAAACCTGCCTGCCCGTCGATGCGCAGCGCACCGTGACGCTGCCGACGTCGAAGCCGTCGCCGTAGGCCACGGTGTTGGCGACGACGCTTCCTTCGGCCAGCAGCCGGCCCTTGGAGAAACGCATCGCCGCGTCGATACGGGCCCGCGGGGCGCCGGCTTCGAGCACCGCGCGGCCCAGGCCGAGCTGGTAGCCGATGGCGCCGACCGCGCCGGCGCTCCGGATCAGGCTGGCGGCGAGCGGACCGCGTGCGGCCATCAACATGCCGCCGTTCTGTACTGCGGCCACGCGCATCACTGCAGAGGTCACGACCGCATTGCCCTGCACCGTGATCTCGACGTTGTCGCCGACGCCGCTCTGGTACAGCCATACGTCGGGCCGCGACGAAAGCCCCAGGCTGCCCATCTTCACGGTCGGGTGGCCCCGGCCGTTGCAGGCCGCGTCGAGCAGCGGGATATCCAGCGCCGCGGCCAGCAGCCACGCGTAGATGCCGGGCACGTGGCCGGGGATCACGCCGGCGGCCTGCACGTTGGCCGCTTCCAGCAGGCGGCGTGCCGCGCGCACCGAATGGTCGGGGTTGGCGAGGTGCTTGCCGCCGCCGGGCGCGCCGACGCCCGTGGCGATGATGATGGGCGCTTCGGGAGCCACATTGTCGATCGGGCACAGCCGCACGGTGCCAGCGGCGAAGGCCTTTCCGGAGAACAGCTTGTCCTTGGCGGCACGACCCTTGCCGCTGCCCCCGGCGGACAGCAGCGTGCCGCCGACGATCGCCGCGTCGATGTCGGCGGGTGTCAGTACGGTGCTCATGCCGGTCTCCGTTCGATGGCGATGCCCAGCGAAGCCGCGTCGCGCGTCTGCTGCGCGACCTCGTAGCCGGCATCGGCGTAGCGGATCACACCGATGCCGGTATCGGCATCGAGAACGCCCTTCAGCTTTGCCGCCGCCATCTCAGTGCCGTCGGCGATCGCGGTCTGGCCAGTGCTCATCGACTTGTCGCCGTTCGAATGGATGGCGACCAGGCTCGCGCCGTTGGAACAGGCCAGCATCGCGTTCAGCAGCGGCCAGTCGGAGATGGCGTCGCTGCCGTCGCGCATCTTCTCGGTCTCGCGATAGGGCGACGCCACCGAGCCCGCGTCCAGGTGGTCGCGCGTGAACGCGATTGGCGCGGAGATGCGGCCGTCGGTCACCGCCTCGTTGACCAGAAGCGCCAACCTCGAGCGTTCGCCGTGGCCGAGCCAGCCGATGCGCGCGGGCAGGCCCTGGAACTGGATGTGCTTGCGGGCCATCGGGATCCACTGGCGGATCATGTGGCCGTCGGGGAAGGTATCTTCGATGATCGCGTCGACCACGTCGATGTCGCGCGGGTCGCCCGACGCGGCGATCCAGCGGAAAGGCCCGATTCCGCGGCAGAACAGCGGCCGGATGAACAACGTGACGAACGACGGCAGATCGGCCGCCTCGGGCACGCCGGCGGCGACGGCACGCGCCCGCAGCGTGTTGCCATACTCGAAGACAACGGCCCCTTCGTCGCGGAATTTCAGCATCGCACGCACGTGGCGGGCCAGCGTGGCTGCGGCCAGCGCCAGCGCCTTGTCGGGGTCGGTGCGCACCAGGTCGGCCGCGCCGGCCGGCGTCAGGCCCGACGGCACATAGCCGCGGTATGGGTCGACCATGCACTGGTCGGTGACGATGTCGGGCTTCAGCTGCTTGCGGTGCAGCTCCTCGAAGACGTCGGCCGCATTGCCGACGATGCCGACCGAGCCGCCCTCGCCCTTGTTGCCGGCTGCCAGCGCGCGCACGCGGGCCAGCGCGTCGTCGACCGACGTTGCGATCACGTCGAGGTAGCCGGTCTGCAGCCGCTTTCGTAGCGACGACGGATCGACGTCGACGACCAACGTGGCAGCACCTGCCATCTTGCCGGCCAGCGGCTGCGCGCCGCCCATGCCGCCGCTGCCCGCGGTCAGAACGATGCGGCCAGCCAGGCTGCCACCAAAGAACTGGTCGGCCGCGCCGACGAACGACTGGTAGGTGCCTTGCAGGATGCCCTGGCTACCGATGTACTGCCACGCTGCCGCGGTCATGCCGGGCAACACCGTCAGGCCTTTCTTCTCGAGGTCGAACATCTGCGCGTCGCCGGCCCAGCGGCCCGCCACGTTGCCGTTGGCCAGCAGCACGCGCGGCGCAAACGCATGGGTGCGGAACAGCCCGACGGGCTTGCCCGACTGCACCACCATGGTCTGGTCGTGCTCCATCGTCTTCAGCGTGCGGACGATGGCGTCGAACGCGTCCCAATTGCGCGCCGCCTTCGCGGCGTTCATGTAGATCACCAGGTCTTCGGGGCGTTCGCCGTTCTCCAGGTTGTTCTCGAGCATCCGCAGGATGGTCTCCTGCTGCCAGCCCTTGCAGCGCAGCTGCGTGCCGCGCGCGGCCAGGATGTTGCTGCGGGGTGGAGGTGCGGTCTGCATCGGTGTTGATCCTGGTTGGTGGCTAGCCTCGGGCCGCGCCCACGTCCGCGTGCGGGCGAAGGAAGCGGCCGTGGCCCTTGGCGCTGCGCACCGGCGACGCTGTGCCGAACTCGTAGGCCAGCACGCCGCGGCAATAGGTGGCCGCCACCCGCACGTTGAATTCCATACCTTCGAACGAACTCCATTGCACGGCCGACAGGCTCGTCGAGGGGTCGAATGCGTAGCGCTCGGGCTTGAGCAGCACGATGTCGGCGTCGGCGCCGACCGCCAGCGAGCCCTTGCGGTCGTCCAGCAGGAAATGCCGGGCCGGGTTCAGGCACAGCTGGCGCACCGCCATGCTCGGCGGAATGCCGCCGCTTTCGCAGCCGGTGAAGAACGCCGGCAGCAAGGTCTCGAGCCCCGGACCGCCCGAAGAATTCTTGAACACGTTGGGGTCCTGCTTGCGTTCCAGCCCCCAGCTCACGTGGTCCGACGAAACGAAGGTGCATTCGTCGCGTGCGACGTGGCTCCACAGCAGCTCGGTCTCGGCCTTCGGGCGGATCGGCGGGAAGTGCTTGGTCTTGGCGCCGAAACGCCGCGTGTGCTCCTCGTGGTTGAGCATCAGGTACTGCACGCAGGTCTCGATGCTGGCCTGGTGGCCAGCGTCGCGGAACATCTTGCAGATCTGAAAGCCGCGGGAGGTCGACACATGGACCGCATGGGCGCGTGCACCGGTCTCTGCGCCGATCTCGTAGATCAGCGCGGTGGCCAGGTTCTCGATCAGCGGCGTGTGGGCGCGCATGAACGCGTCCCAGCCGGTGTCTTCGGCGGCGACCATGTGCGAGACGTTCTTGCGCGTCAGCTCCTGCATCTGGTTGTGCACGCCGCAAGCCAGGCCCGACGGCGCGATCAGGCGGAAGGCTTCGTAGAGGTCGTCCTCGTCCACACGGGGAAAGCGCCCGGGCGTGGCTTCGAAGGTGGAGAACTTGAACGCGCAGACGCCGCCTTCGATCAGCCCGGCGGCCGCCTGCAGCCCATGCTTCTCGTTCAATGTGCCGTAGAGCGCCACGTCGATGTGGCAATCGCGCTCGACCTCGGCGATCTTGGCGTCGAGCTGCGGGCGCGACGCGACGGGCTCGGGGTCGTCGTAGGGCATGTCGACCATCACCGTGACGCCGCCGGCCGCAGCCGCCCTCGAGGCCCAGCCCAGGCCTTCCTGCCTCGCCTGGCTGCCCGAATGCACCTGGCCGTCGATGACGCCGGGCAGCACCCACATGCCGCGCGCGTCCACCGTGTCGCGGGCCGACGGTGCGCCGCCGCCGTCGCAGACGCCGCGCGCGGCGACCTTGCCGTCGCGCACGCCGACCCAGCCGTCCTTGACCCAGGCATGAGCGTCGACGACGTTGCCTTTCACCACCAGATCGAAGTCACTCAATGTCGTATCTCAGCGTCTCTTTTGTCTTTTGGATGTGGGTGAGTGTAGGGAGTGCTGGCCAAAATGTTTCATACTTATTTGGGCATGTGACATAACATCGTGTTATGAGGATCAACCTGCGGCAGATCGAGGTGTTTCGCGCGATCATGCTGACGCATTCGATGAGCGGCGCAGCCAAGGCGCTGCACGTCTCCCAGCCGGCGGTGAGCCGCCTCGTCTCGCATACCGAGCAGCGGCTGGGACTGAAGCTGTTCGAACGCATCAAGGGCCGGCTGTACCCGACGCCCGAAGCCGACCAGCTGTTCGCCGAGGTCAGCGCCGTCTACAACAGCGTGCAGCGGGTCAACCAGGTGGCGGAAGACCTGTTGGACCACCGCTCGGGCGCGCTGCGCATCGCCTGCAGCCACAACCTGAGCCAGTCGTTGTTGCCGCGCGCGATCCGCGCCTTCCTGAAGCGCTACCCCGACGTGCGCATCGCGCTGCAGACCAAGCCCCCGCAGGCCCTGCTGCAGAGCCTGTTCGCGCACCAGGTCGAGCTGGGCATCGCCTACATGCCCGTCAGCCACCCGGCGCTGGCCATGGAGCTGCTGTATGAGAACCAGATGGTCGCAGTGCTGCCGTCTACGCACAAGCTCGCCAGACGCAAGGAAGTGCACATTGAAGATCTGCTGGACGAGCCCTTCATCGGCTACGCCAGCGACATCCCGTTCGGGCAACTGGTGCGCCAGCTCTATGCCGAATCGCCGCGCAAGCCGCAGGCGCGCATCGAGGTCGAGCAAGTGCACGTGGCTTGCGAACTGGTCGAGGCCGGTGTCGGCATCGCGTTGGCCGACGAGCAGACGGTCGCCGGCAGAAAGTGGCGCAGCATCGTGACGCGACCCGTGGTGCCCAACGTGCCGACGCCAGTGCACGTGTTCTACCCGCTGTATAAGCCGCTGTCGCGCTCGGCGCAGGAGTTTGTCGCGATCCTCAGGACACCGTCTGCGTTCCGGAGTTGAGGGGCGGGCACTGACGTGATGCTCGGATTTCTGCGGCGCTCCCGTCCCGCCATCAAGCCCCTCGCCCGTCGTGCCACACTGGCGCTGTGATCCGGCCTGGCCGTATCGGCCACGGGCGACGAGGTCTATCGTGCCGCCTTGATCTGGCTTGCCGTTCGCGACTTTGGCGGAAGCGCGGCCCTTCTGTCCTCGATCTCACTGACCGACGATCAGCATTCCTTCGCCAAGACGCTCGTCGATTCGGGCGCTTTCCCAGCGTCAGTGCTGTCCTGCAGCAGGGCATCGAGCTCCTTTGCGAGAAAATGGAAGATGAAGCCTTGGAGCGGGCCGCGTTGGCTGAGACCCTTGGCAAGCGGCGTTCGGGCCCGTACTTGTCGGCCACAAGGATGGTAGCCGGCTGGCCCGGACCTGATCTGCGACCATCTGTTTGAAAGGCAGGTGGCCTTCGGCGAGGGCACTGAAGAAGCCTTGGATCATGCAGCGCAGCGAATCATGGAATTTCGCAAGGTTGCCGATCGGCTGGCAAGCTTTCTCCTATGGGGTGCGGTACGCGACGATATCTTTCCAGGGATCCGTTTCCTCACCCGGTGATCGGCCGCAAGGGACACGCCAGCTTCAGGAGCCTGGAGCCGCTCGCTTGACAGACGGCGTGGCCCACCTTGGGCCTCAGCTTTGATGGCCAGCGGGCAGGTTGTCGAGGAAACTGACGACCTGCCCGGTGAACGGATCGTTGACGTCCCCGGCCACCATGTGCGCCGCGCCCTGTACATCGACATAGCGCGCATTGGGTACGTTAGCCACGAAGTCACGGGCGATGTCTTCCGACACGAGTTCGCTCAAGGCGCCGCGCACCAACAGAACGGGAATGGTCAGTCGCCTCGCCGCCGCAGTCATCCGCGCTTCGCGATCGTTGTCGGTTCGCCTCGACGCGTCGCTTATGAATGCCGGATCGTAGTGCCAGCGATAACGGCCGTCCGGTCCCTGCCTGAGGTTCTTCCGCAATCCGTCGAGGCTCTTGGGCCTCGGCCTGTGCGGCAGATAGGCGGCAATGGCGTCGGCCGCTTCCTCCAGATTGGCGAAGCCGTCGTCTATATGGCTTGCCATGAAGCCTCGGATGCGATCGACGCCGGCAGGATCGACCCGCGGCGTCACGTCGACCAGCACCAAGGCGGTGGCGATCTCGGCCTGCGCCTCGCCCGCGGCAATCAAGCTCGCGATCCCCCCGAGAGAGGCGCCAATGAGCACCGGCTTGCGCGGCAAGGCCATGGCCACTTGGCGCACGTCGCGCGCAAAGCGGTCCACCGCGTAGTCGCCGTCCGGCGACCAGCCGCTGTCGCCGTGGCCGCGCAAATCGACAGCGATCGCATTGTAGCCGCGGGAAGCCAGCAGCGCCGCGGTCCGTTTCCAGGCGTGTCGTGTCTGACCGCCGCCATGCAGCAGCATCGCGGGTACGTCCTCCGGCGCGCCCCAGCTGTCGGCGACCAGCTCCACGCCGTCATCCATGCGAAAGCGCAGCTGGACCGGCGCAGGTTCGGCGTGGCCGCTCAATGGTGGCCGATCAGTGCTTCTCACGTTTCCTCCTCGCCAAGTCCTTGGGACTTTCCGCGGCGGTCTCACCACGCTCGTTGAAAGCCCGCGTTGCTTCCAGGAAATGTGTACTCGTCAGGGCGCGGAGGTTCATTGCTCGCATTTCCTCGTCCTCGGAACCCAGTCGCAGGGCGTGCTCGATCGCCCGCTTGGACGCCGTGTAGGCGTCGCCGCTCAGCTCCTTGAGTCCGTCGCAGAACGCCGAGAGCTCTTCCTCGAAGACCGCCGTCTCGACCACGAGGTCGGCAAGCCCGGCCGAGAGCGCCTGACTCGCATCCATCGGCTGACCGCGCAGCAATATGCCGCGCGATTTGCCGAGTCCGACCAGGGCCACGAGCTCGCCTGCGGCCGCCACCGGGTAGACGAGACCTCGCCTGACGGCCGTTACCTTGAACATGGCGCTGGCCGTGCAAACGCGAAAGTCGCAAGCCGTGGCAAGGACAAGCCCAGCCCCAACGCAATGGCCTGAAATGCCGGCGACCGTCGGAAACGGCATGGCGCGCAGCAGGTCGGCGACCTGGCGGACGCCTACATAGGCCTGTCCGGCCTCGCCGACGGACTGCGCGAGCTTCTCGTACTCGGTGATATCGCCGCCCGAGCAGAACGCACTGACTCCCGCTCCGCGCAGGCACATCACGGCAATGTCCGTCCGTCCACGCGCCCCCGACAGGATCTGCTCCAGCGATCGCCACATCGCGAGGCTGATCGCATTCATCCTGGCGGGTTGATTGATGATGATCGTGAACCGTCCATCATCGAAGGTGGTGTCGATCATGTCGCCTAGTTGGTGTGGCGGTTGACGACGATGCCCGCGGCTTCGCGATCCCAGATGTCGCGCAGGCGCGGCTGCGCCGCCTGGCGCAGTTTGTACTTCTCGACCTTCTCGGTCATGGTCCGCGGCAGCTGCGGAACGAACTCGACGTATCGCGGCACCATGAAGTACGCCATGTTCTCCTGGCAAAAGCGGACCACCGTCACCGGGTCCAGCGATTGCCCGCCGCGGCAGACAATGCTCACCATGACCTCGTCCTCGCTCATCTCGGAATTGACGGCGAATGCCGCGACGTCCTCGACGGCGGGATGACGCAGCAGGATCTGCTCGATCTCGTAGGAGGAGATGTTCTCGCCGCGCCGTCGGATCGCATCCTTCTTCCGGTCGACGAAGTACAGATACCCGTCCTCGTCGAGAAGGCCTCGGTCGCCGGTATGGAACCACAGGTTGCGTCGCGCCTCCGCGGTCGCCTCGGGCATCTTGTAGTAGCCCTGCGCCGAGATCCACGGCACGTCGCTGCGGACGCAGATCTCGCCGGGCGTGCCGGTGGGAACGCTGCGGTCATGGTCGTCCAGGACCGCGACCTGGACGCCCTCACGCGGCAGCCCGGCGGACTTCCATTTGGCCGGCGGATGCTCCGGGCTGAGAAAGGTCACGCCGCCGAAATCGGTCAGGGCATAGACAGAGGTGATCTTGAGCCCGAACCGTTCCTCGAACTCCGCGGCAAAGTCCGGAACGGGAACCATCATGCACATCCGCACCTTGTTGTCGCGGTCGCGCGGGCTCGGCGGCTGCGAGCGGATGATGTTGGCCATCGCGCCCAGCAGGTTGAACTGGGTCACGCCGTTGTCGCGCACCTCGTCCCAGAAGGCGCGCGCCGAGAAGCGACGCGACACGACCAGGGTCGCATCGGCCAGAAACGCCGGCATCGCACAGGTATTGAGGGCGTTGCCGTGAAACAACGGCAGGCAGGTGTAGAGCACATCATCGGGTTGGTAGCCGAAGTACTCGACATGGTCGGCCGAGCCGCGGACCATCATCGCGTGCGGCTCCATGTTGCCTTTGGACGGCCCGGTCGTGCCCGACGTATAGAGGAGGAAGGCGAGATCGTAGTAGCTGACCTCGACGTCCGGCATGGCGTCCGAGCCGCGATCGAAGACGTCGCGGTAGTCGTGCACCTCGCACGAAAGCGAGGCGGCGACCGCATCGTCGAGACGCCCCTTCTCGTCGATGACGATCGCCTTGGCGATGTTCGGACACTGGGCCTCGACCGCCTTGAAGCGGTGCACCAGTTCGACGTCGGAGATCAGCGCCACCGACCCCGATTGGGTCAGGTAGTAGACCAGCAACTCGCCCTTGGCGGCGGTATTGACCGGCACGCAGACGGCCCCGAGCTTGGTAACCGCGAAATAGAGCCAGAGGAGCTCGGGCTTGTTGTCCATCATGAAGGCGACATGCTGCCCCTTGCGGATTCCGGCTGCGGCCAATCCGTTCGCCAGCCGGTTGCTGATCGCGTGCACCTCGCGGTAGCTGAACGTCCTGCCTTCGAAGCGGAGAAACGTCTTGTCGCCGTTCTTCTCCGCCTTCAGGCGGACGATATTTGCCAAGGTGGACTGCTCGAGAGAAAGGCCGAGCTCGCGAAGCTTTTTCATCCAGGTGTTTCCTCTTTGAACAATGGCAGCGGCGTTCCGTCGTCGCTTTCCTGCCAGACCAGGCGCAGCGCCATGCCGATCTTCAGTCGGTCCGCCGGCAGGCCGACGATGTTGCTGACCAGTCGCACCCTGAGGCGGGGAAACTCGACGATGGCGATGTTGTAGGGAACGTAAGGCCGCAGCTTCTCGGAAACGGCGTGATGCACCACCGTGTAGCTGAACAGCCTGGCTTCGCCGTCCGCCGGCATCCACTGCGCGTCACCCGAATGGCAATGGGGGCAGAAGGGCATCGGCGGATGGCGAAAGCGCCCGCAGGCGACGCATTGCTGGAAACGCAATTCGCGCTTGCGGCACCAGGACCAGAAAACCGCTGCATCGTGGGTCGCCTCGGGCGAGGGCGTCGGCAGATACCGGGTCATGTCAGCGCCCCAGGATGGCCGCGGAAGCGCTGTTCGCCAGCAGGCAGATCTCGGCGTCTTTCACCTGCGAGGTCGACTCGCCGCGCAGCTGCCGCACGCCCTCCACGGCAAGGTTCAGCCCGTGGATGTAGGCTTCCGACAAATGCCCTCCCGCCGTGTTCAGGGGCAGGCTGCCGTCGGGCCAGCCGATATGTCCGTCCTGCACGAAGCGTCCGGCTTCGCCGGGACCGCAGAAGCCGAACGTTTCGAGGTTCATCAGGACGAAGTAGGAGAAATGATCGTAGATCTGGGCGGTATCGACATCGCGCGGCCCGATGCCGGCCTTGCCGTAAAGCCGCTCCGCCAGATGCCGTCCGCCGCCGGAACGGTAGTATTCCTCGGGCATGTTGTGCGAGCCGAGGCCGCCCGATCCCCAGCCTGGTTCCGCTCCCTGCCCGGCCGCCAGAACCGATACCGGCCGCCCCTTCAGGTCGCGCGCCCGTTCGTGCGTTGTGACGATCAGCGCGCAGGCGCCGTCGTTCTCCTGACAGCAGTCGTAGAGCCGGAACGGCTCGGTGATCATCCGCGCTTCGAGGTACCTGGCGAGGGTCAGCGGCCGGTCGCGGAACACCGCACGCGGATTGCGGCTGGCGTTGTCGCGGAACGCCAGTGCCACCGCGGCCGCCTGGCTGTCGAGGATGCCGTAGTCGTGCTTGTACCGCTGCGCCAGCGGCGCCAGCATCAACGGCGGCGAGAACATGCCGAACGGATCCAGGAAAGCCGGACCATGCGGTACGTCGTAGCCCTGCCCATAACGCTGGCCCTGGCCCTGGCAGAGTGACCGGTAGACGGCGACGTACGAAGCCGCGCCGGACTCGACGGCGCTGGCGGCCTGGGCGATCGCCGCATAGCAGCCGCCGCCCCCGCCGCCCCACACCATGGATCCCAGGCGCAAAGCCGGCAGGCCGAGCGATTCCTGCATCAGCCAGGGCACGCTCGAATCGTTGGCGAAGGAAACCAGTCCGTCGATGCTCGAGGCCGCCAGGCCGCAGTCCGCCGCGGCCTTCAGCACCGCCTCGCAGGCCAATGCGAGTTCGCCGCGATCGCGGATGCCGCCTCTGGGGGTGTACACCGTCTCGCCGATGCCCGCGATGCAGGCCCGCGACCCGCGCCTCCTTGCGCTCGAAGCCATTCAACAGTCTCGCCCGTCTTGATCGTCCGGTTGCAGTGGCGACCTCGACGCCCGCGAAGAAGCCGGCGCAATAGTTTCCGACTCGTCACGCAGTGTCAATTATTGAAAATAATATTCACCCTATGAAAACTTCCGACATCGCTTGACCACGGCGAAACGGCAATTCAAATTGCGAAACGCCTCTCTCAATCCACCAGCAGCCAGAATGCCCTCGTTCGAGCCCGTCATCGCCGTTGTCCACGCCCTCACCGTCCTGCGTCTCGTGAACACTCTCGGGACATCGACATTGAAGCAGCTTCACGAGGAATCCCGGCTGCATCGCTCGACGATTCTCCGAATGCTGGAAACCCTGATCCACGAACGCTATGTTGTTCGCGATCCCGCCAGCGGCACCTATTCGGCGACGGGAAAGACCCTGCTGCTCAGCAATGGCTTCGAGCGCAGCAACCGTCTGTCCAAGATCGCAGGCCCTCACCTCCAGCGCCTGCGCCAGCAGATCGGCTGGCCCTCCGATCTGGCGATCCTCGACGGCGACGTCATGCTCATCCTCCTGACGAGCCGCGAGTTCAACGTCGTCGCCTTGAACCACAAGGCGGGCGCCCGCGCGCCGCTCCTCACCTCGTCGCTGGGTCGCGCCTTCCTCGCTTTCTGCGATGCCGAGACGCGTGACCGCCTGCTGTCGCACCTGTTTTCCGGCGGCCGCAAGAGGCGCGCCACCGGCGAGGCCAGTCGCCGGAAGGCCGAACACATGCTGGCGACCGTGCGCAAGAACGGCTACGCGACGCCGGACCCGGAGTTCAACAAGCAGTCGGGCGCGGGCCTTGCCACCGGCTTCAGCGTGCCCGTGCTGGTCGGCGGGGCGGCGATCGCCAGCCTCAGCGTCGCCTTCCTCGAGAGCGCCCTGACGATGAAGCAGGCGACCAGGACGCTTCTGCCGTCCCTGCAGGAGGCGGCCAATACCCTCAGCCAGACGATCGCCACGGAATCCTGAAGAACGAACCGGACCGGCTCACATCTTCTTGAACAACGGTATCGCCTGGCCATTGCCGGCATTGCCCCAGACGAGCCTCAGCGGCATGCCGAACTGAAGTTCGTCCGGTGCCGCATTCACCACGTTCGATATGACGCGAACGCCGAGATCGGGAAAGGCGACGATCACCACGTTGTAGGGAACACGGCCGCGAACGGCTTCGTGCGCCGGGTGGTGGATGATCGTATAGCTGAACAGCTCGCCGACCTGCGGCGCTTCCACCCAGGTGACCTGGTCGGAACCGCAATGCGGGCAATAGGGCCCGGGGGGATGGCGGCACTTGCCGCAGGCGCTGCAGGCCTGGAAGGAAAGGCGCTTCTGCTGGCAGCGCTCCCAATACCCGCGATCGTCGAAAGACGACTCGGGTCCGGGGACGTCGGGCGGCATGTACTCCATCGACGCAGACTCCTGAGCATTCACCTTATTTCGGAACAAGGGCGAGCACGATCTCCGGAAAGGCCGTCATCAGGGCGATGATGAGCAACTCCATGAGAACGAACGGCGCGCAGCCCCGGAAGATCTCGCCGATCGGGGCCTGCGGCACGGTCGCCTTCACGACGAACACGTTGAGTCCGACAGGCGGCGTGATGCAGCCGATCTCGACAGCCTTGACGATGATGATTCCGAACCAAACGGGGTCATAGCCGAGCTTCAGGATGATCGGATAGACGATCGGCATGGTGATCAGCACCATCGAGATGCCGTCGATCAGGCAGCCCAGCACGAGGTAGACGAGCACGATCAGCGCGAACAGGACGAAGCGCGGCACGCCGAGGTCCATTGCCCCGGCGGCCAGGGCGACCGGAAGCTGCGACAGGCTGATCGCCATGCTGAACAGGCCTGCGCCCACGATGAGGAAGAAGATCGTCGAAACGCCCGCCCCGGTCTCCCACAGCCCGACCTTCAGCTTGGAAAGCGCCTGCGGCTTCGTCAGCACCATCAGCATGGCGAAGAAGGCGCCGACGGCCGCTGCCTCCGTCGCGGTGGCGATGCCGAGGTAGATGCTCCCCATCACGATGGCGAACAGGAACACGACCTCCCACGCCCTGCCGAGGGATACGAAACGGTCGCGCCATGTCGAATGGACGATCCCGCCGTCGCCCCCAGCCAGATCGGGCCAGGCCTTCACCATCAGGTAGATGCCGGCCATGTAGATGACTGCCGTCAGGATGCCGGGGATCACCGCGGCAATGAACAGCTTCACCAGCGACACTTCGGTGATGAAGGAGTAGACTACGAGAATCCCGCTCGGAGGGATCAGGACGCCGAGCGTGCCGCCCGCCGCGACGCAGCCCGCGGCCAGCCTCGGCTTGTAGCCGCGCTTCAGCATCTCAGGCAGCGCCGACCGCGCCATGGTCGAGGCCGTCGCTACGCTCGACCCGCAGACGGCGGAAAAGGCCGCGCAGCCGAACACGGTCGCGATGGCGAGACCGCCGGGAATATGGCCGAGCCAGCGTTGGCCGGCATCGAAGGCCTTGCTCGCCAGCCCCGCCTCGAAGGCCATGTAACCCATGAACAGGAACAACGGCAGCACGATGAAGGAAAAGGATGCCGAGTAGGAGTAGGGAAAGTTGGCCAGCAGATACTCGGCTGCCGACCACGGCCGCATGGCCACGACACCGATGATCCCGGTCGATGCCAGGGCGACCGCGATCGGCATTCCGGAGACCAGCAGGATGACCAGCAGGACGACCAGCAGCGTCCCGATCAGGATGGGATCCATTGTCAGTACTTTCCGCCGCCGTGCGTATCGGGCCGCTCGGCGAGGACGCCGATCTTGCGCAGCAGATCGAACAGGAATTGCAGGGTGAGGCAGACCAGTCCGAAGGCAATCAGCACGCGTGACGGCCATACCGGAAACGGAACGGTGCCGGAGGTCTGCTCGTTCTCGAGCACGGACTCCCAGGCGAGACCGACGGTGAGCCAGGCGATCAGGCCGACGACGACTACCGAGAAAGCGAGCGTCACCGACCGCACCACTCTCAGGATGCGCGGCGGCAGCAGCCGCGTCACGATGTCGACCTCGAAGTTCTGCCCCTCTTGCTGGGCCGTGGGCATGCTGATGTAGATCTTGGCCACCAGCAGCAGGATCGCTACCTCCTCGGCGCCGGGTATCGGCGCATTGAGGAGAGACCGCGACGTCACGTCGACCACGACGAGCATCATGACCAGCAGCGTCAGGAAGCCGCTCAGGACTCCCAGTCGGTTGAACAACGTCTCGAGCCAGGAAACCAGCCTGTTCATGCGACCTCTCGCTCCTCCGCTCCCGAGGGACAGCCGTCAGAGCGGCCCGCAGATCTTCCGGACCCGCTGGAAGCCCGGAACGTAGGTCGAGGTCTTCTCATACTTGGCGACGAGCGCGATGTAGTCGGCCAGGAGCTTCGGTGCGTCGACCTTGGTCCCTTCCGAGGCCCACTTGATCCAGTCGTTCTGAATGGGCTTCGCCGCGATCTCGCGGACCTTGGCCGTCTCCGCATCGGAGAACAGGTTTAGCTTGAGATTGAGCTTGGCCTTTGCAGCGCAAATCTTCTCGGCCGCTTTCTGAACTTCCTCGTCCTGCAGCTTGGTTGCGTACACCGTGGCCTCGGCGGCGACCTCCGAGATGATCTTCTGATGCTCCTTGCTGAGGCTGTTCCAGCGCTTCTGGTTGATGGCGAAGATGTTGGCGGCGTACACGCCCATGCGGCCGCCGTCCGAGCCGAACTTGGTTATCTCCTGGAGGCCGGCGCCGACCGCCGAATCGAACGGCGTCGACGACATGCCGTCGACGATGCCGCGCTCGACACCCTCGACCGCATCGGGGAACGACATGTTGACGGTCACCGCCCCCAGCTTTTCCAGCACGTCGGCGATGGCGAGGACAGCACGGATCTTCTTGCCCTTGAACTCTTCCGCCGTGGCGATCGGCACCCGCGACCAGACCGTATTCTCGGCATAACCGCGCGTGAACAGCACGCGCGCGTTCTTGCTCTCGAACTCGCGGCGCAGGTCGGCGTTGGTCTCGAACAGCTCGCCGAACGCTTTGGTCACCACGTCCGGATGGTCGGTGATGAAGGGAAGCGTGACGTTGGCCAGCGGATACTGCTTCCTGTTGTACGCGCTCGGCGCTCCGCTGACGACGTCGGCCGCACCGCGCGCCAGTCCCGGGAACAAATCCGAGGCCTTCAGGAGCGAGCCGCTCAGATAGCGCTCGAAGACGATCTGGCGATTGGTGCGCTTCTCGACCTCGTCCATGAACCAGAGCTCGGACTTCGTCGTCGAATAGGCTTCCGACACGTAGGTCGCATAGATCAGTTTCTGCTGCGCCATGCCCTGGGACGGGAGAAGCGAAATCAGCGCACAGAGCGATCCGCCGAACAACGAAATGCAGCCGCGCAACGTCATGTCGTCTCCTCAATCGCGGACTTCGCTCCCGAGCCGCCTGCCCCACGCAGGACTGGTGCTCCCGGAAATGCCGCTTGTTGAATGATGATGTCACGCGCCTTAACGTAGCGTCAACTGATGAATACTGTTTTCATTTAGTGAAATATGGAGAAACGCGGTGAGCGATCGGCAGCAGGCGTGCATCGTCGGAATCGGGCAACCCCCCTACGTGCGCTGGGGCACGGTCAACGACCGCAGCGAGTTCAGCCTCGCCTGTGAGGCGGTTATCGCCGCCGCGCACGATGCCGGGTTGCCGCTCAGCGAGATCGACGGCTTTTCCTCGCACTCGGACGATCGCAACGATCCGGCGCGCCTCGAAGTGACTCTCGGCATCCGTCAATTGCGGCTCGCAACAATGGTGTGGGGCGGCGGCGGCGGAGGTGCCTGCGCCTCGCTCGCCAACGCCGCCGCGGCGGTCGAAGGTGGCTACGCCAACTACGTCGTCGTGCTGCGCGCGCTCTGCCAAGGCCAGCAGTTCCGCTACGGCCAGTTCCACGAATGGAGCGCGCACCAGAAGTTCGCGACACCTTACGGGCTGTTCTCTCCGCCCGGGCAGGCAGCGCTGACCTTCCGCCGCTACATGCACCTGCACAAGCTGACGAGCGAGCACCTCGCCAAGGTGGTCCTGGCCTTCCGGGCCAACGCCAATCGCAACCCCAACGCCGTCATGTATCGGCGGCCGCTCGACTTCGAGACATATCTGGCGGGCCGAATGATCGCGGAGCCCTTCCGGGTCTACGACTGCTGCCTCGAGACGGACGGCGCCTGTGCCCTGATCGTGACCACCCGCGAACGCGCCGCCGATCTCAAGCAGAAGCCGGTGAATGTGCTGGCGGTCAGCCAAGGCAGCGACGGTCGTTGGGGCACCGGCAATTTCGGCAACTACAACATGCCCGACGAGATCTTCTCGGTCGGTAACCAGGTACGATTGGCGAACGAGCTTTTCGCGCGCGCCGGCGTCGACCGCTCGAATATCGACGTGGCCCAGATCTACGATGCCTTCAGCGGCTCGGTCCTGACGACGCTCGACTCATTCGGCTTTTGCGACATCGGCGGCGCCGGCGACTTCGTGATGGCGGGCAACATCGACTGGCCGAACGGCCGCCTCCCCCTCAACACGGCCGGCGGCATGCTATCGGAAGCCTACATTCACGGACTGAACCTGCTGATGGAAGGCGTCAAACAGGTGCGGGGCACTTCGACTTCGCAGGTGGCTGGCGCAAGAAATTGCCTGGTCACTGCGGCTGCCGTCACGCCAACGAGCGCTGCCATTCTCGGGAACTAGTACCCGCTTTTATTGGACGCTGATACAGCCCGACCTCACCCTGAGGAGGCCCGCAGGGCCGTCTCGAAGGGTGGGCTACATCGCCTTTGTTGCCATCCTTCGAGACGTCTACGCGCATGAATGCGCTCAGCTACGCGCGGCTCCTCAGTCTACATGTCCCACAGGGTGACCGGCCCCACGGCATGCAAGAACGAGGGTTGCGCCGGGTGGTCCGGCGCCGAGCCTCAAGCATGGGGGACCGGTCATGAAGAAGGATACGCTTTGGGTTGG
>JACPOB010000018.1:28287-226398 GCA_016185145.1 Rhodospirillales bacterium | reverse complement strand
TCGGTCGAGCGCATCGACCGCGACGTGCCGCAGGGCTGGCTGATCCGCGACCTGCACATGAACGGCGCCTCGTTCTTCTTCATCGCCGTCTACATCCACATCTTCCGCGGCATGTACTACGGCTCCTACAAGGCGCCGCGCGAGCTGCTGTGGATCCTGGGCGTCGTCATCTTCCTGCTGATGATGGCGACGGCCTTCATGGGCTACGTGCTGCCGTGGGGCCAGATGAGCTTCTGGGGCGCCACCGTCATCACCAACCTGTTCTCGGCCATCCCGGTGGTCGGCGATTCGATCGTGACCTGGCTGTGGGGCGGCTTCTCCGTCGACAACCCGACGCTGAACCGCTTCTTCGCGCTGCACTACCTGCTGCCGTTCATCATCGTGGCGGTGGTGGCGCTGCATGTCATCGCGCTGCACGTGCACGGCTCGAACAACCCGCTGGGCATCGATCCGCGCGGGCCGCAGGACACCGTTCCGTTCCATCCGTACTACACGATGAAGGACGGTTTCGGCGTGGTGGTCTTCCTGATCGTCTATGCCGGCTTCACCTTCTTCGCGCCCGACTACATGGGCCATCCCGACAACTACATCCCGGCCAACCCGCTGGTGACGCCCGAGCACATCGTGCCGGAATGGTACTTCCTGCCGTTCTACGCGATCCTGCGCGCCGTGCCCGACAAGCTCGGCGGCGTGATCGCCATGTTCGGCGCCATCGCCGTGCTGTTCGTGCTGCCCTGGCTCGACACCTCCCGGGTGCGCTCGGCGACGTTCCGGCCGATCTACAAGTGGTTCATGTTCGTGCTGGTGATCGACGTGATCGTGCTCGGCTGGTGCGGCGCCAACCCGCCGGCGGGCTTCTTCATCCCGTTGGCCCAGGTCGCCACGGTCTACTATTTCTTCCACTTCCTGATTTTGCTGCCGATCCTGGGCAAGATCGAACGGCCGTTGCCATTGCCGCCCAGCATTGCCGACGCCGTGCTCAAGAAGAAGGCGGCCTGATCCATGCGCAAGCTTCTCGTCACCGGCGCGATCGCCGTCGCCGCCCTCGCTACCGGTGCCGTGGCCATCGCCGCCGGCACCACGGAGCATCCGCCGCACAGGCACTGGCACTTCCAGGGCCCGTTCGGCACCTACGACCGCGCCGCCGCGCAGCGCGGCTATCAGGTCTATCACGAGGTCTGCTCGGCCTGTCACTCGCTGGCGCTGCTGTCCTATCGCAACCTGATGGAGCTCGGGCTGACCGAGAACCAGGTCAAGGACCTGATCAAGGACATCCAGGTTCCCGACCTCAACGACGACGGCCAGCCGATCGAGCGGCCGGCGCGCCCGTCGGACCGCTTCAAGAAGCCGTTCCCCAACGAGGCCGCCGCGGCCGCCGCCAACAACGGCAAGGCGCCGCCCGACCTCAGCGTCATCATCAAGGCGCGCGAGAACGGTCCGGACTACGTCCATGGCCTGCTGACGGGCTACGTGCCGTACGACAAGCTCACGCCCGAGCAGATCAAGGAGTTCGCCGTCACCAAGGACGACAACTTCAACAAGTACTTCCCGGGCCACAAGATCGCGATGGCGCCGCCGCTCGCCGACGACAAGGTGACCTACAACGACGGCACCAAGGCCACGACCGACCAGGAGGCCTCGGACGTCGTCGAGTTCCTGGCCTGGGCATCCGAGCCGCACATGGAGGACCGCAAGCGCACCGGCGTCCGCGTCGTCCTGTTCCTGCTCGCCATGGCCGGCCTTATGTACGCTGTCAAACGCTCGGTGTGGTCAGACAAGCACTGACGGGGCGGGCCAGACACTTAAAGGTCACTGACTTGGTCAGCGATGCGAACTCTAAATTTCGCATCGGCGCTTGAACCTAACAGGGGTCATCCCAGTTGAAATAGACGTTCCCTAACTGGAGGACGTCTATGTGTGACTACTCACTTGAACTGTATCGTTCCCGGCCTGCCGCCCAAGAAGAGCAGTACACGCTCCACCGCTTCCCCAGCGGAACCATGGGCTTCGTTGCCGGCACCGACTGTGAGACCGCAGTCTGCATGCCGGCCGGAGCACGCCTGAGCCTCGAAGGCATCAACGAGACGGTGCAGCGCGCCTTCTCGATCGGGCCTGCCGAGCAAGTCACGATGACCCGCCTCGAGGTCACCGGGCACGCCCATCGCGACGCCGTTCGCTTCGCCAACGGCCGTGAGGTGCTGCTGCAGAGCCTCAATGCCGGGGTGTCCTGCCGGCTCGCGCCGCGCGACCTCGACGAGGTCCTTGGCCTCCACACGACGACGCCTGAGCTCGTCGACGCCTAGGACCGCTTGAGTCGGCGTTCGATCGCGTCGTAGCGGGCAATCAGCCGGCGGGCGCGATCGATCACCGGGATGTCGATCATCTTGCCATCTACGGTGAAGGAGCCGCGGCCCCCGGTTGCGGCTTTTTCATCGGCTTCGATCAGCTTCCTGGCGTAGGCGACGTCGTCGGCCGTCGGCGTGAAAGCCTCGTTCAGCGCCTGCACCAGGCCGGGATGCACGCAGGTGCCCCCCGAGAAGCCGAAGCGCCGCGCCCGCTCGGCGCTCTTCTTGTAGGCCGCCGGGTCCGAATAGTCGGCCACGGTGCCCAGGATGCCGATCATCGCCACGCCGTGCGCCTGCGCGGCGAAGGCCACGAGCCGCTTGGGCAGTTCGAGCGATTCGTCGCTCGGGATCGAGCCGGTTTCGAGGGCAAAATCCTCGCCGCCCAGCATCATGGCGATGACGCGCGGGCCGCGCTCGGCGATGTCGTTGAGCTCGCTGAGCGCGCGCGGATGCTCGATCATGGCGCCGAAGCCGACGCTGCCCACCGGCATGCCGCGCTCGCGTTCGAGCTCGCTTACGGCCTCATCGAGCAGGCGCAGATGCTGAACGCCCTCGGTCTTGGTGATGAACAGCGCCGACAGGCCCGGCCGCACGGCGGCCTCGAGGTCGGGAATGGCCAGGCGCATCGGCCGGTTGATGCGCACGGCGACGTCGGCGCCGCCGCGGACGACCTTCTTCATCGTCTCGGGCAGCATGGCGCGGGCGGTGGGCTTCTCGGCCACGGTCACGCTGTCCTCGAGATCGACCAGGATGCAGTCGGCGCCGCGCTCATGCGCCTTGTCGATGAACTTGGGGACGTTGCCCGGCACGTAGAGGATCGAGCGCCAGACGGGCGGAGGCGGGCGGTTCACTTCTTCTTTCCCTTCGAGATGACGCCCGACTGGCAGAGCTTGTCGTACTCGGCGGCGCCCAGAAGCGGCTTCAGCACCGCCTCGTTGTGCTCGCCGATCTTCGGCGCGGCATGGCGCAGCGCGCCGGGCGTGCCCGACATGCGTGGCACCACCGGATGTGTCGGCAGCTCACCCATCTCCTCGTCGGGGACCTCGATCAGGGCCTCGCGCTCCAGCACGTAGTCGTCCTGCACGATCTGGGAGATGTCGTAGACCGGTCCGATGGTGACGCCGGCCTCGTCGAAGAACTTCAGGTTGGTCGCGAGGTCGCGCTCGGCGACGAAGCCGCCGATGATGGCGTCGAGCTCGAGCCCGTTCCTGACACGCTCGATGTTGGTGGCGAACTTCGGGTCCTTCACCAGTTCCGGCCGGCCGATCTTGACCAGCACCCGTTCGGCCATGCCCTGGGTCGAGGCCGACAGGCACACCCAGTGGCCGTCCCTGGTCTGGTAGACGTTGCGCGGGGCGGCATTGGTCGATCGGCTGCCGGTGCGCTCCTTCACCTCGCCGGTGAGCTTGTGGTTGGCGGCCTGGGGCCCCAGCACCGAGAACAACGGGTCGAATAGCGGCAGGTCCATGACCTGGCCCTTGCCGCCGTTCATCTCGACTTCGCGCAGGGCGACCATGACCGCGCCGTAGCCGTAGAGCGCCGCAACGGCGTCGGCGAGATACATCGGCGGCAGCACCGGCTCGCGGTCGGCGAAGCCGTTCATCGAGGCGAAGCCGCTGTAGCCCTCGATCAGGGTGCCGAAGCCCGGCTTGTGGCGATAGCGGCCGTCCTGGCCCCAGCCCGAGATGCGCACGATGATCAGCTTGGGATTGATCTTGTGCAGCTCGGCCGGCGCCAGCTGCATGTCCTCGAGCACGCCGGGCCTGAAGCTCTCGACCAGGATCTGCGCCGACTTGGCGAGCTCGCGCACGATGGCGCGGCCGGCGTCCGAGCGCAGGTCGAGGGCCACGCTCTTCTTGTTGCGGCTGTTGACCTTCCACGCCGTTTCGATGCCCTTGACCCGCCACGAGCGCAGCGTGTCGCCCTCGGGCGGTTCGATCTTGACCACCTCGGCGCCGAAATCGGCCAGCTGCAAGGTCAGGACGTTGCCCGCGACCAGGCGCGACAGGTCGATCACGCGGACCCCGTTCAGGGGCCCGCGGGAGTCCGGCGCGAAATCTTTCCTTGCAGGCCTCTTCGTCATTGCTGGGGGCACGCCACTCCAGTGGCGCGTCTTCTCCTGTCATTGCGCACATGAGCGAGCCGGAGGCTCGCGGTCCGGAAGATCATGATCGCGCCACTGGAGTGGCGCGCCCCCAGCCTAGCCAACGTGCTTGCCGAAGAACTCCAGCGTGCGCGCCATGGCCTGCTTGGAGGCCGCGGCGTCGTAGCTGCCGCGCTCGTCGCAATGGAAGCCGTGATCGGCCGGATAGTCGAAGACCTGCACGTCGGGATGGAGCTTCCTCAGCTCGTTCACGTGCGTCATCGGGATGTGCATGTCCTTGTCGCCGAAATGTAGCTGGGTCGGGACCTGCGCCTTCTCGCTCTTGAGCCCGTGGATGCCGCCGCCGTAGTAGCCCGACACCGCGTCGGGCCTGAGCCGGGTCGCCGCCAGCCAGGCGATGGTGCCGCCCCAGCAATAGCCGGTGACCGCGACCTTCTTCGCGCCGCGCCGCTTCAGCTCCTCGATCGCCGCTTCGACGTCCTGCACCGGCTTGTCGAGCCCGAGCTCGGTCACGTACTTGCGGCCCTCGGCGATGGTGTCGGGCGTGTAACCGAGCTCGACACCGGTCTTGATGTGGTCGAAGAAGCGCGGCGCCAGCGCGAGATAGCCGTCGGCCGCGAACTTGTCGGTCACCGCCCGGATGTGATGGTTGACGCCGAAGATCTCCTGGATGACCACCACGCCGCCCTTGGGCGTGCCCTTCGGCGTGGCGAGATAGGCGCCGATCTCGCCGGCCTTTGACTTAAGACGAATATCTTCACCCATGAGAATTCCTCCCGGTTGCGGCCGGCATCTGACATGGTAATGGCGCGCCGTTCAACCGGCTCCCCATCGGGGAGCGAAAGCGAGCCCAGAGCCAGCCGATGTACATTCCGAAGCACTTCGAAGGCAGCGAACCCACCGGCCGCGAGATCATGCAGGCCCACAGCTGGGCCCTGCTGATGACCGCGGATGCCGAGGGCGCGCCGATGGCCACCCACCTGTCGCTGCTCTGGCAGGACGACGGTTCTAAGCACGGCTCGCTGATCGGCCACATGGCGCGCGCCAACGGCCACTGGAAGCTGTTCGAGCGCCCGGTCGATTCACTCGCGCTGTTCTGGGGCCCGCACGCCTACGTCTCGCCGACCTGGTACGCGCCGGGACCCAAGGTGCCGACCTGGAACTACGTCACCGTGCACGCCTACGGCCGGCCGCAGATCGTCGACGACACCAAGGGCGTGCTGGACGTTCTGGCCAAGCTCGCGGCGGCCTACGAAGGCACGAGCCCGGAGGCGTGGGGCCTGGGCCGCCTGCCGCCCGGAAACGCCGAGGCGCAGACCAGGGGTATTGTCGCCTTCCGCATGCCGCTCACGCGCGTCGAGACCAAGATCAAGCTGAGCCAGAACCGCGACCTCGAAGACCGCACGCGCGTCATCGCCAGGCTCGAGGCGAGCGACAGTCAGGACGCGCAGGCCACGGCCAGGTGGATGAAGCGCGTACTGCCCTGATGACGGTGCGCGAATTCAAGACGGCCGACAGCTTCTACAAGTGGCTTGCCAAGAACCACGACAAGGCCGACGAGGTCTGGATCAATATCCACAAGGTCGACTCGGGCCTGAAGTCGATCACGCCGAAGGAAGCGATCGACGTCGTGCTGTGCTGGGGGTGGATCGACGGCCTTCGGAGGGGCTTCGACGACAAGAGCTTCCTGCAGCGCTACACGCCGCGCACGAGGAAGAGCGTCTGGAGTCAGATCAACATCGGCAACGTCGCCCGGTTGATCGAGGAAGGCCGCATGACCGCGCACGGCTTGCGCGAGGTCGAGGCGGCCAAGGCCGACGGGCGCTGGGCCCGCGCCTACAGGATCAAGGGCAACAAGATGCCGGCCGATCTTCAAGCTGCCATCGATGCCGAGCCGAAGGCCCGGCGCATGTTCGAGACGCTGAGCGCCCAGAACCGCTTTGCGCTCGCCTTTCGCACCGAGAACATGAAGACCGAGGCTGGTCGACGAAGGAAGATCGAGTCCTTCGTCGACATGTTGAAGCGCGGTGAGACGATCCACCCGCAGAAGGGTGCTACTTCGCCTTCAAGAGGTCGGTCACCTTGAGGATGATCAGCTCGTTGTCGTCGGAGTTGCCGAGCGCGCGGCCCGACGAGAAGGGCAGGTTGTTGTCGTTGCCGACGATGATGCGATCGCCGTCGATCAGATCGACATTTTCGATGGTGAAGAACGGGAAGGTGAGCTTGCCGTCCTTGCCGCCCTGCTTGGCGAGCTTCTGCGGATCGTCGATGTCCATCAGGTCGATGTAGCCGACCTTCTTCACGAACCCATCGCCGTCGGCCTGGCTGAAATCGACCTTGTAGATGCGCTTGAATTTGGCCGGCACGTTGAAGCAGTCGGGCTTGGGCGCGCCGGCGGCGCAGGCCAGCGCGGGATCGCCTTCGGTGTCGTCGCGCTCGATGATCAGGCCGGTGTTCGCATCGATCAGGTTGAAGTCGCCGATCGCATTGGCCGGCGCCTCCAGCGCGTACTTCCAGCTCTTGCCGGTGTAGGCGCCCGCGGTCACGTCGAACTCCAGGATGCGCAGGTAGGCCGTGCCTTCCTTCGCCTCGGGCTTGCCGTCGGCCGTCAGCAGCGGGCCCTCGAGCAGGGGATAGAGGAACTTGCCGTCGGGCGAGGCCGCCATGCCCTCGAAGCCCTTGCTGCGCCGGACCTCGAACTTCACCGGGCCGGGCGCCGCCGGCATCAGCATCGCCGGATGGTCGGGCGAGCGCACCGGCTTGCCGTCGACCATGGTCTCGAACACCTGCAGCACCTTGCCGGTCTTGTCGGTCTTGATCAGGAACGGCCCGAACTCATCGCCGAACCACAAGGCATCGCCGATCGGCTGGATCGATTCGATGTCGAAGTCCGAGCCGGTGAGATAGCGCTTGGCCGTGTTCTCGTTGACGATGCGGAACGGCACCTTGCGGTCGGGATCGTGCAGAAAGGTCGTCGACACGCGCTCGACCGCACCGCTCTTCCAGTCGGGCTTCAGCACGTGGAACATCAGCATGGCGTCGGGCGAGTTGGCTTTCGAGCCGAAGCCGTTGTCGGTGAGCGTCAGGAACGTGCCGTCCTTCATGTTCTTGATGCCCGACAGGCCCTGCACCGGCTGCCCCTTGAGCGGCAGGTTGATGCCTGTCGGCCGCGGCGCGGCCTTGTCGGAGAGCGCCGAGGTGCCGGGCACGCTTTCCGGCGTGTCGACGCGCTGGCCCGGCGGGCCGGCATAGCGACCGGAAATTTGTAGCTGCTCCGGCGCATCGGCCGGCGGCGGCACCAAGGTCAGGGCCGGCAACACGGCATGGCCCTCGAGGACGGCCGGATACTTGGTCTGGGCCATCGCACTGGTCGCGAGAAGGATGGCGGTGGTTGCGAGCAGGAATGGTTTCAGCATGCGTGTCTCCCGGTTGAAGCGCCCGGTGCTAGCGGCAGCGCGCTACGGTTTGGCTACAGCCCTGGTGAAACCCGGGGGATCGTCACCGGACTGTCATAAAGTGCGCTGCTGGGCCATCATCCGGCGAGGGGATGGAAGGATGATCCATGATCGACGAAGACGAGGGTGTCTCGGACTCCACCGAGGTCTCGATCGGTGAGCTGATCGAGCGGCGGCTGTCGCGACGCGGCGCGCTGTTCGGCCTCATGGGAACGGCTGCCGCGGCCGTCCTTGGCAGCGGAACGGCACAAGCGCAGAACAGCGGCCCGTCCTCCTTCACCTTCGCGGAAGTGCCGCACGTCAACGATCCCACGCACCACGTGCCCGACGACTACGAGGTGCAGATCCTGATCCGTTGGGGCGATCCGGTGTTGCCGGGCGCAGCGGCCTACGATCCGACCACGCAGAGCGGCGCCACGCAGTCCCTGCAGTTCGGCTACAACAACGACTTCCTCGGCCTGCATCCACTGCCCGCCGGCGCCACGACGGGCGACCGCTTCCTGATGGTGGTCAACCACGAATACACGAACTCCAACCTGATGCTGGCCGGCATCGGCGAGGGCCGCGAGGCGCGCCTGCGCGCCGACCAGCCGCAGGCCGAGATCGAGATGGCGGCGCACGGCGGCTCGGTGATCGAGATCGCCCGCGAGGGCCGGCGCTGGACGGTCGTCGACGGCAGCCGTTACGCGCGGCGCATCGACGCCAACACGCCGATGCGCATCGCCGGGCCGGCGGCGGGCGACGCCAAGATGAAGACGTCGGCCGATCCGGCCGGCACCAAGGTGCTGGGCATGTTCAACAACTGCGCCGGCGGCGAGACGCCGTGGGGCACGTGGCTGACCTGCGAGGAGAACTTCTACTTCTATTTCTCGGGCGACGGCGGCAAGCATCCCGACCAGGTGCTGGCCAAGCGCTACGGCCTGGGACGCACGGTCGCCTATGCCTGGGGCAGGTATTTCGACCGTTTCAACTTCGACAGGGAGCCGAACGAGCCCAATCGTTTCGGCTGGATCGTCGAGATCGATCCCTACGATCCGCAATGGATGCCGGTGAAGCGCACGGCGCTGGGTCGCTTCGCCCATGAAGGCTGCCATCATGCCGTGGCCAAGGACGGCCGCGTCGTTTGCTACATGGGCGATGATTCTCGCATGGAGTACGTCTACAAGTTCGTGACGGCGAAGCCGTGGAATCCCGGCGACCGCGCCGCCAACCGCGACCTGCTCGACGAGGGCACGCTCTACGTCGCGCGCTTCGACGAAGGCGGCAAGGTCGCGTGGCTGCCGTTGGTTCACGGCCAGGGGCCGCTGACGGCGGAGAACGGATTCGCCAGCCAGGCCGACGTTGTCATCAACGCCCGCCGCGCTGGTGATCTCCTGAAGGCCACGCCCATGGACCGGCCCGAGGACATCGAGCCCAACCGGATCAACGGCCGAGTCTACGTGGCGCTGTCCAACAACAGCACGCGCAAGCCCGAGGAAGTGAACCCCGCCAATCCGCGCGCCAAGAACGATCACGGCCACATCGTCGAGATCGCGCCCAAGGATGGCGACCACGCCGCCGCGGAGGGGACCTGGGAGATCCTCATCGCCGCCGGCCAGCCCGGCACGCACGAGGGCACCAAGTACCATCCGGCGACCTCGGCCAACGGCTGGCTGACCTGCCCGGACAACGTCACCTTCGACAGCAAGGGCCGACTGTGGATCGCCACCGACAGCGGCGAGATCGCCGGCATCGCCGACGGGCTCTATGCCTGCGACGTGGCGGGCGAGGGCCGGGCGCTGACGCGGCAGTTCTTTGCCGCCCCCAAGGGCTCGGAGGTCTGTGGTCCGACCTTCACACCCGACGACCGCACGCTGTTCCTGGCCATCCAGCATCCCGGCGAGGGCAAGGGCTCGACCTTCGAGACGCCATCGACGCGCTGGCCGGATTTCAAGGACGGCGCGCCGCCCCGGCCGGCGGTGATTGCGATCACCAAGAAGGACGGCGGACCCATCGGCTCCTGACCGTCGACCGCATCGTCATCGAAATGAAACAGGAATGTCATGTCGCCATCGCTCGCGAGGTCTACCCCGGCCGAAAGATCGGCCAGAGGAGATCGGGATGGACCTGCGCAGCACCGGAAATATCGACCCTGAGGATGCGGGCTCCAACCCGAGCACCGAGCCCACGATCGGCGAACTGGTCGAGCGGCGTCTCGGCCGCCGCGCCGCGCTGCGCAGTCTGGTCGGGGCCGGCGCTGTTGCCGCCGTCGCGCACGAGCTTTTGGACAATACCGCGCTCGCCCAGCCGACCGGCCCGTCGACACTCACTTTCAAGGAGGTGGCGCACGGCCTCGACAAGACCCAGCACGTTCCCGAAGGCTACGAGGCGCAAGTCCTGATCCGCTGGGGCGATCCGGTCACCGCCGATGCGCCGGCTTTCGATCCCGACAACCAGACCGCGGCCGCCCAGGAAAAGCAGTTCGGCTACAACAACGACTTCATCGGCGTGCATCCGCTGCCGGCCGGCAGCACGACGAACGACCGCTTCCTGATGGTGGTCAACCACGAGTACACCGATCCCGGCCTGATGTTCGCAGGGCTGGGCTCGGGCCGCGACGTCAACCTCAAGACCTCCGAGCCCCAGGTCGAGGTCGAGATGGCGGCTCACGGCGGCTCCGTCATCGAGATCGCCCGCGAGGGCGGCGCGTGGAGGGTGGTGCCGGGCAGCAAGTACGCCCGTCGCCTCTCGGCCAACACCGCGTTCGACATCTCGGGTCCGGCGGCCGGCCACGACAAGCTCAAGACCTCGGCCGATCCGACCGGCCGCAAGGTTTTCGGCATGCTGAACAACTGCGCCGGCGGCTCGACGCCGTGGGGCACGTGGCTGACCTGCGAGGAGAACTTCAACGGCTACTTCGGCGGTGACGCCGAGAAGATGCCGGACGCCAAGGCCTACAAGCGCTATGGCGTCTCGAAGGCCACCTTGTACGCCTGGTCCAAGTATTTCGACCGCTTCAATGTCGAGAAGGAGCCGAACGAGCCCAACCGCTTCGGCTGGGTGGTCGAGATCGATCCCTACGACCCGGGCTCGATGCCGATCAAGCGCACCGCGCTCGGCCGCTTCAAGCATGAAGGCTGCACCTACGCCATCGCCAAGGACGGCCGCGTGGCGTTCTACACCGGCGACGACGAGCGCTTCGACTATGTCTACAAGTTCGTCACGGCCAGGCCGTGGAACCCCAACGATCGCGCCGCCAACAAGGACCTGCTGGACGATGGCACGCTCTACGTCGCCCGCTTCGGCGACGACGGTAAGACGGAGTGGCTGCCCATGGTGCAGGGCCAGGGACCGCTGACGGCCGAGAACGGCTTTGCCAGCCAGGCCGACGTGGTGATCTACGCCCGCGTCGCCGCCGACCTCCTGAAGGCGACGCCGATGGACCGGCCCGAGGACGTCGAGACCAACCCGGCGACCGGCCGCGTCTATGTCATGCTGACCAACAACACCAGCCGCACCGAGCAGCAGGTGAACAAGCCCAATCCGGTGGCGCGCAACGCCCACGGCCATGTCATCGAGATCACGCCCAGGGACGGCGATCACGGCTCGACCGAGGGCACCTGGGCGATCTTCCTGGTCGGCGGCCGGCCCGGCATCGATCCGGCCGCGCGATACCATCGCGCGGTGAGCGAGAACGGTTGGCTGTCCTGCGTCGACAATTGCACCTTCGACAGCAAGGGCCGTATCTGGATCGCGACCGACGGCGCGCCGACGGCGGCCGGCATCGCCGACGGCCTCTATGGCGCCGACACAACGGGCTACGGCCGCGCGCTCACGCGCTGCTTCTACCAGGCGCCGACCGGCGCCGAGGTGTGTGGGCCGCTCGTCGCGCCTGACGACAAGACGGTGTTCCTGGCCGTCCAGCATCCCGGCGAGGATGCCGGCTCGACCTTCGAGAAGCCGTCGACGCGCTGGCCCGACTTCAAGGACGGCATGCCGCCGCGCCCGGCGGTGATCGCCATCGTGAAGAAGGACGGCGGCGTGATCGGGTCATAGTTGGGGGCACGCCACTCCAGTGGCGCGTCACAAGCGGCATGCAACACGACAACCTCACCCTGAGGAGCTGGTGTTGCTCTTGTTGCTCTGCCGCCCATGACGCGCCATTGGGGCGGCGCGCCCCCAGCTATGAATCGATGACCGCCATCGCGTCCATCTCGAACAGCCAGCCCGGCTGCACGAGGCGGCTGACGTAGATGAAAGTGCTGACCGGCGGTGCGGCGGTGTTGACGTAGCGGTCGCGCACTTCGCGGAAGGCCCGCATTTGTTCGGGAGTGACCGACGCCGCCGCGTAGTTGTTGATCTTGACGACGTCCTTCATCGTGCCGCCCGCGGCGCGTACGGCGGCGTCGACGTTCTTGAAGACCTGTTCGACCTGGGCGGCGAAGTCGCCCTCGCCGACCAGCTTGTCGTCGGTGTCGTGCGGCACCTGTCCGGCGATCAGCACGAGCTTCCCCTTGGTCACCTCGGCAACCTGCGAATAGCCGATGCGGCGCGGCATGGTCTGCGGATCGGAAAACTTGACGGTCATGAACGGGTTCCTCAGGTGGGACGCTGAATTCCGGTGGGATCGAAACAACTGTCGCCAGCGCCCGAGAAGAAGCGCTTGCGCATCATGGCTAGACCGTAGCGTCTCTCCTTACGGGACCGTCGAACCAGCAGGGTCGAGATGTCGACCCAGGCGATGTTCGAGGCAAGGGAGAGAGGAGCCCGAAAACAGTGTAGCAGGGCTTCCTACGCCTCGGGCTTGCTGTCCCGGCGGGCCTGAGCGACGCGGCCGGCCTGCGAGATGCTGCCGATCGCCGAGGGCTGGACGATGTCGGCGCCCTTGGGGTTCTCGATCGGCTGCACACCGCCACCCGCGCGACGGCCGCTCGACGGGTGATGCCGCGGCGCACGGCGCTTGCGTTCGAGCGCGGCCTGCATGCCGGCGTGCATGGCCGCACGCTTCTCGGCCGCGAGGACTCGATCGAGCTGTGAGTTGACGCGCTTGAGGGCCCGGGCGAACACCTGCTTCTTGGCCGCGAGCCCGCGCTCCCCGGCCGGTTTGTCCGCTTCGTTGCGCGTATCGGCCTTGGCGCGGCGGACGCGGCGGCGGATCTGCCCTTTGAACTTGCCGCGTTGATCACGCAGCCAGCGCACCAGATCGAGCAGCTCTTCCCGCTGCAGGCTTGCCAGCCCCGGATAGTGGCTGCGGGCGATGGGCTCGTATTCGTCGGCGGCGAGAAGCCGCCGTTCGTCAGCGATCGAGGTGCTCATGTCGGTCCCCTCGGTTGGCGCGGCCAGTCTGACGCGATTGCTACCGATTTGAGGCTAGCGCTCCTGGCCGGACGGTCGCAATCGTCGAATTCGTCTCTTCACACTCCTCTCACTCTTCTCCTCAAGCTCCTCTCCCCCAAGGGGGAGAGGAGTCTGACGGGTGTTCAAGGCGGATTTCTCAGACGTTGAACCGGAAATGAAAGACGTCGCCGTCCTTCACCGGGTATTCCTTGCCTTCCAACCGCAGCTTGCCGGCGTCGCGGGCGCCGGCTTCGCCGTTCAGGGCGACGTAGTCGTCGTAGGCGATGGTCTCGGCGCGGATGAAGCCTTTTTCGAAGTCGGTGTGGATCACGCCTGCGGCCTCGGGCGCCTTGGCCTCGCGGCGCACCGTCCAGGCGCGCGCCTCCTTCGGGCCGACGGTGAAGAACGTCACCAGGTCGAGAAGCTGGTAGCCGGCATGGACGACGCGGGCCAAGCCCGTCTCCTTGAGCCCGAGCGACGCCAGGTAGTCGCCCTGGTCCTCGGGCGCCAACTGCGCCACCTCGGCCTCGATGGCGGCCGAGATCACGACCGACGGCATGCCGCGCTTCTTGGCGTACTCGGCGGCGGCAGCACTGTGCTTGTTGCCGGTAGCGGCCGCGGCCTCCTCGACGTTCAGCACGTACATCATGGGCTTGGCGGTGATGAGCTGCAGGCGGGCGAACACCGGCCGCTCCTCGTCGGTGAGCGCCGCTTCGCGCGCCGGCTTGCCGTCGCGCAGGGCGTCGAGCGTCTTCTTGACGACGGGCGCCTCGGCGGCCGCTTCCTTGTCGCCGCCCTTGGCGCGCTTCTCTAGGTTGGGCAGCCGCTTCTCAAGGCTGTCGAGGTCGGCCAGCATCAGCTCGGTCTCGACGATCTCGGCGTCGCGCACCGGGTCGACGCCGCCTGAAACGTGCGTCACGTCACCGTCTTCGAAGCAGCGCAGCACATGGGCGATGGCGTCGACCTCGCGGATGTTGGCCAGGAACTGGTTGCCCAGGCCCTCGCCTCTGGAAGCGCCCTTCACCAGGCCGGCGATGTCGACGAATTCGAGCTGGGTGTTGATGATCTTGGCCGAGCCTGCGACGGCCGCGAGCTTGTCCAGCCGGGGATCGGGTACGGCGACGCGGCCGATATTCGGCTCGATGGTGCAGAACGGGTAGTTGGCCGCCTGGGCCGCCTGGGTGGCGGTGAGCGCATTGAACAGGGTCGACTTGCCGACATTGGGCAGGCCGACGATTCCGCAGTTGAAACCCATCTTACGCTTTCGACTCTTCGGCAGGTGGTTTGGGCGGAGGCGCGAGATGCGCCACGCGGCTCATATAGCGTTCGTCGGCCTTGGCGCCACCTTCGACCAGCAGCGCCGATTCCTCGGCGAGCGCGTCCAAAAGCTTGGGCAGCCAGCCGGTCCTGGGGTCGCGCTCATCGGGCTCGAAGTCGCGCAGGACCCAGTGCAGCACCAGGTCCTTGTGGCCGGGATGACCGATGCCGATGCGGACCCGGCGATAGTCGTTGCCGACATGGGCGTCGATGTCGCGCAGGCCATTGTGGCCGCCGGCGCCGCCGCCTTTCTTCATGCGCACGCGACCCGGCGCCAGGTCGAGCTCGTCGTGGAACACCACGACCCGGTCGAGTGGGATCTTCAGGAAACGCACGGCTTCGCCCACGGCCTTGCTCGACTCGTTCATGAAGGTCATGGGTTTCAATACCAGCGTGCGCTCGCCGCCGAGATGGCCCTCGGCCACCTCGCCATTGAAGCGCGAACGCCAGGACGAGAAGACACGGCGGCGGACGATCTCGTCCACCGCCATGAATCCCACATTGTGCCGGTGCCCCGCATAGCGTGGCCCGGGATTGCCGAGCCCGACCAGCAGAAGCATCGAACGTATGGACTGAAAGCCCGCCGGTTACTTCTTGGCCGGAGCCGGGGCCTTGCCGCCGGCTGCCGGAGCGGCCGCCGCACCCGCTGCGGGGGCTGCACCCGCAGCCGGAGCCGCACCTGCCGCCGGAGCCGCGCCCTCGGCTGCCGCCGGAGCGCCCGTCGCCGACGCGGCATCGGCTGCCGCCTGGGCCGCCGCTTCGCGCACCACCGTCGGAGCCGCGATCGAGGCCACGGTGGCGTTCTTGTCGCGAGCGACCACGCGTACGCCATCGGGAATCTTGAGCGCCGACAGATGGATCGAATGACCGATCTCGAGGCCCGTCAGGTCGACCTCGAAGTACTCGGGGATGGTGGCGGGCTTGGTGCGCACGGTGATCTCGTGCAGCACGACGTTCAGCACGCCGCCACGCTTGATGCCTGGCGCTGCCGCCTCGTTCCTGAAGTGCACCGGGACCTGCACGCTGATGATCGAGTCGGGCCCGACGCGCAGGAAGTCGAGATGCAGAGGCTTGTCCGTCACCGGGTCGACCTGCACGTCGCGCGGCAGGACATCATAGCCCTGGCCCTCGACGTCGATCTTCATCTGGTGATTGAAGAAGCCCTCCTTGTGCAGCTCGCGCTCGATCGATTTCGGCTCGACCGCGATCATCAGGGGGGGCTGCTTGTCGCCGTAGATCACGGCGGGAATCAGTCCATCGCGACGGCTGGAACGGGCGCCCCCTTTACCGGCCCGGTCCCGCTTCTTCGCGACGACCTTTGTCGTCTCTGCCATTTCAACTTCTCCTAAGGTTGCTGTTGCTCTCTCTCACTCACGGCGTGGCCTCCAGGGGTGCCAATCGCCGGATCTCCTTTGCCTCACCCTTCGAGATGCGCCCTGCGGGCGCTCCTCAGGGTGAGGTTACCTCCTAGTCAAACAAGCTCGATACCGAGGTCTCCTCCGAGATGCGCTTGATCGCCTCGGCCATCAAGGTGGCGATGCTGAGCGGCCGCACGTTGGGCGACACGCGCACCGCCTCGGTCGGCTGGATCGAATCGGTGATGACCATCTTCTCCATCGGCGAGGCCGCGACGCGGGCCACCGCGCCGCCCGACAGCACGCCGTGCGTGACGTAGGCCGACACCGACTTGGCACCCTGGTCCATCAAAGCGACAGCCGCGTTACAGAGCGTTCCGGCCGAATCGACGATGTCGTCGATCAGGATGCAGTCGCGGTTCTTGACGTCGCCGATGACGTTCATGACTTCGCTGACGCCCGCCTGCTCACGGCGCTTGTCGATGATGGCGAGGTCGGCGTCGATGCGCTTGGCGACGGCGCGGGCACGCACCACGCCGCCGACGTCGGGCGATACCACGGTGATTTCGCGGTTCGCGAGCGTGTCCTTGATGTCCTTGCCAAACAGGGGGCCGGCAAACAGGTTGTCGACCGGGATGTCGAAGAAGCCCTGGATCTGGGCGGCATGCAGGTCGAGGGTGAGCACGCGGCTGGCGCCGGCGTGGGTGAGCAGGTTGGCCACGAGCTTGGCCGAGATCGGCGTGCGCGGGCCGGTACGGCGATCCTGGCGGGCGTAGCCGTAGTAGGGGATCACCGCCGTGATGCGGCGCGCCGAGCTGCGGCGCAGCGCATCGATGGTGATCAGGAGCTCCATGAGATGGTCGTTGGCCGGGAAGCTCGTCGACTGCAGGACGAACATGTCCTCGCCGCGCACGTTCTCCAGGATCTCGACGAAGATCTCGTTGTCGGAGAAGCGGCGGACGTTGGCCTTGACCAACGGCAAGGCCAGCTTGGCGGAAATGGCCTCCGCCAGCGGACGATTGCTGTTGCCGGTGAGAATCTTCATAGATCGCGGACCCCTCGCCGGGCGGGGTCATTCTAAGTCGTTGAACTGAAACGACAAAATGGCCTTCCCCGGCCGCGACGCGGCGGACCATACCAATGAGTCCGCAATCTGTAAACGGTCTGAAACAGCGCGTTTTTACGCTGTAGCACGGCAATTGATTTGGCGCCTAGGTCGAGGATAGGTGGCACCTGACAAGCCCTTCTGTGCCATCGCCTGAGACTAGGCCTGCCCACGGGCTTTCGAACAGCGCCCCGCCGCCGATCCTCGAAGCCTTATCGAAGGCGCCTCCTTGGATGCCTGACGCCGGGACTGGTGATGATGAGCTCGTGCACCGCCTTCACTTCCTTGACCCGGGAGGTGACTGCCGCCGTCTCGATCCTGGCAAGTATCAGTTGTGGAGGGCTCAAGCTGATGGGCGTCGCCCCGGCGGGACGTAACTTCCCGCGTATGCACCGGCCAGAGCCGTGCATGCCCGGCAACACGATTTCCTCAGGCGTCGGCGCGACAGGGCCGTGGGCGCGCATTTTATCCCGCCTGCGTCCCGGCTTATCCAGGGTCCACGAGGTGCCAACCCCAATGAATGTCTACATACTAAGGTTCAGCCCTTGTGAGCGGGTGGCGCACCCCCCCCTTGCCGGCGCGCGTCATCAACGGTTGCCAAGGTCTCGGAGGAGGCGAGCAACTTCGAGTTTCAAACCAGGCAGGTCCTTCTGGATGACATCCCAGACGAGCAGAAGATCCACGCTCCAATAGCCATGAATGAGGCGGTTCCGGAAAGCGATGACCCGCCGCCATACGGTGCTGGCGGGGTCGCGTGTCGCCAGAGACAAGCGGTTGGCGGCCTCTCCGATGACTTCGAAATTGCGAATGACTGCGTCTTGGACCATTCGCTCCCGTAGGAACGTCTCACGTCCGTCAGACACATAGGTTTCGATGGCAGCGATGGCATCGTTTATGTGGCCGAGATAAGGAAGGTCGCTCTTCACAAAGGCTGCGCCTCAGCCTCGATGTAGGGACGGAAATGAGGGCTGAGGCTTCGCTCGATAACGACGTCCACTCGTCGAGAGAGGGCGTCTTCCAGTTCTTCGATCAAAGCCAGATAGTCACCGAAGCCACGGTCTTCCGCCATATCGATCAGAAGATCGACATCACTGTCCGGCCGCTCTTCATGGCGCAGCACAGAGCCGAAGAGGCGCAGGTTCGTTGCGCCGTGACGCGCAGCGATGGCGATGAGTTGCTCACGGCGGCTATGGAGATCGTCGCGTAACGCCATGATGATGTTCCCGGATCCAGACCCAATCATATATCAATGCGGGGCGATCGGCGATAAGGCCACGACACCGTTTCAATGAAATGCTCTAGGCTTGCGGCCATGAGCACCCCTAAATTCCACATCCTCGACGGCCTCCCGAAGTCCGTCTCGCCCAGCAGCCATGCCACCGAGGCCGACGGCTTCGTCTTCCTGACCGGCCAGTTCGGCCGCGACCTCGACGACCCGGCCAAGCCCTTGCCCGAGGGCATTCGGGCGCAGACCGACCAGACCCTGCGCAACATGCGCCGCGTGCTGGAAGCGCTCGGCCTCTCGATGGGCCAGGTGATGAGCGTCCGGGTGTTCCTGACCCGCTTCAAGCGCGACTACGACGCCATGAACGAGGTCTATGCGGGTTTCTTCCCGGAGGGGGCGCGGCCGACCAGGACCTGCGTCGGCGTCACCGACCTGGTGCGCGATGCCCTGATCGAGATCGACTGCATCGCCAGGCGGTGAGCTACTTCTTCGCCGGCGAATAGAAGACGCTGTCGATCTCGATGATGTCGCCGTCGAACAGCCGCTTGGCCTCGAACATGGTGCGCGGCGGATAGGGCGGCTTGCCCCACAGCTCGGCCTGTACCTTGTCGACCAGGGGCGCGATCCGCGCCAGGTCGCTGACATAGACGGTGAGCCTGACGCAATCCTGCAAGGTGGCGCCCTCCGACTGGGCGATCAGCCTGATGTTCAGGAACGCCTGCCGGATGCGCGCCTCGTCGCCCTCGACCAGCTTGCCGGTCGCCGGATCGACGCCCTGCATGCCGGCGACGAAGACGAAATCGCCAGCCCGCGCGCCCAGGCTCCAGGTGCCTTCGACCTTGATGGCGCCGGGCGGATTGAGGGTGCGCACGCCGTTCGGCGACTGGGCCAGGGCGTCGCCGGCGGTGGCGGCGAGCAGGGCGCCGCCGAGGACGAGAGATCTCATGCGTGCGGATTGGCGACGAACGGCCACTGCGCCCTGTCGACCTTGGTGTAGGGCAGCAGCGACCAGTCGGGCACCAAAGCGCCCGGTGCGGCGACATAGACGACTTCGCTGGCGATCGGGGCATAGGCGGCGTGGAAATGCTGCATCGACTTCACGACCACGATCTTCTTGGTCGACGGGTCGACGCCGAGCTTGGTGAAGCAGTCGCGGCTGTGGCACTGGCTGCGCTTGCTGTTGACGATCACCGTCACGCCCTCGATCTGCAGTGCGGCGACATCGCCGATCGGGTTGACGCCCTTGCGCTGGCCGCCGAACTCGATGGTGACGTCCTTCTCGACCTTGAGCACCTTGGCGCGGGCGTCGATCGGCGGGCCCGATTGCGGCCCGAGCTTGCCGCCGAGGCGAATGTCGAGCTCGGCGCCTTCGCCGACCTCGAAGGCGAGCTTCACGGCGCCAGGATCCCAGATCATGGCGACGGCCGCGTCCTTCACCTTCTTGTCGAGCAGCGCCTTCAGGATGAAGGTCGAATCGGAGGCGGCCCCGCCGCCGGCATTGTCCGAGACGTCGGCCAGCACCATGGGCTTGGGCAGGTTGTGCGAGGAAACGCGCGCCATCGCCGCGTCGAGCGACACGTAAGGCGGCTGGGTGGCTTCGCGCATGGCGAAGAATTCCTGGCCAAGCTCGCGAGCCAGCTTCTCGGCCTTGGCCTTGTCGCCGTCGGTGATGGCGATCAGCTTGCTGCTCATCTCCTTGATGTCGGACCACGGGAAGCCATGCGCGATCGACAGCGAGAGCACGCCGTCCTTGCCTTCCATGGATTGCAGCTTGTCGACGAAGCCGCGCATGGGCTGGCGCGTGGTATGGAAGATGCCGATCATCCTGCAGTCCCAGGCGGCCATCATCGGCTTGGTGCGGCCTTCGATGGCGCCTTCCATGACGTTGAAGAGGTCGTCGGCGCGCTCCGGCACGTCGACATGCGGATATTCCATGAACAGCACCAGGGCGGTGGCGTCGCGCAGGGTGCCGTCGCCGATGTTGCAATGCAGGTCGAGCTCGGCGCCGACCGGCACGTCCGGGCCGACGACCTTGCGGACATGGGCCAGGATGTCGCTTTCGCAGTCGTCGTAGCCCTCGGCGACCATGGCGCCGTGCATGGACAGGAACACGCCGTCGACCGGCAGGGCCGCCTTCAGGTCGGCCAGGATCTCGTCGCGGAAGGATTCGTAGACCTTCTTCACCGTCCTGCCGGCCGGCTGGGCGAAGGCGCAGAGGCTTTCGACCACCTGCCAGCCCTTGGCCTCGGCGCGGCCGCGCCATACGGCCAGCGGCGCACCGAACATCGGCACGTTCTTGCCGTAGCTGCCTTTGCGGAAGAGGCAGGTCTCCTCGAAAAGCTGATGGCCGGTGGGGATGGAAGCGAAGGTATTGGTCTCGGTGCCGAGGCAGGCGGTGAAGATCTTTTTCATGGGCGGCGATCTTGGGGGAGCAGGGAGATCGCTGCAACCATTCATGATCCGGACCGCGGGCGTCCCGCCCGCATCATGAATCATGAGCGGGCGGGACGCCCTCGGTCCGCGCTACGTTGCGAGGGCGCGGTCCATCAACTTCGTCTCCGCATCGCCGAGATCAGCCGTTCCGAACTGCGCAAACCTCTCGCCGCCGAGTCGCGTGTCGCCGTACAGGGTGGCGAACTCGGACTTCGCCTCGGCGAGCGCCGCCAGTGCCGCGATCTTGGCAAGGCCCTCGCACAGGAAACGGGCACGACGCTCAGCGTCGCCCGACTGCAGCACCATGGCCAGTGTTCCGGCAAGCGGACGCACGTCGAAAGCCGCCGCCGCCGTCCTGGCGAGCGCGCTCACGGTCGCCATCGCCTGGTCGGGATGGCGGCCGGCGGCGCGCAGCACGTCGAGCGCCATGACGTTGCCCGAGCCCTCCCAGATGGCGTTGAGCGGCGATTCGCGGAAGTAACGCGCCAGCGGCAGGTCCTCGGTGTAGCCGTTGCCGCCCAGGCACTCGAGCGATTCGTAGACGAGCTGCGGCGTGCTCTTGCACACTAGGAACTTCACCGCGGGCGTCAGCAGGCGCACGTAAGCTGCCTCGGCGGCATCGTCGTGAGCGCGCTCGGAGGCGCGGCAGAGGCGGAACACCAGCGCCACCTGGGCCTCCAGCTCCAGGGCGAGGTCGGCCACGGTGGCGCGCATCGATGGCTGGTCGGCGAGTCGCTTCTGGAAGACCGAGCGATTGCGGATGTGGCTCAATGCCTGGCTGAGGGCAATACGCGACTGGCCGGCCGAGGCGATGGCGCAATCCAACCGCGTCAGGTTCACCATCTCGATGATGGTGCGCACGCCCGCACCCTCGGCGCCCACGCGCTCGGCATAGGCGCCGTGGAACTCGACCTCGGAGGAGGCGTTCGACTTGTTGCCGAGCTTGTCCTTCAGCCGCTGGAAGCGGATCTGGTTCTTCGATCCGTCGGGCCGATAGCGCGGCATCAGATAGCAGGTCAAACCACCCTCGGCCTGCGCCAGCACCAGGAAGGCGTCGCACATCGGCGCCGACATGAACCATTTGTGGCCGGTGATCTCGACATGGTCGCCGTGCGCCACGGCGCGGGTGATGTTGGCGCGCACGTCGGTCCCGCCCTGGCGCTCGGTCATGCCCATGCCGAGCGTGACGCCGTTCTTCTCCCACCACGGCAGCGGCCGCGGATCGTAGGTGCGGGTCTGGATCCTGGGCAGCCATTTGGCGAGCAGCGCGGACTCGGAGCGCAGCGCGCCGATGCAGGCGTGCGTCATGGTGATCGGGCACATGTGCCCGCTCTCGGCCTGGGTGGCGAGATAGAGCCGCACGGCGCGCGTCGACATCGGACCCGGCCGGTCGCTGCCGTCGTGCGCCGAGGCGTGGATGCCGTGGCCGATGCTCCTGGCCATCATGGCGTGATAGGCGGGATGGAACTCGACCAGGTCCAGCCGATTGCCTTTGCCATCGACGAGGTGGAGCTTGGGCGGGTTCTCGTTGGCGACGCGGCCGAGATCGAGTGTCGCCGCCGCGCCGTAATCCTTGCCGCAGGCGGAAAGGTCCGCGAGGTCGAGCCCGGCGCGCGCCGCGGCATCGGCCAGCGGCCGGTCGGCGCTGAACAGGTCGACATCGCCAAACGCCGGCGACTGGTTGAACGAGGCGTCTTCGAGCAGGCCGGAGGACATGCGGCCGACTCTATCTCGCCGGACCGCGGGCCTCCAGGCCTGCTCTTGCTCTTCGTCTTCCGGACCGCGCGCATCCTGCGCGCTCATGAGCGAGCTGGAAGCTCGCGGTCCGGGAGAGAAGACAAGAGCGGACCTGGAGGTCCGCGCTCCGGCAAGAATCAGCCGCCGCCTTCGTACTTGAAGGAGAGCTTCAGCTTGGTGCGGTAGGCCGTGACCTTGCCGTCTTCGATGACCAGGTCCTGCTCGACCACCTCGGCGACGCGCAGGTCGCGCAGCGACTTGGCGGCGCGATCGACCGCTGCCTTTGCCGCCTTTTCCCAGGAGTCGGTGCTGGTGCCGACCAGCTCGATCACTTTGTAGACGCTGTCCGCCATGTGAGCCTCCCTCGACACGGGTTCCCGTCCATCCGATGCCGGTCAGAGGGGAGGCGCGGCAGCGGGTGCCTGAATGGCCTTTCCTTGCGTGAACTCTATCACCGAATCAGGCCGCCGCGAACTTGCCGAATTCCCAATGGCGCCCGGGGGCGGCGGCGAACAGCGCCTTGGTGTAGTCGTCGCGCGGCGAGCCGAAGACCTGCTCGGCCGAGCCGTACTCGACGACGCGGCCCTTGCTCATCACGGCGACGTAGTCGCAGATCTGGGCGGCGACGCGCAGGTCATGGGTGATGAACAGCACGGCGAGGTTCAGGCGTGTGCGGATCTCGTCGAGCAGCTGCAGCACCTGCTTCTGCACCGAGACGTCGAGCGCCGACACCGCCTCGTCGGCGATCAGCAATTCGGGCTCCATGGCGAGGGCGCGGGCGATGCAGATGCGCTGGCGCTGGCCGCCCGAGAACTGGTGCGGGAAGCGGTCGAGCGCATTGGGGTCGAGCCGCACCGTCTCCATCAGCTTGCGGGCGCGCGCCAGCGCCTCCTGCCGGCTGACGCCGAAATTCATCGGACCCTCGATGATGAAGTCGCCGACCGTGATGCGCGGGTTCATCGAGCGGTAGGGATCCTGGAAGACGATCTGCACCTTGCGGCGATGCGGACGCAGCTTGCCGGGCGGCATGGTGGCGATCTCGGTGTCGCCCAGGAACACCTTGCCGTCGGTCGGGTCGATCAGGCGGGCGATGCAGCGCGCCACCGTCGACTTGCCCGAGCCCGATTCGCCCACGATGCCCAAGGTCTCGCCCTTGCGGATGTCGAGGTCGACGTCGACCGCGGCCTTCACCACGCGCGCCTTCTGGAAGAAGCCGCTGCCCGAGTAGATCTTGCCGAGCTTCTCGGTGCGCAGGACGGTGATGCCGTCCTTGCGCGCCCCGCGGTGCTGCGGATGGATCGAGGGCACCGAGGAGATCAGCATCTTGGTGTAGGCCTCTTGCGGCCGCGACAGGATCTGCTCGGTCGGGCCCATCTCCACCAGCTCGCCCCAGCGCAGCACGGCCACGCGATGGGCGATCTCGGCGACGACGCCGAAATCGTGGGTGATGAACAGCACGCCGGTGCCCTGGCCTTCCTGCAGCTCGGCGATCAGCTTCAGGATCTCGGCCTGCGTGGTGACGTCGAGCGCCGTGGTCGGCTCGTCGGCGATCAGCAGCACCGGATCGAGGACCAGCGCCATGGCGATCATGATGCGCTGGCGCTGGCCGCCCGAGAGCTGGTGCTGCGCAGCACCTCGTCGATCTGGTCGCCGCAGGTCATGACCGGATTGAGCGCGGTCATCGGCTCCTGGAAGATCATCGACATGCGCGTGCAGCGCAGCTCGCGCAGCCGGTCCTCGCTCGCCGCCAGGATGTTCTCGCCCTGCAGCAGGATCTCGCCCGAGCTCGGCTTCAGCGCCTTGGCGAGCAGCCCCATGACGGTGAAGGCGATCACCGACTTGCCCGAGCCCGATTCACCCACCAGGCAGACGATCTCGCCGGGATTGACGGTGAAGTTCACCTTGTCGACGGCGAACTCGCGGTCGGCGCCCTTGGGCAGCGTGACCGAGAGGTTGCGGACTTCCAGGACAGGTTTCTTGGCGTCACTCATCGATGCAAACCATCCGTCGTCCCGACCGGAGCGCGTAGCGCGGAGTGGAGGGACCTTGTTTCAATCACTGAGACCTTGAACATGGAGAGAAGACCCTTCGGCTCGCTTCGCTCGCTCAGGGTGAGCAAAAAGGTGTGATGCTTCGCATCACACCTTTTTGCTCATCTTCGGATCGAGCGTATCCCTCAACCCGTCGCCCATGATGTTGATCGCGAGCACGGTCACGGCGAGGAAGATGGCGGGATAGAAGATGTTGTGCGGGAACACGCGGAACAGCGTGCGGCCCTCGGCCATGATGTTGCCCCAGCTCGGGATCTCCGGCGGGATGCCGATGCCCAGGAACGAGAGCGCGGCCTCGACCAGGATGGCGGCGGCGGCGAGGAAGGTGCCCTGCACGATCAGCGGCGCGATGGTGTTGGGCAGGATGTGGCGGAACATCAGCACCCAGGTCGGCGTGCCGACCGAGATGGCGCCCTCGACATAGGGTTCCTCGCGCACGGTCAGCACGATCGAGCGCACCAGGCGCACGACGCGCGGCACGTCGGGCACGACGATGGCGAAGATCACGGTGATCAGGCCGGCGCGCCAGATCGAGACCATGGCGATGGCGAGCAAGATGCCCGGAATCGCCATCAACCCATCCATGATGCGCATGATGATGCCGTCGAGCCATCGGACGTAGCCTGAGACGAGGCCGATCACGGTGCCGATCGCGACGGCGATCAGGGCGACCGCGATGCCGACCGCCAGCGACACGCGCGTGCCGTAGATCACGCGGCTGTAGACGTCGCGGCCCAGGCTGTCGGTGCCCATGATGGCGACGCGCTTGACGGTCGTGCCGTCGTCCAGGCGCATGGTGATCTCGGTGCCCGGCTTCTTGTTGCGAGCCGCGGGATCGATGCGGGTCGGGTCGACCGTGCCGAGGACAGGCGCCAGGGCGGCGATCACCAGCATGATGAGCAGGATGGTGCCGCCGATGATGACGTTTGGGTTGCGAAGGGCAACGAGCCACAGGCTCTTGCGCTTGGTCGATGCCGCCGCGATCGAGGCGGAGTCGACGAGGTCTTCGGACGCGACGGTCAATAGCGGATCCTCGGATCGAAAACGGTGTAGCTGATGTCGATCAGCAGGTTGATCACGACATAGACCACCGAGAACATCAGGATGACGGTCTGGATGGTCGGGAAGTCACGGCTGAGCACCGCCTCGACGGTGAGACGGCCGAGGCCGGGCAGGCCGAACACGCTCTCGGTCACCACGGCGCCGCCGATCAGGATGGCGATGCCGAGGCCGATGATGGTCAGGATCGGCACGGCGGCGTTGCGCAGCGCATGGCGCATCAGGACGACGCGGCTGGAGAGCCCCTTGGCGCGGGCGGTGCGGATGTAGTCCTCGTTCAGCACTTCCAGCACCGAGGCGCGGGTGATGCGCGAGATCAGCGCGATGAAGCCGACCGACAGGGTGAGCGAGGGCAGCACCATGCGTTCAAGGAACTGCCAGAAATTGACGCCGATGCGGACATAGCCCTGGACCGGCAGCCAACCGAGCTCGATGGCGAAGACATAGATCAGGCAATAGCCGATGACGAAGCCCGGCACCGAGAAGCCCATCACCGCGAAGGCCATGACGACGCGATCGAAGACCGAGCCCTGGCGATAGGCGGCGAGCACGCCGATCGGCACGGAGACGGCGACGGCGAAGATCAGGGTGCAGATGGTGAGCGCCAGGGTGGGCTCGATGCGCTGGGCAATCAGCTCGGCGACGGTCTTCTTGAAGAAGAAGCTCTCGCCGAAATTGCCCTGCAGGATGTCGCCGATCCAGATGGCGAACTGGGTCCAGATCGGCTCGTTGAGGCCGAGCTTCTCGCGGATGTCGTTGATCTGGTCGGAAGTGGCGTTGTCGCCGGCGATCACCGCCGCCGGATCGCCCGGCGTGAGCCGCAACATGAGGAAGACGAGCACCGCCACCACCGTGAGCACGGGGATGATGGCGACGAGACGACGGGCGATGAAGTCGAGCATTCCGGTCCGATGACCTCTTTACTTCAAAGATGGCCTTTGCGGCTCTCCCCCTCCGCCCTTCGGGCACCTCCCCCGTCAGACGGGGGGAGGCAGGGAGGGGGAAGGCCCCAACGAGGTTATTTCTTCTCGATGTTCCACATAACCGGCACCGGCGCCTTGAGCCAGCCGGTCACATTGGCGCGGGCCGCGCCCGGGCCGTACCACTGGCCGATCCAGCCGTACTGGGCGGTCTCCAGCGCTCGGTCCTGCACGGCCTTGGCAAGTTGCTTGCCCTTGGCTGGGTCGGTCTCCTTGGCGTAGGCGTCGCGCAGCTTCTCCATTTCCGGGTCGGTCGGCCAGCCGAACCACGACTTGTCGCCCTGGGCGACCATGTACGATGTCGCGATCGGGTTCAGGATGTCGGCGGCGACCGAGAAGGTGTGCAGGATGTTCCAGCCGCCCTTATCGGCTGGATCCTTCTTGGTGCGGCGCGTGACCAGCGTCTGCCAGTCCATCGACTGCATGTCGACCTTGAAGCCGGCCTGCTCGAGCAGCTGCTTGGTCACCGGCGCGGTGTTGGTGAGCACCGGCAGGGTGGTCGACTGCATCACCACGACTGGCGTGCCGTCATAGCCCGCCTCCTTCAGGAGCGCCTTGGCCTTCTCGAAGTCAGGCTTGACCAGGAGCCCGTTGGGCGCGTCGAAGGCATTGGGCGTGCCGCAGACGAAGGCGGCCGAGCAGACCTTGTAGTACTCCGGCTCGCCGACCGTCGCCTTGAGGTAGTCCTCCTGGCGCATCGCCAGCAGCGCGGCCTGGCGGATCTTTGGGTTGTCGAACGGCTTCACCACGTGGTTGAAGCGGATGATGAACTGGTGACCCAGCGGGTTCCAGTCGACCAGCTGCACGCTCTTTTCCTTCTTGAGGATCGGGATCAGGTCGTGCGGCGGCTGCTCGATGAGATCGATCTCGCCCGCGACGAGGGCGTTCACCTGCTGCTGCGGGTCAGGCATCTCGATGATCTCGACGCGGTCGACCTTGACGACCTTGCCGCCGGCGAGACCCGAGGGGGCCTCCGAACGCGGCTTGTACTTCGGGTTCTTGATATAGACGTGCTTCTCGCCGGGCTTGGACTCGGCGTTGAGGTAGATGAACGGGCCCGAGCCGATCTGGCTGTCGATCTGCTTGAAGGCGTCGGTCTCGGCGACGCGCTTGGGCATCATGAACGGCACGTTGGATGACGGCTTGCCCAGCGAATCGAGCACCAGGCCGTAGGGCTCCTTCAGCACCATCTGGAAGGTCTTGGCGTCGACCGCCTTGAACTCCTTGACGAAGTCCATGAGCTTGAGGCCCATGGCGTCGCGCTTGCCCCAGCGCTGGATCGAGGCGATGCAGTCCTCGGACGTGACCGGCTTGCCGTCATGCCATTCGAGGCCGTCGCGCAGGGTGAAGGTCCACACCGTCTTGTCGGGCGAGACTTCGTACTTGTCGACCATCTGCGGCTTGACCGCGTTGTTCTCGTCCGACGCGAAGAGCGTGTCGTAGATGAAGTAGCCGTGGTTGCGCGTGACGTAGGCCGTCGTCCAGATCGGATCGAGGATCGTCAGGTTGCCGTTCTGCACGAATTTCAGGGTCTTGCCCTGGGCCAGTGCCGGCCCGCTTGCCGCCGCCAGGATGGCGCCGGCAGCCGCAGCCGCGAGCGCACGCCGCATCATCTTCATCTAAACCCCCTCGGTTTCTTCCCTAAAAAGACGAGGGAGGCCGAATCCCCTTCCGGCCTCCCTCCGTTTGCTTACTTCTTCGTGACGTTCCAGAACACCGGCGCCGGCGCCGTCAGGTTGCCCTCGATGTTGTTGCGGCGGGCAAGCGGCGAGTACCACTGGCCGACGTTGATGTGCGTCGGATGGTTCACCCAGTATTTCTGGAGGTTCTCGACGATCTCCTTCTGCTTGGCAGCGTCGGTCTCCTTGGCGAACTGGTCGCGGAACTTCTCGATCGTCTCGTCGCACGGCCAGCCGAACATCGCCTTGTCGCACGAGGCGTTGAAGAAGCCGGCCATCACCGGGTTCAGGACGTCGGCCGCCACCCACGAGGTGAGGAAGGCGTGCCAGCCGCCCTGGCTCGGCGGGTCCTTCTTGACGCGGCGGGCGACCAGCGTCTGCCAGTCCATCGACACCATGTCGACCTTGAAGCCGGCCCGCTCCATCTGCGCCTTGGCGACCGGCGCGAGGTTGGTCAGCACCTGCAGGTCGGTCGAATGCATCAGCACGATCGGCGTGCCGTCGTAGCCGGCTTCCTGCAGGAGCTGCTTGGCCTTGGCCGCGTTGCCGTTCAGCACATCGGCCATGCCGGCGTCGGTCGCGAGCGGCGTGCCGCAGACGAACGGCGCCTTGCAGACCTTATACCATTGCGGATCGCCGATCGTGGCCTTGAGGAAGTCTTCCTGGGCGAACGCCACAAATACGGCGTGCCGGATCTTCGGGTTGTCGAAGGGCTTCGCCGTGCTGTTGAAGCGGAAAGTGTACTGGTTGCCCGTCGGGTTCCAGTTGAGCAGGTTGATGTTCTTGTCCTTGGCGAGCAGCGGCAGCAGGTCGTGACCGGGCGATTCGATCATGTCGATCTCGCCGTTCTGGATGGCGGCGACCTGCGTCTGCACGTCGGGCATGGCGAGCCACTCGACGCGGTCGAGCTTCACGACCTTGCCGCCAGCCAGGCCGGAGGGGGCCTCCGGACGCGGCTTGTACTTGGGATTCTTGACGTAGACGATCTTCTCGCCCGGCTTCCATTCGTCGGCCTTGAAGATGAACGGTCCCGAACCGATCACGTCCTCGATCTTGATCTGCTGCATCGGGTCGGTTTCGGCGGTCTTCTTCGGCATCATGAAGGGCACATTCGACGACGGCTTGCCGAGCGACTGCAGCACCAGACCGTACGGCTCCTTCATCTTCATCCTGAAAGTCTTGGGATCGACGACCTCGAAGCCGACGACCGACGCCATCATCTTCTGACCCATCGAATCGCGCGCGGCCCAGCGCTTGATCGAAGCGATGCAGTCCTCCGCGGTGACGGGCTTGCCGTCGTGCCATTCCAGGCCGTCGCGCAGGGTGAAGGTCCAGGTGAGCTTGTCGGCCGATACGTCGTACTTGTCGACCATCTGCGGCTTCACGTCGAACTTCTCGTCCATCGCGAAGAGCGTGTCCCACACCATGTAGCCGTGATTGCGCTGGATGTAGGCGGTGGTCCAGATCGGATCGAGGATCTTGACGTCGGAATGCATCACCACCTTGAGAGTCTGCGCGCCGGCTGGAGCAAAGCCCATCAAGCCGGCGACGCTCGCCGCCGCAACGAACGTCGCGAACGACTTCCTGAAATCGAACATAAGCAACCGTCTCCCTATAAGCGCGGCCTTCTTTGCAAGAATCGAGCCGCTCATAGGGACAGTAGCAGTCCCGGACCCCCCTCTGACAAGCCGATTCGGCCACCCTGTAAGGTTCGCGGAATGGTCAGGGGCGGGGTCGGTTGATCGCCTTTTCCAGCAGTTCCAGCACACCTTCCGAGGCCGCCGTTGCGACGATGTCGCCGAATCCCGCCCAGCTGCCCTTGGTCGCGGCGAGCGGCACGGGATTGGACTGCTCGAGGTCGCCGACATTGCGGCCGGCCGGGTCCTTGACCAGCCATTTGATGACGAGCTGGCCGCGCTTGTCGTCGATCTCAGTCAGGCTGACCGTGCCGATCACGGTGAAGACGTCGGCGCCCGCGGCGTCGACGATGACGATCTTGCTCGAGCCCAGCGCGCGGCGCATGCCGGAGTAGAGCTGGCGGTTGCCGTCGGACGGCGCGCCGGTCACCGGCGCCACCAGCACCTTGACCTGCGGCTCCTGCGGCTGCTGCGACGGCTGAGTGGAAGCAGGTGGCGGCGCGCCGGACGACGCGGCCGCCATCGCCGTCGCCGTCACCGGGTCGATCGGCTGTTCCATCGGCACGCTCATGCCGGCTGCAACCTGGCCGGGTGAGCGCGCCAGGAAGGCGGGCGGCTTGCCGATCAGGGTGGCGACGCGCGGGGCGGCCTGCTGGGCGATGCGCGAGACCAGCCGTTCGCTCTGCTCGCCGTAATCCTCGGGTCGCGCCTTGGTGCGGCTGGTCTGCGGCTCCTGTGTCTTGGGTGCGCCGTCGATGCGCCAGTCGATCTGGATCTCGATGCCGGTTTCGCCGGAGTCGCGCGTGCTCATGACGCCGCCTACCTGAATCGGCGCGTCGGCCGGCTGCACGGTGGCGATGATGCCGTAGGCCTGCAGCTCCATGGCGAGTGCCGCGGCCACGCGCTGGCCCATCTCCGGCGGCATGTTGCGCGGCGCACCGATGGCGAGCTCGATCTTGTCGGCTGCCATCCGGCGATTGGTGGTCACCGACGAATCGTGCTCGAAGGGGCGCGGCGGCGGCGCGCAGGCCGACAGCACCGTCATGCCGAGCAGCACGGCCAGCAGGCGCCTCACAGCATGGCGCATGTCGCGATCACGCCGAGCAGGCAGCAGAACATCAGGATGATCAGGTAAGGCACGTCATCCCCTGAGCGCCACGGCGGACAGGCCGCGGCCGTAATCGCGCACGCCGCGAAGCGTGTTGCGGCGATAGCTGAAGAAATCGTCGGTCGCCGCCAGCGTGTCGTGGCCGGTGGCGCTTGCCGTTACGCCGGCCAGCTTCAGCCGCTTCAGCAGGTAGCCCGCGAGATCGAACATGAAATGGCCGGCCCGCCTGGCCGGACGGAAGAACGCCTCGTTGGCCTGGTCCTGTTGCAGGAACGGCGCGGGGAACTCCGGGCCGACCTCGTAGGACGCGGCGCCGATGCAGGGGCCTATGGCGGCGCGCACGCGCTCGCGCCGCGCCCCGAGCTTCTCCATGGCGGCGATGGTGGTGTCGACGACGCCGCCCAGCGCGCCCTTCCAGCCGGCATGGGCGGCGCCGACCACTTGGGCTTCGGCGTCGGCGAACAGCACCGGTGCGCAGTCGGCCGCCAGCACGCCCAGCACGACGCCCGGCCGGTCGGTCACCAGCGCGTCGCCCTTGGGGGCGCCGGGCGAGGTCCAGCGCTCGGCGCCGACGGTCAGCACGTCGGTCGAATGGATCTGGTGCACGGTCAGAAGGTCGGTCTCGCCAAGCGCGAACTCGGCAGCCGCGCGGCGGCGGTTCTCGCGCACATTGTCGGGCGGGTCGCCCGAGCCGTAGCCGCAGTTGAGCGAGGAGTACAGGCCTTCGCTCACGCCGCCCTGGCGCGTGAAGAAGCGATGCTGCACGCCGTCGAGGTCGGCAAGGGTGCGCGCTTGGATCATGTTCTAGTCCGAGGGGGTATCCGAAAAGCCGGCCGGCGCGGCGCTTCTGTCGTCGCCCACGGCCAAAACGCGGAAGAGGGTGCCCATTTGGTCGGGCGCGATCAAGCGAGCCGACGCCGCATCGATCGCCGCGCGCTGGGTCTCGCTGGCGCGGGCTTTCAGGGCTCTGGCGCGCTCGGCGATGCCCAGCCGCTGCAGGAAGTCACCCTGTCTGACCGGGCCGAAGGTCGGCCGGCCGGTCGCCTGTGCCAACGCGGCGAAGTCGACATGGGCGCTGAGATCGGTCTCGCCCGGCCGGTCGAGGATGCCGGCGTCGCGATGGTCGCGCACCGCCTGCAGCGAGGCGCCGAGCGCACCGTCATGGCCGTAGTCGACGATCAGCGCCCAGCCGCCGTGGCGTTGCAGGCGCTGGCCGACGGCGCCGGCAAGTGCCAATCCCGCTTCGCAGAGCTCGGCCTGCGCACCCTCGGCCGCATCGGGCAGGGCCGAGGCATAGGGAGAGACGCCCGGCGCCAGTGCGAGCCGCAGGGTGCCGTCGTCGGCCAGGCCGACCATGCGCTCGGTCCAGCCGCGTGCGGTCTTCTCGAACTGGCGTACCGGCAGGGCATCGAAGAACTCGTTGGCGATCAGCAGCAGCGGTCCTTCCGGCACGTCGTCGAAGCGCGCGTGCCATGCGGGCTTGTAGGCGGCGAGGGCCTGGCCCTGCAGGGCGCGCAGCTGCTCGTTGATCTCGACAAGATGCAGATCGACAGCGGCATGGAAGCCCGCGACGCCGCGCGTGGCGCGCAGCGCATCGGCCATCAGGGTGCCGCGTCCCGGTCCCAGCTCGACCAGGCGCACACCGGACGGACAACCCATCGCCAGCCAGCGCTCGGCGAGCCACGCGCCCAAAAGCTCGCCGAACATCTGGGAGATTTCGGGCGCGGTGGTGAAATCGCCGGCGGCACCGACGGGCAACGCCTTGCGGTAGTAGCCGAGGCGCGGGTGGCTGAGCGCCTCGGCCATGAAGTCGGCGAGCGAGATCGGGCCGGTGAGCGCGATGCGTCGGGCGATCAGCCGGCCGAGCTCTGTCGTCACGACACGGCAGGCCGGGCGTAGGCGCGGGTGATCAGCCAGGCGCCGATGAACAGCAGCGGCACCGACAGCAGCATGCCCATGGTGAGCGGTCCCCACAGATAGCCGAGATGCGCGTCGGGCTCGCGGAACAGCTCACCGACGATGCGGGCTATGCCGTAGCCTGCGAAGAACACGCCGGTCAGCAGGCCCGGACGACGGCGGCCGTCGGTGAAGCGCCACACGATCAGCATGACGGCGAACAGCGCGATGCCCTCGAAGAAGGCCTGGTAGAGCTGGCTGGGATGGCGCGGAAGCGGGCCGCCGCGCGGGAACACCATGGCCCAGGCGACGTCGCTCACGCGGCCCCACAGCTCGCCGTTGATGAAGTTGGCCAGCCGGCCGAAGAACAGGCCGATCGGCGCCACCATCGCCAGAAGGTCTCCGAGCATGAGGGGATCGGTCTTGTTGCGCAGGCAGAAGACGACGGTGGCGACGATGACGCCCAAAAAACCGCCATGGAACGACATGCCGCCTTCCCACAGGGTCAGGATGGCGAGCGGGTTCGCGAGGTAGAAGCCGGGCTTGTAGAACAGCACATAGCCCAGCCGGCCGCCCAGGATGACGCCCAGCGCCGCCCACAGCAGGAAGTCGTCGATCTTGGCCGGCGTCAGCACCTTGGGCGGCTGCTCGCACAGGCGGCGGATGGCCTGCCAGCCGATGACCAGGCCTGCGATGTAGGCGAGGGCGTACCAGCGGATGGCGAGCGGCCCGAGCTGGACCAGCACCGGGTCGATCTCGGGATAGGGGATGACGAGGGGATTCATTGGGGGAGGGTTATAGCACCTCGTCACCCAGAATCGTCGCGGCGCCGGTCTGGGAGACCGGCGCCGCTAAGGACTATCCAACTAAGACTTATTGTTCGTCGTTTTACTTACGAGAGGGGGCGTCGGAGGGTCCTTTTCCGGTCAGGCTTCGCCGACTGTCTCGAGGATCGAGGCGGTCAACGCGTCGATGGGCGTCTTGCCGGCCCACACGACGTACTGAAAGGCGGGGTAGAAGCGCTCGCTTTCGCTGATCGCCACTTCGACCAAGTCGTTGAGCTGCTCAGGCATCAGGCCCGCGGTGCCGCGCAGCGGGATGGCGTGGCGGAACATCGGCAGGCCTTCGTCGGTCCACAGGTCGAAGTGGCCCAGCCACATCTTCTCGTTGATCAGCGCCAGCAGCACGTGGATGTCGTTGTGGCGCTCGGTCGGGATACGCACATCGTAGGCGCAGGTGAAGTGCAGCGCCTCGACGTCCTCGCGCCAGCTGAAGAACATGCGGTAGTCGCACCAGCGGCCCGCCACTTCGACGGCGATTTCCCGGTCGGATGTACGGTCGAACGGCCAATCGTTGGCGGACACGACCTTCTCGATCATCTCGAGCGGGTTGAGATCGACTTTTCGTCTGCTCCGCTCGTGTCGCGTTAACGCCATCGACCCACTCCCCAACCATTTCCGCCTTGCGGCTCCGGATGAACCATTCTCGTGGCGGTTGGCCGACATATCGTGGTGGGTACCCAACAACCCACAAGCGGTAGACTGCCATAACGGTGAGTCCCACCGCAATAAGAAATCGGGCGGAAATCGGGGAAAGAGTCAGGGATTCCATTGATTTAATCCCCAGAGCTAAGATTCGAATCGCAAAATTCCGCTTGTCGAATCGTGCATCGCTGCCCGGATTCTAGGCAAATCGGGCAGGTGCCTCGTCTCGTCGGCCACTTTCTGAAGGTCAGAACGCCTTGGCATATGGCTTGCCTTCCAAGCCTCCAACGACGCGCTCATGGCGCCAACAAGGCGGAGGCTCTCATGTTCAAGGACCCGTTCGATCCGAAGAGTCCGCTGCGGCGGCGTTGTAGCTGCGGCGGCGACCATGCGCCGGCCGATCATGCGCGCCTGACGGCTATGCCCGCGAAAGACGAGCAGCGTTTCAGCCGGGTGGTCGATGCGGCGGTCCTGCGCGCGGTCTTCCCGGTCGATGCCCAGCGACGCGCCTTCCTGAAGAAGGTCGGGGCGGCGACGGCGATGGCCGCCATTTCATCGGTGTTTCCGCTGACCGTGGCCCGCGAAGCCTTCGCCCAGGGCGGTGCGCCGGAGAAGAAGGACCTCAAGGTCGGCTTCATCCCCATCACCTGCGCCACGCCCATCATCATGGCCCATCCGATGGGCTTCTATTCCAAGCAGGGGCTGAACGTCGAAGTGGTCAAGACGGCCGGCTGGGCGGTGATCCGCGACAAGTCGCTGGCCAGGGAATACGACGCCTCGCACATGCTCTCGCCGATGCCGATCGCGATCTCGCTGGGCGTCGGCTCGAACCCGGTGCCGTGGACGATGCCGGCGATCGAGAACATCAACGGCCAGGCGATCACCTTGGCCGTCAAGCACAAGGACAAGCGCAACCCGAAGGACTGGAAGGGCTTCCGCTTCGCCGTGCCGTTCGACTACTCGATGCACAACTATCTGCTGCGCTACTACGTGGCCGAGCACGGGCTCGATCCCGACAAGGACATCCAGATCCGCTCGGTGCCGCCGCCGGAGATGGTGGCTAACCTGCGCGCCGACAATATCGACGGCTTCCTCGGCCCCGATCCCTTCAACCAGCGTGCCGTGTTCGACGGCGTGGGCTTCATCCATCTGCTGACCAAGGAGCTGTGGGACGGTCATCCCTGCTGCGCCTTCACCGTCAGCAAGGAATTCGCGACCCAGAACCCCAACGCCTACCGGGCGCTGCTGAAGGCGATCATCGAGGCCACCGCCTATGCCTCGAAGCAGGAGAACCGCAAGGAGATCGCCAAGGCGATCGCGCCCGCCAACTACCTGAACCAGCCCGAGACGGTGCTGGAGCAGATCCTGACCGGCACCTACGCCGACGGCCTGGGTGCGGTGAAGAAGGATCCCAACCGCATCGACTTCGACCCGTTCCCCTGGAACCAGTTCGCCATCTGGATCATGACGCAGATGAAGCGCTGGGGTCAGCTCAAGGCCGACGTCGACTTCGCCAAGGTGGCGGCCGACGTCTATCTCGCGACCGACACCGCCGGCATGATGAAGGAGATGGGGCTCACGCCGCCCGATCCCACGAAGAAGACCATCGTGGTCATGGGCAAGGCCTTCGACCCGGCCAAGCCCAACGAGTACGTCGAAAGCTTCGCGATCAAGCGGAGCTAGGCTACCGATGGACACCCTGAAGAAGTCGCTCGGCCTGCGCGCCGCGCTGCTGTCGCTGCTGATCTTCGCCGCCATCGTCGGTCTGTGGCAGATCGCGGCGCAACCGCCGGCCGCCAGCGGCCCGGCGGTCGATCCCGAGTACGCGAAGCTGGTCGGCGCCGCGGCGGCGACCGGGTCCAAGTCGGCGATGCCGACGCCGGCCGACATCGGCGTCACCATCTGGAAGCACCTGCTGGACCCGTTCTACGTGAAGGGCACCAACGACAAGGGTATCGGCATCCAGCTCGCCTACTCGCTGGGCCGGGTGCTTCTGGGCTTCGGGCTGGCGGCGCTGGTCGCCGTGCCGCTGGGCTTCCTGATCGGCATGTCGCCGCTCGTGTATCGTGCGCTCGATCCCTTCATCCAGATCCTGAAGCCGGTGTCGCCGCTCGCCTGGATGCCCTTGGCGCTTTACACCATCAAGGACAGCGCCATCTCCTCGATCTTCGTGATCTTCATCTGCTCGGTGTGGCCGATGTTGATCAATACGGCGTTCGGCGTGGCGAGCGTGCGCAAGGAGTGGCTGAACGTGGCGCGCACGCTGGAGGTCGGGCCGTTCCGCACCGCCTTCAAGGTGATCCTGCCGGCGGCCGCGCCCACCATCATGACCGGTATGAGGATCTCCATCGGCATCGCCTGGCTGGTGATCGTCGCGGCCGAGATGCTCGTGGGCGGCACCGGCATCGGCTACTTCGTGTGGAACGAGTGGAACAACCTCTCGATCGCCAACATCGTCACCGCCATCCTGCTGATCGGCGTGGTCGGGCTGCTGCTCGACCAGGGGCTGGCGAGGCTCACCAGGCTCGTGACCTACCCGGAATAGTGCAATGGAACGCCCTCTCATCAGCGTCGAAGGCCTGGCGCGCCGCTTCGGCGACGACCGGCGCCAGCCCGCGGTGTTCGAGAACATCTGGTTCGGCATCGACCGCGGCGAGTTTGTCTGCCTGATCGGCCATTCCGGCTGCGGCAAGACCACGATCCTCAATGTGCTGGCCGGTCTCGACCAGCCGAGCGACGGCGCCGTCATCGTCGACAACCGCGAGATCGACGGCCCCAGCCTCGATCGCGCCGTGATCTTCCAGGGCCATGCCCTGCTGCCGTGGCTGACGGTGATGGGCAACATTGCCTTCGCCGTCTCCTCGCGCTGGCCCAAGTGGGACAAGGCCAAGGTGCACGAGCATTCGCGCAAGTTCATCGAGCTGGTCGGACTGAAAGGCGCGGAGAGCAAGCGTCCCGCACAGCTCTCGGGCGGGATGAAGCAGCGCGTCGGCATCGCCCGCGCGCTCTCGATCCAGCCCAAGATGCTGCTGATGGACGAGCCGTTCAGCGCCCTCGACGCGCTGACCCGCGGCATGCTGCAGGACGAGGTTTTACGCATCTGCGCCGACACCCAGCAGACCGTGTTCATGATCACCCACGACGTCGACGAGGCGATCCTGCTTGCCGACAAGATCGTGCTGATGACCAACGGGCCGGGGGCGAAGATCGCCGAGATCGTGGTCAACACCATGCCGCGCAACGAGCGGCATCGGAACGACCTGCATCGTCATCCACAGTACTACGCCATCCGCAACCACCTGGTGGAGTTCCTGGTCAACCGCTCCAAGGCGTTCGACCAGGAGATCGCGGGCGGCAGCTACGACCCGCGCCGGCTGAAGCTGGTGAAGCCGGGCCTGGCGGCGGTGAATCCGCCGGCCGAAGTCGTGCCGCTTCGGCACACCCATTGAACAAGCAAGACGGAGACACGCAATGAAACGGGCAGAAGTCACGGAGAAGATCCTCACCGCCAAGCGCCTGAAGGAGCTCACCTGGGAGGAGATCGCCAAGAAGATCGGCGGTGCCTCCAAGATCGTCGTCACGGCGGCCTGCATGGGCCAGATGAAGATGACCAAGGAGCAGGCGACCAAGGCCGCCAAGCTGTTCGGTCTCGGCAAGGAAGAGACGCTGCTCCTGCAGGAGGTGCCCTATCGCGGCTCGCTGCCCCAGGTGCCGCCGACCGATCCGCTGATCTACCGCTTCTACGAACTGGTGCAGGTCTACGGCACGACCTGGAAGGAGCTGATCCAGGAGGAGTTCGGCGACGGCATCATGTCGGCGATCGACTTCGACATGACCATGGAACGCCAGCCCGACCAGAAGGGCGACCGCGTGAAGATCGGGATGTCGGGCAAGTTCCTGGGCTACAAGACATACTGACGGTTCAGTGCGAGGTCGTGGGTTGCGGCCTCGTCATTTGAGCAGATATAGCTTTTAGGCTATATCTGCGTCTGACGGCTTGGGCAGTCGAGTTCCACGAGACGTTGCCGGTGAGTTCAGGACTTGGCGGCATGATGTTCAGAGGGCGGCAGCCACGGCTATCGCGACGCTTGAGCTGGTTGGTCCAATGCTGGGGCGGCCCTACGCCGACGCACTGAAGGGATCGCAGCACAAGAACATGAAGGAGTTGAGGTTCAGCGTAGGCGACGGCGAATGGCGCATTGCCTATGCCTTCGATCCGCGCCGGAGAGCGATGTTGCTGGTCGGCGCAAGCAAGTCCGGCGTTGCGTCGAATCGGTTCTACCGGCGGCTGATTGCGACCGCCGACGCTCGGCTCGACGAGCATCTCGCCGCCTTGCGAGGTGCCAACAGGAGATAGGCATGCCCGTGAAGTTCGAAGACATGATGCGAGAGTTGTTCACACCGAAGGAGCGTGCCGCCATCCGTCGCACGGCCGGTAGAATTGCCAAGCGTCACATGGCGCTGCGCGAACTGCGGCAGGCACGCAACCGCACCCAAGTCTCCATGGCCAAGCGCCTGGGCGTGAAGCAGGTCAGCATCTCGCGCCTGGAGAGCCGTGAAGATCCGCGCTTGTCGACTTTGACCAAGTACATCGACGCGATGGGCGGGCAGCTACACCTCATTGTGGAGTTTCCTGAGCACGAACCGATTTTGCTGCGCAACGTCGGCAGGACGCGCTCCAAGGCGAAAGGTAAGGCTGCGTAAGCGAAGTCGCGCTCGCCCTTGCCGGGGCGTGTCGGCCCGTGCCAGATTGTCAACAATCGACGATCAACCAGATTTTCGAGGGTGATTTGGCTCTTTCCGACCTTTCTGCGCCGGGACTCGGCCTTGGGCCGGTCCCCAAGGCGACTTTGCGTGCCCATATCGCCGAGCGCTTGCGGGCGGCGATCCTGGCGGGCGACGTCGCCCCGGGCGCGCCGTTGACCGAGGCGGCACTGTCGACGCGCTTCAATGTCAGCCGCGGGCCGCTGCGCGAAGCGATGCGTCAGCTCATCGAGGAAGGGCTGCTGGTGACGGTGCCCTACACCGGCACTCACGTCGCCGCGCTTTCGGTCGAGGACGTGCGCGAGATCTATTCCCTGCGCACGGCGCTGGAGATCTTCGCCTTCGAGCAGGTGTGGGAGCGTCGCGACGATCGCTTCAGCCGCGAGCTCCATCGGCGCAACGAGGCGCTGTTGGCCAGCATCGATGCCGGCGACGACCGCACCAGCATCTCGACCGAGCTCGAGCTGCACGGCCTGGTCTTCGAGACGAGCGGCCACAAGCTGCTGCAGCGCGCATGGCATGGGCTGCGCGGCCGCCTGCAACTCTATTGGGCGGCCCATCACCGGGCGCACGGCATGCGCGGCCCAAGGCGGGACAGTCACGACAGCTACATCAAGGCCGCCTTGGGCGACGATCTCGACGCGCTGCGTCTGGAGATCGCCGACCACATGCGCCGCGGCGCCGTGGTCACGGAGAAGTTCGTTTCGGGGGAATCGAGGAAGGGAAACACGACATGACGATCAAGCGCCGCAAGGTCCTGGCCGGGACCGCCTGGGGACTCGCTGCGGCAGCCTTGCCGTTGCTGCCCGCGCACGCCGGCACCATCGAGGAGGCCAGGAAGCGCGGCACCTTCCGCGTCGGCGTCACCCAGGCGCCGCCGTGGTTCTCCAAGGATCCCAAGACCGGCCAGTGGTCGTCGGGTCTCGGCATCTCCATGGGCAAGGCGATGGCCGATGCGCTGGGCGTCAAGCTCGAGACCGTCGAGGTGAGCTGGGGCAACGCCATCGCAGCCCTTCAGTCCGACAAGATCGACATCATGTTCATGCTCGACGCTACGCCGGAGCGTAAGCAGGCCGTCGACTTCCCGGAATCGCCGCTGCTCTATTACTCACTGGCCGTGCTGGCGCGCGATGATCTGCCGGCGAAGACCTGGGAAGACCTCAACAAGCCCGGCGTGCGCATCGCCGTGCCGCAGGCCTCGTCGATGGACCGCTTCGTCAGCGAGCATGCCGCCAAGGCCGACCTGCAGCGCTTCCCCGACAATGCCGCGGCCATTGCGGCGTTCCAGTCGGGCCGTGTCGACGCCGTGTGCCTGTTCCATCCGCCGCTGCTGGCCGCCCGCCAGCGTCTCGGCAAGGGCAAGATCGTGGTGCCGACGCCGGCGCAGTCGCAGGCCTCCAGCGCGGCCATCCGCAAGAACGATCCGGAGTTCGTGGCCTGGGTCGATAAGCAGCTCGCCGGCTTCTACAAGAGCGGCCAGACGCAGAAATGGTACGAGGCCGCGCTCGCCGACTTCGGGCTCGATCCGAAGCTCGCGCCGCCGGTCATGAAGGAGATGATCAAGTAGGCTTCCATGGCCTACCAGTGGGACTTCACCCCGGTCTTCGCCAACAGCGAGCTGTTGGCGCAGGGCCTGTTGAACACGCTCAAGGTCACCGGCGCCTCGCTCGCCTGTGGCCTGGTGCTGGGGTTGGGGTTTGCCCTGATGCGGCTGTCGCGGCATCGGCTGGCGTCGTGGCCCGCTGGCTTCGTCATAGAAGTGTTCCGCACCACGCCGCCATTGGTGCAGCTCTTCTGGTTCTTCTTCGCCCTGCCGCTGATCGCGGGCATCGAGATGACGCCGCTGCTGGCGGCGATCGTCACCTTTTCGATCCAGTCGGCCGCCTTCTTCGCCGAGGTGTTCCGCGCCGGCATCGTCTCGGTCGAGCGCGGCCAGTGGGACGGCGCTCGGGCGATCGGCATGACGCACAGCCAGGCGCTGCGCCGCATCGTCCTGCCGCAGGCGGTCAAGCGCATGATCCCGGCCTTCATGGAGCGCGCCGTCGAGCTCATGAAGACCACGACCCTGGTCGCCACCATCGCCTATGCCGACCTGCTGTTCGCCGCCAACGAGATCGCCCAGAAGACATTCAGGCCGCTCGAGACCTTCACCGTCGCGGCGCTGATCTACTTCGTCGTCATCACGGCTATGAGCCTGCTGGCGCGCCGGCTCGAGCGGCGGCTCGCCGTCAGCGGCGAATCGACGGTGCACTGACATGCACCAATGGGACTTCGCGTCTATCCTCGCCAATGCCGACGTCTTCGCCGTCGGTGCTCTCGGCACGCTGCGCATCTTCGCCATCTGCCTGGTCGCGGGCCTCAGCTTCGGCCTGGTGGTCGGGCTGGGACGCTATTCGCAGCGGCGCGTCTTCTACTGGCCGGCGACCGCGTTCGTCGAATTCTTCCGCAACACGCCGGTGCTGGTGCAGATCATCTGGTTCTACTTCGCCCTGCCGATCCTGATGCCCTTCTCGATCAGTCCCCTGGCGGCGGCGTCGCTCGGCATCTCGCTCAACTCGGCGGCATTCTCGGCCGAGATCTATCGCGCCGGCATCCAGTCGATCGATCGCGGCCAGTGGGACGGCGCGCGGGCGCTCGGCATGACCTTCCTGCAGGCCATGCGACGCATCATCCTGCCGCAGGCGTTGAAGCGCATGACGCCGGCGCTGACCAACCGCGCCATCGAGATCTTCAAGATGTCGACGCTGGCTTCGGCCATCGCCTATGTCGAGCTGCTGCAGCAGGCCAAGCTGATCGCCTCGCTGAACTTCAATCCCATCGAGGCCTATACGGCCGTCGCCCTGATCTTCTTCGTCTTCCTCTGGCCGCTGGTGCAGCTCACCTACGTGCTGGAACGGCGACTGGCGAGGGACGAATGACCATCCTCAAGGTCAGCGGGCTCATCAAGCGCTTCGGCGGCAACGACGTCATCAGGGGCATCGACCTCGACGTGGAGAAGGGCGAGCGCATCGCCGTGCTGGGCGCTTCGGGCTCAGGCAAGTCGACGCTGCTGCGTTGCCTCAACTTCATGGAAATACCCGACGCCGGCACCATCACGCTCGACGGCAAGGTCGTCGGCCGTCGCGAAGCCGAGCTGGCGCAGGTGCGGCAGCGCATCGGCATGGTGTTCCAGCAGTTCAACCTCTTCCCGCACATGACGGCGCTCGGCAACGTCATGGAGGGCCTGCGCACGGTGCGCCGCATGAGCAAGCCCGACGCCCAGGCGCGCGCCGAGCGCGAGCTGGCGCGGGTCGGGCTGGCCGACAAGGCCGCGCACTATCCGGCACATCTCTCGGGCGGCCAGAAGCAGCGCGTCGCCATCGCCCGCGCGCTCGCCATGGATCCCGAGCTGCTGCTGTTCGACGAGCCGACCTCCGCGCTCGATCCCGAGCTGGTTGGCGAGGTGCTGGGCGTCATCCGGTCGCTGGCCGAGGAGGGCCGCACCATGCTGCTGGTCACCCACGAGCTCGGCTTCGCCTATCACGTGGCGACGCGCGTCATCTTCCTGGCCGACGGCACGATCCACGAGCAGGGCACGCCCGACGAAGTGCTGAAGCACCCGCGGCGCGAGCGCACGCAGGCCTTCCTGGCCCGCCACCAGGAATTCAGTCTCTAGGAGCATCAGCATGACGACGGAGCAGGCGAGCGCGCAGGCCTACAAGGCCGACGCGCGCAACGACAGCGTTCTGGTCTATGTGAACGGGCAGTTCGCGTCGCGCAACGAGGCACGGGTCTCGGTGTTCGATTCGGGTTTCGTGCTGGGCGACGGGGTGTGGGAAGGGCTGCGGCTGGTGAAGGGCAGGCTGATCAGCCTGGAAGCGCATCTCGACCGCCTGTTCGAGGGCGCGCGCTCGATCCAGCTCGACATCGGGCTCACGCGCGAGGGCGTGGTCAAGGCCGTGCAGGACACGCTCGACCGCAACGGCATGACCGACGGCGCGCATGTCCGCCTCATGGTGACGCGCGGCGTCAAGAAGACACCCAACCAGGACCCGCGCTTCGTGATCGGCCCCGCCACGATCGTGATCGTGGCAGAGTACAAGACGCCATTGCCCGAAGCCAAGGCCAAGGGCTACGCGCTTTTCACCTCGACCTTCCGCACCACCGGACCCGATCAGTTCGACCTGCGCCTGAATTCCCATTCCCGCCTGAACCTGATCCAGGCGCTCATCCAGGCGATCAACGCCGGCGCCGACGAGGCCCTGATGCTCGACCCGCGAGGCTTCGTCGCCTCCTGCAACTCGACCAACTTCTTCATCGTGCGCGGCCGCGAGCTCTGGACCTCGACCGGCTTCTACAGCTTCAAGGGCATTACCCAGGCCAACGTGATCGACGCCTGGCGCAAGGCCGGCAACGTCGCGCGCGAGTGCGACTTCAGCCTGGCGCAGGTCTATTCGGCAGACGAGGCCTTCGTGACAGGGACCCTGGGCGGGGTCACGGCGGTGACGAAGATCGATGGTCGGCTGATCGCTGATGGCAAGCCCGGTCCGGTGACGAAGGAGGCGAGCGACCTCTATCTGCGGTCGGTCGGGGCGCTGTGAAGGCATTGTTGGCACTCCGACCGAGCGACACGGGGAAGTTGGCGAAGTTAACTATAGTGCTTGACTATCCCGCACTTAAGTTATAATACTGGGGCTGTTGCGCTGCTTATCCGCGTTCCGCTCTTTGCATCGTTTATCCGACTATGAGCCAGACCGCTTCAGCCTGGAGCCGGTCATCCCGTCCGGCTGCGCTCAGCCGGACGGGAGCGACGATTAAGGGGCACCGTCCTGTGGGAGGGCCGGCAGAAAATGCATTAAATGCAGAAAATCAAAAAGCGACGTGAATTCAATGGTTTGGTGGACATCGGCCGACCTGCCAAAAATATGCAGAAAATGCAGAAATTCACGAGCGAAGCGACTGCAGTGCATGCACCGGTGCCGCGGAACTAGAATGGCTCCATGAGCCAGATGGACCGCAGACGCCGGCAGCCTCCGAGCGCCTGAGCCACTATCTATTCTGCCGCCAGCTTTCGTGCCGACCTCGGATCGCGTGTCAGCAGGCCATCCGCAAGGTCGCGCTCGATCAGCGAGTCCGGGCGCTCGGAGATGCGACCGAAGCCGCCGCCACCGCCCACGAACATTTCCACCATGTCGCCCTTGGCGAGGTCGACGGCGGCCTTGCTGCGCAGATCCTCGACGGTGCCGTTGGCGCGATGGACTCGGCAGTAGCCGCGTTGGCCGGCCTCGCCGCCCTGCAGGCCTTCCGGTGCGAGGCGGAAGCGGTCCGAGTAGATCGCGAGCTGGACGTCGTCCCTCAGGATCTCGCAGCGGCGGAAGAAGCCGGCGCCGCCGCGGCGGGCGCCGAGGCCGAATGAGTCGGGCGCGAGCTCGTAGCCGACGATGCGAAAGAAGTCGTAGTCGATGTCGAGCGATTCGACCGGCGCGTTGGAGCAGTTGCTGAGCGGCGAATCGACCGCGTCGCAGCCGTCGGCGTCCTTGGAAGCGCCGTAGCCGCCGCCGAAGATCTCCAGGTAGACGCTATAACCCTTCTCGCCGAGATGGCTGAGGCAGAAGGCCGTCGTGCAGTCGTAGCCGGTGGCAATCACCTTGTCGGGCAGCGCCTGGGCCATCGCCTTCATCACGGCGTTGAACACGCGATAGGCCGGGATCATGCGCGCGCGCACCGGCGCCGGCGGCCGCGGGTTCAGCAGCGAGCCGTAGGGCACCTTGATGCGGATCGGCCGCGCCATGCCCTCGTTGTAGGGAATGTCCGGGCTGGTCAGCACCGACTTCACGCAGGAGAGCGCCGCCGACAAGGTCGAGGAGTAGGGGCAGTTGAGGTTGCGCTTGACCTGCGGGCAGGTGCCCTCGAAGTCGATTTCCACTGAATCGTCGGCGATCGTGACCTTGGCTTTCACCACCAGCGGGTCGTCCGTCAGGCCATCGTCGTCGACGGCATCCTCGCCGTAGAACGTGCCTTTGGGCGCCTGGGCGATGGCGGCGCGCACGCGACGCTCGGAGTAGTCCTGCATCTCCTTCATCGCCGCTTCGACCTTGTCGGCGCCATAGCGCTCGCAAAGCTGCTTTACGCGCAATACGCCGATCGCATTGGCGGCGAACTGCGCGTTGAAGTCGCCGATGGTGAGATCGGGCACACGCACGTTGGCAGTGACGAGACGTTCGAAGGCACCGCCGTTCCAGTCGCGCTTAAAATCGTACTTGCTGGGCGGGAAGCGCAGGCCTTCCTGGTAGACGTCGGAGGCATGGATGTTGAGGCCGGGCGCGCCGCCGCCGAGATCGAGGTGATGCGCCACCGAGGCGCCGAAGCCCACGACCCGGCCGCTGACGAAGATCGGCGTGAAGATGAAGACGTCGGGGATGTGCTGGCCGCCCTCGAACGGGTCGTTGTTGATCAGGAAGTCGCCTTCCTCGAGGGTCTCGACGGGATGGCGCTTCAGGCAAGCGCGCAGCGTCTCGCCGATCGGGCCGAGCTGCATGGGAATGAGCTCGGCCTGCGCCACCGTGTTGCCGTCGCGGTCCATCAGGCCGGCCGAGCCGTCGCGCGCCTCGCGCAGGATCGTCGAATAGGCCGAGCGGATCAGTTTTACGCCCATCTCGCGGGCGGCGGCGATCAGCGCCTGGCTGATCACGGCATAGTCGATGGCGCTCAGCTGGCTCATGACGATCTCCGCAGGATGAGATTGTCCGCCGGATCGAGCGTCGCCGCCCAGCCGGGCGGCACCCAGGTCGTGGCGGTGTAGCCTTCGATCACGGCGGGGCCGTCGATTTTCTGGCCCGCCGTCAGGGCCTCGGCGGTATGGCGGGTGCAGTCGATCCAGGCCTCGCCATGGAAGATCTTTGCCTTCTCCGGACCGCGCGCGGCCAGCGTCTCGCGGTCGAGCCGCGGCGCCGTCCCGATCGGCAGCGTCGCGCCCACGCGCAGGGTCACGATCTCGACCGGCCGGTCGAGCGTGGCGCCGTGCATGAAGGTGCGGTGATGGGCGTCCGCGAACAGCTCGGCGAGGTAGGCCGCGTCGAGCGAGGCGAGGCGATTGGCCGGCACTTCCACGCCGACCTCGAAGGCCTGGCCGACGAAGCGCATGTCGAGCGTGTGTGTGTAGACAAGATCGCCCGGCAGCTTCATGTCGGCGAACTGTGCGGCGAGCCGCGCGCGCATCTCGCTGAAAATGCGGCCGGCTTCCTTGGCCGCCACGTCGTCGAGCTTCATCTTGCGCGTGACGGCGTCGAACTTGGTGTAGTCCGAGGCGACCAGGCCATAGGCCGAGATCACGCCGGCATTGGGCGGCACGACGATGGTCGAGATGCCGAGCTCCTCAGCGATGCGCGCGGCATGCAGCGGCCCCGCGCCGCCGAACGGTACCAGGGCATAGTCACGCGGATCGCGGCCGCGCTCGGTCGAGACGAGCTGGATGGCGCGCACGATGTTGGCGTCGGCGAGCTGCAGGGCCGACGACGCGGCCTGCTCGACGCTGAGGCCGAAACGCTGTGCCAGCGGCTCGAAGGCACGCTTGGCCGCCTCGCCGTCGAGGCTCATGCGGCCGCCCAAAAAGGCGCCGGGCCGGATGGTGCCGATGACGATATGCGCGTCGGTCGTGGCGGGATCGGTGCCGCCCTTGCCGTAGCAGGCCGGACCGGGGTCGGCGCCGGCGCTTTGCGGACCGACGCGCAGCATGCCGCCGTCGTCGACCCAGGCGATCGAGCCGCCGCCCGCGCCGACCGAAACGATGTCGAGCACGGGCGTGCGGATGGGCAGGCCGTCGATCTCGCTTTCCGAGGCGAGTGAGGGCCTTCCGTCCTGCACCAGGCAGACGTCGGTCGAGGTGCCGCCCATGTCGAAGGTGATGAGATCGTTGAAGCCCGAGCGGGCGGCCTGGCGCGTCGCGCCGACCACGCCCGCGGCCGGACCGGAATAGAGCGCGGTGATGGCGCTTTCGCGCATCGCCTCGGCCGGCAGACGTCCGCCGTTGGACTGCATCACCGTGAAACGGCCCTTGAAGCCGGACTCCGCAAGCTTGCTCTCGAAGCGATGCAGGTAGCCGTCGATCACGGGCTGCACGTAGGCCGACAGCAGCGTCGTCGAGGCGCGCTCGAATTCACGGAACTCGCGCGCCACCTGGTGGCTCGCCGTCACCAGCACATCGGGCAGCGCGTCGGTGATCAGCGCCGCCAGCCGCTTCTCGTGCACCGGATCGGCATAGGCATTGAGCAGGCAGATCGCGACGGCGCGATAGCCTCCGGCCTTGATGGCGGGGATCAGCTCGCTTTTGACGAAGGCTTCGTCGAGCGGCTTCTCGATCGAACCGTCGGCCCCGAGACGTTCGGGCGCCTCGAAGCAATCCTTGCGGCGCACCGGCGGCGCCGGCTTGGCATAGAACAGGTCGTAGATGTTGCGCCGGTCGTGGCGCTGCATGAACAGCAGATCGCGGAAGCCGGCCGTGGCCACGAAGGCGACCGCAGCCCCCTTGCGCTCGAGCACGGCGTTGGTGGCGACCGTCGAGCCGTGGCCGAGGTCCTCGATCTTCGCCAGATCGATGCCCGAGGCGGTGAGCGCCGCGAAGGCGCCGATGTCGGGACTCCGAGGGGTGCTCGGAACCTTGGTGACGACGACCTTGCCGCCTTCGACGGCCACCAGGTCGGTGAAGGTGCCGCCGACCTCGACGCCGACGCGCATCAGCTCCGGGGCCCGGCGAGCTTGGCCTGCAGCTCGGCGATCTGCTTCTTCAGTTCCTCGTTCTCCTCGCGCGCCTTGGCGGCCATGGCCTTGACCGCCTCGAACTCGTCGCGGCGGGGGATGTCCATGCCATCCAGGATCTTGGCGATCTGGTCGCGGACACGGGCCTCGACCTCGTCCTTCACGCCGGTCAACGCGCCCATGGCGCCGTTGGCCATCTTCGTAAGGTCGTCGATGAACGGATTGCGGGTCTGCATGACTGTGACTCCTGATGCGGCAAGTATGGGCGGCTGATAGCATCCCATCAAGAACGCCCGAATATGCCGGAGGAGCCCGTGGGTCTGGTCAAAGTCGAGTCGAGCGAAGGCATCACCACCATCACCATGACGCGCGCCGACAAGCGCAACGCGTTGAATCAGCAGCTTTGCGACGAGCTTTTGGACGCCTACGCGGCCTTCGAGGCCGGGCCTGACCAGGTCGCGATTTTGCAGGCCGACGGCCCAGCCTTCTGCGTCGGCGCCGATCTGAAAGATCCGCCAGCCGCCATGTGGAAGGCGGTGCCCCATGTCAGCCACAAGCTCAGCAAGCCGGTGATCGGCGTCACCCAGGGCTGGGTGATCGGCGGCGCCATCTGCATGGTCATGACCTGCGATCTCATGGTCTCGGCAGACACCACCAAGTTCATGTACCCCGAGGCCAAGGTCGGCGTGTTCGGCGGCCTGATGCCCGGCATCGTGTCGCGCATGCCGCACAAGGTCGCGATGGAACTGCTGCTGCTGGGCGAGGAGATCTCGGTCAAGCGCGCCTACGACGTCGGCTTCGTCAACAAGGTCGTGCCGTTGGGCGATGAGCGCAAGGAGGGGCGGCGCATGGCGAAGGTCATCGCCGAGTCCGCGCCGCTGGTGATCCGCACCCTGCGCGACTTCGCAAACCAGACCCTGCCGCGCGGTCCGGCCGAGAACTTCGTGCCCGAGCGCTACAAGCTCGAGCGCATCGCCAACAGCGAGGACCGCAAGGAAGGCGCCGCCGCCTTCCGCGAGAAGCGCGCGGCGCGCTTCAAAGGCAGGTAGGAAATGGGCGATCTTCTCCTCGTCGGCTGCGGCAAGATGGGCGGCGCCATGCTGGAAGGCTGGCTGGCGCGTGGGCTTTCTGCGGCGGACGTCGTCGTCGCCGAACCCGTCGATGCGCTGCGGCCGCGTACGCCCGGTGTGCGTGCCGTCGCCTCGACCTCCGACGTGGCCAAGACGCCCGAGATCGTCGTCCTGGCTGTCAAACCGCAGTCGATGGACGGGGTGCTGCCCGACCTGAAGCGCTTTGCCGACGAGGGCGCGGTGTTCCTGTCGATCGCCGCCGGCAAGACGCTGAAGTACTTCGCGAGCCATCTCGGTTCGACGGCCAAGATCGTGCGCTCCATGCCCAACACGCCCGCGGCGGTGCGTCAGGGCATCTCGGTGGCAACGGCGGCCAGCGGTGTGTCGGAAGCCGAGAAGAAGCGCTGCCATCAGCTCCTGGAAGCCGTCGGCCAGGTCGTGTGGGTCGACGACGAGGCGCTGATGGATCCGGTGACGGCGCTGTCGGGCAGCGGGCCGGCCTATGTCTTCCTGCTGGTCGAGGCCATGGCGGCGGCCGGCGCCAAGCTCGGCCTCACGCCCGACATGGCCATGCAGCTCGCCCGCGCCACGGTGGTGGGGAGCGGCGAACTCTTGAAGCAGTCGAGCGAACCCGCGTCGCAGTTGCGCGTTAACGTCACCAGCCCCGGCGGCACCACAGCCGAGGCATTGAAGGTGTTGATGGCGGCCGACGGCATCCAGCCGGTGTTCGACAAGGCATTGGCGGCAGCCTCGCGGCGATCGAAGGAGCTTGCGGGATGACGTCGGCCAACGAAGCGGCACTCGACGCTTTCATCAGGCTGGTCGCGGAGAAGGGGTTTGCCGACGTCGCCTTGCGCGAGGTCGCCGAAGCCGCGAGCCTGAGCTTCGCCGAGCTCTATCGGGTCTATCCCGATAAGGTGGCGCTGGTGGCAGCCGTCCTGGCGAAGATCGATGCCGAGGTGTTGGCCGGCACGCCGACCAAGAGCGATCCCGAGGAGACGGCGCGCGATCGTTTGTTCGACGCCATGATGCGCCGCTACGACGCGATGAGGCCATACCGCGAGGCCTTGGCCGCGATCCGCCGGGCCAGCCTGCGCGATCCGATGCTCGCCCTGGCGATCGGCCCTGCGCTTCGCCGATCGATGGCCGCCATGCTCGAGGCAGCCTCGGTCCCGAGCGAAGGCCTCACGGGTGCGCTGCGGCAGAACGGGCTTCTGGCCATCCATGCCGCCGTGTCGCGGGTATACGATAGGGACGAGACCACCGACCTGTCGAAGACCATGGCCGCCTTGGACAGCCGCTTGAAAACGGCCGAGCGGTGGGCCCAACTCTTTGAAAGATATGTGAAATCTCCTGAAGCCAGGAAGCCGGGCGACGAGGCAAATTCGCCTGCAGAGTGAAGTTTTTGTGCAATGCACAAAGTTCACTTGACTTTGTGCATCGCAAGCATAAATTCAGCGCCGTTGTGCACCGCAGCAAAGCGGTGCAGCCCTGACTTCCAAGCTTCTCGTTTGCCCGCAGGAGAGCCCCATGTATTCCAATGGCACCTTCAAGAACCCGTTCACCGACTTCGACTTCACCAAGATCGCCGGCGAGTTCAAGCTGCCGACCGTCAACGTCGAGAGCGTCGTCGAGACTGCCCGCAAGAACTTCGCGGTGCTGACCTCGGCCAACACCGCCGCCGTCGAGACCGCCAAGACCATCGCGCAGCGCCAGGGCGACATGGTCCGCGCGGCGATGGAGGACTTCTCCAAGCACGGCAGCGAAGTGCTCGCCGCCGCCACGGTCGAGGAGAAGGTCATTAAGCAGATCGACTTCGCCAAGAAGAGCTATGACACGGCGATTGCCAACGCCAAGGAGCTCACCGACCTCGTCGGCAAGAGCCAGGCCGAGGCGTTCGAGGCGCTGAGCGCCCGCGTCGCCGAGCTGACCGAAGAGGTCAAGGCCGCGATCGCCAAGAAGTAATTTCGGTCAGCCCGACCAACGGTCCATCCGTCCGGCTGGAAGCAGCCGGACGGATTGTGCTTTAGGGTGGGGCATGAGCACGATCATCTACGACGACTTCGCGCGGGTCGATATCCGCGTCGGCACCATCCTTGAAGCCGCACCCCTCGAGGGCGCGCGCAAGCCGGCCTACCGGCTCCTGATCGACTTCGGGCCGGAGATCGGCCAACGCAAGTCGTCGGCGCAGATCACCATCCACTACAAGGCCGAAGAGCTGATCGGCCGCCAGGTCGCCGGCGTCGTCAACTTCCCGCCGCGCCAGATCGGCAAGTTCATGTCCGAAGTCCTGACGCTCGGCTTCCCCGCCGAGGACGGCAGCGTCGTCCTGATTGGACCGGACAAGAAGATCCCCAACGGCGGCAAGCTGTTTTAGCGGAGCGCGGACCTCCAGGTCCGCTCATGCTTCATGATGCGGACCTGGAGGTCCGCGCTCCAACTAAAACACCTTGTGCAGCCAGCTGTGCTTGTCGGCCGTCGTGCCGCGCTGGATGCCGACCAGGGCCGACTTCAGGTCCTCGGTCCGGGTGCCGGGCCCGCCGTTGCCGATCTTGAACTCGCCGTCCTTGCTGCGCACCGTGCCGATTGGCGTCACCACGGCGGCGGTGCCGCAGGCGAAGGCCTCGCGCAGTCGGCCGCTCTGCGCATCGGTGCGCCACTGGTCGATCGAATAACGGTCCTCGCGCACCTTGATGCCCTTGTCCTTGGCGAGCGTCAGCAGCGAGGAGCGCGTGATGCCGGGCAGGATCGTGCCGCCGAGCGGCGGCGTCACCATCGAGCCGTCGTCGAAGACGAAGAAGATGTTCATGCCGCCCAGCTCCTCGACCCACTTCTGCTCGACGGCATCGAGGAACACGACCTGATCGCAGCCGTGGCGGGTCGCCTCGGCCTGGGCGAGCAGGCTCGACGCGTAGTTGCCGCCGCACTTCGCGGCACCCGTGCCGCCCGGCGCCGCGCGGGTGAACTCCTGCGACACCCAGAGCGACACCGCCGGCGCATCGGTCTTGAAGTACGAGCCGACCGACGAAGCGATGACGATGAACAAGTAGTCCGACGACGGCTTCACGCCGAGGAAGATCTCGTTGGCGAACATGAAGGGCCGGATGTAGAGGCTGCCGTCGCCGTCCGGAATCCACGCGCGGTCTGTCTTGACCAGGAGGTCGCAGGCCTCGAGGAACAGCTCCTCCGGCAGGCTCGGCATGGCCAGCCGCTCCGCCGACTGCTGGAAGCGGCGTGCATTCTCGATCGGACGGAACATGGTCGCCCCGCCATCCTTGGTGCGATAGGCTTTCAGCCCTTCGAAGATTTCCTGCGCGTAGTGCAGGACGGCCGATGCCGGATCCATCGCGATCGGCGCCCGAGGCTCGATGCGCGCGTCGTACCAGCCCTTGGACTCGTGGTAGCGGATGGTGACCATGTGGTCGGAGAACACGCGGCCAAAGCCCGGATTCTTCAGGAGCTCGGCGCGCTTGTCGGCCGACACCGGCGACGGATGAGGGTGGTGAACGAACTGAAGCTTGGTCTTGGACATTGTTCTCTCGGATGTTTGCCGTGACTGTAGCACAGGAACTCAGGCCGCCCGGTCGACCGGCGGCGCAAGATGCGTCGATTCGCCGAAGCCTTCGCAGTCGGGCGTCCGCACCAGTTTCTGGAAATCCGCCATCAGGGTGCGTGCAACGGGGCCGGCCTGATAGTGATGTCCGTCGAGCGAGCCGACGGGCACGATCTCGGCCGCCGTGCCGCAGAGGAAAACTTCGCTCGCGAGGCTGAGCTCCTGCGGCTTCACCGTGCGTTCCTCGACCGGCCAGCCGCGCTTCTTCGCCAGGCTCATGACCGCGCGGCGCGTGATACCGTCGAGAAAATTCTCCGGCGTCGGCGTCACCAGGGTGCCGTCGATCACCAGGAAAATGTTGGCGCCGGTCGATTCCGCGAGGTCGCCCTTCCAGTCGAGCATCAGCGCATCGTCGAAGCCCGCCCTGAGCGCCTTGTCCTTCTCGATGCCGCAGATCAGGTAGAGGCCCGCCACCTTGGCGTGGCCCGGCGCGAAATCGGCCGACGGCCGGCGGTATCCGGCCATGGTGACGTTGATGCCGGCATCGCGCGCCTGCACCGACAGCCGGCCCTCCTGGGCCCACGGCGCGATGGCGAGATGCACGGTGGTGCCGATGGCCGACACGCCCATCACCTCCGAGCCGCGCCAGGCGATCGGCCGCACGTAGCCCGACTGCAGGCCATTGGCCTTCACCACGGCGCGGGTGGCTTCCTCGATCTGCTGGCGCGTCCAGGGGATCTCGTAGTCGAGCAGACGCGCCGAGTTGATCAGGCGCTGGCTGTGGGCAGCCAGGCGGAAGACGCGGCCGTCATAGATACGTTCGCCCTCGAAGACGGCCGAGCCGTAATGCAGGGCATGGGTCAGCACATGCATGCGGCTGTCGCGCCAGGGCACGAGCTTGCCGTCGAGCCAGATGAAACCGTCGCGGTCATCCATGCCTAAGGACATTGCTATCCCTCCTCTCGATTTTTGCCAAATCGGTCGTTTGAAATCACTAAAATGCAAGGTTCTGACTAAATAGGTCAGTAATACTGACCTTGTCAATATGTCTGAAGGACTTCACGCAGGGCGATGTAGACTCTGCCCATGGGCCATTCGCACGCCGGACATACGCACGCAGGCAGCACTGCCGGGGGCCGGCACAAGGGCAAGCTCAAAGGCGCGCTGGCGCTCACCGCCGGCTTCATGGTGGTCGAGGCGGTAGGCGGTTGGCTCACCGGCAGCCTCGCCCTGATCGCCGACGCCGCGCACATGCTGACCGATGCCGGCGGGCTCGCGCTGGCCCTGATCGCCATCCGCTTCGCCGAGCGGGCGGCGACGCCCCAGAAGACCTATGGCTACGTGCGCCTGGAGATCCTGTCGGCGCTGCTCAACGCGGTGGTCCTGCTGGTGGTCACGATCTTCATCCTCTACGAGGCGGTCGACCGCTTCATCAATCCGCCGCCGATCCTGGCCGGGCCGATGCTGGCGGTGGCCCTGGTCGGCCTCGCCGTCAATCTCGGCAGCATGAAGCTTTTGGCCGCCGGATCGAGCGAAAGCCTGAACGTGAAGGGGGCCTATTTCGAGGTCATGAGCGACATGCTGGGGTCGCTGGGCGTCATCATTGCCGCCCTGATCGTGATGTTCACGGGCTGGCGGCTGGCCGATCCGATCATCGGCGCCGGCATCGGCCTCTTCATCGTGCCGCGCACCTGGTCGCTGATGAAGCAGGCGATCCATATCCTGATGGAAGGAACGCCGCCGGAGATCGATCTCGTGCTGCTGGAAGGCGCCATCACGGAGATCCCCGGCGTGGTGTCGGTCCACGACCTGCATGTCTGGACCATCACCTCGGGCTTCGATTCCATGAGTTGCCATGTCGTCATCGACGACATGGCGCGGGCGCGCGAAACGCTGGTGCGGATCAACGAGGCGATGAAGGCGAAGTTCAACCTGACGCACACGACCATCCAGATCGAGGACCAGGCGCTGCGCGACGCCGAAGGCCATCGGCGACTCTAAAGAAACGGCAAGATTATGTCGGAACCGGGAGCCGGGCCCGCGAACATCGGCGTCCCGGGATGCTATAGTCGGGCAACACACGAGAATCGGCACAGACCGACAATGCGTAGATCACATGGTGGAATCGAAAACTCCCGCTAATCCGCTGTTCCTGCGCGACGAGGAGCTGCGCCAGGGCATAGAGCTGATGTTCTATGCCTATCGCGACTTCACGTTCGAATCCGACCAGCAGCTCAAGCGCTACCAGCTCGGCCGCGCCCACCATCGCGCGCTCTACTTCATCGGCCGCCATCCCGGCCACACGGTCGGCCATCTGCTGTCGATCCTGAAGGTCACCAAGCAGTCGATCTCGCGCGTGCTGAAGGATCTTCTCGAGCAGGGCTATGTCGAGCAGAAGAGCGGCGCGCGCGATCGCCGCGAGCGGCTGCTGTGGCTCACCGAGAAGGGCGTCAAGCTCGAGCACGAGCTGACCGACCGGCAGAGCCAGCGCTTCGCCCGCGCCTACCGCGAGACCGGCGCCGACTCGGTCGAGGGCTTCCGCAAGGTGCTGCTGGGCCTGCTCGATCCCGCCGAACGCGCCGTCGTCGACAAGCGGGTGCGCGGGCACCGGTGAGCGTCATGGATGCCTCGGCCGACAAGCCGCACATCCTGGTCGTCGACGACGACACCCGCCTGCGCGAGCTGCTGCGCACCTTCCTGTCGAAGAACGGTTTTCGCGTCACCGTCGCCAGCCAGGCCGCCGAAGCGCGCGAACGGCTGGGCGTGCTCGATTTCGACCTGATCGTGCTCGACGTCATGATGCCGGGGCAGACCGGGCTCGACTTCGCCACCGAGATCCGGCGCAGCGACGACGTGCCGATCCTGATGCTGACGGCAATGGGCGATACCAAGGATCGCATCGCCGGCCTGGAGACCGGCGTCGACGACTATCTCGGCAAGCCGTTCGAGCCGCGCGAGCTGCTGCTGCGCATTCAGAACGTGCTGAAGCGCAATCGCACCGTGGCGGCGCCGACCGGCGAGCCGCAGCGCCTTGTCGTGTTCGGTCCCTTCCAGTTCGACCACGAGCTGGGCGAGCTCACCAACAAGGGCAAGCGCCTGCCCCTTACCGACGCGGAGACCGCGTTGCTGCGCGTGTTCACCGCGCGCCTGGGCGAGGTGCTGAGCCGCGAGACGCTGTGCAAGAGCGTCGGCTTGGCCGTCAACGAGCGGGCGATCGACGTACAGGTGACGCGCCTGCGGCGCAAGATCGAGCCCGACCCGTCCTTCCCGCGCTATCTGCGCACCGTCCGAGGCCAGGGCTACCGCCTGGTCGACGCATGAGCGCGTTGGTTCACACATGATAGCGACCGCCGCCCGCGATCTGTTCGAAAGCATCGCGCGCTTCGCCGACCGGCACTCCCCGCAGACGCTGTTCGCCCGGGCGTTGATCATCATCGTCGTGCCGATGCTGCTGCTGCAGGCGCTGTCGGCCTGGTGGTTCTACAGCCAGCGCGGCGACAACGTGACCAACCGGCTCGCCATCCTGCTGGTGCGCGACCTGCGCATGCTGATCGCGCTGCACGCCGAGTTCCCCGACGATGCGCACCGCGCCTGGATCATCCGCCGCTCGGCCCAGGACCTGCTGCTCTATGTCAGCTTCCGCAAGGGCATCGTGCGGCCGTTCAGGGAGCCCGAATACTTCGACATCGCCGCCCGCGAGGTCCAGGGCGCGCTCGAGGCCGACCTCAGGCGCCCCTACTTCATCGACAACAACATCGGCGGCGGCCAGATGTTGATCGAGATCCAGCTCAACGACGGCGACGTCATGGACGTGCTGGTGCCGCACGTGCGCCTCACCTTCGGCTCGAGCTTCGCCTACGTCATCGCCCAGCTCGGTCTCGCCCTGGTGCTGTTCGGCCTCGCCATCTGGTTCATGCATCGCGAGCTGGTGCCGATCGCACACCTCGGTGTCGCGGCCGACGCCCTGGGCAAGGGGCGCGACGTGCCCGACTTCGCCTTCTCCGGCGGCACGCGCGAGGTGCGCAACGCCGCCACCGCCTTCCACACCATGCGTATCCGCCTGCGCCGCTCGCTCCAGCAGCGCACCGAGATGCTGGCCGGCGTCAGCCACGACCTCAGGACGCCTCTCACGCGCATGAAGCTGTCGCTGGCGCTCCTGCCCGAGTCGCCCGAGACCAAGGAGCTTTCGGACGACGTCTCCGACATGGAGCGCATGATCGAAGGCTACCTCGCCTTCGCCCGCGGCGAGGGCGACGAGGACCCGATCCCGACCGATCTCTCGGAGATCCTCGAGGACGTGGCCGCGGGCGCGCGGCGCGACAACGCCAATGTCGAGGTGACCTGGCAGGGCAACATGGACGTCGAGCTCCGGCCGCTCGCCATCAAGCGCTGCCTGACCAACCTGGTGTCCAATGCGCTGCGCTACGGCACCATGGTGCAGCTCCAGGCGATTCGCGGCCGCACCTCGGTCGAGATCACCATCGACGACAACGGCCCGGGCATCCCGCCCGACAAGTACGAGGACGTGTTCCGGCCGTTCTTCCGCCTCGACGAATCGCGCAACGTCGATACCGGCGGCGTCGGCCTCGGCCTCACCATCGCCCGCGACGTGGCGCGCAGCCACGGCGGCGACGTGGCGCTCGCGGCCTCGGCGCTGGGCGGTCTCCGCGTCACCGTGAGAATTCCGATCTGAGGGTTGCATCGGGGAACGGCTTCGCCGGCGCCCTTGACAGAAGGGGTTCTCGGCACTTTCTTTCATGACGTCCGAGGGGTGTCCGGCTTCCGCCAGGGAGTCCGGGCTGAGACAGCCAGCGGGGCTGAACCCTTTGAACCTGATCCGGATCATGCCGGCGAAGGAACGGGAGTTTGCCATTGGCCAAGCCAACCATCATCGTTATCGGCGCCGGTGTTGCCGGCCTCACCTCGGCGCTCGAGCTGTCCGACCTTGGCATCGCCGTCGAGGTGGTCGAGTGCGGCCACGCGCTGGGCGAGGCGGCCTGCTCCTGGATGGCGGGCGGCATGCTGGCGCCATGGTGCGAGCGCGCCACCACCGAGCCCGAGGTCGCCGAGTGGGGCGCGCCATCGATCGACTGGTGGGCCGAGCGCTTTCCCGAGACGGTGCGCCAGGGCAGCCTGGTGGTCGCCCAGCCGCGCGACCTGCCCGACCTCACGCGCTTCGCCCAGCGCACCGAGCGCTTCGACTGGCTGGACGCCGAGGGCATCGCGGCCCTCGAGCCCGATCTCGCCGGCCGTTTCCGGCGCGCGCTGTTCTTTCCCGGCGAGGCCCATCTCGATCCGCGGCGTGCGTTGATGGCGCTGGCCAAGCGCCTGCAGGACAGGGGTGTGGCGATCCGTTTCGGGGTCGAGCTGGCACCGCAGGACGCCCCAGCCGACATCGTCGTCGACTGCCGCGGGCTTGCCGCCCGCGACGCCCTGCCGGACCTGCGCGGCGTGCGCGGCGAGATGGTGGTGGTGCGCTCGCCCGACGTGTCGCTGCAGCGGCCGGTGCGCCTGCTGCATCCGCGCATCCCGCTCTACATCGTGCCGCGCGGCAACGGCCTGTTCATGATCGGCGCCACCATGATCGAAAGCGAGCGGCGCGGTCCGGTCAGCGTGCGTTCGGCCGTCGAGCTGCTGAACGCTGCCTATTCCCTGCATCCGGCATTCGGCGAGGCCGAGATCGTCGAGCTGGGCGCCGACCTGCGCCCGGCCTTCCCCGACAACCTGCCGGACGTCAGGCGAAGCGGCCGTGTGCTGCACGCCAACGGCCTGTTCCGTCACGGCTTCCTGCTGGCGCCCGCCCTCGCACGGCGCACCGCGGATGCCGTCCTGTCGATGCTTCAAACGGAGACCAAGCATGCGGATCTTCCTCAACGACGACGCGCATGACGTCGACGCGGCCACCCTGGCCGCGGCCCTCGAGTCGCTGGGCTTTGCCGGCCGCAAGATCGCGACGGCGGTGAACGGCCGCTTCGTCGCCGCGGCGGCCCGGCCCTCCACCAAGCTCGCCGACGGCGACCGCATCGAGGTCGTGGCGCCGATGCAGGGAGGCTGAGCCATGTTCTACGGCGTAGACCTTTCTTCGCGCCTGCTGCTGGGCACGGCGCGCTACCCGTCGCCGGCCATACTCGAGCGCGCCATCAAGGCTTCGGGCGCCGAGGTCGTCACCGTCTCGCTGCGTCGCGAAGGCGGTACGGGACGGGCCGGCCAGAGCTTCTGGCAGTTCATCCAGTCGCTCGGGCTGCGCGTGTTGCCCAACACCGCGGGCTGCCATTCGGTGAAGGAGGCGGTCACCACGGCCCACATGGCGCGCGAGCTGTTCGACACGCCGTGGATCAAGCTGGAAGTGATCGGCGATGCCGATACCTTGCAGCCCGACGTGTTCGGGCTGGTCGAGGCGGCGCGCATCCTCGTCCAAGACGGCTTCGAGGTGTTTCCCTACACGACCGAGGATCTCGTGGTCGCCGACCGCCTGGTCGAGGCCGGCTGCCGCGTACTGATGCCGTGGGGCGCGCCGATCGGCTCGGCGCGCGGACTGAACAACGTCTACGGCCTGAAGTCGCTGCGTGCGCATTTCCCCGATATTCCGCTGGTGGTCGATGCCGGATTGGGCGTGCCCTCGCACGCCGCGGCGGCGATGGAGCTGGGCTACGACGCGGTGCTGCTCAACACCGCGGTGGCCGAGGCGGGCGATCCGGTCGAGATGGCGCGCGCCTTCGCGCTCGCCGTCGAGGCCGGCCGGGCCGCCCATCTCGCCCGACCGCTCGAGCCGCGCGACATGGCCCAGCCGTCGACGCCGGTGATCGGCAAGGCGGCACTTGGGGGTGTCTGAAGGGGAGGTGTCTGACGTGTCCAGCGTGCTCGATCCTTTCTATCCCGTCGTTCCGGACGTGACCTGGGTGAAGCGCCTCGTGCCGATCGGCACGAGGCTGATCCAGCTTCGCATCAAGGACCAGCCGGCCGACGAGGTCGGCCGGCAAGTGCGCGAGGCGCGGGACATCTGCGTCCTCCACGGCGCTCAGCTCATCGTCAACGACTACTGGCAGGCGGCGATCGATGAAGGCTGCGACTACGTCCATCTCGGCCAGGAAGATCTTTTGGACGCCGACATCAAGGCGCTGCGTCGCGCCGAGATCAGGATCGGCGTCAGCACGCACGATCATGCCGAGCTTGAAAAAGGCCTGGCCGTCGATCCCGACTATGTGGCGTTGGGTCCGATATGGCCGACCCAGCTCAAGCAGATGCCGTGGGCGCCGCAAGGCACCGAGCGGCTGGCCGAGTGGAAACGCCTGATCGGCAATCGGCCGCTGGTGGCTATCGGCGGTCTCACGCTCGAGCGGGCGCTCTCGTGTCTGAAGGCCGGCGCCGACATCGCCGCCGTGGTCGGCGACGTCGTCAACCATCGCGATCCCGAGGGCCAGGCGAAGGCATGGATCGTCGCCACGAGGAGGAAGCCATGAGCGATCGTTACGCGCGTCAGATGGTGCTTTCGGAGGTCGGCGTGGAAGGGCAGGCCAAGTTCGCCGCCGCTTCCGTCCTGGTAGTCGGCGCCGGCGGTCTGGGCTGCCCGGTGCTGCAGTATCTCGCGGGCGCCGGCATCGGCCGTCTCACCATTGTCGATCACGACACGGTCGAGGAGACCAATCTCCATCGCCAGCCGCTCTACGGGATGGCTGATATCGGCAAGTCGAAGGCCGAGACGGCGGCCGCGGTGCTGAAGCGTTTCAATCCGTCGGTCGAAGCGACGCCCGTCGTCGCGCGCCTGACGCCGCAGAATGCCGCGACGTTGGTTGCCGATGTCGATCTGGTCATCGATGCCGCCGACAGCTTTGCCGTCAGCTACATCTTGAGCGACGCCTGCCATGCCGTGGCCAAGCCGCTGGTCAGCGCCTCGGTGATCGGCATGACCGGCTATGTCGGCGCCTTCTGCGGCGGCGGGCCGAGCTATCGTGCGGTGTTCCCCGATGTCTCGGTCGATGGCGGCACCTGTGCCAGCGTCGGCGTGCTGGGCACCGCCGTCGCCGTCTTGGGCAGCCTGCAGGCCCATCTCGCCCTGCACCTGGTGCTGGGACTGCAGCCGAGCGTGCTGGGACGGGTCGTCACTTTCGATGCCGGGCGCCTGGCCTTTGGCGGTTTCGGTTTTGCCGGCAGTCCCGAACCCGATCGATACGTGCCGTTCATCGCGCCGGACGCGGTCACGGCCAGCGACCTCGTGGTAGACCTGCGCGGTCCCGACGAAGCGCCCGAGCCGTTCGCCGGCGGACGACGCCTCAGTGTCGAGGCCATCGAGAACCTGTTCGAGCAACCACCATCTTCGGCGCGCATTGTCCTGTGTTGCCGCAGCGGCCAGCGCGCTCTTGCCGCCGCCGATCGGTTGCGCGAGCGTGGGGCGGTCGACTTGGCATTGGTGGCATTGGGTTAGTCTTGGAGGTCGCCATGGCACTGCACACGACGGACAAGAACGTTCTTGGCCACATCGAGCATCTCGTGGCCGAGGAGAAGAAGCTTTACGCCGAGAAGGAGATGACCGACGACCAGCGCCGTCGCCTGGCCGTGATCAACGTCGAGCTCGATCGCTGCTGGGACCTGCTGCGCCAGCGCCGCGCGCTGCGCGAGTTCGGCCGCAATCCCGACGAGGCCGACGTGCGCTCGGCTGGCGTGGTGGAGAACTACAAGGGCTGAGTCTTCGTCTTCCGGACCGCGCGCGTCCCCGCGCGCTCACGAGCGCGCGGGGACGCGCGCGGTCCGGAAGACCATGAAAGAAATCAGCCCGGCGCGGCGCCCTGCACGCCCGTGTAGAGAGCGTAGAGCGACTGGCTCGCCGCCATGAACAGGCGGTTCCGCTTGGGCCCGCCGAAGCAGATGTTGCCGCAGATCTCGGGCAGGCGGATGCGGCCGATGAGCTTGCCCTCGGGATTCCAGACCGTGACGCCGCTGTAGCCGACGTTGCGACCGGCGTTGCTCGATGCCCACAGGTTGCCGAACACGTCGCAGCGCACGCCGTCGGGACCGCACTTGATGCCGTCGATCATGAAGTCGCTGAACAGCTTGCGGTTGGAGACCTTGTTGTCCGTGCCGACGGTGAAGGAATAGACCTCGCCCTTGCCGCCCGGCCCAGTGTCGCCCGGACCCTTGCCGGTGCTGACGACATAGAGCGTCTTGTAGTCGGGCGAGAAGCAAATCCCGTTCGGATCCGGCACCTGCTCCTCGGTGACCACGAGGTCGATGCGTCCGCTGGGATCGATGCGGTAGCAGTTGGTCGGCAGCTCGCGCTTGGCCGTGCCGATGCCCGGCGGCTGGCCAAGCCGCGGATTGATCTTGCCGTCGGGATTGCTCGGCCCGCCCGCAGCGTCGGGTGCGCCCTCGTAGAGCTGGCCGCCATAGGGCGGATCGGTGAACCAGTAGCTGCCGTCGGGATGGGCCGCAACGTCGTTGGGCGAATTCAGCTTCTTGCCTTGGTACGCATCGGCCAGCACGGTCGTCGAGCCGTCGAGCTCGTAGCGCACGACGCGCCGGGTGAGGTGCTCGCACGAGAGCTGGCGGCCCTGGAAGTCGAAGGTGTTGCCGTTGCTGTTGTTCGACGGACTGCGGAAGGTGCTGACCCGGCCGTTGTCTTCGATCCAGCGCAGCTGGCGATTATTGGGGATGTCGCTCCATACGAGATAGCGACCTTGCGCGTTCCACGCCGGTCCCTCCGACCACAGCGCGCCGGTCCACAGGCGCTGGATGGGGGCATTGGGCTGGCGCAGCGCATCGAAGCTCGGATCCACGGTGAGGACGTCGGGATCGGTGAAGTAGACATTGGGCGGTGCGTTCGGACCGAACTCGCGCGGCGGCGTCGTGATGGTGGAAGGAGGGGTTGCCGGCCTGGGCGTCCCTGGGGGCGCCGCTGGCGGCTGCTGGGCGAAGGCCCGTCCGGCCACGACTGTTGCGGCGGTCACACCTGCCACACCGACGAGCGCGCGACGCGACAGCGTCGCTCCGCCCTTGTCGTCGAATCGCTTCGATGAGCTCATGAGCGTCACTCCCAACGGTTTTTCGTTGTGTGAATTTTATCAGGACGACGAAGTACGCGGACGCATACCTAAGTGGCTGCGAGCTACTGGGGCTTCTTCTCCCAGCGCGCTGCAGCGGCATCGTCGCCTTCATGGGCGCCGACCCATTTCTCGCCGGCCGGAGTCTCTTCGAGCTTCCAGAACGGCGCCTTGGTCTTGAGCCAGTCTACCAAAAATTCGCAGGCCTCGAAGGCGGCCTCGCGATGCGGCGAGCCGACCGCGACCAGCACGATGCGGTCGCCGGCCTCCATCCTGCCGTAGCGATGCACAATGAGTGTAGCCTCGAGCGGCCAGCGCCGATTGGCCTCGGCCTCGATGTCCTCGAGCGCCTTCTCGGTCATGCCGGGATAGTGCTCCAGGGTCAGGGCATCGATGCGGTCGCGATGCAGGCCCTCGCGAACATGCATCTCGCGCACCAGACCGACGAACACGGCCAAGCCGCCGATGCGCTTGTTGCCCTTGGTCAGCCGGTCGAGTTCGACGCCGACGTCGAAGTCGCCTTCCTGGACCCGCACCGCCATGTCAGCCCCCCGTGAAGGGTGGGAAGAACGCGACCTCGCGCGCGCCGGTGATGGGCACGTCGAAGGTCGCCGTGCGCTGGTCGACCGCCGCGCCGAAGGCCGCGCCCTCGGCCAGCGCCTCGGCATGGCCGGCGCTGCGGCTGCGCAGCCAGACGACGAGGTCGCCGACGGTCTTCACGTCAACCGGCGGCGCTACCTCCTCGTCGGGCACGCCCACTGTGCGCTTCATCCAGGCGAAGTAGCGGACCTTCATGTCGTGGGTCCCTCTTCGGCCATGTGGCGCAGGCCGGTACGCAGATAGTCGTAACCGGTGATCAAGGTCAGCCCGGCGGCTATCCAGATCAGCCCCACGCCGATCTGGTGAACGATCGGCGGCACGGCGTCGCCCAGCAGCAGGATGGTGATCGCCCCCATCTGCGCACCGGTCTTCCACTTGGCGAGCTGGCTCACCGGAACGCTGACATGCAATTCGGCCAGGAACTCGCGCAGGCCCGACACCAGGATCTCGCGCGCCAGGATGATCAGCGCCGCCAGCACATTGATGCCGCTCAGCGTGCTGTTGTCGACCAGCATCAGGAGCGCGGCTGCCACCAGCAGCTTGTCGGCGATCGGATCGAGGAAGCGGCCGAACCGCGAGATCTGGTGATAGCGCCGGGCGAAATAGCCGTCGAACCAGTCGGTGATGCAGGCGATGGCGAACAGGCTGGCCGACACCCACTGCGCCCAGCCGTGGTCGAGCCAGAAGCAGGCCACGACCAGCGGAATGGCGGCAATCCGCGATAGCGTCAGCAGGTTGGGGAGATTGAGCATCTGCCCGTCCTTCTTAGCGACCGCCCCGGAAGTGGTCATGGATTTTCTGGGCGAGTGCGTCGGAGATACCCGGTACCGATTTGATGTCCTCGAGCGTGGCGACGGCCACTGCACGGGCGCTGCCGAAATGATGCAGCAGGGCGCGCTTGCGGCCGGCGCCGATGCCCGGCACCTCGTCGAGCGCCGACTTGGTGATGTCGGCGGCGCGCCGCGTGCGATGCGTGCCGATGGCGAAGCGATGCGCCTCGTCCCGCAGCCGCTGCAGGAAATACAGCACCGGATCGCGCGGCTCGAGCGAGAAGGGCGGCTTGCCGGGCATGAAGAAGCGCTCGCGGCCGGCGTCGCGGTCGGGGCCCTTGGCGATGCCGACGATGGCGATGTCCTCCAGGCCGAGCTCGCTCAGGACCTGCCGCGCCACCTCGAGCTGGCCCTGGCCGCCGTCGATCAGCACGAGGTCGGGCCAGCTTTCGTCGTCGCGCTCGGGATCTTCGCGCAGCGCGCGGCCGAAGCGGCGCGTCAGCACCTCGCGCATCATGGCGAAGTCGTCGCCCGCCGCACCCTCGGTCTTGATGTTGAACTTGCGATAGGAATTCTTGGTGAAGCCGTCCGGACCCGCCACCACCATGGCGCCGATTGGCGCGCTGCCCTGGATGTGGCTGTTGTCGTAGATTTCTATGCGCTCGGGCGGACCGTCGAGATTGAACACGCGGGCGACGCCCTCCAGCAGCTGGCGCTGCGTGCCGCGCTCGGCCATGCGCCGCGCCAGCGCTTCGCGGGCATTGACTACGGCCTGGTCGAGCGCGTCCTTCTGGTCGCCGCGCTTGGGATGGCGGATCTCGACCTTGTGGCCCGCCGTCATGGCGAGCGCGCTTTCCAGCAGTTCGGCCTCGACGACGTCGTGGCTGGTCAGAATCAGCTTGGGTGCCTGTCGCGATTCGTAGAACTGGCCGATGAAAGCCGACAGTACGGCAGGCTCGTCGAGATCCTTGGTGTGGCTCGGGAAATAGGCGCGGTTGCCGAGGTTCTGGCCGGCGCGCAGGAAGAACACTTCTACGCAGACCTGACCGCCCTCGGCGTGCACGGCGAAGATGTCGGCCTCGTCGATCGACGGCAGGGTGATCGACTGGTGCGACTGGATGTGGGCGAGCGCGCGGATGCGGTCGCGCAGGACCGCGGCGCGTTCGAATTCGAGACCGACCGAGGCCTGCTCCATACGCTGCGATAATGCCTGCTGCACCTCGCGGTTGCGGCCGCCCAGGAAGCTGCGGACCTCGTCGACGATGCCGTCATACTCGGGCTTGTCGATGCGGCCGACGCAAGGAGCGGTGCAGCGCTTGATCTGGTACTGCAGGCAGGGCCGGGTCCGCGTCGAGAAGACGCCGTCCGAGCAGGAGCGCAGCGGGAAGGCGCGCTGCAAGGCGTAGAGCGTGCGGTTGACCGCGGTGGCCGAAGCGAACGGACCGAAATATTCGTTCTTCGGGTCGCGCACGCCCCTGTGCTTGGCGAGCTGCGGCCATTCGGTGTCGCGGCGGATGACGATGTAGGGGAACGACTTGTCGTCGCGTAGCAACACGTTGAAGCGCGGCTTGAAGCGCTTGATGAGGTTGTTCTCGAGAAGGAGCGCCTCGGCCTCGCTGTCGGTGACCGCGAACTCCATGGTCCTGGTGCCCGAGACCATGCGCAGCAGGCGGGTGTCGAGCCGCGTCGGCTGGGTATAGGCGGCGACGCGGCTGCGCAGCGAGCGCGCCTTGCCGACATAGAGGACCTCGCCGTCGGCCGCGATCATGCGATAGACGCCCGGCTTGCGCGGCAGGGTGTGCACGAACTCGCCGATGATGCGCATGCCGTCGGCCAGCGAGCCTTCGCTGGGCGGTGCCTCTTCGGCTGGCTTCAGATCGATGTCGGTTTCGTCGCTCACGGGTTCTGCCGCATCCCTACGCCGACGCCGGGGGCTAAGACAGTGGGCCACGAAAGGCCCTTTTGGGAGCCCATGTGGGGAACTCTGTGAACAAGCCCGGTGTCAGCTCACCGTTGCGCCATCGTCACTGTATTGACTCAATCTGGGGGCGATGGCAGCAGACCGCTACTTAGGCGTTAATCGCCTGATTTCAATACGGAATTTAACTTGGGGACGGTCTGAATATGTCACTGGTGGCGGCAGACGTTCTCTTTTTGATCCGATCGTCTGCCGCGTTCCAATGTGTGGGTAAGTTCGGTCGCTTTACAGCACCGACAACATGCGTCCGACCAGCGGATGGCGCACCACATCCTTGTCCGTCAGGCGCACCACGGCGACGTCCTCGAGCCCTTCGAGGCGCTGGGCGATGGCGGCGAGGCCCGACAATTCGGGCAGCAGGTCGGTCTGGTCGGGGTCGCCCGTCATCACCATGGTCGAATGCCAGCCCAGCCGGGTCAGCAGCATCTTCAGCTGGCCGTAGGTGCAGTTCTGCGCCTCATCGATCAGCACGAAGGCGTTGTTCAGCGTGCGGCCGCGCATGAAGGCCACCGGTGCGATCTCGATCGTGCCGTCGTCGAGGTTCTGGCGCAGCCGCTTGGCGCCCAGCCGGTCGTTCAGGGCATCCCACAGGGGCCGCAGGTAGGGATCGAGCTTCTCGCGCATGTCGCCGGGCAGGAAGCCCAGGTTTTCGCCGGCTTCCACGGCCGGCCGCGACAGCATGATGCGCGAGACGGTGCCGGCCTCGAGGGCTTCCACGGCGGCCGAGATGGCGAGGTAGGTCTTGCCGGTTCCGGCCGGGCCGAGGGCGACGGTCAGCGGCCTGCTGTCTATCGCCTCCATCAGGACACGTTGGTTGTCGCTTCTCGGTCGGATTTTCCGGATGTAGCTCTGATCTCGGTCGTTGGCCGGAGTGTGGTCGAAGACAAGGCTGTGAATACGGGCGCTATCGATGGCGTGCAGCTTGGCGCGGCGTGCGGCGCGTTTGGCCATATTCGTACTCCGGAGGCTTGCTTAGAGGAGCGGGAACCGAACGCCGAAAAGCAAAACGCCCCCGCAAGCGGAGGCGTCGGCGATCGGTGGTCAGGCGGAAGGTGAGGCTGACAGGGCACGCGGTGGAGGGTCCACCGGTGATCTGATTTCCGTCGGGGCACGAGCTCCTCGGACGGATAAGCACCTCCTTCAGCTACCGAGGGAAGCGTACCCTGATTGGGGCGACCCGGCCACAATATTGTGTGTCGGAACGCAATATTCACACTATGGAAAGGGGTTTGTAACCCTGGCCGTCCGATCGTGGACCAGGCGCCCGGCGACGTAGGTGGCCTGCACCGCGCGGTCGTCGCCGAGCGTCATCTGGATGAAGAGCTGCTCGGCGAAGTCGCGGGCGAAGTTCATGCGGAAGTCGATCAGCGGCGTCGAGCGCATGTCGAGCACGACCAGGTCGGCCTCCATGCCCTGGGCGATGCTGCCGATGCGATCGTCGAGATACATCGCCCGCGCCGAGCCGCGCGTGGCGAGATACCAGGCGTGACCGGCCGACAGGGCCTGCTGGTTGAGCTGGGCGGCTTTGTAGGCCTCGCCCAGCGTCGCGAGGATCGAGAACGACGTGCCGGCGCCGATGTCGGTGCCGATGCCGACGCGTACCGGCCGCTCCGCCTCGAGCGCGCGCGCGAGGTTGAAGGCGCCGCTGCCCAGGAAGAAGTTCGAGGTCGGGCAGTGCGAGATGGCGGCGCCGCAATCGTGCAGGCGCTGCAGCTCGGGCTCGCCGAGCCAGATGCCATGGCCGAACACGGCGCGCCGGCCGCAGAGTCCGTGATGGTCGTAGACGTCGAGATAGTGCCTCCGGTCGGGGAACAGCTCCTTGATCCAGTCGACTTCGGCCCGCGTCTCGGCGATATGCGTCTGCATCAGGCAATCGGCGTGCTCGCGCCACAGCGTGCCGGCCATCGCCAGTTGCTCCGGCGAACTCGATCCGGCATAGCGCGGCGTGATGGCGTAGAGCAGTCGGCCGCGACCATGCCATTTGGCGATCAGCGCCTTCGACTGGTCGTAGCTCGACTGCGGCGTGTCGGTGAGCGCTTCGGGCGCATTGCGGTCCATCATCGCCTTGCCGGCGGCGATCCTCAAACCGAGCTTCTCGGCTTCCTCGAACAGCACGTCGACCGAATGCGGATGGACGGTGCAGTAGACGCAGCTCGTCGTGATGCCGTTGCGCAGGCTCTCGCGCAGGAACGTGCGGGCGACGGTGCGGGCGTATTCCTTGTCGGCGAATTTCAGCTCGGCAGGGAAGGTGTACTGGTTCAGCCAATCGAGCAGTTGCGCGCCGTAGGCCGCCATCATCGGCGTCTGCGGGAAATGCACATGGGTGTCGATGAAGCCCGCCGAGATCAGCGCATTCTTGCCGTAGTCGCGGATCTCGATATCGACGGGCAACTCGCTTGCCACGCGGCTGGCCGGCCCGAAGTGCGTGATGCGTCCCTCGTCCATGGCGACGATGGCATCGGGCTCGTGGAGCATCGTCTTGTCGAGGCCGTCGCGAAACGGGTCTCCGGTGAAGGTAAGGGCGGGGCCACGGATGGCGACGCGGGTCGGCGTGTCGGGCATTCACCGGCGACGTTGGCACCGAAAGTTTGTGTGGGAAAGCGGCAAGAGCTTGGAACGGGCATGCTACCTTCGTCGCCATGTACTGGCAGCAGAGGCCGCGCCGTTGAACCATTACCAGCTGTTCAAGGATCGTCCCGATATTCTTTCAGACCGGCCCGGGGCTTCATTCAAAAAGAGCACCCACCCTTCAGAAATCGCCGCTGCTCTCGATTCCCAGGGAGTCGTGATGCTGCGCGGCGCCCTGCCGTGGTGGACGCTGTCGAAGTCTCATCGGATCTTCAGGCGCTTCGTTGGCGACCTGAGCGGCAAGCCGCGGCTGCCCCCCTGGCATAACGGCTTCGAGAACATCCTGGCGAAGGACGACTGGCCCGACACCAAGGGGGACGACCGCGAAACGGAGACCGGCAGCAAGCACATGCCGTGGGTCGTTCGCGACTATAATCGCAGCCCGGCGGCGATGGTCATCGTCGCGCTGCTGAAGTCGTGGACGTGGCCGGTCGTCGAGGAGCTGTGCAAGTCGACCGACATCGCCATCCTGCTCAGGGCGTGTGTGGCGAGGCACACGATAGGCAAGACCGGCGCCTTCCCGGCGATACAGGATGCGAGCTCGGTCGGCCGCGACATCCCCTTCGCGATCTGGATTCCGTTTCATCGCATCGCCCTGGGGCGCAGTCCCGGGCTCGGCTTCGTGACCGAGTGGCGGTCTCGCCAGATGCTGTCGGAGGCGGCGTCCCACGTCGACGGCCATGAGTACGTCTCCTGGGCGTTCGCGACCGACGCCAAGAGGCTATGGGCGCCGACCTACAAGGCAGGGGACATATCCATTCACGGTCTCTACACGCCGTACTTCGTCACATGCTCGGGCATGCCATCCGACAGCTACAGCCTTGAAATTCGCGCGATGGCCCGAGAAGCCGCGCCCCTGGAGTACCAGGATCCGGCGATCTACGTCAGCCGGCGAGGCGGACGACCGACCGTCGTGGGCTCGAACTGTTCCAACGCGCGTCACGCTAAGGGGTTCGTCACGCTGCTTGCCGGATCGAAATGAAAAACGATGGAGTTGGCGCCCAGCGCGTCCGGAGTTGAACTCTCAGCCGAGGAGTTGCACGGGATAAATGTGCAGCTCTCCCGCCCCGAGCGCGTATATCTCATCCACGCGTATGTCACGGGCGTCGACGGGCACCTTGAACGGCGTGATGCGTCCCGTTCCAACTCTGAGCAATTCGCTGCTCGATCCTGGCTTTCCGTCAAAAGTCGAAGCGCCGTCACAGCCAAACGCGTAGCCGTCCGTTTTAGCGACAACGAACTTATCGATGATGTGCGCCCCACAGGAAGGAATGAGGTGGATATCGATGGTCGGCAGCTTGCGCGCATTGTAGAGGCGACCCGCGGCGTGATCAGCGCACACTTCTACTCCGAATGTGAGGTCGTCGAGAGTGAAGACTGACCCGTGCTCATGATCTTCCGCAGTCTGAACCTCGGAAAAGCGGCCGCCCTCCAGCGGGTCGGGATACTGGACCGGCGCCGATCCAGGGGTAATCGCGTCAACTATGAAATCCGAGGCACCCATCGTGCGCTTGATGATCGCGTGACCGTCTGCCTGGATGCCACCGCCCTTTTGCACGACGCAGTAATTGAATGCGTCGATCTCCGTGCCAGGAGGGAGAGGATTTGCGAGCGAGATGGCAGGGTCGAAGTTTGCACTGACGATCGTGCCAAAAGCGAAGATCCAGTTGTCCCACTTGGCCTTGTCGTTGACGAGAACCAGTAGTTCATCGACGACAGCGCGAGTGTCGTCCATGCGGTAGGCGCCTTCTTTCCCGCGAAAGTAGAACTCCGGAAACATGAACAGCTTCAAGACCGATGGATCGGCTTTCGTCTCGGGACAAATGCGTACCTGTTCCATTGCCCGACGTAGAAGGTTGATCCGCTTGGTGATATCGGTCTCTGCCGGCAGCAAGCCAACGTAGCTTTCAGCGCCGCCGTCGCTCTTGACGTCAGTGTTGATGGCCCAGGCAATGAATTGGACGCTCGAGTAGGGCACTTGTATTTCCTTGGAGACACGCGGGAGGAAATGCGATCTTAACGATATCAACGGCTCAAGAGTTGAAGAATGGGGGCGGGCAGGAAGGCCCTCGAGGTAGTGGCAGGCTGCCCATCCTCCCGATGGTACCACCGGCCAAAATCCTCAGAGGGAAGGCCCGCATTGACCGCAGCCGCTCGCGCACGATGTGAAGCCTATCGGGCCGATCGATCGAGCATTGGACCTGACGAACCTTGAAAGCGGCGAACCCGCGCTTAGGGCGGCGACACGACAAAGACTGATGCGCGGGACTGCTGGTGCAGGGACGAAACTCGGCGAGGTGCTTCCCCACTGCTTCCCCGCAAAAACGAAGGGGTTAGCCGTTTCCAGCTAACCCCTTGCCTGTTTGGTGGAGCCAGACGGGATCGAACCGTCGACCTCTACAATGCCATTGTAGCGCTCTCCCAGCTGAGCTATGGCCCCGAAATTCTGCCCCTGGGTCGTATGACGGGCGGCGCGAGGTATAGTTCCTGCCTCGCGAAGTGGCAACCCTGCTACGCTCCTTCTGAGCTTCGCAGGGCTCCGCCCTCCGTAGCTCCTCAGGAGCGAAGGAGGGTTAACGGTCGCCTTCGCCCTTGTCGTCCTCGACTTCGACCTCGACCTCCAGGTCCTCGGTGTCGTCGCCGAGATCGTCGGTCTCTTCCAAGGCCTCGTCGCCTTCGACATCGGGCAACTCGTCTCCCGCCAGCGCCGCCTCGTCGCTCTTCTTCTTCGCTGCTGCCTTGGCCGCTGCCGCTGCGGCAGCCGCCGTCGCTGCCGCCGTGGCGGCCGCAGCGCCGCGGCCGCGACGGACCTTCACGAAGTCCTCGCGATCGTGCTCACGGCCGCACTTGGGGCATTTGATCGGCCCCTTGTTCAGGTCGTAGAAACGCGCAGCACAGCTCTGGCAGGTGCGCTTAGTACCCCAGCTCGCCTTCACCACGCAGAAACTCCCGGAAAATTCCGCAGAAATCGGCCAAATCGGCCGCGAGGGAGGGCGTATGTCACGCGTCTTTCACCCTGTCAAAACCAAATTCCTCCATGGTACGAGAACGCGGCGTCGCATTTCCGCCGCCTTTTCAGGAGGTTGTCCTGCCATCGCCAGCCCATTCGGCCAAGCTCGTCGCCCGTCCGGTCGGCTATTTGCAGGGCCGGGCGCGTGCACCGGGTGACAAATCGATCTCCCATCGCGCCCTGATGTTCGGCGCCCTGGCCCTGGGCGAGACCACGGTGCGGGGGCTGCTCGAAGGCGAGGACGTGCTGGCGACCGCCGCGGCGCTGCGGGCGCTGGGCGCGGAAGTGACGCATGAGCGCGATGCCAGCCTCTGGCGCGTGCGCGGTTTCGGCGTGGGCGGCGGCCGTGAGCCCGCTGACGTGCTCGAGCTCGGCAACTCCGGCACCTCGGCGCGCCTGCTCGCCGGCATCCTCGCCAGCCATCCCTTCACCAGCATCATGACCGGCGACGCCTCGCTGCGGCGTCGGCCGATGCAGCGGGTGATCGAGCCGCTCACGAGGATGGGCGCCCGTTTCGAGGGGCGCGCCGGTGGCCGCCTGCCGCTCGCCGTCATCGGCACCGACGAGATGGTGTCGATCGAGTACCGCCTGCCTGTGGCCTCGGCGCAGGTGAAGAGCGCCATCCTGCTGGCCGGCCTCAACACGGCGGGCGAGACCACGGTGATCGAACCCGAGGCCACGCGCGACCATACCGAGCGCATGCTGCGCCATTTCGGCGCCGAGGTGCGCGTGATGGCAGCCGACGACGGCGTCAGGCACATCACCGTCGTCGGCTGGCCCGAGCTTCTGGGCCGCGACATCGTCGTCCCCGGCGATCCCTCGTCGGCCGCCTTTGCCGTCGTCGCCGCCGCGATCCGGCCGGGCAGCGACGTCACCGTCGAGAATGTCGGCGTCAATCCCTTGCGCGCCGGGCTCTACGAGACGCTGCGCGACATGGGCGCCGATATCGCCTTCGAGAACCAGCGCGAGCTGGGCGGCGAGCCGGTGGCGGACCTGCATGTCAAAGGCGGCGGGCTGAAGGGCATCGAGGTGCCGGCCGAGCGCGCGCCATCGATGATCGACGAATATCCCATCCTGGCCATCGCCGCCGCCTGCGCGAAGGGTACGACGCGCATGCTGGGCTTGGCGGAGCTGCGCGCCAAGGAAAGCGACCGGCTGGCCAGCGTCTCGGCCGGCCTTTCGGCCAACGGCGTGAAGCATGAGATGGGCGCGGCGGACCTGGTCGTTCATGGCACCGGCGTGCCGCCCGCCGGCGGCGGCCTGGTCGCAGCCCAGCTCGACCATCGCATCGCCATGTCGTTCCTGGTGCTGGGGCTCGCGGCGCGCGAGCCGGTGGCGATCGACGATGGTTCGGCGATCGACACCAGCTTCCCGGGCTTTGCGCAGTTGATGAACGGCTTGGGCGCCCGTATCGAGGCGGCGTGAAACCCCTGCTCATCGCGATCGACGGTCCGGCGGCCTCCGGCAAGGGCACCCTCGCCAAGCGGCTCGCCGGCCATTTCAGGCTGCCCCACCTCGATACCGGCCTGCTCTACCGGGCGGTCGGCTGGGCAGCCACGCATACCAGCCGGACGCCGGCAGAAGCCGCCGCCGCCCTGCAGGCGGCCGACCTCGACAATCCGGCGCTGCGCGGCGACGAAGCGGGCCAGGCCGCCTCGAAGGTGGCCGCGATCCCGGAGGTCCGGGCCAACCTCTTGAAATTTCAAAAAGAATTCGCACATCAGGCATCGGGCGCCGTGCTCGACGGGCGCGACATCGGGACGGTGATCTGCCCCGATGCGCCGGTGAAATTGTTCGTCACGGCGAGTCTGGATGCGCGGGTCGAGCGCCGGTACCAGGAGTTGCGCGAGCGGGGTGCCGACACTATAAGACCGCGCGTTCTTGCCGAGATGGCGGAGCGGGACCGTCGCGACAGCGAACGGGCGGCTGCACCTTTGAAAGCCGCACCCGATGCTTACCACCTCGATACCAGCGACATGGATGCCGATGCGGCCTTCGCCGCCGCTGTGGCATTCATTTCGAGCAAGGGCTTTCGCTCCTCCGGGCCGTAAGTCGCCGCCGGCGGATCGCAGACTACTTAGCGGCGACTGCGATCGGGGGCACCCGGGCGCGGTTCTATAGGCAGTGGATCCGCCGGACTTAACCGGTTGGCCGACGGGCGGCAGCGTTTCGCCCGGGATCGATGAAGGAAGAGGTATTGAATGGCCAAGGGCAGCGCCCTGCGTAAACAGCCGAACGACGCCGCCAGCGCGGAGTTCGCAGCACTCCTCGAGGAATCGCTCGGCGGTTCCGCGAGCTTCGAAGGCACGGTCGTCAAGGGCCGCGTCGTTCGTATCGCCAATGATTTCGTCGTGGTCGATGTCGGACTGAAGTCCGAAGGCCGCGTCGCCCTTCGTGAATTCGCCAATGGCGGCACCGGCGCTCCTGAAGTGCGCGAAGGCGACACCGTCGACATCTTCGTCGACCGTATGGAGAACAAGGACGGCGAAGCCGTCCTGTCGCGTGACAAGGCTCGCCGTGAGGAAGCCTGGACCTTGCTCGAGAAGGCGTTCAACGACCAGGAACGTGTCATGGGTACGATCTTCGGCCGCGTGAAGGGCGGCTTCACGGTCGACCTGTCGGGCGCCGTGGCCTTCCTGCCGGGCAGCCAGGTCGATGTCCGCCCGGTGCGCGATGTCGGCCCGCTGATGGGCCAGGCCCAGCAGTTCGCCATCCTCAAGATGGACCGCCGCCGCGGCAACATCGTCGTGTCGCGCCGCGCCGTGATGGAAGAGACCCGCGCCGAGGACCGTACCCGCCTGATGGGCGCGCTGTCCGAGGGCCAGGTGCTCGACGGCGTCGTCAAGAACATCACCGATTACGGTGCGTTCGTGGATCTGGGCGGCGTCGACGGCCTGCTGCACGTCACCGACATCGCGTGGAAGCGCATCAACCATCCGTCGGAGGCCCTCACCATCGGCCAGCAGGTCAAGGTGCAGGTCATCCGCTTCAACCCCGAGACGCAGCGCATCTCGCTCGGCATGAAGCAGCTGATGAGCGATCCGTGGGACGGCGCGGGGGCGAAGTACCCGGTCGGCCTCAGGCTCAAGGGCCGCGTCACCAACATCACTGACTACGGCGCCTTCGTGGAGCTGGAGCCGGGCGTCGAGGGTCTGGTCCACGTCTCCGAGATGAGCTGGACCAAGAAGAACGTCCATCCGGGCAAGATCGTGTCGACCTCGCAGGAGGTCGAAGTGATGGTGCTGGACGTCGACATGTCCAAGCGCCGCATCTCGCTCGGCCTCAAGCAGTGCATGGCCAATCCGTGGGAGAGCTTCGCCGAGAAGTACCCGGCCGGCACCGAGCTCGAGGGCGAGGTCCGCAACATCACCGAGTTCGGCCTGTTCGTCGGCCTGCCCGGCGACATCGACGGCATGGTGCACCTCTCCGACCTGTCGTGGGACAAGGCCGGCGACGAGGCGATCCGCGACTACAAGAAGGGCGACCAGGTCAAGGTCAAGGTCCTCGACGTCGACATCGACAAGGAGCGCATCTCGCTCGGCATCAAGCAGCTCGCCAACGACCCGTTCGAGAAGGTCGGCACCGTCGCCAAGAAGGGCGACGTGGTCACCGTCATCGTGGCCGGTATCCAGGACAATGGCATCGACGTCACGGTCCAGGACGGCATCCCGGGCTTCATCCGCAAGTCGGAGCTCTCCCGCGACCGCTCCGAGCAGCGTCCCGACCGTTACGCCATCGGCGACAAGCTCGACGCCAAGATCACCAACATCGACCGCGCTTCGCGCCGGGTCGTGCTGTCGGTCAAGGCGCGCGAGCTCGACGAGGAGAAGAAGGCGATGGCCGACTTCGGCTCGTCCGACTCCGGCGCCAGCCTGGGCGACATTCTCGGCGCGGCGCTCAGCCGGGCCCAGAAGAAGGAAGAAGAGGACAAGTAAGGTCGCCGTCCGGGGACCTTCGGGAAGGGGTCGGCTCGCGAGAGCCGGCCCTTTTCTATTTCCGTCATCCCGACCGGAGCGTAGCGGAGCGGAGGGATCTTTTTTTGCCCTTTCCGCGCGGAAAAAAGCCCCCTCGGCTGCGCTCGGGGCAGCCTTCGGCCTCTTTTCTTTTTGATTCAAGGGCTTAGGCTTGAAGGGGGCCGTTTTTTCCCTTATTGTCATGGCAATGACCAAGTCGGAGCTGATTGCCCGCCTGGCGGCCCGGAATCCCCATCTCTATCAAAGGGATGTCGAGCGGATCGTGGCGACAGTCTTCGACGAAATCTCCAAGGCCTTGGCCGGCGGGCATCGCGTCGAATTGCGCGGCTTTGGTGCGTTCTCGGTGAAGAAACGCGAGCCGCGCACCGGCCGCAATCCGCGCACCGGCGAGCAGGTGGCCGTGGCCTCCAAGCGCGTGCCCTACTTCAAGACCGGCAAGGACCTGCGCGACCGGCTCAACAAGGAAGCCGTGAAGGCCGCGGGTTTGGCGCCTCCCGAACCGACGACCGAAGAGAAGAAGTAGTAGTCATTGCTGGGCGCGCGCCATTCTCCCGCGCACATGAAGCTTCTCGTCCGCGGCCTGTTCATTCTCTTCATCCTGATCGGCGTGCTGATCGCGGTCAGCAATCGCCAGCCGGTGCAGCTTGCGCTGTGGCCGCTGCCACATCTCGTCGTCATGCCGGTCTATCTGCTGGTCATCGGCATGCTGCTGCTGGGCGTGCTGGCGGGGCTGGGCATGGGCTGGTGGGCCGGGCGCCATCATCGTCGGCGCGCGCGGGAGGCAAGCGGCGAGGCGGCCCGGCTCGAGCGCGAGATCCAGCGTCTGCGCCAGGTCGACACGGCATCGTCGACCGAGCCCAACCGGCTGGCGCCGCGCGACCAGCGGGCACTCGAGCGCCAGAGCGCCCTGGTCTCCTCCGAACTCTCGTTGCCGTCCGGCACCCGCGGCCCTTTCCAGTGAAAATCGGCCCGTGAAGATCCTCTCGGCCGTCGAGGTCGACGCCGCTCTCGACGATCTCGCCCTGATCGATCGCCTCGACGCTTTGTTCCGTGCCGGCTGCGAGATGCCGGTGCGCCATCACCACAAGATCGCCGAGCCCCTCGGTCCGGGCTCGGCCGATGCCATGCTGCTCCTGATGCCGGCCTGGACACGCGGGCAATCCACGAAGGGGGGCAGCCATCTCGGCATCAAGGTGGTCACGGTCTTCCCCGACAACGGCAAGCGCTCGCTGCCGTCGATCTACGGCCAGTACCTGCTGCTCGACGGCACGACCGGCCAGACGGTGGCGATGCTCGACGGCACCATGCTGACCAAGCGGCGCACCGCTTGCGCGTCGGGGCTTGCCTCGCGCTATCTGTCACGCCCCGACGCCCGGCGGCTCTTGATGATCGGCACGGGCGCCCTGGCGCCCCACCTGATCCGCGTGCATGCCAAGGTGCGGCCGATCGACGAGGTCGCGATCTGGGGCCGGCGGCCTGAGCAGGCGGCGCGCCTTGCCCGGGAACTTTCGGCATCGCTGCCGCAGGTACTGGCGCGGCCGATCACGGTGGGCGCAGTGACCGATCGCCGGCAGGCTGTCGGCGCGGCCGATATCATCTCCTGTGCAACGCTGTCCACGACGCCACTGGTCGAGGGCAACTGGCTGCGCGAGGGCCAGCATGTCGACCTCGTGGGCGCCTATACGCCGCAGATGCGTGAGAGCGACGATGAGGCCGTGCGGCGTGCGCGGGTCTATGTCGACACGCGCGCCGGCGCCCTCAAGGAAGGCGGCGATATCGTCCAGCCGATGGCCAACGGTACGATCGGCGAAGCCGATGTGATCGCCGACCTTTACGAGCTTTCACGTGCCCAACGGCCCGGCCGCGCGTTGGACGATGCAACCTCGATCACGCTGTTCAAGTCGGTCGGCGCCGCCCTGGAGGACCTGGCGGCGGCCGAGCTCGCCGTCACGGCTCGATAAGCGCCCCGTCTTTCTTCAAGGCGTCGATCTCGGCATCACTCAGGCCGGCATCCGCAAGAACGCTTCGCGAATCGGCGCCCTGCAGCGGCGCCATGCGGCGGATGGCGGGCGGCGTGCGGCTCATGCGCATGGGCGGCTCGACCATCATGATCTCGCCCTCGCTGGGATGCGGATACTTCTTGAACAGCTGCCGCCAGACCAAATGTGGATCGTCGAACAGATCGCTCGGCTTGGACACCGGCGCATTGGGGATCTGCGCGTCGTCCAGGAGCTTCACCCATTCGGTGGTCGTCTTGGTCGGCGCCAGCGCCTCGACCATGGAATACATGTCGTTGATGTGCAGGGAACGGGCGTTCAGCGTCGAGTAGCGCGGGTCCTTCAGCACCTCCTGCCGGCCGACGATCTCGAAGAAGTTGCGCCAGTGCTTGTCATTGTAGGGCAGGATCGCCATCCAGCCGTCGAGGGTGCGGAACGGCTTGCGGGTACGGGCGAGCAGGCGCGTGTAGCCGACCTCGCCTTCGTCGGAGAACGTCCGTTCCCACAGATGCTCGACCATCAGCCAGGCCGCCATGGTCTCGAACATCGGAACCTCGACGAACTGGCCCTCGCCGGTGCGCTGCTTATGCATCAGCGCTGAAAGAGTCGCGAAGGCGAAGGTGAGCCCGACCGTCTTGTCGGCGATGATGGTCGGCGGATAGCGCGGGACGTCGTCGCCCGCCGCCCGTCCCATCAGGTCGGCAATGCCGAAGCGCGCCTGGATGGCATCGTCGTAGGCCGGCAGCTTGCCGTAGGGCCCATCGGACGAGTAGCCATAGGCGCCGACATAGACGATGTCGGGCTTGATCTTGCGGATGGTCTCGTAACCCAGCCCCAATCCCTCGATGGCCTGCGGCCTGAGCGCATGGACGAAGGCATCGGCCGTGGCCACCAGCTTGAGCAGCGCCGCCCGCGCCGCCTGGTTCTTGAGATCGAGGCAGAGCGAGCGCTTGTTGCGGTTCACGTAGAGATAGGTCGGCCCCATGCCCGGTGTCTTGGCAGGCTTGCCGATGTGCCGCACCGCGTCGCCCTCCGGCGCCTCGACCTTGATCACGTCTGCGCCCTGGTCGGCCAGCAGCATGGTGCCGTACGGGCCGAGGATGATGTTGGTCAGGTCGACGATCCTGATGCCTTCGAGTGCGCCTGGCATTTCCCTCTCTCTGTATTGGACCGTACGAACCTGCCACTGCCTTGACGCGCCGTCACCGCCTCTGGCACTGCGACGCAAAACGCCGGATGCGCAGTACCGCGGACTACAAGGGCGAGGCGCGGAGCGGTCGCGACGAAAGTCATCTCCACATCATCGGGCAAGGCGGCCGCCGCGCCGCCGCCGATGGGCAAGAAGTTCGCGAGATCCTCGTGAACGCCATGTATCAGGGCTACGGCCAGATCGAGGTACTACCTATTGCGATGACATGTGGCATGCAGTGCCCTTTTGCGGGGTTGCAGACCCAGGAAGAGGACAACGAACCCGTGCGGCCCGTTGGGACGGGCGAGATCGTAGCCAACTGCAAATGACAGATGCGTGGCTTCTGGACTACCTCAGGCGACGACATGGTGATCTTGGGTGGCTTCAACATGAAAGATCGGCCGAGCAGGTCTCGGCAAGCCGCGACCCAACCGTGCGCGACGCTGTGCGTGAAGGCCGAAGCATCAGTCGTTGAGAGAGAGCAGGTCGAACTCTGCTTCGTTCATCTCGGCAACTGCGCGTGACCGGGCAAGGTCGTGCTGCTCGGCAAGATCAAGCGCAGGGAACTGTGCGAGCTGTTCTGGATCGGTCGCGGCACGCTTGCGTTAACGAGTCAAGAGGCCCGCTCAATTCACCTTCTGCTTCGGGTGTTATGAGACCGTTGTGCTGCGCGCGCGGGCGGTGTAGCCAAGGATTAACAAAGGCGGGGGCGATGGGAAGCAACGTCGCAAGACGACAACCAGAGAGCAGGCCGGCATCAAGTCCGGCGTCACGACCCTACCGCATCGAAGAGCAAGTCGGTTATCTGCTGCGACGGGCGCATCAACGGGCCTCCTCCATATTCCAGGTGACGATCGGCGATCCCAACATCACGCCGACGCAGTACTCGAGCATGGTGAAGCTGCACGAGTACACCGAGCTCTCGCAGAATCATCTCGGCCGTCTCGTCGGCATGGACAAAGCGACGATGCAGGGCGTCGTGCGTCGGCTGAAAGAACGTCGCCTGGTCGATTCGCGTCCGCATCCCGGCGACGCGCGCCGTACGCTGCTCAGTCTCACCACTGACGGCCAGCGTCTGATCACCAAGCTCCTGGTCAACGGTCCCGCCGTGTCGCGCGAGACGCTGAAGCCGCTCAACAACCAGGAGCAACGCCAGCTCCTCGAGCTGCTGTCGAAGATCGTCTGATCATCGGAGCGCGGACCTCCAGGTCCGCGCTCCGTTTGACTCGTGTTGCGCTCATTGTCATCGTACGTACACGAACGATATGGGTGTCTACCTTCGTCCACACAGTCTTGAAGAGGCGCTGAGCGCTCTCGCTCGGCCGCACACGGTGCTGGCCGGCGGCACCGATTTCTACCCGGCGCGGGTCGGCCGGACGATCGACGAGGACGTGCTCGATATCGGCGGCATCGACGTTTTGCGCGGTATTGCGGCCGATGCGGCGGGCTGGCGGCTGGGCGCCGCCACGACCTGGAGCGAGCTTGCCGAGGCCGACCTGCCGCCCCTGTTCGACGGCCTGAAACAGGCGTCGCGCGAGGTCGGCGGCCGGCAGATCCAGAACGCCGGCACGCTCGCCGGCAACATCTGCAACGCCTCGCCGGCGGCCGACGGCGTGCCCTGCCTGCTGGCGCTCGATGCCGAGGTCGAGATCGCGGGCCCGACGCCGCGGCGCCTGCCGCTTCGGCAGTTCATCACCGGCGTTCGCCGCACCGCGTTGGCGCCGGGCGAACTGGTGGTGGCGATCCACGTGCCGCGGCCGCACCATGGCGCCGAAAGCGCGTTCCTGAAGCTGGGGGCGCGGCGCTATCTCGTGATCTCGATCGCCATGGCGGCGGCGACGCTGCAATTCACCGAGGGCCGTGTCGCCGCAGCCCGTGTCGCCGTCGGCGCCTGCTCGCCTGTCGCCGAACGGCTGCCCGCGCTGGAGGCCGCACTGGCCGGCGCGCCGCGCGATCGCCTGGCCGACCGCGTCGATGCCGCGCAGCTTGCGCCGCTGTCGCCGATCGACGACGTGCGCGGCAGCGCATCCTATCGTCAGGACGCGGCGATCACCCTGCTGCGCCGCCTGCTGGCAGGCTTCGCCCGATGAAGGTCGACTTCACGCTGAACGGCCGGCCGGTCGTCTGGGAGGGGCCGCCGATCACGCGACTTGCCGCCGCGCTACGCACCGACCTTTTACACACCGGCACCAAGGTCGGTTGTGACGCAGGCGATTGCGGCGCCTGCACCGTCCTGCTCGATGATCGGCAGGTTTGCGCCTGCCTCGTGGCAATGGGGCAGGTCGCCGGCCGCGCCGTCGAGACTGTCGAGGGCCTGGGCGACGGCAACGGCATGCTCGCGGCGCTGCAGACATCGTTTCTCGCTCATGGCGCGGCGCAGTGCGGCATCTGTACGCCCGGCATGCTGATGGCCGCTCAGGAACTTTTGGCCGGGACGGCGCGGCCGACGCGTGGCGAGGTCGAGGATGCGTTGGGCGGCGTGCTCTGCCGCTGCACCGGCTACGGCAAGATCGTCGATGCCGTCATGGATGCGACGGCATCGCTGCCCACGATGCCGAGGGCCGGCGACGCCGTCGGCGCGCGACTGCCGCGGGTCGATGGCGTCGTCAAGATCGTGGGCCGCGAGACGTTCGGCGCCGACGGCGTTCCCGCCGATGCGCTGTGGATCCGCGTCGTGCGCTCGCCGCATGCGCGGGCGCGTTTCCAGCTGGGTGACCTTGGTCCATTGCGCCGGCGCCTCGCCGCGGTGCTGACGGCGGCCGACGTGCCGTCGAACGGTTTCGGCATCTATCCCGACATCAAGGACCAGCCGGTGCTGGCCGACGGTCAGGTGCGCTATCGCGGCGAGGCCGTCGTTGCTCTGGTCGGCGAGCGTAAGGTCGTCATGGCGATCCGCGATGAAGAGGTGCCGATCGCCTGGCTGCCCGAGCCGCCGGTCGTCGGCATCGACGCCGCGATGGCGGCCGATGCGCCCCTGGTGCAGGCCGACAAGCCGCGCAACCTCCTGCTGGAGGGCGGTGTGAAGCGCGGCAACGCCGTCGAAGCCTTCGCGACCTGCGCCGCGGTGGTCGAGGGCGTGTTCGAGACGACGTTCGTCGAGCACGCCTACATCGAGCCCGAGGCCGGCTGGGCCGAGCGCGTCGGCGATCGCATCGAGGTCCATGTCTCGACCCAGACGCCATACATGGACCGCGATGAAGTCGCGATCGTCATGCGGCTGCGGCCCGAGGCGGTGCGGATCGTGCCGACGGCCTGCGGCGGCGGTTTCGGCGGCAAGCTCGACCTCTCGGTCCAGCCGTTGGTGGCGCTGGCCGCGTGGAAGCTCCGAAGGCCGGTCGCCCTGGTCTACACGCGGCCGGAAAGCATGGCCGCCTCGACCAAGCGCCATCCGGCGCGGGTTGCCGCGAAGTTCGGCTGCGACGCCGAGGGCAGGCTTTTGGCCTGCGAGGTGACGGCGAGCTTCGATACCGGCGCCTATGCTTCGTGGGGACCGACTGTCGCCAACCGCGTGCCGGTGCATGCCATGGGGCCCTATCGCGTGCCCAATGTACGGACCTGGGGCGATGCCTGGTTCACCAATGCCCCGCCGTCCGGCGCCTTCCGCGGCTTCGGCGTGCCGCAGGCCGCCATCGCCCACGAGGCGATGATGGACGAACTGGCCGACAAGCTCGGCATCGATCGCCTGGAATTCCGCCATCGCAATGCGCTGCGGGTCGGCGACATCACGGCGACGGGCCAGACGCTGGCCCACTCCGCCGGCCTCGCCCAGTGCCTGGAAGCGCTGCGGCCGCATTGGCGCAAGGCGCAAGCCGAGGTCGCGGCCTTCAACGCGGCAGGTGGCGCCAAGCGGCGCGGCCCAACTCGGCGGGGAGTGGGCATCGGCTGCATGTGGTACGGCATCGGCAACACCTCGATGTCGAACCCCTCGCGCATGCGGGTCGGCCTGTCGCCGGCCGGCACGCTGACGCTCTACAGCGGCGCGGTCGATATCGGCCAGGGCTCCAACACCATCATGACCCAGATCGCGGCCGATGCGCTGGGCCTGCCGGCCGGACAGTTCGCCCTGGTGTCGGGCGACACCGATCTCACGGCCGACGCCGGCAAGACCTCGGCCTCGCGCCAGACCTTCGTCTCGGGCCAGGCGGCCGAGCGCGCCGGCCGCGACCTGCGCTCCCAGATCCTGCGCCTCGCCAATGCCGGGCCGGAGGCCACGCTGTCGCTCGACGGGGCGAAGCTCACCGTGTGCGACGGCGATGAGGTGCGGGTGATCGACCTCGCGACGGCGGGTCCGCTGATGGGCGAGGGCAGCTTCGATCCGCCGACCACGCCGCTCGACGCCGACGGCCAAGGCATCCCCTATGCGACCTATGCCTTCGCTGCGCAGATCGCCGTCGTCGAGGTCGACATCGAGCTGGGCACGGTGAAGGTGCTGCGCATGGTCGCCGCCCACGATGTCGGCAAGGCCATCAACCCCACTCTGGTCGAAGGCCAGATCGAAGGCGGCATCGCTCAAGGGCTGGGCTTGGCTCTGATGGAGGAATATCTCCCCGGCCGCACCGAGAACCTGCACGACTATCTCATCCCCACCATCGGCGACGTGCCCGAGATCGAGTGCATCCTGATCGAGGATCGCGAGCCGCTGGGACCGTCGGGCGCCAAGGGCGTCGGTGAGCCCGGCCTGGTGCCGACGGCGCCGGCCATCCTGGGCGCGGTCCATCACGCCACCGGCGTGCGCGCCAAACGCGTGCCGCTGTTGCCGCATCGTCTGCGCGAGGCATTGCTTTGCCTCCCCAACGTAGTTGGGGAGGTGTCCGCGAAGCGGACGGAGGGGTCATGAGTCTCGCTTTGCAGCTCTTGACCCCTCCGTCGCCGTATGACGGCGACACCTCCCCTTCGCGGGATCCGCGAAAGGAGGTAGCATGAGCGACGACATCACGCTCACCGAGGCCGAGGCCAAGGCCGGCATCGTGCGCTGCGATGCCTGTCCGGTGCTGTGCCGCATCCGGCCAGGCCGCGCCGGCGCCTGCGATCGATATGCCAACGAGGATGGCAAGCTGGTGCGCGTCGATCCCCTGGTGCTGCTGGCCAAGCCGGACCTGGCGCGCGTCGCCTTCGTCGAAGGCAGCGACTCGTGGCGCGGCGAGCTCGGCAAAGGCGAGGGTGCCTTCGTCACCGGCATCGGCGCCACCACGACCTATCCCGACTACAAGCCGGCGCCGTTCATCGTCTCGTCGAAGCACGACGGCGTCGACATGGTCACCGTCGTGACCGAGGGCATCTTCAGCTACTGCGGCGTCAAGGTGAAGATCGACACCGACCGCTATCTCGGCCCAGAGCAGGCCGCGGTGCGCGTCAAGGGCGAGGCCGTCGGCCACGTCACCACGGCGGAGTACGGCTCGCAGATGCTGTCGCTGGGCGGCGTGCATCATCTTGTCGGCGGCAGCAAGAAGGAGGGCGTCGTCACCTGCGAGGCGCTTTTGGCGCTCTGCAATCGCGAGGCCGTCGAGCTCGCGATCGACGACGGCTCGACCGTGGTCGTGCAGGCCGATCGGTCGCCGGTGGTCAACGGCACGCGCGAGGAGCGCATGCGCGTCGGCTGCGGTTCGGCTGCCATCGGCATGTTCGCGCCGCAATGGCAGGGTCATGTCGACGAGGTGATCGTGGTCGACGACCACATCACCGGCGTGCTGAGCGAGCACCAGGGCGGTCGCTTCCTCGACATGAAGCCCGCCGGCATCCGCGTGCGCGGCCGCAAGTCGACGCCGGGCCGCTATTTCCAGGTTGCCGAGCCCGGCCTGGGCTGGGGCGGCACCAACGTCTCCGATCCGCTGGAGATCATCGAGAAGATCGATCCCAAGCAGGCCTGGCCCGGCCTGAAGCTTTTGATGGTCTCGACCACCGGCGAGCATTCGGCATGGTTCGAGCTCGACCAGGATCTGAAGCCCAAGCCGGCCGAGATGCCGGCGCCGGTCCGCCATGTCGTCGAGCGCATCGCTGAGAATTGCGAACCGGCGCTCTGCACCGTGATGTTCATGGCCGGCGCCGGCGGCTCGCTGCGTGCCGGCGTCACCGAGAATCCGGTACGGCTGACGCGCTCGGTGCGCGATGCGCTGACCAAGGTCACCTTGGGTGGCGTGCCGGCCTATGTCTGGCCGGGCGGCGGCATCACCCTGATGGTCGATGTCGCGAAGATGCCGGAGAAATCGTTCGGCTACGTGCCGACGCCGGCGCTGGTCGCGCCCATCGAGTTCACCCTGCGCGCCAGCGACTATGCGGCGCTGGGCGGCTATGCCTCGCGCGCCGTCACGCTCGACGACGTGCTGCGGGCCCACAAGGTGCGGCTCGACCAATGAGCGCGGTCGCTGCCCGCTTCCCTGACGGCCGTCTGCATCTGCAGCACGGGCCGATCGACCTTATAGTCGAAGCGTTCGGCGCAGCTGCGGAAGTCGAGCGTGCCTATGAGCAGGCGATCGAGCGCTTCGCCGATATCCTTCCCGCGCTGGTGCGCGAGCTTCCGACGCTCCGTCGCCCGGTCGGCGACGCCTATCCGCTGCTGCAGGGTCCGGTGGCGCGCCGCATGGCCGAGGCCGTGTGGCCGCATCGCGCCGTCTACATCACGCCCATGGCGGCCGTGGCCGGTGCCGTCGCCGACGAGATGCTGCAGGCGCTGGTGCGTGGCCGCACGCTCGACAAGGCCTACGTCAACGACGGCGGCGACATCGCCCTCCACCTGACGCCGGGCCACGAGCTGCGCGCCGGCATCTTCGCCACCGCCCTCGACGGCGTGGCACGGCTGACCTACGACCAGCCCGCGCGTGGCATCGCCACCTCGGGCCGTGGCGGGCGCTCGTTCTCCCTGGGCATCGCCGATTCGGCGACGGTGCTGGCGGCAACCGCCGCAGCCGCCGATGCCGCGGCGACGCTGATCGCCAACGCTGTGAACCTGGACCATCCCGCCATCGAACGCCGACCGGCGCGCGACCTCGACCCCGACAGCGACCTCGGCGATTTGTTGGTCACCGTTGCGGTTGGATCGCTTTCGGGCGCTGCAATCACCGAAGCACTGGATCGGGGTGTGGTTGAAGTACGTCGGTTGCGCCTTTGTGGTCTGATCGAAGGCGCGGCGTTATCTCTGAACGGACAGTGGCGGGTCGATGCGCCAGCCAGCCTTGAAAACGTCAAATCGGCCTGATACCAAATATTGGTATACAGAGGAGGCGAGTATGGCCAAAAACACATCCTTCAGCCTCGGCGAGCACTTCAGCAATTTCATCGACGAAAGGGTCGAGCAGGGCCGTTATGGCTCCGCCAGTGATGTCGTTAGGGCAGGTTTGCGGCTGCTGGAAGAGCAGGAAGCAAGGCTGGCGGCGTTGCGCGCCGCACTTGACGAAGGTGAAGCAAGCGGTCCGGCGACGCCTTTCGATTTCGAAGCCTTCATTGCGAAGAAGCGCAAACGGCGCAGGCAATGAGAACTCGAGAATGCGGCCCATTCTTTCTCCGCGTGCTCAATCTGATCTTGATGACATCTGGGAATACACAATTGGGCATTGGGGCGTACGACAGGCGGAAATCTACATTCGACTCGTCAAAACGGCGGTCGATGCGGTGGCTGCGAATCCGAAAGTCGGCCGCAGCTGCGACGACGTTCGGCCGGGCTATCGGAAGTACCCAGTGGGTTCACATGTCCTGTTCTACCGGATCACTGGCACGACCATCGTTGTGGTCCGCATCCTGCATCGGCGGATGGATGTCGAGCGCCATCTATAGGAAGTGCGAAAGATGAGCGATCCTCTGAAGGAAGCGATGGCGGTGCTCGACGCCTACATGGACGGCCTCAATCGCGGCGATGAGGCGGCCACGAATGCGGCGTGCAATTTCCCGCACGTGCGGCTGGCCGGCGGCAAGGTCGTGGTCTGGCAGAACCGCGGCGATTACAAGCTGGCCGATTTCGTCGCGCGAGCGGGCGAGGGCTGGGCGCGCAGCCAGTGGGACGAACGCACGCCGATCCATGTCGGGCCGGACAAGGTCCACCTTAAAGTGGCGTTCAGTCGCTGGAAGGCGGACGGCTCGCTGATCGGCCGGTTCGAGACGATCTACATCGTCACGCGCCAGGACGGGCATTGGGGCGTCCAGGCGCGTTCGTCTTTCGCGAGTTGAGTGCTAGGCTCGGTTCAAGCAATGGGGTTGCTTCACGGAGGGGATATATGCTGACCCGCAACAAGTTGCTCGCTGGCGCCGCGGCGCTGGTCGGGCTGTCGATGGTCGCGCCAGCCGGCGCGCAAGGCCCGATCAAGATCGGCGAGATGAACAGCTACAAGGTCTTTCCGGCCTTCCTCGAGCCTTACAAGAAGGGCTGGGAGCTGGCGGTCGAGGAGGTCAATGCCGCGGGCGGCGTGCTCGGCCGCAAGATCGAGGTCATAAGCCGCGACGACAACGGCAATCCGGGCGACGCCGTGCGCGTGGCCGAGGAGCTTCTGAGCCGCGAGGGCGCGTCGTTCCTGGTCGGCACCTTCCCCTCGAACGTCGGTCTCGCGGTCGCCGACTTCGCCAAGCAGCGCAAGGTGCTGTTCCTTGCGGCCGAGCCGCTCACCGACAAGATCGTGTGGGACCAGGGCAACGCCTACACCTTCCGCCTGCGCACCTCGACCTACATGCAGACGGCGATGCTGATTCCCGACGCAGTCAAGCTCAACAAGAAGCGCTGGGCGATCGTCTATCCCAACTACGAGTACGGCCAGTCGGCCACGGCCGCCTTCAAGAAACTGCTGTCGGCCAAGCAGCCGGGCGTCGAGTTCGTCACCGAGCAGGCCACCCCGCTCGGCAAGATCGACGCCGGCGCGGTGGTGCAGGCGCTGGCCGACGCCAAGCCCGACGCGATCTTCTCCTCGCTGTTCGGTCCCGACCTCGCCAAGTTCGTGCGCGAGGGCCAGCAGCGCGGCGTCTTCAAGGGCGTGGAAGTCTTCAACCTGCTGGCGGGCGAGCCCGAGTATCTCGATCCCCTGAAGGAGGAGACGCCGGACGGCTGGTACGTCACGGGCTATCCCTGGAGCGAGCTCAAGACGCCCGAGCACACCAAGTTCCTCAACGCCTACCAGGCCAAGTACAAGGATTATCCGCGGCTCGGCTCGGTGGTGGGCTACGCCACCATCATGTCGGCGGTCGAGATCATCAAGAAGGCGGGCTCGCTCGATCAGGACAAGCTGATCAAGGCGGCGAGCGGCATCACCGTGATGACGCCCTTCGGCATGATCGAGTACCGGCCGCTCGACCATCAGTCGACCATGGGCGCCTATGTCGGCAAGCTCGGCGTCAAGGACGGCAAGGGTTTCATGAAGGAATGGCGCTTCGTCGACGGCAAGGACGTCCTGCCGCCGGACGACGAGATCAAGAAGATGAGGCCGGCGAATTGACGACGACGAAGTCGTCGTCATCCCGAGCGGAGCGCAGCGAAGTCGAGGGATCTTGCCCGATGCAGACAAGGTCTCTCCGCTTCGCGCTTCGCGCTCCGGTCGAGACGACGGATAAGTGACCTTCGCCTCCATCATCATCCAGCTCCTGAACGGGCTGGCGGCCGCGGCGTCGCTGTTCCTGGTGTCGGCCGGCCTGTCGCTGATCTTCGGCGTGACGCGGATCGTCAATTTCGCGCATGGCTCGCTCTACATGCTGGGCCTCTACGGCGCCTACAGCCTGATCCAGGCGCTCGGCCGCACGCCTTTGGGTTTCTGGACCTCGGTCGTGCTGGCGGCGCTGGCGGTTGGTCTGGTCGGCATCCTGATCGAGGTGCTGATCCTGCGCCGCATCTACAAGGCGCCCGAGCTGTTCCAGCTTCTCGCCACCTTCGCCGTCGTGCTGGTGATCAAGGACATCGCGCTCTTCGTCTGGGGTGCGGAGGACCTGGTCGGACCGCGCGCGCCCGGCCTCTCTACCGTCGAGATCCTGGGCCGGCGCATTCCGACCTACGACCTGCTGCTGATCGCCATCGGCCCGGTCGTGCTGCTGGTCATGTGGCTGCTGCTGACGCGCACGCGCTGGGGGGCGCTGGTGCGCGCCGCGACGCAGGACCGCGAGATGGTGGGCGCGCTCGGCGTCGACCAGGCCAGGCTCTTCACCTCGGTGTTCTTCGTCGGCGCCGTGCTGGCGGGCCTCGGCGGCGCGCTGCAGATCCCGCGCGAGCCCGCCAATCTCGAGCTCGACCTTTCCGTCATCGCCGACGCCTTCGTCGTCACCGTGGTCGGCGGCCTGGGCAGCATCGGCGGCGCCTTCCTGGCCGCCGTGCTGATCGGCGTGGCCAAGGCCTTCTGCATCGGCGTCGGCACGGTCAACTGGTTCGGCGCCGAGATCGTCTTCTCCAAGCTCACCCTGGTGGTCGAGTTCCTCATCATGGCGATCGTGCTGGTCGTGCGTCCCTTCGGCCTTCTGGGCAAGCCGCAGGCCGCACAACGCATCGCCGCCGATCCCGCGCCGCCGCTCACCGTGCCCTCCTGGACCTTCGTATTGGTCGGTCTGGCGCTGCTGCTCGCGGTGCCGGTCGCCGCCGACCGCTACGTCACCATCCTGCTGACCGACATCTTCTGCTTCGCCCTGTTCGCCGTAAGCCTGCACTTCATCATGGGGCCGGCCGGCATGGTGTCGTTCGGCCATGCCGCCTATTTCGGCCTGGGCGCCTATGCCGCCGGCCTGCTGCTGAAGCGCGCCGGCCTGCCGATGGAAGCGGCGCTGGTGCTGGCGCCGCTGGTCGCCGGCGCCTTCGCCGTCGTCTACGGCTGGTTCTGCGTGCGGCTGTCGGGCGTCTACCTCGCCATGCTGACCTTGGCCTTCGCCCAGATCAGCTGGTCGATCGTCTTCCAGTGGGATTCCTTCACCGGCGGCAGCAACGGCGTGTTCGGCGTCTGGCCGTCGGCCTGGCTCGCCGACAAGACGACCTATTACTACCTGGCGCTCGCCTTCTGCGGCGCCGGCATCCTGCTGCTGTGGCGCGTCCTCTTCTCGCCCTTCGGCTACGCCTTGCGCGCCGGCCGCGATTCGCCGCTGCGCGCCGAGGCGATCGGCATCGACCTGCGCGCCTATCAGTGGATGGCCTTCGTCCTGGTCGGCGCGCTCGCGGGCCTGGCCGGCGCCGTCTACGCCTTCTCCAAGGGCAGCATCTCGCCCTCGACCATCTCCATCGCCCAGTCGACCGACGGACTGATCATGGTGCTGCTGGGCGGCGTCGAGACCCTGACCGGGCCATTGGCGTGTGCCGCCATCTTCACCTGGCTGCGCGACGAGGTCGCCCGCCGCACCGAGTTCTGGCGCGCCGTCATGGGGCTGGTGATCCTGGCGATCGTGCTGCTCTTCCCGCAGGGACTGGTCGGCGGCCTGAAGGCGCTGATCCAGCGCTGGCGCGAGGCCAGATCAAGGGAAAAGCTGGTATGAGTGCCGTCCTGCAGGTGGAAGGGCTGCACAAGTCCTTCGGCGGCGTGCAGGCGGTGGCCGACGTGTCCTTCGCCATCGATCCCGGCGAGCTGTTGGCCCTGATCGGCCCCAACGGTGCGGGCAAGAGCACCTGCTTCAACATGCTGAACGGCCAGCTCGCGCCCGACGACGGCATCGTGCGGCTCGAAGGCCGCGACATCGTCGGCCTGAAGCCGCGTCAGATCTGGCGGCTCGGCGTCGGCCGCACCTTCCAGATCACGGCGACCTTCGCCTCGCTGTCGGTGCGCGAGAACGTGCAGATGGCGATCTACTCGCACGCCGGCCGCCTGCGCTCGCTGCTCGGCCGCTTCGGTCGCGCCTTCATCGCCGAGGCCGATGCTTTGCTGGACCAGGTCGGCATGCTCGACCAGTCCGAGCGTCCTTGCGGCGTGCTGGCCTACGGCGACCTCAAGCGCGTCGAGCTGGCGATGGCGCTCGCCAACCAGCCGCGCCTGCTGCTGATGGACGAGCCGACCGCCGGCATGGCGCCCAAGGAGCGTGTCGCCCTGATGGAGCTGGCGGCGCGCCTTGCCCGCGCCCGCAAGATCGCCGTGCTGTTCACCGAGCACGACATGGACGTGGTGTTCAGCCAGGCCGACCGCATCATCGTGCTCGATCGCGGCCAGCTCATCGCCGGCGGCACGCCACAGGAAGTGCGCGCCAATCCCGACGTGCGGGCGGTGTATCTGGGAGGGACGCACTGATGTTTTCATCCTCTTCCGGACCGCGCGCTTCCAGCGCGCTCATGGGCGCGCAGGAAGCGCGCGGTCCGGAAGACAATGAGGAGCACGCATGCTCCTCGTAAAAGACCTGCACGCCTACTACGGCCGCGCCCACATCCTGCACGGCGTGTCGCTCGAGGCGTCGGCTGGCGAGGTCGTGGCCCTGCTGGGCCGCAACGGCGCCGGCAAGTCGACCGTCATGAAGACCGTGATGGGCCTGGTGCCGGCCGCAGCGGGCGAGGTCACCTTCGACGGCAAGCGCATCGAGCGCCTGCAACCCTATCGCATCGCCCGGCTCGGCCTGGGCTACGTGCCCGAGGACCGCCGCATCTTCACCGAGCTCAGCGTCATGGAGAACCTGGCCGTCGGCCTTCAGCCGCCACGCCCCGGCGCGCCGGCCTGGACCGAGGACAAGCTCTTCGCCTTGTTCCCCAACCTCGCCAACATGCGCGAGCGGCCGGGCGGGCGCATGTCGGGCGGCGAGCAGCAGATGCTGACCATCGCCCGCACCCTGATGGGCAATCCGCGCTGCGTCCTGCTGGACGAGCCCTCGGAAGGGCTGGCGCCCATCATCGTCGAGCAGATGGCGCGCTCCATCCACGCGCTGAAAGGCGAAGGGCTCTGCGTGCTCTTGTCCGAGCAGAACCTGCATTTCTCCCAGGCGGTGGCCGACCGCGCCTATATCATCGAGAAGGGCCAGATCCGCTTCGGCGGCTCGATGGCCGAGCTGACGGCCGACGCTTCCCTCCGCGAACAGTATCTATCGGTGTAGAGCATGTGTGAACCAGACCACCTCACCCTGAGGAGCGCACGAAGTGCGCGTCTCGAAGGGTGGGCAACACCAAGACTGGGGCCACCCTTCGAGACGCATCGCTTCGCGATGCTCCTCAGGGTGAGGTGAATTAGCCATGCCCCCGCGTTTCCTTACCGTCGGCATCGACGTCGGTGGCACCTTCACCGACCTCCTGGCCGTCGACCCGCGCTCCAACACCGTCAAGCTCGCCAAGGTGCCGACCACGGTCGACAACCAGGCCGTCGGCTTCATGGCGGCGCTTGCCGCGGCCGATGCCGATCCCGCCGCCGTGCAGGCCCTGGTCCATGGCACGACCACGACCACCAACGCGTTGCTCGAGCGCAAGATCGCCAAGGTCGGGCTTTTGACCACCAAAGGCTTCCGCGACGTGCTGGAGCTCGGCCGCCGCACGCGGCCGCAGCCTTATGGGCTGCGCGGCACCTTCAATCCGCTGATCGATCGCGAGGTCCGGCTGGAAGTTCCCGAGCGCATGGACGCCGACGGCAAGGTCTTGACGCCGCTCGACGAAGCGGCAGTGGGCGAGGCGGCGAAGAAGCTTTTAGCCATGGGCTGCGAGGCCGTGGTCATCCATTTCCTGCACAGCTACATCAACCCGGCGCACGAGAAGCGCGCGGCCGAGATCGTGCACGCGCTGTGGCCCAACGGCTACATCACGGCCGGCCATGCCATCCTGTCGGAATACCGTGAGTACGAGCGCGGCGTGACGGCGGCGGTCAACGCCTCGGTGCAGCCCGTGCTCGACCGCTATCTCACGCGCCTGCGCCTGGAGCTTTTGGCTAAAAGCTTCGACCGCGACATCCTGGTCATGCAGGGCAATGGCGGTACGGCGTCGTCGCAGTTCATCGCCCTGTCGGCCGTGAACACCGTGATGTCGGGCCCGGCCTCGGGCGTGATGGCGGCGGCCTATACCGGGCGCGCCTCGGGTCATCCCAACCTCATCACCTACGACATGGGCGGCACCTCGACCGATGTCGGCCTGATCGAGAACGCCGTGCCGACCGTGTCGGGCGAGCTCGAGCTGGAATACGCCATGCCCATCCACGTGCCGATGGTCGACGTGCACACGATCGGCGCCGGCGGCGGCTCGATCGCCTCGGTCGATGCCGCGGGCATGCTGCGCGTCGGGCCGGAGAGCGCCGGCGCCCGGCCGGGCCCGATCTGCTATGGCCGCGGCGGCGCCGAGCCCACCATCACCGACGCCAACCTGGTGCTGGGCCGGCTCAATCCCGACCGGCTGCTGGGCGTCGACCATCCGGTGACCCTCGACCATGTGCGCGGCCTGATCGAGCAAAAGGTCGGCAAGCGGCTCGGCCTCGATGCCGAGGCCGCGGCGGCCGCCATCCTGCGCGTCGCCAACGACCGCATGGCCGGCGCCGTCCGCCTGGTGTCGCTGTCGCGCGGCCACGATCCGCGCGATTTCGCCCTATTCGCCTTCGGCGGCGCGGGGCCGTTGCACGCCACGGCGCTGGCGCGCGAGCTCGGCATCCCGACGGTGCTGGTGCCGGCGCGGCCCGGCATCACCAATGCGCTGGGCTGCGTCGTCGCCGACCTGCGCCACGACTATGTGCGCACCATCAACAAGCCCCTGTCGGCGATCGACGATGCGACGATCGCGGCCGTCTACGCCGGGCAGGCGGCCGAGGGCCGCAAGACCATCGTCAAGGAAGGCGTGCCGGTGCGCGAGCTGCGCCGCGTGCTCGCCGCCGACATGCAGTTCCAGGGCCAGAGCCACATCCTGTCGGTCGGCGTCGAGAGCGAAAGCATCGGCGTCGAGGCCCTGCACAAGGCCTTCGCCGCCGCCTACTTCCGCCGCTTCGGCATCGAATTGCCGGAAATCCCCCCGGTGCTGGTCAACCTGCATACCGCCGTGATCGGCGTGCGGCCGGAAATCTCGCTCGCCGTGCTCGCCGCCACCGAGCGCGCACCGATCCTGAAGGCTGCCCAGGCCGGTGAGCGACGCGTCTGGTTCAGCGACGGCTGGCACCAGACTCCGATCTACAGCCGGGACAAGCTACCGCTCGATGCGACGTTCGAGGGACCGGCGATCCTGGAGCAGCTCGATTGCACGACCGTCGTCGAGCCGGGCGATCGCGTGACCGTGGACAAGCTCGGCAATCTGCTGGTCTCGGTCCGTGCCTAGTCCCCGCTTTTATTGGACGCTGATACAGCCCGACCTCACCCTGAGGAGGCCCGCAGGGCCGTCTCGAAGGGTGGGCTACATCGCCTTTGTTGCCACCCTTCGAGACGCGCACTTCGTGCGCTCCTCAGGGTGAGGTCATCCGTGAATCACCATTCAATGAAAGCAGGTACTAGTCCCGACGATCAGCTGCGCTCGATCCTGGCGCGCAGCCCGATCGTCGCGACGGTCATCGATCGATGGCCGCGGATCGGGCTGCCGGATTGCTGGCTGGCTGCCGGCTGTCTCGCCCAGACCGTCTGGAACGACGCGTTCAAGCTGTCTCCCGTGCACGGCATCTCCGATATCGATCTCGTCTACTTCGATGGCAGCGATCTCTCGCAAGAGGCGGAGGCGGCCCATGCGGAGAGGATTCGCGCGCTGTTCGCCGCTCTCGGCCTGTGGGTCGACGTCAAGAACGAGGCGCGCGTGCACCTCTGGTACGCCGAAAAATTCGGCAGTCCGCAGGCGCCCTATGTGTCGACCGAGGACGCCATGACGACCTTTCCGACGACCGCGACGGCGATCGGCGTGCAGCCGCACGCGGATGGCCTGCACGTCTTCGCTCCGTACGGCCTGTCCGACCTGCTCGGCCTGATCGTGCGGCCCAACAAGAAGCAGATCACGCGACCGATCTACGAAGCCAAAGTGAAGAAGTGGCTGGCCAAGTGGCCGGGCCTTCGCGTGATCGATTGGGATGGCTGAGGCACGTCACGTCGGCGCCGCTTCGACGGCCTTGCTCGGTCCTCGAACGGGCACTGGCTGACGCTTCTCTCGGCGTGCCAGAGTCGATTGGGATGACTGAGGCACTGGATGAGCTGGCCCGCCTGGCCGGGCGCTATCGCGCGTTCGCAGCCGACGAGGCTCATGGAGTCTCGCCGCACTACGACCGCCTGACGCAGGAGATCGCCGAGTCGGCCGCCGTCCTGCGCTTCCTGCTCGACCTGCCGGCGCCGCGACGCCAGCCGAACCTGCTGCTGGGGGCGGCGACGCTGATCGCCGGACGGCCGCCCGATATCGCGTCGCTGACCGGCATGATCGCAAACCGCGCCAACGAGCTTCGGGCCACGATGCTCCAGCGCACCACCCAGACCAACGAGCCGGCGCGTTGCGCCGTCCTGCTGCCGCTGCTGGCGGCGTTGCCGCAGCCGCTCGCGCTCGTCGAAGTGGGTGCGTCGGCCGGGCTTTGCCTGCTGCCCGATCGTTACGGCTACGATTGGGGCGAGAAGCGTATCGCACCGGGCGACCCAGCCGCGCCCATGTTCCGCTGTGCCGTGACAGGCTCGGCGCCCTTGCCGACCGCGCTGCCGCGCGTCGTCTGGCGCGCCGGCCTCGACCTCAATCCGCTCGATGTCGCCTCCGACGAGGACACCGCGTGGCTGGAAGCGTTGATCTGGCCGGAACAGGAGGAGCGCCGCCGAAACCTGCGGGCCGCCCTTGCCGTGGCGCGCCGCGATCCGCCGCGCGTCGTGCGCGGCGACCTTCTGCACGATCTCGCGCCGTTGATGGCGGAAGCGCCGGCCGAGGCCACGCTCGTGGTCTTCCACACCGCGGTGCTGGCCTATGTGTCCCCTCCCGAGGCGCGCCGGCGCTTCGTCGAAACCGTGCGTGCATCTCGCGCGGTCTGGATCAGCAACGAGGCGCCGCGGGTCTTCCCGGACATCGCCGCGCGGACATCGCAGCCCGCGCCGCACTGGCGGTTTCTCCTGTCGGTCGACGGCGAACCGAAGGCGTGGACGGGCCCGCACGGACAGTCGCTCGAATGGTTCGCTTCGGGAGATTGAAGACCTACATGGGGCACTTCGAGGCCTGACGGTCGGCGTAGTCCGCGAAGATCTTCCGCTTTGCCGAGGTCACGTAGTTGCCGTCCGCGCGCCGCAATACCTGAACCAGATGGAAGTCCTGGACCGGAAACTGGTTCGTGTTGTAGCGGAAACGCCCGCGCGTCGCGGCGAAGTCGGCAGCACGCAGGGCCTTGCGCAGGGCATCCTTGTCCGAAACCTTGCCGCCGGTCGCCGCGACCGCCGAATCGATCAGCAGTCCGGCATCGTAGGCCTGCGCGGCGAAGTTCGACGGCACATAGCCGTATTCCGCCTCGAAGGCCTTCACGAAGGCGGCATTGACCGCGTTGTCGAGATCCGGCGCCCAATGCGAGCTGCCGTAGAGTCCGACCGCCGCCTCGCCGATGGCCGGCAGGGTGGTCTCGTCGAGCGTCCAGACCGACAGAAACGGAACGGAACCGGCGAGCCCGGACTGCGCGTACTGGCGCACCAGGGAGACCCCCGTGCCGCCGGGCATGAAGACGAGGACCGCGTCCGGCTTCAGCTCGCGGATGCGCGTCAGCTCGGCGGCGAAGTCGAGCTGGTTCTGCTTGACGTAGATCTCGTCGAGCACTTCGCCTTTGAAGTGGTGCTTGAAGCCCGCGGTGGCATCGCGTCCGCCCTGGTAATTGGGCACCAGCGTGACGATCCGGCGATAGCCGCCGTCCTGGGCATACTTGCCGATCGCCTCCGGCACCTGGTTGTTCTCCCAGGAGGTCGAAAAGAAGAAAGGATTGCACTTCTCGCCGGCGAACATCGAGGTTCCGGCATTCACGCCGATCAGGAAGGTCCCGCTCTCGGTGACCGGCTGGAACGTCGCCTGCAGAACGTTGGAGGTGAGCATGCCGACGGCGAAGTCGACCTTGTCGCGCTCGATGAACTGCCGGGTTCGCATCAGCGCCACGTCGGGCTTGAGGGCGTCGTCCTCGACGACCACTTCGGCATCGACCCCGCCGAGCTTGCCGCCGCGCTGCTTGACCGCGAGCAGGAAGCCGTCGCGCGAGTGCTTGCCGAGCACCGCCAGGGGACCGGACAAGGTGGTGAGGAAGCCGATCTTGAGTGTCTCCGCCTGGGCCATGGCGGAGGTCGCCAGGAGCATGACCACTGCCAGGGCTGTGCTGCGAGCTTTCATCACGCATCTTTCTGCAGATCTTGAAGGATGGCGTTCGCGATGAGCGCCCGCGATCCCGGACCAAACGCCGGATGCCGATGTTTGTTGCATGCATATCAGGCGACTGGATTGGAGCGGCGCCGCGCGGCAGGTTTCTCTTGGCGGTCGATGGCGGCCAAAATCCTGGACGGCCAGACACGGACAGTCGCTAGACTGGTTGTCCGGGAGGAACATCAATGAAGATCACCGACGTCGCCTGCCACATCCTGCAATGCAAGGTCGACAAGCCGTTCGTGTCGGCGCGCGGCTGGGTCTACGGCACGCGCTCGTCCTGCGTGGTCGAGATCTCGACCGACGAGGGCATCACCGGCTGGGGCGAATGCTACGGTCCGTCGGCCGTCGCCAAGACCTTCATCGAGACCCAGTACAAGGCGCGCGTCGTCGGCCGCGATCCGTTCGACGTCGAGGCGATCTGGGAAGACCTCTACAATCGCATCAAGGATTACGGCACGACCGGCATGGCGATCTCGGCGATCTCCGGCATCGACATTGCGCTGTGGGACATCATGGGCCGCGCCGTCGGCAAGCCGGTGCACAAGCTGATCGGCGGCGCCTATCGCAGCGAGGTCGTTCCCTACGCCACCGGCCTCTACTTCATCGACATGAATCGATTGATCGAGGAGGCGGTGGAAGAGGCGCTGGAATTCAAGAACGACGGCTTTCGCGCCATCAAGATGAAGATCGGCCTGGGCGACCTCAAGCTCGACGCGGCTCGCGTCGGCGCGGTGCGTCGGGCGATCGGGCCCGACGTCAAGCTCGCGGTCGATGCCAACCACTGCTTCACCGTGCCCAACGCCATCAAGCTCGGCCGCATGCTGGAGGAGCACGACATCCTGTGGTTCGAGGAGCCGATCAGCCCGGAGGACCATGACGGCTACGTCGAGGTGAGCCGGGCGCTCGACATGGCCGTGGCGGGCGGCGAGAACGACTTCACGCGCTGGGGCTTTCGCGACGTCATCGCCAGGAAGGCGATGGACATCGTGCAGCCCGACCTCTGCGCCGCCGGCGGCTTCTCGGAGTGCCGTAAGATCGCGACGCTCGCCAGCGCCTTCGGCGTCGAATGCGTGCCGCACGCCTGGGGCTCGGCGATCGGGCTCGCGGCGACGGTGCAGTTCCTCGCCGCCTTGCCCGACCAGCCGCCGGCCTTCCGGCCGATGCCGCCCATGCTGGAGTTCGAGCAGACGCCCAACCCGCTGCGCGATCACCTGGCGCAGGAGCCGATCGAGCAGAAGAAGGGGATCGTCGAGGTGCCGACCGGTCCTGGCCTCGGCATCGAGATCGATCGTGACGTGCTCGAGAAGTACAAGGTGGCTTAGGGCCCGTCGTCCCGACCAAGGCCCGAAGGGCCGCGTGGAGGGACCTTCTCTCCACGATAAGCGGCTGACTGTAGAAAGAAGGTCCCTCGACTGCGCCGCCCTTCAGGCGGCTCCGCTCGGGACGACGGGAGTGCTCAAAATGAAAATCGTCGACGTCAAAGCCTATCCCACCTCCTTCCGCGTCCCGAAGGAGCAGCAGGTGTCGCTGGGCATCGGCACCATGACCAAGCGCGACTGCGTCATGGTCAAGGTGACGACCGAGGACGGCATTGTCGGCTGGGGCGAGAGCCATCATGCGCGTTCGCCGGGCAGCATCGGCCATCTGATCAACACCACGCTGAAAGGCTTCGTGGTCGGCATGGATGCCACCGACACGGTCGGCATCTGGGCCCGGATATACAAGTTCCAGCTCGGCAGCCACGGCATGGGCGCGGCCACCGCCATGGCGATGAGCGGCATCGACCAGGCGCTGTGGGACATCAAGGGCAAGGCGGTCGGCTGGCCGCTCTACAAGCTTCTGGGCGGCACCAACAAGGCCGTGCCGGCCTACGCCGGCGGCATCTCGCTCGGCTACCAGGCGCCCGATTCGCTGGTCGCCGAGGCCGTGCCCATGGTCGAGGCGGGCTATCGCGCGCTGAAGCTGCGCATCGGCGACACGGTCGCTGCCGACATCGCGCGCATGACGGCGATCCGCCGCCGCTTCGGCGACGACATCGCCATCCTGACCGACGCCAACACCGGCTACGGCGTCGCCGACGTGCGCCGCGTCATGCCGGCGATGGACGAGCTCGATATCGGCTGGCTGGAGGAGCCGTTCCCGGCGCACGACCATCGCTCCTACGCCATGGCCAAGGGCTTCGGTCGCACGCCGTTGGCGGCCGGCGAGAACCACTACACGCGCTTCGAGTTCCATCGCGTCATCGAAGACGGCAACATCACCATCCTGCAGCCCGACCTTTCCAAGAGCGGCGGCATCACCGAGGTGCAGCGCATCGCCGCCGCCGCCTCGATGTGGAAGCTGCCGGTCCATCCGCACAGCTCCATGACCGGCCTCAACCATGCCGTCTCGATCCACTTCCTGGCATCGATCGACAACGGCGGCTATTTCGAAGCCGACCTCTCCGTCGCCAACAAGTTCCGCGATGAGCTGGGCAGCGAGCCGTGGAGGATCGGCAAGGACGGCTGCGTGCGGCCGCTGGAGAAGCCCGGAATCGGCGTGGAAATCGACGAGAAATTTCTGATGGCCCATCCGATCATCGAAGGGCCGGGCTATGTCTAGAGCCGCTTCAACAAAACACCTCACCCTGAGGAGGCGCGAAGCGCCGCCTCGAAGGGTGGGCGGCACCGATGCTGTGGCCCACCCACGCGCGGTTTACCGCGCGCATTCGAGACGCACCGCTTCGCGGTGCTCCTCAGGGTGAGGTGCCTACGATGCCGGCAATTCGGGCCGGGCTATGTATGAACGGTCGCTCATCGTATTGGGCAATTTTAGGGCGATCTGACTGGTGTGACGAAACTCACATAAAGTCGGAGCCACCGCGGCTACTGATCCTCGCGAATGGGCCCAAGGAGGCGCCTATGAATGCGAGTGCAGTACTAGCCAATCTTCTCCGTCTTCGCGTGAACGAAGCGCGCATGGCCTCCGAGCTTCACGAAGCCGACCAGCCGGTGCGGCTGCTGCCGGTACTCGAGGCCGAGGAACTGCCACCGGAGTTCGAGGACATCCTGCAGATCCAGGTCCTGGGCTATCGCGAGCGCCTGACGCTGCTGCATGGCCGCCGGCTGCGCGTGCTGGATCCGGTGTGGACGCTGGTTCCGAGGAACTGAGTCTCGCTGAGAACTCATGCTCTTCCGGACCGCGAGCCTCCGGCTCGCTCATACTCTTCTCATGCCCCTCTCCCCCTTGGGGGAGAGGCTGGGTGAGGGGGTGATGCAGGAGAAAGCCTTCGCGTTGACCCCCTCACCTAACCTCTCCCCAAGGGGGAGAGGAATCTGATTCATGAGCGGGCCCGGCAAATGGCGGCTCAGCCGAGCGCGCGCTCCACCCAGCGCGCCCAGGCGATGAGCTGGTCGTCCGTGCCGCGCGCGCCGACGAGCTGCACCGACAGGGGCAATCCGAACGGCCCGGCGTTGAACGGCAGCGCGATGCACGGCGTGCCCAAAAGCGTCCAGAAGCGGTTGAAGATGGGGTCGCCGGTGTTGCCCAGGCCCGACGGCGCCTCGCCCTTGGCCGACGGCGCCAGCAGGATGTCGAACCGGGTCCAGGCATCGTCGAGCTGGGCGAGGGCGGTGCGCCGCCGCTTCTTCGCATCGGCATACTGCTTTCGGCTGACCGCGTCGCCCTCGGCCATCACGCCGTGCATGATGGGCGAGAAGAGGTGGGAGGAGCGGCCGCGTTCCCTGGCATAGGACTGCGTCGCCTCCTTGGTCATGATGCGATGCTGCGCCTGCACAAGGTTCGCCCAGTTGTCCGGCGCCTGCCATTCGCGCACGCGGGCGCCGGCGGCCCTGAGCGTGCGCGAGGCCTCCTCGATGTTCTTCCTGTTGTAGGGCTCGGCGATGTCCCACCACGGCGTGCGGATCAGGCCGATGCGCGGCGGCTCGGCGGGCGGATCGGCCGGAGCATGGCCGTAGGCGGCGCGGATCAGCGCCAGGTCGTTGGCCTCGCGGGCGAAGAAGCCCAGCGTGTCGAGGAACGGCGCGTAGGCCTTGATGCCGGTCATGTCGGCCCAGCCGTAGGTGCCCTTGTAGGCGACGACGCCGTTGAAGGCGCCGGGCCGGATCACCGAGCCCGCGGTCTGGGTGCCGTAACCCACCGGCGCCATGAAGTCGGCGACGGCGGCGGCCGAGCCCGACGACGAGCCGGCTGGCGTGTGGCGCAGGTTGTGCGGATTGTGCGTCTTGCCGGCATGGCCGCCGGCGAACTCGGTGGTCACCGCCTTGCCCAGCACGATGGCGCCCGCCTTCACCAGCTGTGTGACGCAGGCGGCGTCCTTGCCGACGACATGGTCGCGGTAGATCGGCGAGCCGCAGGTCGTGGGCATCGTCCTGGTCGCGATGATGTCCTTCACCGCCAGCGGAATGCCGTGCAAGGGGCCGGCGGGACGGCTGCGCTTGTCCAGCATGTCGGCTCGCTTGCGCGCGCCGTCGGGATCGAGCGCTTCCCAGGCATGGACCTGGCCCTCGCGCGCCTCGATGCGGTCGAGGCAGGCCTCGACCAGGTCGCGGGCCTTCAGCCGCTTCTGGGCCATGCGCAGTACGGCCTCGCTGGCCGACAACCTGTTAGGCGATTTCGCCATGCGTCTTCCCCCTGGTGCGTCGTTCGGGCCATGATGGCCGAGCGCCACCGCAAAAGGTAGCCCATGACCGACGCCATCGATTTCTGGTTCTCGACCGGGAGCACCTACGCGTACCTCACCGTGTCGCGACTGCAGAAGGTCGAAGCGACGACCGGCGTGGCCTTCAACTGGCGGCCGTTCAGCGTGCGTACCATCATGCGCGAGCAGAACAACACCCCGTTCGCCACCAAGCCGATCAAGATGGGCTACATGTGGCGCGACATCGAGCGCCGCGCGGCGATGTACGGTCTCGAGGCGAAGGTGCCGGCGCCGTATCCGTTGCAGCAGTTCGATCTCGCCAATCGCCTGGCCCTGCTCGGGCTCGAAGAGGGCTGGGGCAAGTCCTATGTCGTGGCAAGCTACCGTCGCTGGTTCGTCGACGGGCAGGAACCGGGCCTGGAGCCCAATCTGTCGGCGAGCCTCGGCGAGGTCGGCCAGGATCCGGTGCGGGTGGTGGGCCAGGCGCAGTCCGACCGGATCGGCGGCGTCTATGTCGCAGCCACGGACGAGGCGCGCCGGCTCGGCATCTTCGGCTCGCCTACCTTCGTCGTGAGGGGCGAGCTGTTCTGGGGCGACGACCGCCTCGACGACGCGATATGCTGGCTGAAACACGGGAGGCTCGTCGCATGAACCCGCCCTTCGCCGTCCAGAAGATCGGCCACGCCGTGATCAACGTCACGGATCTCGAAGCGTCGAAGCGCTTCTATACCGAGGTGCTGGGCTTCAGGATCTCCGACATCTACGGCAGCAACAAGATGCCGGGCGGCATGGTCTTCCTGCGCTGCAACGGCGATCATCATTGCCTGGCGCTGATCGGCGGGGCGCCTCCGGCCGCCGACGCCAAGCGCACGCTGCATCACCTTGCCTTCGAGCTCGCGACGCTCGACGAGGTCTTCCGCGCCCGCGATCATCTGCAGAAATATGGCGCCAGGATCGTGTTCGAGGGCCGCCGCCGTGCCGGCTGCCAGGTCTCCGTCGAGTTCCTGGATCCCGACGGTCATCATCTCGAGCTCTACTGGGGCGTCGACCAGATCGGCTATGACGGCCGCTCGCGGCCGGAGGAGGAGTGGCGCCAGACGATGAGCCTGGAAGACGCCGTCCGCATCGCCCCGCCGGGCCAGGATACGACGCTGCACGACAAGGCTCTCATCGATCGCATCGGCGCCGGCACCGATCGGGCGTGATGCGTCGCCGCCGCCTGCTCGTCGGCGCCGCAGGCGCGGCATGCGCAACGGGCGCCGTGATCGTCACGGCGGCGGCGCGGGCCCAAAGCTTTCCCGCCAAGCCGCTTCGCCTGGTCGTGCCGTTCACGCCGGGCGGCACGACCGACATCCTGGCGCGCGAGATCGCGGCCAAGCTGCAGGTCGCGTTCGGCCAGAGCTGCGTGGTCGAGAACAGGCCGGGCGGCGGCGGCACGATCGGCTGCGAGACGGTGGCCCGCTCCGAGCCCGATGGGCTGACGATGCTGATGGGCCATATCGGCACGCTCGCCATCAATCCGCTGGTCTATCCCAGGCACAGCTACGATCCCGTCAAAGGCTGGACGCCGCTGGCCTACGTCGCGAACGTGCCCAACGTGCTCACCGTCAATCCTTCGCTCGCGGCCGGCTCGGTGCAGGATCTGGTGGCCCTTGCCAAGGCGAGGCCCGGCTCCCTCGCCTACGGCACCGGCGGCACGGCGAGCGCATCGCATCTCGCCTCGGCCTACTTCGCCTACGCCACCGGCACGGACTTCCTGCACGTCCCCTACAAGGGCACCGCGCCGTTCGTCGCCGACCTTTTGGGCGGTCAGCTGCAGATGGGCTTCACCGGCGCGCCGGTGGTGATGCCGCTCGCCAAGCAGGGACGCCTGCGCGCGCTGGCCGTCTCCAGCGCCCGCCGGTCGGACGCGTTTCCCGAGCTGCCGACCATCGCCGAGTCGGGCGTCGCGGGGTTCGAGGCCGACCAGTGGTACGGCATCACCGGTCCGGCCGGCATCGATCCCGTCATCGCCGCGCGGCTGAACGAGGAGATCAACAAGGCGCTGGCGTCGGCCGACGTGAAGGCGCGACTCGAGAAAGAGGGCGGGGCACCGGTTCTCGCGCCGCCCGAGGCGCTCGGCACCCACATCGCCGCCGAGATCGAGCGCTGGCGGCCCGTCGTTAAGGCGGCGAACATTCGTCTCGAATAATGGCGGGGAGGGGACGCCTGCGCGACGGCGTCATGTTCCATGGCAGCAATCGCCGTCTGCAGGATCAGTTCAATGGGGCTAATGGCTAGGATCGATCGCGAAGCACTGATTTCAGGACATCTACGAGGCCGCGGCCTTTCCGGAGCGATGGCCGGCGATCCTGGAACGAATCGGCCGTTCGGTCGACACACCCGGCATTGTCCTGCTCACACGGCGCAGCGACGCCCGGTCCGGCTACGCGGTGAGCAAGCCGATGGAGCACGACTTTCTCCGGTATCTCTCCACCGACATCGTCGCCAGATCTCAGACCACCGCGCGGCTGCTGGGACTGGTGTGGCTTCCTCAGCAATCTCGATCTCTTCTCCGAGCGGGAGTGGGAAGAGGAACCGTTCCGGAGGAAATGGGGTCGGAGTGGGGCTGGAATCACGGGGCCGCAACCGCCATCCAGATCCCGTCCGGCGATTCCCTGGTCGTGCACGTCCAACGCCGAGAGGCCGAGCCGGCTTTCGACAGACGCAGCATCGCGGCGCTTGATTCCTTCCGCCCGCACCTGGCCCGCGCCGGCCTGCTGGCGGCCCGCTGGCGCCTGCAGCGTTTGAATGCGGCAACCGAGGCGCTAGCTCTCGTGGGATTGCCGGCTGCCGTGCTCGACCGTAACGGCCGGGTGCTGGCCACCAACCGACTTATGGAGGCGATGACTCATGTTCGCTGGCTGGCGCGCGGCCGGATCGGCCTCGTCGATGTGCATGCTCAGAGTTTGCTCTAGAATGCGCTATCCGGACTTTTCGAGCCCTCGAATGGGGCTGTGCAATCCTTCGCATCACGCGTAACCGAATCGGATGCTGCGATCATTCATGTTGTGCCCACCTCGGGGCGGTCGCGCGACCTCTTTGAGGGAGGCCTCGCGGTCCTCGTCGTTACGCCAGTGACGGCGCCCGATGCGCCTAATGCTCAAGTAATTCGTGCGCTTTTCGATCTGTCACCCGGCGAGGCGCGAGTCGCGCGCAGCCTTACGCGCGGCCAGACGATCGATCAGATCGCAGAGAGCAGCGGCGTAACGCGCGAAACCGTTCGTTCGCAGGTGAAGGCCGTGATGGCCAAGACCGGGACGGCACGCCAGGCCGAAGTCGCCGCGCTGCTGGCTGGCCTGCCAAAGCTATGGACTGAGTCCTAAACGCTCACCGTCACGACACTACACAAGAGCATCGCCAAGTCGCTCTGGCCTCATCCTTGTCGGCCAAGTCTTTTGTCCCCCAAATGGGGGATGCGGCTCATTGGATGTGTATGCACCATGAACTCAATCGATGCGCGAGCACTGCACGGACGCCCTCCCAGTGAACAAGGACCGTGGCGGGTTACCGGGCCCTCGAGGTGTCGTCCGCCTCGAGCCAAGGGCGATACGGTGATGAATATTGAAGGGTGAAACATGGTCGTACGACTTGTCGCCATAGGCATCGTGGGGATGCTGTGGGGTTCTTCGGCTTTTGCTCAATCCTGGCAAGGCAGTGTCGCTTTGGCGCCGAACGCCCCGAGTTCCTGTCCCGCCGGCAGCGGCATATTCAACATCAGCGTAAACGGCAGCGTGATCTCAGTCACACCGCCGCAGGCGCAGGAACAGCGAGGAACTGTCGGTGCCGACGGAAACTTCACGCTCGCATATCAGTCGCCACTGGCAGGGGTCGGGCACGTCACGGTGTCCGGCAACGTCCAGAGCAAGGACGTTCGACTCGCCTTGTCGGGCGTGCCGAATTGTCCTTTTGTCGTGCGGCCGTTGCCGGCCGGTGCCCAGGCGAAAACGCTGAAGGCCTGCGGCCGCAGCACAACCTACACCCTGGTTCCTCCGGAACCTGGTGCGCCTCCGAAACTGGCAGCCTTCGCGGGTGCCTGGGTGGGAAACATGGCGCTGGCATGTGCCGCGGCTGTCTTCGGGCAACCGCAGGATCCCGACGCTGTCGACGTCATTCTGATCGTAGGAAAGTGGAGCGCTTCCGGCGGCGCCACCTCGATTGGGGGAGGCCTTTACCGGATGTCGGGCAAGTTTGCGGGCGACAGAGTAGTTGCCAGCGACGGACGGTTCACGAGTGAGTTTATTCTGCGTAGTCCCGGAGAGATCGCGTTCAATTCGACCAGCAGTTTCCAGACGAACAGCGGTCTGCTGAAGCGACAGTAGTCGGCAATTCAGACCGCGAGGGTAGTCTGCACCGGGACGGGAAGCAGGCCCGATAGCGACGCTCGGTAATTTGGAGGAATCTGTTCGATATGCGCCGTAACGATGCGGACCTGATGGTGTCTGCGCACATGTCAGGCGCTACATCCGCTATATCGCCGGCCGACGGCTCACCCAGATCGGCCTGCAGCCCATCTACCGCAGCGACGCCAAGAACCCGCTGCCGTGGATTGACCAGATGCCGGACGCCATCGAGCACACCGACTTCTTCGAGAACCGCGCGGCGGAGTACTCCAAAGCCTCGACACGCGGCACCTGGGAAGAGGCATTCGGCTGGCCAGACTAGGCCTCATCGTCCTCCCCGGCCGGTAGCCGGGGCAGACCTGCCAGCAAGGCGGCGATCTCGGCCTGTCGCGATGTTCCGGTCTTGGCCATCACGGCCTTGACCTGGGAACGTACTGTCTCGCGGGTTACGCCGGCATCCTCCGCGATCTGCTCGACAGTGCGGCCACGTGTCAGGCCACGGGCGACGCGCGCCTCGCTGGCCGAGAGATCGAACAACGCGCGGATCAGAGTCAGGTCGGGCGCGTCCGGCGCCGTGACCGGCGTCAGGACGACGATCGCCAGGCCGCCATCGAAGATCTCGCGCGCGTGTCCTGTCGTCGGCACGACATGGATCACCGCGGCGCCTGTCCTGGAGCGTGATGCGAACGAGTTCACGGCCGGTTGCGAGGGATCGAACAATCCGGCGAGCGCCTGTAGCAGCATCTGATTGGCGGGCGGATCGGCAAGCGCCAGGCGATCGCGTGGCAGCCAACGGACATGACCCTTCGCTTCCTCGATCAGCGAATTGGCCGCCAGCACCCGCGCGTCGCGGTCGAGCACGGCGGCGGGGAGGCCGACCAGGGCCAGTGCCTCGGCCGCCGCCCGCAGCCGCTGCAATCGCCAGCGCCCCGCCAGGAAGCCGGCGCGGGCGAGGTGGGGTCGAAAGGAGTCGAGCGTGGCCACGTCGCGGGCATTGAAGCCCGGCTCGCCGTCGCGTCGCTGGGCGTGGACCACCACGAAATCGCCACTGGGGATCTGGATAGCCGTCGCCGCCGCGCGATCCCAGCCCCATGCCTTGCCCCATTCGCGGCGGAAAGGGTCGAGCTCCCACTCGTCCGGCGTGTAGACGTCATCGCTCGCGACGAAACCCGCCCGGTCGGCGGCGAGCAGGCGTGCCGTTGTCTGTGTGCGGGTCGGGACGTCGCTTTGCAGATAGACCGGGAGCGATGAGGCCATGTCCATCGAGCAGGTGCTGCCGATCCAGGAATCGCTTCGTCGGGTGAGCAAGGCGACCGCGGGTGTGCCGACGGTGCGGCCGAAGCCTTCCAGCGCAGCCGGCCACAACTCCGGCATCGCCGCAGCGTCGTAGATCTGCTGGATGAGCAAATCGCGATCCATGATGGCGACTCCTCATAGCCGTCAGCGAGGCGAATGGCAAAAATCAAATGCAAGTTTGAGTAGTTTGTCCCCCAATTGGGTGAAGACGGATTCTCGCTCGCCAGCCTAGCGTCTCGCGCGAGACGGAGAGCCCTGCCCTTCCCGGATTTTCACGTACGCTTGGCGCGGATTATCGGGAGCCGGAAGCGGGCCGATGCCGTCGCTGGGTGGATTTGGGGGAATCGTTCGATATGCGCCGTGAACGATGCGGACCTGGTGGTGTTCGCGCAGCGTTGATGCTTGGCACGGCCCTTACGGCTGCAACGTTTTCCGGGCCCGCGAGCGGCCAGAACGTCGTATGGGATGGCAGCGCCAGCACCGATTGGTCCAACGGGGCCAACTGGAACACCAATAGTGCTCCCACTGCCGCAAACTCGGTATTCCTGTCGGGCGGCGGCAACCAGCCGACTCTGAGCGCGGCCAGCGCAGCCGCGGCCCTGAACATGGATGGGACGGGCAGCACGCTCACTCTCAACAACCAGACCCTGACAGTCACAAACGGGCTGACCCTTTCCGCCGGCACGATCACTGGCGCCGGCACCGTGGCCGTCGGCGGCAATCTGACCATGCTCGGCGGTAGCGTCATGGGTGGCTCCGCCTTGAACGTTGCCGGCTCGGTATCGCTTGAAGGGGGCACGATCGCCGGCTCTGGCACCAGCATCACGAATGGTAACTTCGGTATCACCATCATCGGTGCGTCGGTGCTCGGCGGCACGCTCACCACCGCGGGCGGCTTTCTTCTTAACGGCACGTCGGTCAGTGCGTCTCTGCACGGCACCGGCGGGGCTTTCACCCAAGGCACCGTGACGCTCTCTGGCGCCAACACCTATTCCGGTGCCACCACCGTCGCCTCCGGCACCTTGCAAGCCGGCAGTGCCAACTCGTTTTCTTCAGCCAGTGCGGTCATGGTGGTCAGTGGGGCCGCGCTCAACCTCAACAACTTCAACCAGACGATAGCCTCACTGGCTGGCGCCGGCACCGTCAGCCTGGGCTCGGGCACGCTAACCACTGGAGGCGACAACACCAGCGGGGGCTTCGGGGGCACCATCAGCGGCACGGGCGGGTTGACCAAGACCGGTACCGGCACGATGGAGCTCTCCGGCGCCAACACCTACAGCGGCGCCACGACCGTTAACCGTGGCACGCTGCAGGCGGGAGCGGCAAACGTCTTCGGGGCGAACAGTGCGGTGACGGTCGGCGCCTTCGGCACGCTGGACCTCAACGGCAACAACCAGACCGTTGGCTCGTTGGCCGGGGTGGGCGGAAGCATCACCTTGGGCTCGGCCACGCTGACCACTGGTGGTGACAACACGAGCACGATCCTGGGAAGTGTCATCAGCGGCTCAGGCGGGTTGACCAAGACCGGCACCGGCACGATGACCCTCTCCGGGTCAAATAGCTACACAGGGGCCACCACCGTTAACGCCGGTACGCTGCAGGCAAACCTGCTGAACGTCTTAGGGCAGAACAGTGCAACGACGATCGCTTCTGGCGCCACGCTGGCCCTCCACGCCGACCAGGCCATCGGCTCACTGGCTGGCGCCGGCAACGTAACACTCGTCGCGGGCACCCTGACCACCGGCGGCAACAACACAAGCACGACCTACTCGGGCAGCATTAGCGGCACCGGCAGACTGACCAAGTCCGGTACCGGCGCGATGACGCTCTCTGGCGCCAACACCTACAGTGGTGCCACCACTGTCAGTGCTGGCCTTCTGCAACCGGGTGCGGCGAACAGCTTTTCGGCCAACAGTGCGGTGACAGTCTCCTCCGGAGCCACGCTGGCTCTCAACAGTTTCAACCAGACCATTGGATCACTGGCCGGTGCCGGCAGCGTTGTCCTGGGCAACTTCCCCACGGGCACCCTGACCGCCGGCGGCGACAACACGAGCACGATATTTTCGGGTGTCGTCAGTGGCTCGGGCGCGCTGGTCAAGTCCGGCGCCGGGACGATGACGCTGAGCGGGATCAACACCTATTCCGGCGGCACAACACTCAATTCGGGCGTCTTGGCTGTCGGCAGCAATTCTGCGCTCGGGACCGGGGCGCTCGTGATAAATGGCGGAACCTTGCAGGCCGCGGCATCGTCGCTGAACCTCAGCAACAACATCACGCTCAATGCCACCGGCACAATCGACACCCAGGCCAACGCACTGACGCTCAGCGGCAATATCAGCGGCGCTGGTGGCCTGACCAAGACCGGCTCGGGCACGCTGACACTCAGCGGGATCTACAATGGGTCGGCCATCGCAATCGGCGGGGGTGCTCTCGTCAACCAAGGCATTGTCAACGCTGCGATATCGAATGCTGCCGTTGCCGGGACTGTCACCAACAGTTCTGGTGCAACGTTCAATGGCAACATTACTGCCAATACCGGCACCATCAACAATGCAGGTACCTGGGCCGGCGATGTCGTCAACGGCGGTAGCTTCTCCAACAGTGGCACCCTCTCCTCAGCGACGGTGTCGAATGCTTCGACGTTTACGACCAGCGGTACAGTGACGACGACGGGTGGCTTCACCAACACGGCGAGCGGCACGGTGAACGCCTCGGGCGGGTCGATCAACGGCAGCGTCACGAACGCTGCCGCCACCGCCACGTTCAACATCACCGGGGCGGTGACGGGCAATTCCACCTTTGCCAATGCCGGCACGCTGGCGATCAGCGGCAACTACAGCGGCCTGACGACAATCACCAATTCAGGCGCCGTGACGACCGCCGCGAGCGGGACGCTGGCCGGGGTGAACTTCACGCAGAGCGCGGGGACGACCACCAATTCCGGCACGATGACCCTGAGCGGGGCGTTGGCGATCAACGGCGGTGCATTCACCAGCAATGCCGGGGCAAGTTTTTCTGCAGCGACGGGTTCGAACGCGGCGACAGTCACCAATAGCGGCGCGATTACGACGACGGGTGGCTTCACCAACACGGCGGGCGGTACCACCAATAATGCGGGCACTTGGTCCGGCACGGTCAGCAACACCGGCACGTTCAACCAGACCGCAGGAACGATTGGCGCTTTCACCAACAACGCCGGCGGTACGCTGAACTTCTCGGGCGGAACGATGGCAAGTCTTGTCAGCTCGGGCTCGGTGAACATCTCGGGCGGAACGATCACCGGCGCGCTTGCCGTCAATGGCGGCACCTTCAGCCTGAACGGCACCAGCCTGACCGTCGGCTCGCTGGCCGGTGCCGGCAACGTTACACTGGGCTCGGGCACTCTGACGGCCGGCGGCGACAACACCAGCACGACCTTCTCGGGCACTGTCAGCGGCAGTGGCGAGTTCGCTAAGTCCGGCACCGGCACGATGATGCTCTCCGGCGCCAACACCTACAGCGGGGCCACCACCGTCAACGCCGGCACATTGGTTGCGGGCGCAGCGAATGTCTTCGGATCGAACAGTGCAGTGACGGTTGCCTCCGGCGCCATCCTGGCTCTCAACAACTTCAACCAGACCGTCGGCTCGCTGGCCGGCGCAGGCAATGTCACCCTGGGCACCCTGGGCGCGGCCACCCTGACCGCCGGCGGTGACAACACCAGCACGACCTTCTCGGGCACCATCAGCGGCACCGGCGGGCTGACCAAGTCCGGCACCGGCACGATGACGCTCTCCGGCGCCAACTTCTACAGCGGCGCCACCACGGTCAACGCCGGCACCCTGCAGGCCGGCGGGTCGAACGCCTTCGGGTCGAACAGCGCGGTGACGGTCGCCTCCGGCGCCACGCTAACGCTCAACAACTTCACCCTGACCGTCGGCTCACTGGCCGGCGCCGGCAACGTCACCCTGGGCTCCGGCACCCTGGCTGTCGGCGGCAACAACGCCAGCACGGCCTTTTCGGGCGCCGTCAGCGGCACCGGTGGCTTACTCAAGTTCGGCACCAGCACCCTGACGATGAGCGGGTCCAACACCTATAGCGGCGGCACCAATGTCCAGGCCGGTACGCTGCAGGCAGGCGCGGCGAACAGCTTTTCGGCGAACAGTGACACGGCGGTCGGCGCCGGCGCCACGCTGGATCTCAACAATTTCAGCCAGACCGTCGGCTCATTGTCCGGTGCCGGTAACGTCATCCTCGGCTCCGGCACCTTGACCGCCAGCGGCAACAACAGCTCGACCTTCTCAGGCGTCGCCAGTGGCCCGGGTGGGCTGACCAAGTCCGGCACCGGCACGCTGACGCTCACCGGCGCCAACAGCTACACCGGCGGGACCACGGTGTCCGCCGGCACCCTGCAGGGCACGACGACCAGCCTGCAAGGAAACATCGCCAACAACGCGTCGGTGGTGTTCAACCAGGCCGGCAGCGGCGCCTATGCCGGCAGCATGTCGGGCAGCGGCGGCGTCACCGTGCAGGGCGGCGGCGCGGTGACGTTCTCGGGCACCAACACCTACACGGGCGGCACGACGGTGTCGGGCGGCACGCTGGCCGGCACGACCTCGAGCCTGCAGGGCAACATCGCCAACAACGCCGCCGTGACCTTCGACCAGAGCACCAACGGCACCTATGCCGGTGTCATGTCGGGCAGCGGCAGCCTGACCAAGGCCGGCAACGGCACGGTGACCCTGACCGGGGCCAACACCCATACCGGCGGCACGACGATCTCCGGCGGCATCCTCCAGGTCGGCAACGGCGGCACGACGGGCTCGATCACCGGCAACGTGCTGAACAACGGCACGCTGGCCTTCAACCGCTCCGACACGGTCACCTTCGGCGGCACGATCTCGGGCGGCGGCGCGCTCGACAAGCTCGGCAGCGGCACCCTGATCCTCACCGCCGACAACACCTACTCGGGCACGACCACCATCGCCGCCGGCATGCTGCAGATCGGCAACGGCGGCACCATGGGCTCGATCGCGGGCAACGTGCTGAACAACGGCATCCTGGCTTTCAACCGCTCGGACGACATCGTCTTCGCCGGCGACATCGACGGCTCGGGCGCGATCGCCTACATGGGGCCGGGCACGGTGACCCTGACCGGCAACAACACCAACACCGGCGGCACGGTGCTGGCCGGTGGCACGGTGGAGGCCGGTTCGGACCAGGCCTTGGGCGCGGCGGGTGCGACGCTCACCTTCGCCGGCGGTACCCTGCAGGCGACGGCGAGCTTCACGGTCGGCCGTCCCGTCAGCCTGATCACGGGCGGCGGCACGATCGACACGGCCGGCAACGCGCTCACCGTCAGTGGCAACATCACGGGCGCCGGCGGGCTCACCAAGACGGGCGCCGGCACTCTCATCCTCTCGGGCGCCAACACCTATACCGGCGGCACGACGGTGTCGGGCGGCGTCCTGCAGGGCAACAGCACGAGCCTGCAGGGCGACATCGTCAACAACGCCGCGGTGGTGTTCGACCAGGCGACGAACGGCACCTATGCCGGCGCGATGTCGGGCATCGGCGGCCTCACCAAGAGCGGCGCGGGCATGCTGATCCTGAGCGGCGCCAACGGCTACACCGGCGGCACCACGGTGAGCGCCGGCGTCCTGCAGGGCGACACGGCCAGCATCCAGGGCGACATCCTGAACAATGCCGCGGTGGTGTTCGACCAGGCGACGACTGGCATCTATGCCGGCGCAATGTCGGGTACGGGCGGCCTCACCAAGAGCGGCGCGGGCATGCTGATTCTGAGCGGCGCCAACAGCTACGCCGGCGGCACGACCGTCACCGGCGGCCTGATCAACTTCGCGGCCGGCAACAATCTCGGCACCGGCGCGATCGTCCTGAACGGCGGCGGCCTGCAGTGGGCAACCGGCAACACCGCCGACATCTCCTCGCGGCTTGCGCCGTTCGGCGTGAACGGCGGCACCTTCGACACCAACGGCAACAACGTCACCCTGGCCAGCGCCATCGGCGGCGCCGGCGGGCTGACCAAGGCCGGTGCGGGCACGCTGTCGCTGGGCGCCGTCAACACCTACACGGGCGCCACAACGATCAATACCGGCGTCCTGCAGCTCCTGTCCGGGGCCACGATCGGCTCGGGTCCACTGGTCATCAACGGCGGCACCTTCGACAATGGTGGCAACAACCTGACGGTGGAGTCGCTCAGCGGCAGCGGCGGCAGCCTGGTGCTCTCCGGCGGCAGCGTGACGGCCAGCAATTCCGGCGACACGACCTTGGCCACGTCCCTCTCGGGGACCGGCGCCCTGATCAAGCAGGGCTCGGGCACGCTGACCCTGACCGGCAACAACAGCTACACCGGCGGCACCACGGTGTCGGGCGGCATCCTGGCCGGCACGACCTCGACCCTGCAGGGCAACATCGTCAACAACGCCACGGTGGCCTTCGACCAGACGACCAACGGCACCTATGCCGGCGCCATCTCGGGCAGCGGCAGCGTCACCATCCAGGGCGGCGGGTTGGTGAACTTCACCGGTACCAATACCTACAGTGGACCGACGGCGGTCAACGGCGGGACCTTGGCGGTGAATGGCAGCATCGCCGGCAACGTCACGGTCAACAGCGGCGGCGCGCTGGGCGGCAACGGCATGATCTTCGGCACGGTCACCAGCGGCGGCATCGTGGCGCCCGGCAACTCGATCGGCACGCTCAACATCAACGGCAACTTCGTGCAGGGCGCCGGCGGCACCTATCAGGTCGAGGTCAATGCCCAGGGTCAGGGCGATCGCATCAACGTCGCCGGCACGGCGACCATCAACGGCGGCACCGTGCAGGTGGTCGCCGCCACCGGCACCTACGCCACCCGCACGACCTACACCATCCTGAATGCCACCGGCGGCGTCAGCGGCGCCTATTCGGGAGTCACCGGCAACTATGCGTTCCTGACGCCTTCGCTCAGCTACGATCCCAACAACGTGTTCCTCACCTTGGCGCTGCAGGGCAGCACGCCGTTCTCCGGCTTCGGCGGCAACACGGCCAACCAGCGCGCGGTCGGCAGCGCCCTCGACCAGTCCTATGCCGGCGCCACCGGCGACTTCGCCACGGTGATCGGCGCGCTGGCCAACCTCAGCACGACGCAGGCCTCGCCGGCGATGAACGCCATCAGCGGCCAGCAGTACGCCGATTTCGGCTCGGTCAACGTGGCCAGCAACGCGCTGTTCATGAATGCGGTGGGCCAGCAGATGGCGCTGGCGCGGGGCGGCAAAGGCAGCGGCCAGCGCCAGGCGCTGGCCGAGGCCTGCGACGTCGCTGCGTGCGACGGCGCCAGCCCGTTCAGCGTCTGGGGCAGTGCGCTGGGCGGCCTCGGATCGGTGCAGGGCGACGGCAACAGCTCGACACTCACCTACAATTTCGGCGGCGCGGCGGCGGGCATCGACTATCGCCTCTCGCCCAGCGTGCTCCTGGGCGTCAGCACCGCCTACACCAGCGGCACGCAGTGGGTCGACAGCTTCCAGGGCAAGGGCTGGTCCAACAGCGTCAGCGTCGCGGCCTACGCCTCATTCACCCAGTGGGGCGCCTACATCGATGCACTGGCGGGCTACGCCTACTCGAACAACCAGCTGCAGCGGCAGATCTCGATCCCCGGCCTGCAGCCGCGCACGGCCAACGGCAGCACCGGCGTCAACCAGTTCCTGGCCCAGGTCGAGGCGGGTTATGCGTTCGGCATCTACGCCCCGGCAGCGGCGACGCTCACCCCATTCGCCCGCTTCCAGACGTCGAGCGTCAACCAGGCAGCGTTCAGCGAATGGGGCGCCAACTCGCTCAACCTCAATGTCCAGCAGCAGACGACGACGTCGGTGCGCACCACGTTGGGCGCCGACATTGCGGCGGCGATCGCGCTCGGCGACACGCACACGCTGGACCTGGGACTGCGGCTGGGCTGGCTGCACGAGTACGCCAGCACGGCGCGGCCGATCACGTCGGCCTTCGCCGGAGCGCCGACGGCCAGCTTCACCGTCTACGGCGCCACGCCGCAGCGCGACGCGGCGGTGATCGGCTTTTCGGCGATGACCACGGTCGCGGCCGGCACGCAGCTTTACCTGCGCTACGACGGCGAGTTGGGCTCGGGCAACGACAACCACGCGCTCACCGCCGGCCTTCGCCTGAGCTGGTAGCGAGACGAACTTGGCATCGAGAGGGAGATGCGCTTTCTCGAACCGGCGTCCGGCCAAGCCATAGGGGCTTCTGCTTACGTGGACCGCAATAGCCCCTTGCCGGAAACCTACTGCCCCGGATCGACGACCTTGTACTGCACGGTCGCCGGCTTGCTGCCCGCGCCCTTGATCTTCTCGCGGAAGGTCTGGAGGGCGACGTACAGGCCCGGGATCACGAAGATACCCAGCATCGAGGCCGCGATCATGCCGCCGAACACGGCGGTGCCGACGGCGCGCTGGGTGGCGGCGCCCGCACCCGTGGCGATGACCAATGGCACCAGGCCCAGGATGAAGGCGAAGGACGTCATCATCACGGCGCGGAAGCGCAGGCCGGCGGCCGTGGTCGCGGCGCTCACGATGTCCTTGCCGTGCTCGCGCTCCTCCATGGCGAACTCGATGATCAGGATGGCGTTCTTGGCGGCGAGCGCAATCAGCACCACGATGCCGATCTGGGCGAAGATGTTGTTGTCGAGCCCCGTGAGGTAGAGCGCCAGCACGGCGCCGAACAGGCCGACGACGACCGACAGCAGGGCCGCGATCGGGATCGCCGTGCTCTCGTAGAGGCCGACCAGGAACAGGTAGGCGAACAGCACGGCCAGCGCCAGGATGAAGCCGGTCTGGCCGCTCGCCGCCTTCTCCTGCAGCGCCGTGCCGGTCCATTCGAAGCCGTAGCCGGCGGGCAGCGTCCCTTTGGCCAGCCGCTCCATGGCGGTGATCGCCTGGCCTGAGGAGAAGCCGGGCGCGGGCGCGCCGTTCACCACGACCGAGCGCAGGTTGTTGTAGCGCACGATCGACGAGGGCGCGGTCACCAGATCGACGTTGGCCACGGCCTGCAGCGGCACCAGCTCGCCGTTCGACGAGCGCACGCGCACGCGGAACACGTCGTTGACGTTGCCGCGGTCGGGTGCGTCGGCCTGCACCTTCACCTGCCAGACGCGGCCGAACAGGTTGAAGTCGTTGGTGTAGGTGCCGCCGAGCGTGGTCTGCATCGCCGAGAAGATGTCGGAGATGCTGACGCCGAGCTGCTGGGCGCGCTCGCGGTCGATCTTGAGGTTGATCTGGGGCGTCGTCGCGGCGTAGGTCGTGAACACGTTGGCGAGCTCGGGTGCGGTCTGCGCCGAGATCATCAGGCCGCGAGCGACGGCCGCGAGATCGACCGGCGGCGCGCCGGCCAGCGACTGCACGACGAACTCGAAGCCCGCCGAGTTGCCCAGTCCCATGATGGGCGGCAGGTTGAAGGCGAAGACGTTGGCCGAGGCGATCTGGGCGAAGGCCTTGTTCACCTCCTGCAGGGCATGGAACACGCTGAGCGTCCTGTCCTTGCGCTCGGCGAACGGCTTCAGCTCGACGACGACCAGGCCGCGGTTGGGCAGGTTCAGGCCGTCGAGGATGCTGTAGCCGGAGACGGTGAAGATGCTCTGCATCCACGGCTTGCCGATGATCGTCTGCTCGACCTCCTCGATCGATTTCAGCGTGCGATTGGTCGAGGAGGCATCGGGCAATTGCACCTCGGCCATGAAGGCGCCCTGGTCCTCGTCTGGCAGGAAGCCCGACGGCACCAGGCTGCCGATGCCGCCGGTCGCCAGCGCGAAGCCGCCGACCAGGATCAGCGCCATGAAGGTGCGCCGGGCGATCGGCGTCACCAGCCGGACGTAGCCGTCGCGACTCTTGTCGATGCCACCCTGCAGCCAGGCCATGAGGCCGCGCGGCTTGCCGCGATGGCGCAGGATCAGCGAGCACAGTGCCGGCGACAGCGACAGGGCGTTGATGGCCGAGATCACCATCGACACCGACACCGCGACCGCGAACTGCGAGTAGAGCTGGCCGGTGATGCCGGGGATGAAGGCCGTCGGGATGAACACCGAGAGCAGCACCAGGGTGATGGCGATGATGGGCGCGGTGACCTGGCCCATCGCCTTCTCGGTCGCCTGGGCGGGCGTGAGGTCGGGCTCATGCTCGAGGATGTGCTCGACCGCCTCGACGACGACGATGGCGTCGTCGACCACGATGCCGATCGCCAGCACCAGGGCCAGCAGCGAGATGGTGTTGGCCGAGAAGCCGAGCGCCAGCATGACGGCGAAGGTGCCGATCAGCGCCACCGGCACGGCGATGATGGGGATCAGCGTGGCGCGGAAGTTGCCGAGGAAGATGAAGACGACGATCGCCACCAGCACGAAGGCCTCGATCAGCGTGTGGATCACGCTCTCGATCGTGGCCTCGACGAACACCGTGGTGTCGTACATGACGTTGTAGGAGACGTCGTCGGGGAAGCGCGATTCGAGGTCCTTCAGCGCCTTGCGCACGCCCTGCGCAGTGGCGAGAGCATTGGCGCCCGGCAGCTGGTAGATCTGGATGCCGGACGCCGGCTTGCCGTTGTAGCGGCCGATCGAATCCATGGTCTTGGCGCCGAGTTCGACCCGGGCGATGTCCTTGATGCGCACCAGGCCGCCGTCGGGTCGAGCGCGCACGACGATGTCCTCGAACTCGCCCGTGGTCACCAGACGGCCCTGGGTGGTGATGTTGAGCTGGAAGCCGACCTCGTCGATCAGCGGTGCCGCACCGACCAGGCCGACCGCGGCCTGCACGTTCTGCGCCTGCACGGCCTTGACCACGTCGTCGGCCGTGATGTCGAGGCTCGACATGCGGTCGAGGTTGAGCCAGATGCGCATCGAGTAATCGAGCGCACCGAACAGCGTCGCATCGCCCACGCCGGGCACGCGGCGCAGGGTGTCGAGCAGCGTGATGGTCGAGAAGTTGCTGAGGAACAGCCCGTCGCGGCTGCCCTTGGGCGAATAGACCGCGACGACCTGCAAGAGCGACGAGGATTGCTTCTTGGTGGTGACGCCGAGCTGCTGGACCTCGGGCGGCAGCAGCGCCAGCACGGCGTTGACGCGGTTGGTGACGTTGACGGTGTTGAGATCGGGGTCGGAGCCGACGGCGAAGCTCACGGTCAGCGCGTAGCTGCCGTCACCGCCCGACGTCGACTTCATGTAGAGCATCTTCTCGACGCCGTTGACCTGGCCTTCGATCACCTGCGCCACGCTCTCCTCGACCGCCTGGGCGGAGGCGCCGGGATAGGTGGCGGTGACGCGCACCTGCGGCGGCACGATGTCGGGGAACTGCGCCACCGGCAGGGCGGTCATGGCGAGCAGCCCGGCGATGGTGATGACCGCCGAGACGACGAAGGCCAGCCGCGGCCGGCGGATGAACAGCGACGAGATGGTCATGGCACTACTGCTTGGGCTGGGCCGGCGCCGGGTTCGGCGCCACCGTCATGCCGTCGCGGATGCGCTGCTGGCCCTGGACGACGACCTTCTCGCCTTCCTTGAGCCCCTCCGTCACGACCAGTTGGCCGCTGCGCACGATACCGGTCTTGACGCGGCGCAGGTGCACCACGTTCTTGTCGTCGACAACGAAGAGATAGGGTCCGCTCTGGTCGAGGGCGACCGCCTGCTGGGGCACCGTCACGACCTTCTGCGGCTTACTCTCCTCGAGGATGACGCGGATCGTCTGGCCGTCGGTCAGAAGATTGTCCTTGTTGTCGAAGGTCGCGCGCACGATCTGGCCGTCTGTCTTGGGATCGACGGTGATGTCGATGAAGTCGAGCTTGCCCTTCTCCTGGTAGATGCTGCCGTCGGCGAGCTTCAGCCGCACCTGCGGCGGATCGCCGATCTGGGCGTCGCGCTTGGCCTCCAGCAGCTCGCGCTGGGTGACCGGGAAGAGCACGCGGATCGGGCTCTCGCTCACCACCGTCGCCAGCACGCCCGAGTCGGGACTGACGAGGTTGCCGGGCGATACCGAGGCGCGGCCGATGCGGCCGTCGATCGGCGATTTGATCTCGGTGTAGGAGAGCTGAATCTCGGCGTCGCGCAGCTGCGCCTTGGCGTCCTCGAGGTTCGCCTTGGCCTGGAGCTGTTCGCTGAGGCGCTGGTCGTAGGTCTGCTTGGTGCCGGTGTTGCTGCGCAACAGCTCGGTCGCGCGCTGGAGCTGAAGGTCGGCGTTGGTCAGCGCCGCCTGCGCGGAGTCGCGCTGGGCCATCTTCTGGTCGACCGTGGCCTGGTAGGTCTCGGGTTCGATGGTGAACACGACCTGGTCCTTCTTGACGAGATCGCCGTCGCTGAACTTGCGCGGACCGAGGAAGCCCTTGACGCGGGCGCGCAGCTCGACCTTGTCGACGGCGGCGGCACGGCCGATGAATTCGGCCTGCTCGGCGACCGGCGTCAATTCGGCCGGCTGGACCAGCACGGCCGGCGGCGGCGCGGCTTGCTGTGCGAAGCCGCCGGTGGCGAAAGCTGTGACCATACAGGCCGCGACGAGCGCTGCGAGCGTTGAGCGCTGTTCGATCATTGTCTTCGTCCCTGCCCGTAGTAACCTATGAACACTGCCTTAATTCGACAAAGCGGTCACGGCCTTTCCGGCCGACGGGTGGCAGCGAAGAAAGGAGCTGCAGTGATCGTGTTGCGGTGGGTTGTTCTCGTACTGTCGCTGGCGCTCGCCGTCCAGTCGTTCGACGCGGCTGGCCAGGGCCGCAGCAGCTTCGCCAATCCTGCCGAGTACGACAATTTCCAGGCGGCGCTCAAGACGCAGGATCCGGCCAGGCGGGCGGCGGCCATGGAGGTCTTCGCCGCCTGGTATCCCGGCAGCATCCTGCGCACCGAATCGCTGGAACATGCGATGGCTTCCTGGATGGCGGCCAAGGATCCGGCCAAGGCCGACTTCATCGCCGGCAAGCTGCTGCAGATCGATCCCGACAATGTCCATGCTCTCGCGCACCGCGTCTACGCCGCGCGTGCACGCGCCGTGCAGGGGGACAAGGCCGCGATCGAGCCCATGGTGGCCGGCGCCGAACGCGGCGCTGCCGCGTTGGTCAAGTGGCAGAAGCCGAGCTCGCTCGACGACGCCACCTTCGGCCGTGCCAAGGAGCAGATGAGCGCCGTGTTCAACGGCGCGCTGGGCTACGCTGCCCTTCAGGTCAAGGACTACGACAAGGCGCGGCGCTACTACCGCGCCTCGGTGACGGCCGAGCCCGACAATCTGCAGGACGTCTATCAGCTCGCCGTGGCGCAGCTCGAGGGCACGCCGCTCGATGCGCTGGGTTTCTGGTTCGCCGCACGCGCCATCGCCCTCGCCCGCATCGCCAAGAACGACACCGCGGCCAACGACATCGATCGCTACGTGCGCTCGCGCTATCGCCTCTATCGCGGCAGCGAGGAAGGCTGGAACGAGTTGCTGGCGCGCGTCGTCGCCGGCGAGAAGGCGCCGCCCGGCGGCTTCGTGAAGTCGATCCCGCGGGCGCTGACGCCGGCCGAGCTTGCCGTGCAGCTGGTCGAGGACAACGAGCCGGGGTCGCTCAGCTTTGCCGACTGGGCGCTGATCCTGCGCCATCGCGACACGACGCCCGCCAACCGTGCGGCCGCCGAGAAGACGTGGAAGGCCATCGTCGACAAGCAGCAGGGCGGCGGCACGCGCATCAAGATTCCGGTGAAGGTGATCTCGGCCACGCCCGACGTCATCGAGGCCGCCATTACCGACGAGGCGCAGGCCGGCAACGTCGCCGACCTGCACATCGCCATGGCGCGGCCGCTGGCGCCGCTGCCGGCGCAGGGCTCGAAGATCGCCATCGTCGGCACGCTGAGCGATTACCGGCCGCAGCCCTTCATGTTCATGATGGCCCGCGCCGAGCTCGCGCCCGAATCGCTGCCGGTGGCGGGCGGTCCGTGCGCGGATCCCAGGCCGCAGATGTGCACCCGCGACTACCGGCCGGCCTGCGGCCTGCATCGCGACGGCAGCCGCAAGACCTACGGCAATGCCTGCACGGCCTGCAGCAATCCCGAGGTCCTGACCCAGTCCGCTGGCGCCTGTCCGTAAAGGCATTTCTGTCATCCCGAGCGCAGCGAGGGACCTTTCGGCCGCAGTAAAGGTCCCGCGCTGCTCGGGATGACATTTCCTCTCGAACGACATTCCCCTTGAAATCCTGGCCCAGGCACAATAGTTAAGTGTATGCTTAACTATCAAGCGGCACCCCTCGACCTCGCCTTCCAGGCGCTGGCCGATCCGACCCGCCGCATCATGGTCGAGCGGCTGAGCCAGGGGCCGGCCTCGGTGAGCGAGCTCGCCCAGCCGCTCGACATGACCCTGTCGGCGGTCGTGCAGCATCTCGCGGTGCTGGAGGCGAGCGGCCTGGTGCGGTCGGAGAAGGTGGGCCGCGTGCGCACCTGCCGCATCGAGCCCACGGCGTTGCATTCGGCCGAACGCTGGATCAGCGAGCGGCGCGCAAGCTGGGAGCGGCGCCTGGATCGACTGGGCGCGTTCCTGATCGAGACCGAACCCACCGCCAAGCCACGGAGAAAGAAATGACGATCCGCAATGCCAAGCACGCCAGCTTCACCATCGAGCGCACCTATCCCGTGGCGCCGGCGCGCGTGTTCGCCGCCTGGTCGGACAAGGAGGCGAAGACGGCCTGGGCCTATTGCCATGCCGAGTGGCCGGTGAAGGATCACGTCTTCGACTTCCGCGTCGGCGGACGCGAATACCTCGTGACCGGACCGGTTGGCGGCACCCGACACGTCTTCAATGGCCACTTCTTCGACATCGTGCCCGATCAGCGCATCGTCTTTGCGTACGACATGCATCTCGACGACCGGCGCATCTCGGTGTCGCTCACGACCATCGAGTTCTTCGCCGTGGCCGGCGGGACGCGCATGGTCTTCACCGAGCAGGGCGCGTTCCTCGACGGCTACGACGACATCGCCGGCCGCGAGGAGGGCACCCGCATCGGCCTCGGCAATCTCGATCGCCTGTTCGGCCAGCAGCAAGCGGCTTAGGCCACGACCACCACCACCTCACCCTGAGGAGCGCGCGCAGCGCGCGTCTCGAAGGGTGGGCCCCAGTCTTGATGTTGCCCACCCTTCGAGACGCGGTCCTGCGGACCGCTCCTCAGGGTGAGGCGGGTACTGATCAGGAGCAGTAAATGACCGAACGATCGACCAAGCACGCGACCTTCACCATCGAGCGAACCTTCGCTGCGGCGCCGTCGCGCGTGTTCGCGGCCTATGCCGACGCCAAATCGAAAGTGCGCTGGTTCGGCGGGCCCGAGGACTGGGAGAAGTCGAACCTCGAGCTCGACTTCAAGGTCGGCGGCCGCGAAAGCGTGAGCGGCGGGCCGCCGGGCGGGCCCATCCACTACTACAATGCGATCTACCAGGACATCGTGCCCGACCAGCGCATCGTGCTGACCTACGAGCTGCACCTGGACAAGACGCGCATCTCGGTGTCGCTCGGCACCACCGAGTTCAAGCCGGCCGGCACAGGCACGCGCCTGGTCTACACGGAGCAGGCCGTCTTCCTCGACGGCTACGACGACGCCGGCAGCCGCGAGCAGGGGACAGGCGGCTTGTTCGACAAGCTGGCCAGGTTCCTGGAGATGCAATGACGGCGCGCCGCGCCGAGCATGGCACGATCCGCCTGGAGCGGCGCTACAAGGCGGCGCCCACGCGCGTCTTCGCCGCCTGGGCCGAACCCGGGGCGCGCGCCCAGTGGGACGTGCCGGGACGCTGGGTGATCGCCGAGCAGAGCTTCGATTTCCGTGAGGGCGGCCGCGAGCTGAAGCGCTTCGGACCGCGCGACGATCCGCGCTTCGTCGCCGACACGCTCTATCTCGACATCGTGCCGGACCGGCGCATCGTTTTCAGCTATTCGATGACCAGTCGGGGCGAGCCGGTCTCGGTGTCGCTCACCACGGTCGCGCTGTCAGCCGACGGCAAGGGCACGCGCCTGCTGCTCGTCGAGCAGGTCGCCTTCCTCGACGGCAAGGACAATGCGGCCAACCGCGAGGAAGGGTTGGCCTCGATGCTCGACAAGATCGGCGAATCGCTCATTGGACCGCAGGGCTCCAGGCCCGAGGTCCAATGAAGAACGGGATTGCCAGCACTGCGGGCACCGATGCTTGGCCAAGAGCATATTTTGGCGCTCTACGGTCCGCCAAAATACTAGAACCGAAGTTGACTTTTTAAATAATCCAAGTTATATTGGCCTCGCGCTCGCCTCCCGGCGGCTCTGCTCTATGCATCGTTCATCCGATACCATCGCGCCCGGCGGCAGTCCTGCCGGACCGAGTTTTTGTCATCCCGAGCGAAGTTCGAAGGGCGGTTCGGTCGGGATGAGTGAAAACGGCCAGCTAAACTAGCGAAATTAAAAAAGGCCGAAGATTCAATGGCTTCGTCGGTGTTTGCGGGACTAGCCAAATCCAGCGAAATTCGCTCCAAGAGCTGCGTACGGCCCGTCAAAACCTGTGGGATGGGCCACTAATGCGCCATCAACAGCGGCACGCGGCAGGACGAGATCACCTTGCCGGTGGCGCCGCCCATGCCGAGGAAGCTCAGCACCTGGCCGCGGCCGTAGGCGCCCATCACCAGGAGGTCTGAGCCCTTGCCGTGGGTGTAGTCGAGCAAGGCGCGGCCGCGGGCGCGGCCCGACACCGCGCCGGGATCGATGGCGTCGATCTCGGTCTTCAGCCCATGCCGTCCGAGATTGCGCGCAAGATAGGCCGCGCCGACATCGTCCGGCGTGCTGCCGACCACCAGGATGGTGACGGTCGACGCCTTGGCGAGGAAGGGCAGGGAGTATTCGACGGCGCGCGCCGCCTGGAAGCTGCCGTTCCAGGCCACGATCACGTTGCCGAAGCCGCCGCTGCCAGGGGTGGGCGGGGCGATCATGACGGCGCGCGCGCATTCGTGGATGGCGGCCTCGACGGTCGCCGGCGCCACGTTCTCGGGGTCGGCGCCGGGACGGCCCAGCACGATGATGTCCGAGCAGCGGCCCATCGCCACCAGCGTGTCGAGCGTCGCGGTCTTGGCGGCGGTGTAGGTGGCGCCCTTCACCGGCGCGATGACCTCGGCGTAGATGCGCTCGCTCTCCTTGGCGCGCGCTTCCAGGCGCTCGTCGTCGATGTTCATGATCAGCGGCATCGCCTCGCCGCTCATCGCTAGGCCGCCCACCATGCCGCCGGCCGGGCCGACCGGCAGGTGCAGGGCGTCGACCGTGCCGTCGAACAAGGCGGCCACGCGGGCCGCGAGCTTGAACGACATGCCGGCGTCCGGTCCGCCTTCGGACACGGCGAGGATTGACTTGTACATCGAGAATTCCCCCAATCAGACGGCCGCGATTAAGGAGTGCCTGCGGGCCGCATGCAAGCCGAGACTTTCGCCTGTCGCGTCACGCCGCGGATCGGGAGATCTCGCGCTTTCTGATCCAGTGGATGAACGGCAGCGCCGCCAGCACCATCCAGAGCTTGCCGAGGATCTGGCCGGCGAGGAAGTCGAGGCTGCCGAAAGCCAGCCACAGGAACAGGATGCTGTCGGCGACGAGGCCGACCAGGCTCGACGCCAGCACCGCCAGCACCAGCCCGCGCGACTGCAGCGGGGTGTAGACGGCGAAGTCGGCCAGCTCCGACAGCAGGAATGCCGCGGCCGAGGCGTAGACCAGCGGCGGCGGCGCCACCGCGCCCGACAGCAGGGCGCCGGCGACGATGGCGGTGAGGGCGGCGGCACGGCCCAGCCTGCGCTGCACCATGTCGCGCAGCACTAGGGCGAGGCCGATCAGCAGCACGCCCGATGGCGCCATCAAGGGCATGCCCTTGGGTCCCCATGGCCAGACCGGCACCAGGCAGGGGCCGTACGGCGGCGGGCAGACCGTGCCGACATGGCCGATCATCCAGTTGGCGGCCGGAATGCAGGCGATGAAGGCAAGGAGATAGACCAGCGCTTCGGCCTTTTGCCGGGGCGAGGACAGCGAGGGCGTGGGCGTCATTGCGCGCGCTCGTAGCAGGCCTGGAAGGCCGGGAAAAGACCATCCGGAATGCACAAATCGACGCTGGCGCGCCTTCACGACTAGTGATCGAATCGCAGAGACGGGGAAAGGCGGAACCTTTCTCCGTGGCTGTACTTACCGTTCGACCACATTGCGGAGGGGGGAACCATGTTCGTCTCCGACATTCTCTCGCAGAAGGGCGGTCTCGTCTTTTCAGTAACGCCGGACACCACGGCAGCCGAGGTCGCCAGGCAGCTCAGCGTCAAGCGCATCGGCTCGGTCCTCGTTCTGAACGACGCGGGCACGGTCGTCGGCATCGCCTCCGAACGCGACCTGGTGCGCGCGCTCGCGACCCATGGCGTCAAGGCGATGGAGCTCGAAGTCCGTCAGATCATGACCCGCGAGGTCGTGAGCTGCCATCCCGACGATTCGATCGACGAGGTGATGCAGACCATGACCAACGGCCGCTTCCGGCATCTCCCGGTTATCCATCACAACGAGCTCGTGGGACTGATCTCGATCGGCGACGTGGTGAAGGCGCGGCTCGAAGAGACGCAGCACGAGACCGAGGCGCTGAAGGCCTACATCGTCGCCGGCTGACGATACGGCCTGTCGACAGCCAATGGGCGGGCTGGCAGTTTGCGGCGTTTCGCTGACTGCCAAAAGGGCCCGCCATGCCGTCACAACCGCTTCCCCTGCAGGGCAAGGTCGCCCTGGTCACCGGCGCGGGCCGCAACATCGGCCGCGCGATCGCCCTCACCCTTGCCCGTGACGGCGCGTCGGTGCTGGTCAACGGCCGTGCCGACAAGGCGGCGGTCGACGAGGTCGTGGCCGAGATCGAGGCGGCAGGCGGCAAGGCCGTCGCCGCCATGGGCGACGTCTCCGATCCGCAAGTGCCGCCGCGGCTCGCCGATCAGGCGGCCAAGGCGTTCGGCGGCGTCGACATCCTGGTGAGCAACGCCGGCCTGCGCCGGCAGACCTCGTTCCTCGACATGTCGTTCGAGGAGTGGCGCGAGATCCTGTCGGTGGCGCTCGACGGCGCTTTCCTGCTGGGCAAGGCGTTCATTCCGCAGATGGTGGCCAAGAGACAGGGCGGGGCGTTCGTGGCGATATCCGGGGTCTCGACCCATGTCGGCACGCCCAATCGCTGCCACGTCTCGGCGTCGAAGTCGGGCCTCGAGGGGCTGATGCGCGCACTCGCCGTCGAGCTGGCGCCGCATCGCATCACCTGCAACGCGCTGGCACCCGGCGCCATCGACACCACGCGCGCGGCGTCGGCGGGGCCGGCACCGCCCAGCCGCATGAACCGGCCGATCCCCTTGAAGCGCTTCGGCACGGTCGACGAGATCGCCGCCATGGTGCGCCTGCTGGTTGGGCCGCAAGGCACCTTCATCACCGGCCAGACCATCCACGTGAACGGCGGTGAGCACCTGACGTGAGGAACCTCATCACCGACGTGCCCGGCGTCCTGGTCGGCAACGCCCACGATGGTCCGGGCGGAGAGCCGCCGGTGCTGACCGAGCTCGGCACGGCTGCGGCCGATTGCCTTGCCCGTGCCGTGGCGCGCGGCGTGTACGAGGCAACGGCGCTGCCCTACAAGGCCGCAGTGCCCGACTGGAAGACGCGATTCGGAGGCGGCCGGCGATGATGGCTTATATCGTGGTGTTCGTGGGGGCGGGCATCGGCGGCTCGATCCGGCACGGCATGAACGTCTGGGTGGCGCATTTCCTCGGCACGCACTTCCCCTGGCACACCTTCGTCATCAACATCCTGGGCTCGCTGGTGATGGGCCTGATCGCCGGCTATTTCGCCGAGCGCGCCGGCCCTCCAAGCCATCTGCCGCTGTTCCTCACCACCGGCATCCTGGGCGGCTTCACGACCTTCTCGGCCTTTTCTCTCGACGCCGTCCTGCTGTGGGAACGCCACGAGCATCTGCTGGCCGCGCTCTATGTCGGCGGCTCGGTGGTGGGCGCCGTCATCGGCCTGGTGGTCGGCCTGTGGATCGTGAGGACGGCGCTGGCGTGACCGTCGGTGCGTCGCGGCGCTTCGATGTCATCGTCGCGGGCGGTGGCGCTGCCGGCCTGATGTGTGCGCTCAGCGCCGGCCGGCGTGGGCGGCGCGTCCTGGTGCTGGAGCATGCCGAGAAGGTCGGCAAGAAGATCCTGATCTCGGGCGGCGGGCGGTGCAATTTCACCAACCTCGGCAGCCGGCCCGAGGCCTTCCTGTCGGCCAACCCGCATTTCTGCAAGTCGGCGCTGGCGCGCTACACCCAGCACGACGTCATCGCCCTGGTCGACAAGCATCGAATCGCCTGGCACGAGAAGACGCTGGGCCAGCTGTTCTGCGACGGCTCGGCGCGGCAGATCGTGGCCATGCTGCTGGCCGAATGCGCCGCCGTCGGTGTCGAGGTGAAGGTGGCGCATCGCATCACCGGCATCGACAAGGCCGACCATTTCACCGTGGCGACGGACCACGGCACGTTCACCGCGCCGTCGCTGGTGCTCGCGACGGGCGGCCTGTCGATTCCCAAGATGGGCGCGACGGATTTCGCGCACGGCATCGCCCGCCGCTTCGGCCTTGCGCTCGCCGAGACACGGCCGGCGCTCGTGCCGCTCACGCTGAAAGTGCCGGAGCTGAGCGGCGTGTCGCTCGAGGTGGTGACGCGACTGGGCCGCGCGAGCTTCCGCGAGGCCATGCTGTTCACCCATCGCGGATTGTCGGGGCCGGCCATCCTGCAGATCTCTTCGTACTGGACGGCCGGCGGGGAGATCGCGATCGACCTGCTGCCCGATACCGACGCTGCCTTCTTCCTGAAGGACCGCAAGCGCACGCGACCCAAGGCGGAGCTGCGCACCGTGCTGAGCGAGGTGTTGCCGCAGCGACTGGCGCAGCACCTCGCCTCCGAAGGGACCATGGCGACCGCGCGCGACCGCGATCTCGACGTGCTGGCCGATCGCCTGAAGGGCTGGAAGATCGTGCCCACCGGCACCGAAGGCTACGCCAAGGCCGAGGTCACGGTGGGCGGCATCGATACCGGCGAACTGTCGTCACGCACCATGGAGGCGAAGAAGGTGCCGGGCCTGTTCGTGATCGGCGAGGCGGTCGACGTCACCGGCTGGCTGGGCGGCTACAATTTCCAGTGGGCCTGGTCCTCCGGCTGGGCGGCGGGCGAGGCGGCGTGAGGAAGCGCGGGCCCTGGCCTGCGCTCCCAGCTAATGCCCCAGGTAGCTCTTGCGCAGCTCCGGATGCTCGGCGAGCTCGGCGGCGGCGCCCGACAGGGCGATGCGGCCGTTCTCCAGGACGTAGGCGCGATGGGCGATGGCGAGCGACTGAACGACATTCTGCTCGACCAGCAGGATGGCGAGACCGTCGCGATTGAGCCGGCCGATCAAGGCGAACATCTCTTCGACCAGCAGCGGTGACAGGCCGAGCGACGGTTCGTCGAGGATCAGCAGCCTGGGCTCGCTCATCAGGCCGCGGCCGATCGCCAGCATCTGCTGCTCGCCGCCCGACAGGGTGCCGGCAAGCTGCGCCAGCCGCTCGTTGAGCCGCGGGAAGACTGTCAGGACATGCTCGAGGTTCTTCGTCCGCGCGGCGCGGCCGCGCCGATAGCTGCCGAGTTCGAGGTTCTCGCGCACCGAAAGGTTGGGGAAGACGCGCCGCCCCTCCGGCACCTGCACCAGCCCCGCTTCGACGATGCGCATCGACGGCGCGCCCGCGATCGCCTGGCCGTGGAACGTGATGGTGCCGCCGAACGGCTTGTAGAGACCTGACACGTTGTTGTTGAGGGTCGACTTGCCGGCGCCGTTGCTGCCCAGCAGGGCCACGATCTCGCCGGCGGCGACGTCCAGGTCGACGCCGCGCAGCACTTCGATGGCGCCGTAACCCGCGCGCAATGAACGGACCTCAAGCACGCAGCACCCTGGCAGCGCCATGGCCGAGATAGGCTTCGACGACTTGGCGGTCCTCGGCGATGGCGGCGGGCGTGCCCTCGGCGATCATGCGGCCCTGGTTCAGGACATAGACGCGCTCGGCGAGCGAGGTCACGGCCTGCATGACGTGCTCGATCAGCAGGATGGTGACGCCCGAGTTGCGGATCTCGCGGATCACCTCGACGATCTCGACGATCTCGGTCGGATTGAGGCCGGCCATCACCTCGTCGAGCAGCAGCAGGCGCGGACCGGTCGCGAGCGCGCGCGCGAGCTCGAGCCGCTTGCGGCCGGCGACGGTGAGGTCGGCGCCCTTCTGGTCGAGCTGGCCGGCCATGCCGACCAGGGCTGCCACCGCCTCGGCCTCGCGTTCGGCTGCCTTGCGGTCGGCGGTGTGCAGGTAGGCACCCACCATGATGTTCTCGCGCACGCTGATCTTGGCGAAGGGCTGGGTGATCTGGAAGGTGCGCACCATCCCGGCGGCACAGATGCGATGCGGCGGCAGTCCAGTGATGTCCCGACCATTCAAGGCGACGCGCCCGGCGTCGGGTGCATGAAAGCCGGCGATGGCGGCGAACAATGTGGTCTTGCCCGCTCCGTTGGGACCGATCAGGCCGACGATCTCGCCCTGGCGCACGTCGAGCGAAACCTGGTCGACGGCCTTCAGGCCGCCGAACGACTTGGAAAGCTCGCGCACCTCAAGCATGGCGCGGCTTCCGTCGGAACAGGCCCATCAGCCCGTCCGGCAGGCGGGCCACGATCAGCACCAGCATGACGCCGTAGACGACGAGGCTGAGCGGCTGCACGTTCTTCAGCGCCGGGACGACGCTGGCCAGGCCGCGTGTCACCTCGTTGATGGCGGTGAGCGCCACCGAGCCGATCAGCGGTCCGAAGATGGTGCCGGCGCCGCCCACCATGCTGACCAGCAGCATCTCGACCGACTTGTCGACGCCGAAGGCGATCGAGGGATCGATGTAGAGGTATTTCTGGGCATAGAAGGTGCCGCCGGCGGCGCACATCGCGCCCGACAGGGTCAGGACCTTCACCTTCTCGGCGAACACGTCGATGCCGAGCGCGCGCGCGGCATCCTCGTTCTCGCGGATGGCGACCAGGCGGGCGCCGAAGCGGTTGCGCGTCAATCGCCAGGCGATCAGCAGCGAGACGATGCAGAGCGCTAGCGCGATATAGTAGATCCAGATCGGGTCCTTGAACTGGAAGTTGATCGGCCGCTGGTCGGCCTTGATCAGCATGCCGAGCCCGCCGCGGGTGAACGGCACCGAATTGGCGAGGATGCGGAAGACCTCGGCGAAGGCGAGCGTGATCAGCGCGAAGTAGGAGCCGCGCAGTCCAGCGCGGAACGACAGGAAGGCGATGATCCAGCCGACGATCGCCCCGGCCAGCATCGCCGCCGGCCAGGCAAGCCAGGGGTTCCAGCCGTAGGTCACCTGCAGGATGGTCGAGGTATAGGCGCCGGTGCCGAAGAAAACGACGTGACCGAACGAGGTCTGGCCGGCGAAGCCGCCGGCGATGTTCCACGACTGGCCGATGAAGGCCACGAAGAACACCATCATGCCGACGTTGACGAGATAGTTCGGCGCCAGCAGCGGGAAGATCGCCGCGGCGGCGAGGCCGGTGGCGAGCAGCAGGGTCTGCCGGTTCACACCTTGCTCCCGAACAGGCCGGTGGGCTTCAAAAGCAGGATCAGGATGAAGATCAGCGAGATGCCGATCTGGCCGAGCTGCTCGCCGAGAAAGAGGCCGCCCAGCGCCTCGGTGATGCCGATGATGAAGCCGCCGACCGCCGCACCGATGAAGCTGCCCATGCCGCCCAGCACGACGATGGTGAAGGCGACCAGCACGAAGGCGTGGCCGGAAGTGGGCGTGACGTAATAGGTCGGCATCAGCAGGCACGCCGCGGCCCCCAGGCAGGCGATGCCGATGCCGTAGGAGACGGCGAAGATGTTGTCGACGTCGATGCCGACCAGGCGCGCGCCCTGGCGCTCCTTGGCGACGGCGCGGATCGCCTTGCCGGTGTCGCTCTTGGCCATGTAGAGGCCGAGGATGGCGCAGAGCAGCAGCGAGGCGCCGAAGGAGATCAGCTTGGGCAGCGGCAGGAAGGCCGCGCCGAGCTGGATGAACGAGCCGGCATAGGGCACGTCGATCGTCTGGGTGTCACCGCCGAAGAACAGCAGGGCTGCGTTGTCGAACACGATCGACAGGCCCAGCGTGATCAACAGGATGTTCTCGTCGCGGCCGTGGCTGAAGCGTCCGATCACCAGCCGGTAGAGCACGAAGCCGAAGACGAAGGCACCGCCGATCACGATCGGCAGGGCGACGTAGGGGTCGATGCCGATCAGGCGCCACAGCCAGAACACGGCGTACATGGCCAGCATCAGCAGGCTGCCATGGGCGAAGTTGATGATGTGCAGGACGCCGTAGATCAGCGTCAGGCCGACGGCGACCAGCACGTAGATGCCGCCGGCGAGCAGGCCGTTGAGGACGCCGGCGACGATGATCTGAGGGTCGAGCACGCCCCTTGTCTATCCCTTGAGGGCTTGGTCAGAACTTCGGCTTAGGGAAAACCGCCTTGGCCGAGGCGAACTCTTCGGGCGCGATCACCTCGATGTCGCCCTTGAGCGACTGCATGACCGCAGGCTTGGCGCCCTGGTTCTGGCCGTTGACGAACTTGGTCGGGCCGTAGGGCATCAGCTCCGCCTTGAAGGTCGAGCTGGCGATGGCGTCGGTGAGCTTGGCCTTGTCGGCCGAGCCGGCGCGCTCGAGCGAATCGGCCAGCAGCATGGCGGTCGAGTAGCCGAGATAGACCTCGAAGGTGAACAGCGCGCCACCGGCCTCGACGCGCTTCTTCAGCGCTTGCGCCTTCTCGCTCTTGGGATTGAACCAGTGATTCACGTCCATCATGTATTGCGAGATGTCTGGCATCTCCTTGACGAACTTGTAATTGAAGCCGCCGCCCAGGATCGAATAGAAGCCCGCGACGTTCACCTTCTGCTGGAAGAGCGTGCGCGCCAGCAGCATGTATTCGTTCTGGTAGTTCGACATCATGACGATGTCGGGCGCGATGGAACGGATGCGCAGCGCGATGTTGTCGAAGTTGCGCGTCGGGTTGTCGTGCGCGATCACTTCCTTGGCCTCGATGCCGATCGAGGGCAGCTTGCTCGCCAGCAGCTTTGCCGTGCCGGTGCCGAATTCGCCCGATTCGTGGACGATCACCGCCGTCTTGGCGGGGCTGCCGGCGGCCTTGTTGATGTTGCCGAGGTTGGCGATGCCGTCGTCGACGCAGACGCCGAAGCCCGGCATCAGGCGGAAGGTGTTCTTGAGCCCGCGATTGACGATCACGTCCGATGCCGCGACGTCGACCAGGAAGGGCGTGTTGTACTTGGCGGCCGCCTGGGTGGCGGCGATGGTGACCGGGCTCTGGAAGCAGCCGATATAGGCCGCCACGCCCTGCTCGTTCATCTTCTCGACTTCGGCGACGCCGACCTCGACCTTGGACTGGCTGTCGCCCAGCAGCGCCTCGAGCTTGGCGCCGCCCATCGATTTGATGCCGCCCGCCTTGTTGATGTCCTCGATCGCCATGGTGCCGCCGAGGCGCCCCTGCTGGCCGTTGTAGGCGACGAAGCCCGTCACCGGATGGATGAGGCCGACCTTGATGGCGGCGGGCTGGGCGCGCAGCACGGCCGGCGCGGCCAAGCTGCCGGCAAGCGCGGTGGTGCCGGCGACGAAGCCGCGACGCGAAACGGATATGGTGACCTGTTTTTTCATGTGAAGCCCCTGTCTTCAGTCCCCGAGCGCGCGACGCTACGATAGTGACCATCGATCGACAACCGCCAACCGCGGAACTGCGATGCCCCAAAGCGCACCCAAGATCCTGTCGTCTGCCCAAGTCGAACAATACCGAAGCGAAGGCTTTGCATTTCCTGTGCCGGCGCTCTCGCCGGAGGAAGTACGCGAGTTGCGCGCCGATCTCGAATACTGGGAAGGGCAGCAGGGCCATCCGCTCGAATATCCGGAGAAGAGCAAATCCTACCTGCTCTATCACTGGGCGGATACGCTGGTGCACCATCCCAGGGTGCTCGACGCCGTCGAGGACGTGATCGGGCCCGACATCCTGGTCTACCACTCGACGATGTGGATCAAGGAGCCGCATACGCCGGCCTATGTGCGGTGGCACCAGGACGGAGCGTACTTCTTCCTCGATCCATTGGAGCATGTGACGGCGTGGGTGGCGCTGTCGGAGGCGTCGGAGCTGGCGGGCTGCATGCGCGTGATCCCGGGCACCCACACCCTGCCCATGATCGAGCACGACGACCAACCCGACGCCCACAACATGATCAAGCGCGGCCAGGGCATCAGCGATCGTTTCGACGGCGAGATGGGCGTGTCGATGCCGCTCAAGGCCGGCGAGCTCTCGCTGCACCACACCGCGCTGGTCCATTGCTCGCCGGGCAACGGCAACGACGATCGCCGCATGGGGCTGGGCATCAGCTTCATCCCGGCGCACGTGCGCCCGGTCGGCCCGGTGAAGCCGTCGGCGCTCCTGGTGCGCGGCGAGGACCGCTACGGTCACTTCTTGCCGGAGAAACGGCTCGGCACGCCGATGTCGGCCGAGGCGCAAGCCGCCCATGCCGAAGCCGTCCGCCTCTTCCGCCTGCGCCAGGACCAGGGCTTCAAGAAGGCGGCGGAGTAGTGCTGGGGGCGCGCCACTCCAGTGGCGCGTCATCTCATACTCTTCCGGACCGCGCGCGTCTCGCGCGCCTCATGATCATGAGCGAGCGGGGACGCTCGCGGTCCTGAAGACCATGACGCGCCACTGGAGTGGCGGGCCCCCAGCCTCAACCCATCATCGTATCCATGTAGTGCTTCGCGATCTCGCCCGGTGTCGCCTGCCAGACGTTGCCGAAGCGTTCGATGCGGCGCAGGGCCTCGTCGAGATACTTGATGCGATGCGGCACGCCCATCAGCCAGGGATGGACCGAGAGGTTGAACACCTGGCCGCCTTCCTGGTGCAGCACCTCGAACGCCTCGCCGACCATGTCGGGATAGCGCGGCGTGGGGATGCGCCGCAGCAGGAGCTGCTGCACGTCGTCCCATTCCGGCTGGTTGGGCAGCGACACGAATGGCTTGCCGACCTTCATCGGGTAGGGCTGGTCATCGTTCGGCCAGTCCAGCACGTAGTCCAGCCCGGCATCGGCCAGGAGCTTGGGCGTGCGCTGGCTTTCGCCGTAGTCCTGGCCCAGCCAGCCCTTGGGCCGCACGCCCGCAGCCTTCTCGATGGCGCCGATCGCTTCGGCGATCTCGGCCTTTTCCTCGGCCTCGCTCATCTTCGAGGTGATCATGCGGTTGGCCGAATGGCCGTGCGCGATGAACTCGTACCTGCGCTTCTTGAACTGCTCGATGAGGTAGGGATAGCGCTCGGCCGCCAGGGCATTCACCGCCACGCCGGCACGCACCTGATAGCGGTCGAGCACGTCGAGCACGCGGAAGATGCCGGCCCGGTTGCCGTACTCGCGCTGCGTCCAGGTTCGATAGTCGGGCACGAAGCTGCCGAACTCACCGACATGGCGCGGATCGCGATGGCTGCTCTCGTCGGGGATCAGCTCCCAGTATTCGAGATGCAGCAGCACGAACCAGCCGACGCGCGCATTGCGCGGCCAGGTGAGCCTGGGGCGCAGGGGGAAGGGGACGTAGTCGTACCAGGGATTGTCCATCCCGGGCTTGAGCGGCGGCGGATTCTTGGGAACGGATGCGGTCATGTCACGCCTCCTTCCCGAGATGCTGCTGGAAGGTTTTTAGCCCGTTGGCGACATACCAATCCAAGATCTCCTCGGCGGTGCAGACCCAGGCATCCTTGTGCTGGCGGATATAGCCCAGCGCCCGGTCGAGATGTTTCAGCCGGTGCGGAGCGCCCATCATGTAGGGGTGCAGCGCGATACACATGACGCGGCCGTTCTCGCTGCCTTCGCGGTAGACCGTGTCGAAATGGTCGACGATCATCTGGGCGAATTCCTCGGCCTCGACCGGCTGGCGATGGATCAGGGCGTCGTTGAGATCCATGGTGTAGGGCACATGCATCAGCGTGCCGTGCCTGGTGGCGAGCGGCGTCGGCTGGTCGTCGTGATAGAAGTCGCAGATGTAGTCCAGGCCCGCTTCCTTCACGAGATCCGGCGTGCTGAGCGTGTTGGAGATGGCGGGCGAGAACCAGCCGCGCAGCCTGCGGCCGGTCAGCCTGAGGTGCGTGGCCTTGCTGTGCTCGATGACCTCGCGCTCCTCCTGCTCGCTGTAGCCCCAGTGGTAGCGCGTGTTGAAGTAGCCATGGCTCATGTACTCCCAGCGCCGCGCCTCCATGGCTTCCAGGATCTCGGGATACATCTCGATCACCGACATCGACAGAGACACCGTGCAGCGCACATTGTGCTTGTCCAGGACCTCGAACATGCGCCACAGGCCGACACGATTGCCGTAGTCGCGGCCGCCATAGCCCAGCACGTCGGGGTGCGGCATGCGCGGCCAGGGATTGCGCACCCGCACCTCGGCGGGGATGTACTCGTAGTGCTCGATGTTGGGGCAGACCCATACGGCGACGCGCGCGCCGTTGGGCCAGGAGAGCTTCGGTCGCTCGACGACGGGGGAGTAGCTGAACCGGTAGGGATCCATTTGAGGGCTCTTGTTGTGGCAGGCGAAGTGCATCATGCGCCGATCAGCAGAGCAACCGCTTGCGTATAAAGAATACCGCGATCACAGTCATTCGCATGGCGGACCGCATCCGTTTTGTCATCAACGACCAGCCGGTCGAGCTCGACGGCGTCTCGCCGATGACGACGCTGCTCGACTGGCTGCGCGAGCAGCGTGGCCTCAAGGGCACCAAGGAGGGTTGCGCCGAGGGCGATTGCGGCGCCTGCACCGTCGTGCTGGGGCATGCCGACGGCCGCCGCGAGGCCATGAATTCCTGCATCGCCCTGATGGGGCAGATCGACGGCCAGGCCGTGCGCACCATCGAGGGCCTGCACGGCCCGGACGGCGCGCCACACGCCGTCCAGGTGGCGATGGCCGAGTCCGATGCCACGCAATGCGGCTTCTGCACGCCGGGCTTCGTGATGTCGGCCTACGCCTTCGCGGCGGGCGGCGAGAAGGCCGACCTCGATACCATCCACGACGCGTTGGCGGGCAATCTCTGCCGCTGCACCGGCTATCGGCCGATCGTCGCCGCGATGACCAAGGTCGCGGGCCTCGCCGTCGAGCCCGCGCCGCCGCTGCCGACGCGTGCCGGATCGGCGAGTTTCGACGACCGGTTCCATGCGCCGCGCTCGCTTGCCGAGCTTCTGGCCTTGCGCGCCGAACATCCCGAGGCGTTGCTGCTGGCGGGCGCCACCGATCTCGGCTTGCTGGCCAGCCGGTCGCGCACGCCGCCGGCCGCCGTCATCCATGTCGCGCACGTTCCCGAACTGGCCGCCGTCAGCGAGACGGACAGGGAGGTCACCATCGGCGCCGGCGCAAGCTATGCGCGGGCCATGCCGGCGCTGATCGCCAACTACCCGGCGCTTAAAACCTATCTCGCGCGGCTGGGTTCGCGGCAGATCCGTACCATGGGCACCTTGGGCGGCAACATCGGCACGGCCTCGCCGATCGGCGACATGCCGCCGGTGCTGATCGCGCTCGAAGCGAGGCTCAAGCTCACCTCGACACGCGGTGCGCGCGAACTGCCGCTGGAGGATTTCTTCCTCGACTATCGCAAGACGGCGCTCGCGGCCGACGAGGTGATCGAAAGCATCACGATGCCGAAGCTGTGGCAGGGTGAAGTGTTCTTCTGCGACAAGCTCTCCAAGCGTCGCGACCAGGACATCTCGACCGTCGCGGCCGGCTATCGATTGCGGATCAAGTCCGGCCTCATCGAGGATGTGCGCATCGCCTTCGGCGGCATGGCGGCAACGCCCAAGCGCGCAGTCGCGGTCGAGGCGGCGCTCGAGACGGACGGCTTCGCCGCCGCCATCGCCGCGGTGGAGAAAGAGTTCAAGCCGATCGACGACTGGCGCGGCAGCGCGGCCTATCGCTTGCAGGCCGCCAAAAATCTCCTGCGACGCCTCGAGTTGCGCATCACTTCGCCCGGCCAGGCCGTGGAGGTCGAGGCGCTATGAAGGGCCAGATCCACACCGCGCACCGCCACGACAGTGCGTTGAAGCACGTCACCGGCCAGGCGCTCTATGTCGACGACATCGCCGAGCCGCCCGGCACGCTCCATGCCGCGCTGGTGCTGAGCCCCATCGCCAGCGGACGCCTCAGGAAGCTCGACCTGTCGCCGGCGATGTCTTCGCCTGGCGTCGTCGCCGTGTTTGCCGCTGCCGACATTCCCGGCCGCAACAACATCGCGAGCCCCGGCAAGGAAGAGCCGTTGTTCGCCGAGGACAAGGTCGAGCATGCCGGCCAGCCGCTGGCCATGGTGGTGGCGTGTTCCCTCGATGCGGCCCGCGCCGGCGCCGAGCGCGTCAAGCCCGACATCGAGCCCACCGAAGCGATCCTCGATATCCAGGCGGCGCTCGCGCGGCAGGCCTACGTCCAGGCGCCGTCGACCATCCTGCGCGGCGATCCCGACGCGGCGCTGAAGACGGCGCCGCACACGCTCACCGCCGAATTCAGCGTCGGCGGGCAGGAACATTTCTATCTCGAGGGCCAGGTCGCCTTCGCCCTGCCGGGCGAGGACGGCGACCTCGTCGTGCACTCCTCGACCCAGCATCCGACCGAGGTCCAGCATGTCTGCGCCCAGGTGCTGGGCTGCGACTACAATCGCGTCACCACGGTGGTGCGCCGCCTGGGCGGCGGCTTCGGCGGCAAGGAGAGCAATGCCTCGTGGGTTGCGGCCGCCGCGGCGCTCGCCGCCGCCCGTACGGCCAAGCCGGTGAAGCTGCGCCTGCCGCGCGAGATCGACATCATCGCCACCGGAAAGCGCCACGGCTTCGACTATCGCTACACGGTGGGCTTCGACGGTGAGGGCCGCGTGCTGGCGCTCGACGCGGTGCTGGCGGCCGACGCCGGCTTCAGCCTCGACATGACGCCGGGCGTGGTGGCGCGCGCGCTGACGCATGTCGACAACGCCTATTGGATCCCGCACATCCGTGCGGTCGGCTATGCCTGCCGCACCAACAAGCAGTCGAACACGGCCTTCCGCGGCTTCGGCGGCCCGCAAGGCGTGCTGGTGATGGAGGATGCGATCGACCGCATCGCCCACCGGCTCGGTCGCGATGCCAACGAAGTCCGTGCGCTCAACTTCTACGGCCCGGCCGGCGACGAGACGCCCTACGGCCAGAAGATCGAGGAGAACCATCTGCCGCGCTGCTGGGCCGAGGTGAAGCAGCTTGGCGAATGGCAGCGCCGGCGCGCCGAGGTCGACGCCTTCAACAAGGCCAATCCGGTGCTGAAGCGCGGGCTCGGCCTGTTCCCGCTGAAGTTCGGCATCTCCTTCAACCTGCCGCATCTCAATCAGGCCGGCGCGCTGGTGCACGTCTATACCGACGGCTCGATCCGCCTGAACCATGGCGGCACCGAGATGGGGCAGGGGCTGTTCATCAAGGTGGCGCAGGTCGTGGCCGAGGTCTTCAAGGTCGATATCGACCGCATCCGGCCCAGCGCCACCTCGACCGCCGAGGTGCCCAACACCTCGCCGACCGCGGCCTCGACGGGATCGGACCTCAACGGCTGGGCGGCATGGGACGCGGCCAACACGATCAGGCAGCGCATGGTCGCCTTCGCTGCCGAGCATTTCGGCGTCGCGCCAGACGATATCGAGTTCGCCGACGGCAACGTGCGCATCGCCAAACCGGGCAGCAACCAGGTGATGGGCTTCGGCGAGATGGCGAAGCTCTGCTACATGGGCCGCGTCTCGCTGTCGTCGACCGGCTACTACAAGACGCCCAAGATCCATTGGGACGGCGTCGCGATGCGCGGCCACCCGTTCTTCTATTTCTCCTTCGGTGCCGCCATGGCCGAGGTGGCGATCGACATCTTGACCGGCGAGAGCCGCGTGCTGCGCGCCGACTTGGTGCAGGATTGCGGCGCCTCGCTCAATCCCGCCATCGATCTCGGCCAGATCGAGGGCGCCTTCGTGCAGGGCCAAGGCTGGCTGACCTGCGAGGAGCTGTGGTGGGACAAGCAAGGCCGGCTGCGCACCATCGGGCCCTCGACCTACAAGATTCCGGGCAGCCGCGACGTGCCTGCGGTGTTCAATGTGAAGATGCTGGAGAATGCGCCCTCGCGCGAAGCCACGATCTTCCGCTCCAAGGCGGTGGGTGAGCCGCCGTTGCTGCTGGCGACCGCGGTGTGGACCGCGCTCAAGGATGCGATCGCCGCGGTCGGCGATCACAATCACGCGGTGCGGCTCGACGCGCCGGCTACGCCCGAGCGCGTGCTCGCGGCGATCGAGACTGTACGAACAGCCGCTCGATAAGGAGCGCGAGCGAGCGGTCCATCTCACGGCGCGCCGCCTTCTCATCCTTGGCTTCGGCAACCCACAGGGCGGCTTCATTGAAAGCACCGGACAGCAAGAAGGTCGTAGGCTCGACCGCGAGCCCATCGACCGGATGCGCGGCCAGCATCGCCGTCACGCCCTCGCGCAGCGAGCGCACGCCGTGCGGCGCGTCGATCTCGCGCCAGCGTTGCCAACCCAGCACGGCGGGTGCATCGATCAGATAGATGCGGCGCACCGCGGGATCGAGGCAGGCGTCGAGGAAGGCGCCGGTGCCCACGATCAGGGCCTTCAAAGGGTCGTCCATCGGCGTCGCGGCCTCGATCCTCTCGGCGATCTCACGCGCCACGTCGCTCGCCACGGCGTCGAACAGCGCGCGCTTGTCCTCGAAGTGATGGTAGAGCGCGCCGCGCGTGACCTTGGCGCGCCGCACGATCTCCTCGGTCGCCGCGGCCGCATAGCCCTGTTCGGCGAAGATCGATCGCGCCGCCTTGAGCAGCGCGGCACGGGTGGAAGCCAAGCGTTCAGCCTGGGTCCGGGGTCTTGACATACATACAACCTGTATCTAAATGGCATCGTTACATACAGATGGTATGTAAATCGACAAAAAGGGACAGGCAATGCAGCTGAACCAGTTCTACACAGTGCTCTGCACCGACGACGTGGCCGGCACCGCCGCCTTCTGGCAGCGCCATTTCCAGTTCTCGCCGGCCTTCCAGTCCGATTGGTACGTTCACCTGACGTCAAAGGTCGCGCCGTCGGCCAACCTCGCCATCCTCGACTACCGCCACGATTCGCTGCCAGCGCCGTTCCAGCGCAAGGCGGCGGGCCTGCTGGTCAACCTCGAGGTCGAGGATGTCGATGCCGAATATGCCAAGGCGGTGGCCGCCGGCCTGAAGATCCATGTCACCCTGCGGGACGCGCCGTTCGGCCAGCGGCATTTCATCACCGAGGACCCCAATGGCGTCGCGATCGACGTCATCAAGCCGATCCCGCCGACGCCGGAATACGCCGCGCAGTTCACGACGCCTGAGCCTGCACGTTAGAGAGACGACCTCACCCTGAGGAGCGCCCGAAGGGCGCGTCTCGAAGGGTGTGCAACCTATCTCATTGTCGCCCACCCTTCGAGACGCGGTCCTGCGGACCGCTCCTCAGGGTGAGGTGAGGTTATCTGTCTCGACTCCCGCCCCGCGGACGATAAGGTGTCGGCCTTCCGTGAATCGGGGAGGACGAGATGGACGTACGTATGGACGGCCGCGTGGCGGCGATCACCGGCGCGAGCACGGGCCTGGGCCTGGCGATGGCCAAGGAATTCGCGGCGTCGGGCGCCTCGGTGGCGATCCTGGCGCGCAAGGCCGATGCCTTGGCTGCGGCCAAGGCCGAGGTGGCCAAGGCCGCCGGTAAGACCAACGCCAAGATCGAGGCCTATTCCTGCGACGTCTCCAAAGCGCAGCCGATCAGCGACACCTTCAAGAAGATCGAGGCCGAATTCGGCAAGGTCGACATCCTGGTGAACAATGCCGGCATCAGCCATGCCAAGCCGTTCGAGACGGTGACCGACGAGGACTGGCAGGGCGATCTCGACCTGAAGCTGTTTGCCGCGATCCGCACCATCCGCGCCGTGCTGCCGGGCATGCGCCAGCGCAAGTGGGGCCGCATCGTCAACGTGTTGAACATCGGCGCCAAGGCGCCCAACGCCAACTCCGCACCGACCAGCGTCAGCCGCGCCGCCGGCATGGCGCTCACCAAGGCGCTCGCCCACGAGAACGCGCCGCACGGCGTGCTGGTCAACGCCATGCTGGTCGGCCTGATCGAGAGCGACCAGTGGGTGCGCCGCCACAAGACCGCGGCCGGCGAGGGCAAGACCTACGAGGAGTTTTTGGCCGGCATGGCCAAGGGCCGCATTCCGCTCGGCCGCATGGGCAAGGCCGAGGAGTTCGCGCGCATGGCCTGCTTCCTGTGCTCGGATGCCGGCTCGTTCATCACCGGCGTCGCCATCAACGTCGACGGCGGCGCGAGCCCGGTGGTGTAGCGCGGGCATGTCTCTTTACGAAGTACTGGCCGTCGTCGTCCTCGTGGGCGCCGGCGGCTTTGCCTGGCATCTGTACCGCAAGGACACACGATCCGGCGCTCCTGAACCTCCGGCTGAGGCTGGCAATCTCATGTTCGGTCGTACACCGAGAAGTCGAGCTGGCGACGATACCAAATCTTAGGTTAACCGGTGCGGTTCAAACCAGTCGTCCGGCACTGCTAGAGGCGCTGCAGCATCGCCTCGATAGCAGCACGCAACTCCGGCAGTCGATACTTCACGGTCTGCCATACGACAGTTGTGTCTATGCCCGCATAGTCATGGGCGATGAGATTGCGCATCGATCGAATCTTTGCCCAAGGAATTTGCGGGGCCAGATCGGCAGTCGCGCTTGGAAGCCTCGAGACGGCTTTGCCGATGTACTGCAACGCGTGAAGGATGGCGTAGAGGGTCTTTTCGTCCAGGCCGACAGCCGATGTTGCGTCGGCGGGCATCCAGCTTTCGATGCGATCTATGAAGTCGAGAATATCGCGCAGCAGATCGGCCGAACGATCAGGCCGCATAGCGCACTTCGTGCAAGATTCGTTCGCGCATGCGAGGCTTCAAGGCTTGCGGTGTTGTGAGGTCCACGGGACGTCCGAGGATTTCAGCCAAGCGGTCCCGTAGGGCGGCGAACTCGAATAGATCCGGCGTTTGATGAAATTCGACCAGGATGTCGATGTCGCTATCGGCGTTCGCTTCGCCTCGGGCGACCGATCCGTAGACCCCAAGCCTACGCACGCCGGCACGCGCCAACTCGGCGCGATGGGCCTCGATCCGCGTGAAGAAATCCTCGGGGGTCATGACAACCCAGTATAACGCCATAAGTCCTGGGGTTACAGGGAGCCCGGGGGCTAGCGGGCGGGGCCTGCTGGCGTGACGTTCCAGTCGCGCCGCAGTTCCTCCAGGTCCTTCGCTACCCAGTCCCAGACATTCCACTTGGGATCGAAGATATCGACGGTCATATCGGCGCCGCGCGCCCAGGCGTGCCAGAACTCGTCGGGATCGAGCCCGCCCTTGCCGGCATGGCCGACATCGTTCAGCTGCTCGCCGAAATGGAAGAAGAAGATCACCGGCAGAATGTGCCCGCTCATCGGATTGATCGGGTGCATGCCGGCCGTGAAGGTCGAGACCAGAAGCTCGCCGCGCGCGCTGGTGTCGTAGCCCGAGATCACGTGCGTCGAATCGTGCGGCGTACCGAAGCTGGCATTGAGCGCTTGCGGATCGCCCGGGAACGGGTAGCCGTTCTGCTTGTCGAAGTCCCACAAGGCCTTGCCGAAGGTGTTTGGGGGCAGCTTGCCCAGAGCGTCGTAGCGCGCCACCAGCGCGGGGTCGGCGTTCGCGCCCGCGTAGGGCCTGATCCAGACGTTCGGATCGAGGCCCTCGGAGGAGCGGCTGAGCACGCTGTCGAAATTCTTGCGCCACATGTCAGCGGTCGCCCAGGCGAGATGGCCCGACGCCGCCTCGACGAGATCAGTGAGGTAGTCGGCCTCGACGTCGAGGGCGCGGGAGTATTCGAGCACGCGGGCGAGCTTCTTGTGGTCGAGCGAGCCGTCGACCATCGCCATGATGGCGAGATACTTCACCGCCTCGCGCGCGACCTCCGGATTGCCGCGCAGCGTGGAGACGAGATCGGACGGCGCCACCGCGGGCAGCGTCCCGATGTCCAGAAGGTCATGACGGCGCAGCAGGTACCGCCCGGCCGCGACCACGCTCGTGGTGTCGGCCCAGGTGATGGCGTGGCCACCCGCCAGCGCCACCTGGCGCATGGCGCCCAGGATGGCGTCGCTCTCTCGACGCTCGATTTTCCGCACCGGTTGCTTCCCTTACCCCAAGAAGGTGCTTGAAGGAGCATGCAGGCATTGCGGCTCATCCTGCAAGCGATCGCGCTCTCTTTCTGGTCAGCGGGAGAGGCTTCGTGCCATAACGCGGACAAAGAAGGCTTCATACGGAACAGCGGGCCGATGGCCATACGCTACGATCAGATCGCCGAAAGACTGCGTGCCTATCGGGTGGGCAAGGGGCTGAGCTCGGAGGAGGTTGCGCTTCGGCTCGGCCTGTCGCGCGCCGCGGTCTACCGGATGGAGAAGGGGGAACTGATCAAGATCGAGACGCTCGAGCGGGTGTCTGAGCTTCTTGGCGTGTCGCTGGCTTCCTTGCTGGATGCAGGGGTCGAGTATCACAGCAACGCCGTGAGCTTCCTGGAGCGCATGCGGCAGATCGAATTGACCTCCGAGCGCGTGCTGGCCCATTACGAGCCGATCTCCTTCCTGATGACCACCGACGCCTACAACGAGCATCTGCGTCAGATGCTGATGGAAGCCATGCCCGCCACCGCTTCCAGGGCCGAGTTCAAGCGGCAGGTCGACGACGTGCTGCGCATCCTCTCGGAACGCAAGTCGCTGGTACGCCAGCGGCAGCCCAACATCGCGAGCGTGATTGGCCTGGTCGAGATCGAGCGTTTCCTGCGCCTGGGCTTGGTCGGACGCCTGGATCTGCCGCCCTCGGTCCAGAAGCAGCGCCGTCAGGCGGCGGCGATCGAGGTCGAGCGCATCGCGACCCTCATGGAGCAGGAGCCGGTCGGCATCCAGATCGGCCTGGTGGAGGGCGCGCTGCCGAGCCAGACCTTCCAGATATTCCGCCGGGCCGAAGGCGCGCTGGTTTCGGTCAGCCCCTATCGGCTGGGTGAGCTGCCCAACATCACGTCAGGCGTCGCCACGGTGACCGGAGCCGCCGAAGCGGTGGCGCTGCACGAGACCATGTTTCGTGAGCTCTGGGATCAGTCGGTGCGCGGCAATGCCGGCACGGCGATCCTGCGCAGGCTGATCAGGAAGACCGGGCCCTGATCGGCCGCTAACCGGCCGACGGACCCTTGGCGCGCTGCTGCAGCAGCAACAGCACCAGGGTCAGCAGGACCATCACCACGGCGACGCAGGCGATGGTCGGGTCGAGGTTCTCGCTCAGGCCTTCCCACATCTTGCGCGGCAGGGTGTGCACGGCGGTGCTGGAAACGAACAGGGTGATCACCACCTCGTCCCACGAATGGAGAAAGGCGAAGATTGCCGCGGACGCCAGTCCGGTCTTGATGTTCGGCAGGATCACCAGCACGGCGGCGCGCAGCATGCCGGCGCCGAGGCTTCGCGCGGCGCGCATCAGGCTGAGATCGACGAATGCCAGGCTGGTGCTTATGACGATGAAGACGAACGGAATGGCGCCGACCGCGTGCACCAGCACGACACCGAGCACGGTATCGAACAGGCCGATGTCGACGAACAGACGATAGGCGCCCAGGGCGTAGATGATCGACGGGACGACGACGGGCAGGAGATTCACGACGCGAAAGAAGCCGCTGCGCCGCTCCCCCAGCATCCAGCAGCCGATCGCGCTCCAGGTTCCGATCGCCAGGGCGAGCGCCGTCGAGAGCGCGCCGATCAACAGGCTTTGCCCCGCCGAGCTCAGCCAGACCGGGCTGGAAAACACGGTCTCGTAGTGCTGCAGCGAAAGCCCGTCGACCGGCAGGGACAGCATGCGCTGATCGGTCAGCGACACCGGGACGACCACGGCCAGCGGCAGGATCAGGTAAGCCAGGGCGAGCACGGCTCCGGCATCGAGCAGGCGCTTGACGGGCGAACGTGCGGTCATACCGCGCCCTGGCGCAGAACGGTCAGCCGCCGGAAGGCGAAGACGAACAGCAGCACCACGGCCAGCAGCACCATCGCCAGCATCGACCCCAATCCCCAGCGCAGGGTCTCGGTGATCTGGACACTGATGTATTCGGCCACCATCACCACCTTGCCGCCGCCGAGCACGATCGGCGTTATGTAGAAGCCGATGCTGGTGATGAAGACCATGATGACGCCCGCGCCGACGCCCGGCAGGGTGAGCGGAAAGAAGATGCGCCAGAAGGCGGGCCACGCCGTGGCGCCCAGCGAGCGCGCCGCTTGCAGGACACGGGGATCGATCGCGCGCATCGCCGCGTAGATGGGCAGGGTGGCGTAAGGCACCATCACATGCACCATGCCGATGACGACGCCCAGCTCGTTGCGCACCATCGGCAACGGGTGGTCGACGGCTCCGAGGCCGAGCAGGGCCGCATTGACGATGCCGTTGTTCTGCAGCAGCGCGACCCAGGCGAAGGCGCGGACCAGCACCGACGTCCAGAGAGGAAACATCAGGCAGAACAGGACGATCTTCATCTCGCGCGGTCTGGCCATGTGCAGGCGATAGGCCAGCAGATAGCCGATGGCCACGGACACCAGCGTGGTGACGCCGGCAATGCGAATGGTGGTGAAGAAGACCCGGCGCAGCGCCGGGTTCTCGATCAGCAGCGCATAGTTGGCGAAGCCCGGCTGCGGATCGGTGACGCTGATCAGCATGATCTTCAGCACCGGATAGACGAAGAACACGCCGACGAAGAGCAGGGCGGGTAGCAGAAAGAGGGCGAACACCCTGAGATTCGCAGCGCCCGGTGCGAAGGTCACGTCACCGACCTGTCGCCCAGTAGGTAGCCCGCCGTCGCGCTCCAGGAGATCCGCACGCGGTCGTCGGTCCTGGGCATCGCCTGCCCGTCGCCGGCCGTAAGGCGCACGATCAATTCCCCCAGATCGGTGGTCACGCTGACGCTGAGATCGGCGCCGCGATAGCTGATGTCCGACACGATGCCCGGGAGGCTGTTCGGACGCGACGCATCGCTGTCGGTCAGCACCAGACGTTCCGGACGAAGGGCGAGGACGGCCGGACCGCCGGCAGGCGGACCATCCTGACGGTGCTCGAAGCGGTGCCGGCCGCTTTGCAGGTGCAGCGTGCCCGTACCGTCGTGGCTCACCTCCACGGGAATGAAGTTGCTGCGTCCCAGGAACTCCGCGACGAAGCGGCTGCCCGGTGCGTTGTAGAGCGTCGCCGGATCGGCGCATTGCTCCAGGCGGCCGTGATTGAGGATGGCAACCTGGCTCGATAGTTCCAGCGCCTCCTCCTGGTCGTGGGTGACCAGGACGAACGTCATGCCGACGGCCTTGTGCAGGCGCCGCAACTCGTCGCGCAAGGCTTCGCGCAGCCCCTTGTCCAGCGCGCTCAGCGGCTCGTCCAGCAGCACGAGGCTGGGCTCGAAGACCAGGGCCCGGGCCAGGGCGACGCGCTGCTGCTGGCCGCCGGACAGTTCGCGCGGGAAGCGGTCGGCGAAGTCCTGGAGCTGCACCAGGTCGAGGGCGCGCTTCACGCGACCGGCGATCTCGGCGGAGGAAAGTCCGCGCATGCGCAGCGGGAAGGCGACGTTGTCGCGCACCCGCAAATGCGGAAAGAGGGCATATCCCTGGAAGACGATGCCGAAGTTGCGCTTCTCCGCCGATACCGGCAGCAGCGAGCGGCCGTGCAGGCGAATGTCGCCGGCGCTCGGCTCCACGAAGCCGGCGATGCTCATCAGCAGGGTGCTCTTGCCGGAACCGGACGGCCCCAGGATCGTCGTGAAGCTGCCCTGCTGGACGGAGAAGGAAACGTCGTCCAGGACGCGTGACGCGCCGTAGGATTTGCTCAGTCCGACGAGATCCAGCACTTACGACAAGACCGTGTCGATGAACTGGTTCAACGTGGTGGCGCCGTTCTTGGCGTACCACTCCGAATCGGCGACGAGCATGCGGCCGAGGTTTTCAGGCGACGACGGATTGACCGCGACCAGATCGGGCGGCACGAGCTTGAGCGCTTCCGGGTTGACCGGCCCGTTTCCCATCTGACGCAGCAGTTCCACCTGGGCGGCCGGCTCCAAAGTCGCGGCGATCAGCTTCCAGACGCGGCTGCCGCCCGGGTTGCCTTTGGGCACGATCCAGTTCGACACCCAGAAGATGCCCTGGTTGAAGGTGAAATCGACGGCGCCCGCAGTGTCCCGGCGCAACAACACGGCGCGCGTATGGGCCACGCAACCCATCGTCACCTCGTTGTCGCGCAGCAGCTTGTAGCTGTCGGCGTGATTGTTCCAGAAAGTGACATGGTCCTTGATCTCGCGCACCTTGGCGAAGGCGCGCTTGACGTCGATCGGGTAGATCTTGTCCATCGGCACGCCCTCGGCCAGCAGGGCGGCTTCGAGCGTGCTGTCGATGTGGCGGCGCAGCGTGCGATTGCCGGGAAATTCCTTGATGTTCCAGAAGTCGGCCCAGGTCTTGGGCGTGCGGCCGCCGAACGCCTTGCTCTGGAAGGCCAGCACGTTGGCGAAGGTGTAGTTGGGGACGCCCCATCGGTTGGCGAAGCCGGGCAGGCTCTTGCTCTTGTCGACGACGCCGTAGTCGACTTCCTCCAGCAGGCCGGCGGGTCCGAGCTCGAGCGAGCTCTGCAGGGCGCGGTCGCAGAGGTCCCAGACGACCCGCTTGGCATCGACCATGGCCTTGATCTTGCCGTTGGTCGGGCCCGAGGAATCGATCCTGACGCCCTGCCCGGGATTGGCGGCCTGGAAGGGGCGCACATAGGAGATCTCCATGGCCTTGATCGCATCGCCGCCCCAGTTGGCGAGAACGAGGTCCGGATCCTTGGCGTCGGCCGGCGTGAGCACGGCGGCGGCCGGCGACAGGCCGAGCGCGGCCAGGCCGGCCGCGAAGGCCCGCCGACTGACCCTCCTGCCGTCGGTGGCCCGCTTGAAGTCGAGGATGTCCTGCTCCAGGTCGGTGATATGGCGCCGCATGCTGTTCCCCACGTCGTCCCTCGTATAAAAATTGAGACGATGACCTTTCAATGTCAATGAATTTCCAGGCCGATCGGACCTCCAACCAGCAAGGATGGCCGATTTACCGCGATCAGCGTGGCTCTGCTCAATCCATCATCGTCTTGGATAAATTATTGGCAAATTCTCATATTTGAGAATATCGATTGACTCGCGAGCCCCGTGGGCGGATTTTGAAGCGACGGGACGAGTGGAAGATCGAAACGATGGTCGGGTCATGAAGAAGACGTCGGCGATCCTGATCGCTGGCGGGATCGTCTACGACGATGCCGGCGACACCGACCGTCCCGCACGTTCGGACATACTGATCCTTGATGGACGCATCGCGGCCGTCGGCCCCGATGCGGCACTGCAGGCGGGGCGTCCTCTCGATCGCGTCATCGACGCGAGCGATCGGCTGGTCCTCCCGGGCCTGATCAACGCCCACTACCATTCGCACGACACGCTGCTGAAGGGCTGCTTCGAGACCATTCCGCGCGAAACATGGCTGTTGAATGCGTTGCCGCCGAACTACCCGCGACGCAGCCGCGCCGAGCTGCGGGCCCGGACGTTGCTCGGCGCCGTCGAATGCCTGCGCGCCGGCATCACGACGGTGCAGGACATGGCCACCTTGTCGCCGATGGATGCGGAGGACATCGCCGTCATCCTGTCGGCCTACGAGGAGGTCGGCATTCGCTGCGTCTTCGCCCTGCAGACAGGGGACGTGCACGGCGCCAAGGTGACGCCGTTTTGGCAAGACCTGTTCCCGAAGGACGCCATCGGCGGCCTGAGCGGCGTCGTTGCGGCCAACGCATCGACGGTCGCCGACGCCGAGGCACTGGTCGCGCAAATCGCCGCCTTCCGTGACCAGCTCGACAAGGGCAGCGAGACGTTGAGCTGGGGGCTTGCACCTTCAAGCCCGGAACGCTGCTCGCCGGCTTTCCTGACGGCGCTGGCGAGGTTGTCGCGGCAACAGCAGCTGCCGGTCTTCACCCATATCTACGAATCGCGCGCCACGACCGTGATTGCGCGGCAGCAGTTCGGCGCCTGGGATGGTTCGTTGGTGCGCTACCTGGACGCCCATGGGTTGCTCGGTCCGCAGACCGCCCTGGCGCACGGCGTCTGGATGCGGCCGGATGAGATCGACCTCGTCGCCGGCGCAGGCGCCAGCGTCGTGCTCAATCCGGTGGGCAATCTGAAGACGCGCAGCGGCGTGGCGCCGATCTGCTCGTATCTCGAGGCCGGAATCAATCTCGGTTTGGGCTGCGACAACAACTCATGCAGCGACGCGCAGAACCCGTTCCAGGCGATGAAGGCCTTCGCGGGCCTGCCGGCGGTCAGTCGTGTCGAGGCTGCATACCCGACGGCGCGCACTGCCCTTCGCGCCGCGACGTCGGGCGGCGCCAAAGCTCTCGGACTGGGCGATACGACCGGCGCCATCCGGCCCGGCCTCAAGGCCGACCTGACGCTGCTCGATCTCGGCGACCCGGCATTGGTGCCCTTGAACAGCGCCGCGCGCCAGGTCGTGTTCAGCGAATGCGGCCGCTCCGTCGAGACCGTGATCGTCGATGGACGTATCGTGGTCGAGCGCGGCAGGGTCGTCAGCGTGGACGAGGCGGCCCTGCGTCGCGACATCGAGGGGGTGATGGACGACCTCCGGGCGGACATCGCCGCCGTCGGCGCGCGCACCGAGGCGCTGACGCCCTATCTCGCGGAGGCGCACCGGCGGACGTGGGACTCACCGCTGGAGACGCATCGCTATGTCGGCAGACCCGCCGGCGAATAGAAGGAGACCGATCGTGCTCGGCCAACCATCCCAAGCCAATCTCGGCGCGTTCGACGAGATCCCCATCGTGGATATCGGCAGCGCGAAGGATCCCGCCCGCAGGCCCGCGTTGGTGCAGCGCGTCGTCGCCGTCGCCGAGCAGGTGGGCTTCATGTACATCGTCGGGCACGGGATCGGGAGCGATATCCTGGACGGCGTCTTCGACACGAGCCGTGCCTTCTTCGACTTGCCGGACGCCGAGAAACGCAGGATCCACATCACCCGTTCGCCGCAGTATCGCGGATATCTCGGCCTGCTGGAGAAGGGCGACACCGACCCGACATTCAAGGGCAACAACCTCGAAGCCTTTCATTGCGCCGTCGAGCTGGCGGCCGATCATCCCGACGTGAAAGCCGGCAGGCCGTTGCGTGGCCCCAATCTGTGGCCCGCTTCGCCGCGAGGATTCCATGACATCGTCTACGCCTACTTCGAACGCACTTACGAGGTGGCGGAAACCTTGCTGGAGCTCCTTGCCGAAGGGCTTTTACAGCCGACGGACTTCTTCACCCGGCACTATCGGCACAACCTTTCCCAGCTGCGGCTGCTGCGTTACGCACAGATCGACGATCCGGACGTGAAGCTGCTGGCGCGCTCCCATTGCGACACCGGCGTGATCACGGTCCTGGCCCAGGATGACACAGGAGGGCTCGAGGTCTTGAACAAAGCCGGCGATTGGATCGCAGCGCCGCCGCTCAAGGGCTCCTATGTCGTCAACATCGGCAACACGCTGCAATTCTGGACGGGCGGTCGGTTCTCGTCGACCAACCACCGCGTCGCCAATCGTGGCGGCGTGCCGCGCTTCTCGATCCCCTTCTTCATGACGCCGGACTACGACACGGTGGTGCGCCCGATCGGCGCTGCGGACGATGCAACGGCACCGTCGTTTCACGTCGGCGCGGAAATGGCCGCCACCTACCGGCGCATATGGCCGTCGGCAAAGGCTTAGCAACGGCTCGTTAGAAGAGCCGTCGGCTAAGCAAGGGCGTATCGAGCGTCAGCGCAGCGGCTCGAGGATGCTGACGTAGTTGGCAACTGCGGCGCCGCCCATGTTGAACACGCCGCCGATCTTCGCCTTGGGGAGCTGCAGCGCGCCGGGCGCCGTGCCGGAGAGCTGCATGGCCGACATCACGTGCATGCTGACGCCGGTGGCGCCGACGGGATGGCCCTTGGCCTTCAGCCCGCCCGAGACGTTGACCGGCAGCTTGCCGTCGCGCTCGACCCAGCCTTCGTGGATGGCGCGCTCGCCCTCGCCGGGATTGGTGAGGCCCATTGCCTCGTACTCGATCAGCTCGGCCGAGGTGAAGCAGTCGTGGCTCTCGACGAACGACAGATCGAGCAGGTCGAGGCGGGCCGAGGTCAGCGCCTTCTTCCAGGCGAGGGCAGGGCCCTCGAACTTGATGATGTCGCGCCGGCTCATCGGCAGGAAGTCGTTGACCTGCTCGGCGGCACGGAAGGCAATCGCCTGCTTCATGCCGAGCGCCGTCGTGACGTCGGTCAGGATCACCGCCGCCGCGCCGTCGGTCACCGGCGAGCAGTCGGTGCGCTTCAGCGGTCCGGCAACGAACGGGTTCTTGTCCGACGGATTGCGGCAGAACTCGTAGGCGAACTCCTTCTGGAAGTGCGCGAAGGGGTTCTTGGCGCCGTTCTTGTGCGCCTTGACCGCGATCTTGGCGAGCGCGTCGGACTTGTCGCCATAGCGCTGGAAGTAGGCCGAGGTGATCTTGCCGAAGATGCCGGCGAAGCCCGCCTCGATGTTGGCCTCCTCGGCGACGTAGGAGGCCTTGATCAGCACGTCGCCCGCCTGGGCGGAGTTGAGCTCGGTCATCTTCTCGACGCCGACCACCAGCACGAAGCGCGCCTTGCCGGCGGCCAGCGTGTTCAGGCCCATGTGGATGGCGGCCGAACCGGTGGCGCAGGCGTTCTCGACGCGCGTCGAAGGCTTGAAGCGCAGATCGGGATGGGCCTGCAGCGCCAGCGAGGAATGGAACTCCTGGCGCACGAAGCCGCCGTTCATGTTTCCGACATAGATGACGTCGACGTCCTTGGGCTCGATGCCGGCATGGGCAATGGCCTCGGTCGCCGCCTTCACGATCAGCGATTCGCTGGTCTCGCCGTCGAGCTTGCCGAACTTGCCGTGGGACCAACCGACGATGCAGGCCGTCATGGAACTCTCCTTCGCTACTGAAGCTGACCCTAGACGCGGCGCTGCGGCAGGTCGAGGCCGCCGACTTCTATGTGCATATACACTTATATCGTTTGCCGGGCCATGCAAGAGGCTCCGCAGTGCCCAAATTCCGCCGCCCGCGCGGTATTGACTGCAACCCTTCCCGGGAGCCCACTTCCATCCATGGCCGAGAACGCGCCGTCGCCTGAAGAACGTCCGAGAGCCCGTTGGCCGCTGATTCTGGGCGGTCTTGTCGGCGGCTTTTTGCTGCTGGCCGCCGGTCTGGCGCTGGGCTGGTACCTGTTCTATCGCCCGATCGTGAATGTCGCGGTGCAGTTGCCCGCGCCGCCACCGCCGCCCGCCCCGCCGGGCCCCGACCAGGCGCAGGTCAAGGCGCTGGAAGAGCAGATCGAGAAGCAGAAGGCCGCCAACAAGCAGATCGAGGACCAGATCGCGCTCCTCAAGGAGAGGCTGAAGGCGGACGTCTGCACCATCAAGGACCCGCTCGGCAAGGGCGGGCCCACCTCGCCGGCGCCGCCCGGCGCCCTGCCTGAGCGCAAGACTGACGCGGCGCCCACCCCCGGAGGTGGTCCTGCAAAGGTCACACCGGCTGCGGCTTCGATGGATCTGCCGCCGACCGGCACCCCGGGAAGCGGCAAGACTGTCGGCAAGATGACGCCGGCCAGCCTGGCACAGGCACTCGAGCAAGCCACCGTCCTGGTGGTGTCGGCCGGAGGCGACAGCGGCTCCGGCTTTTTTGTTGCCCCCAACTATGTCGTCACCAACCATCATGTCGTGGGCCGTGCGTCGCCGGGCACCGAGGCGCTGATCCTGAGCAAGCATCTGAAAACCGGCTATGTCGGCACGGTGGTCGCGACCTCGCAGCCGGGCCAGGCCGATTTCGCGGTGATCAAGGTCGACGGCGTGCCGGCGGGCAGCGTGAAACCGCTGCCGGTGGCGGGCGAGCCCGCCTCGCTGAGCGAAGTCGTTGCCGCGGGCTATCCAGCCATCGCCATCGCCCAGGACCGGAATCTGCGCCGCCTGGCCGCCGGCGACCTCAAGGCCGCGCCCGAGGTCGTGCTGACCAAGGGCACGGTGAGCGCCATACAGAACAAGGAGCGCAACACGCCCATGGTGTTGCACTCGGCCGATATCTCGGCCGGCAATTCCGGCGGGCCGCTGATCGATTCCTGCGGTCGCGTCGTCGGCATCAACACCTACATCGTGACGAGCCAGCAGACGACCAAGGCCAACTACGCATTGGGCAGCTCGTGGCTGGCGGCGTTCCTGCGCGGCGCCAAGACACCGTTCGATTGGCGGGCCGATAGCTGTGCGTGAGCGGGCAAAAGTTTCATTTGCCCAACACAAGATGTAGCTTCAATCTAATCCCGCTGCTTAATCATCGGTGCGGGCGGGGGCGTGAAGCAGGCAGTCGTTACAGTACGGTGCGCGGCGGTCGCATTGCTGGCCCTCCTGGCCGGCGGCTGCGATCGTCTGGTTGTCCTCAATCCCAAGGGGCCGATCGCCGACGCCGAACGCGGCCTGATGATCGACGCCTTCACGGTCATGATGATCGTGGTCGTGCCGGTCATCGTCATGGCGCTGTGGTTCGCCTGGCGCTATCGCGCGAGCCGCAACGCCCGCTATGAGCCGACCTGGGACTATTCGGCCAAGGTCGACGCCGTGGTCTGGCTGGTCCCGGCGCTGATCGTCATCGCCGTCGCCGTGCTGCTGTGGCGCAGCACCCACAAGCTCGATCCCTATCGCGAAATCGTCTCCTCGACGCCGCCGCTCGACGTCCAGGTCGTGGCCCAGGACTGGAAGTGGCTGTTCATCTATCCTGAGCAGGGCGTGGCTTCGGTCAACCAGCTCGCCATCCCGGCCGGCCGGCCGATCAGCCTGCGCATCACCTCCGACACGGTGATGAACTCGTTCTACGTGCCGGCGCTGGCCGGCCAGATCTACGCCAGGGCCGGCATGCAGACCCGCCTGCAGCTGCTGGCCGACAACCCCGGCAAGTTCGTCGGCCGCAACACGCAGTACTCGGGCGGCGGCTTCTCCGACCAGTTCTTCGAGGTGGTGGCGATGAGTCAGGCCGACTTCGACGCCTGGGTGGCGAAGGCCAAGCAGGCGCCGGCCAAGCTCGATCCCCCGACCTACGCCAAGCTCGCCGAGCGGAGCCGGCTCAACCCCATCACCCTGTACTCGGCGGTCGAGCCCAAGCTATTCGACTCGATCATCGACAGGTACACCGGCGGCCATCAGGCGCACGGCGGCCAGGCGCCGACTGCGCCGGCGCGGAGATAGCATGTTCGGAAGACTGACCATCGAGGCCCTGCCGCTCTACAGCGCCATTGCCGCCAGCGGTGCGGCGATGGTGGTGGGTGGCGCGCTGCTGGTTGCCATCGTCATCACCTGGCTCAAGGGTTGGGTCTATCTGTGGAAGGAGTGGCTGACCAGCGTCGACCACAAGCGCATCGGCGCCATGTACGTCATTTTGGCGCTGATCATGCTGCTGCGCGGCTTCGTCGACGCCATCATGATGCGCGCCCAGCAGGCGATGGCGCTGGACAACGGCGGCTACCTGCCGCCTGAGCATTTCGACCAGATCTTCAGCTCGCACGGCACGATCATGATCATCTTCATGGCCATGCCGTTCATGACCGGGCTCCTGAACATCGCCGTGCCCTTGCAGATCGGCACGCGCGACGTCGCCTTCCCGTTCCTGAACTCGCTCAGCCTCTGGCTCGCCGCCTCGGGCGCGAGCCTGGTCATGATCTCGCTGGTGATCGGCAAGTTCTCGACCGCCGGCTGGACGGGCTATCCGCCCTATTCGGGCATCCAGTACAGCCCGGGCGTCGGCACCGACTACTGGATCTGGGCGCTCTTGATCAGCGGCATCGGCTCGACCCTGACGGGCATCAACTTCGTCGTCACCATCCTCAAGCGGCGCGCGCCGGGCATGACCCTGATGCGCATGACGCCGTTCGTGTGGACCGCCCTCTGCACCTCCGTCCTCATGGTCTTTGCCTTCCCCGCGATCACCGTGGCGTGCGGCCTGCTGGCGCTCGATCGCCTGCTCGGCATGCACTTCTTCACCAATGAGCTGGGCGGCAACATGATGAACTACGCCAACCTGTTCTGGATCTGGGGCCACCCGGAGGTCTACATCCTGATCCTGCCGGCGTTCGGCGTGTTTTCAGAGGTCGTGGCGACCTTCTCCAGGAAGCGGCTGTTCGGCTACGAGTCGCTGGTCTACGCCACGGCGGCGATCGCCATCCTCAGCTTCACCGTGTGGCTGCATCATTTCTTCACCATGGGCTCCAGCGCCAACGTCAACGCCTTCTTCGGCGTGACCACCATGGTGATCGCCGTGCCCACGGGCGTGAAGGTGTTCAACTGGCTGCTGACGATGTATCGCGGCCGCATCACCTTCCATCCCTCGATGCTGTGGACGGTGGGCTTCATCGCCACCTTCGTGATCGGCGGCATGACGGGCGTGCTGCTGGCGGTGCCGCCGGTCGACTTCCTGATGCACAACACGACCTTCCTGGTCGCGCACTTCCACAACATGATCATCCCCGGCGTGCTGTTCGGCTACCTCGCCGGCTACATGTACTGGTTCCCCAAGGCCTTCGGCTTCAAGATGAACGAGCCGTGGGGCACCGCGGCCTTCTGGTTCTGGATCGTCGGCTTCTACCTCGCCTTCATGCCGCTCTACGTGCTGGGCATGATGGGCATGCCGCGGCGCATGGAGCAGTACAACGATCCCAACTGGCAGCCCTGGCTGATCGCGGCCTCGATGGGCGCGGTGCTGATCATGATCGGCATCGGCTGCCTCATCATGCAGGTCATCGCCTCGATCCGCGACCGCAAGAGCGCGCTCGACGTCACCGGCGATCCGTACGACGGCCGGACGCTCGAATGGGCGACCGCCTCGCCGCCGCCGCCCTACAACTTCGCCGTCCTGCCCGAGGTGCGTGACCGCGAAGCCCTGCTCGACATGAAGGAGCGCGGCACGGCCTATACGCCGCCGGCCGCCTACCACGACATCGAGATCCCCAAGAACTCGGCCGCCGGCATCATCATGGGCGGACTCTCCTTCGTGTTGGGCTTCGCCATGGTGTGGTGGATCTGGTGGCTGGCGATCTTCTGCGGGCTCGCCATGTGGGCCACCATGATCTGGCGCTCGTCGGACGATGAGACCGACTTCGTGCTGACCGCCGAGGAGGTCGAGCGCCTGGAGAAGGCGCGCTATCGAGAGCTCGAGGCGGCGAAGGCGGCGCGCCAATGAACGCCAACGTCACCGCTGTTCCCGGCCATCCGCATTCCGCGCCCCATTCCGAGGTTGAGGCGGTCCACGCCCAGCGCGAGCTGGGCTTCTGGCTCTACCTGATGAGCGACGCCGTCATCTTCGCCCTGCTGTTCATGACCTACGGCATCATGGTCGGCAACACGGCCGGAGGCCCGACGGGCAGGCAGCTCTTCAGCCTGAACAATGCCGCGCTCGAGACCGCCCTGCTGCTGATCAGCAGCATGACCTTCGGCTTTGCGTCCCTGTCGTCGCGGCAGGGCAACCGCTCGGCGGTGCTGGGCTGGCTCGCCATCACCTTCCTGCTTGGCGCGGGCTTCGTCTTCCTCGAGATCCGCGAATTTCTGGGCATGATCCGCATCGGCGCCGGCCCCGACCGCAGCGGCTTCCTGTCGGCCTTCTTCACCCTGGTCGGCACGCATGGCACCCACGTCAGCGTCGGCCTGATCTGGATCCTGATCCTGAGCGCTCAGGTGGCGGTCAAGGGTCTCTCCCTGCCGGTGACCTCGCGCCTGTTCCGGCTCGGCCTGTTCTGGCATTTCCTCGACATCGCCTGGGTCGGCATCTTCTCCGTCGTCTATCTTCCGGGGCTCCTGTGATGGAACGACACGGCCTTGCCTCCTACCTGATCGGTTTCGTGCTGGCCGTCATCCTGACGGCGATCCCGTTCTGGCTGGTCTACACCCACGCCCTGCCGACCTCGCGCATCATGTGGATCATCGCGGTCGCGGCGGTGCTGCAGGTCTTGGTGCATCTGCACTTCTTCCTGCACGTCAACTTCACGACGACGCCCAGGGAGAACCTGCTGGCGATCGCCTTCACCGCCGTCCTGATCTTCCTGATGGTGGGCGGCAGCCTCTGGATCATGATCGACCTGCACAGCAGGATGGCAATCTAATAGCTCGTCAAAGTGGCTTTGACGGCTGGGTACCGCGTGCGCCGACGCCGGATCCTCCTCGATCGCGCTGGCCTGGGGCTCATCCCGTCCGGCCTGACGCAGCCGAACGGGATGACCGGCTCCAGGCAGAGAGCGGTCTGGCACAGAGTCGGATAAACGATGCATAGAGCGACAGACGCTCGCGCTCTATCGAAAACCGCCGTGCTTGTAAATAACTTTAGTTAATGTCGTCATCGCAGCGATCCAACCGCGGTGCCGGCTTCTTTTATTGCGACTTTTGATGCTCCAGGAGGGGCCATATCTGGGGACGGAGGCCGCCGTCATACCACTGCTTGCGTCACTCGACCGACGTGCAGGCATTGCCGTCACTGCCATTCGCGGCGTGCCCCCGCCATTCCAGCTGGAATCAGCTGGATGGATGGTGCCCGGTGAGATCCCGCATTTCCTGCGCGCAAATCCAGTCCAAAGCCGACCTGCCTACAGGATGAAGTAGTTGTCCGCGTTCGCGCTGACCGAGACCACGATGTCCTGGAAGTCGTTGTCGCCAGTGGCGCTCGGCAGATCTTCGAAGCCGATTCGCAGCTCGCGGCCGCCGGGCGCGACGCCCGACAGGACCTGGACGGCGTCTCCTGGATTGAGGGTCGCAAAGGAGTGGAAGATGGAAACGCCGCTCAGCACCCCCAGCGTGGCGCTGCTGAGGAGGAGCGGCACGCCGGAATTGAGATTGGCCGGAACGAGCGTTCCTTCCGTCACGAAGGAAAGGTCATGCGGCAGACTGCCAAGGAAGTCGAAGCCGTCCTGGACCAGGAAGAAACCGAGGCGCTCGCCATTTCCTGGCGTATCGAGCGCGACGTTCGTGCCAGCTGCGACGTTGAGCGTATTGGCGAACAGGATCTCCACGCCAAGGATCGACCCATTCCCGGCGACCTTGTAGTAGCCGAGCGTGTTGCTGAACGCCGAAATGGCCGATTCGAACTGCAAGGTGAACTGCACCGCGCCGTCGCCTGTCAGAAACGACTCATTGGCGATGCCATTGATCGACGAGGGGTCGACCCGGACGCCTTCGACCAGTCCCGGCAGATAGTTGACGAACGACACTGTCGTCTGGGCGTCGGTGCCGCTGCCGCGTGCCGCTGCCATGAAGTCGCCGTCGGCAAAGCTTCCATTGATCTGGAACGATACGCCGCCGGCCGTGATCGTTGCGGCTCCGTCCGCGATCGTGATGCCGAGACTGTTGCGGCCGATCAGGGAGCCGGTGAGATCCAATGCGTTTGTGAAGCCGAGGCCGCTGATCGTGTCGCCATTCATGTCGGCCAGGGTGTCGCGAAGAACGCTCCGGCCTGCTCCGAAGTCGATCGTGTCGCCCCCGGCGCCGCCGCTGATCGTGTCGTCGCCGGCGCCACCGAAGATCGTGTCGATGCCGGCACCGCCATCAAGCCTGTCGTTGCCGGCGCCACCGGTAAGCGTGTCGTCTCCGTCGCCGCCCTTCAGCCACGACGCGACGTCCGAGGCGGTGATCCTGTCGTTGCCCTCGCCGCCGATGCCGGTTTCGATGACGGTGCCGATGGCGATGCCGATGTTGTTGACCTTGCCGCCGGCGCTCGAAAAGGTTCCCGGGGTCAGGTTGATCACCGCGTCCTGGTCGTATCCCGACAGGTCGAGCGTATTGCCTGTGCCGCCGCTCCACAGTGTCAGGACGGGATGGGCATTGCGCGAGAAGTCGTAGATGCGGCCGAGAAAGCCGTCGACGTCGATGTTGCTGTTGAAGCCGAAGGTGACGCCGCCCGCGGCCAGAGGACCACTGGTCGCGACGCCGTAGACACGCTGGATCGCCAGGATGTCCAGCATCATCGGCGTGAGCGGTTCGAAATACCAGTTGTGATCGGCCTCGAAGACGGAGCCCCAGGCCGTTCCGGTAACCGGATAGCTGTTGAAGAACTTGGTGTCCGTCTCGTGCGGGGAGATATACGACATCAGGGTCCACAACGTCATGTCGTAGGGACCGAACTGCTGCGTCATCCTGTTGACGTTGGCGTTGTAGGGGCCGCCATGGCCAATGCCGAGCATGTGGCCGATCTCGTGCACCACTGTCGAGAACGGATGGCCGCCGTGGCGTGCCAAATCGTATCCGATCGGCCCGAAGTCATCGACCGTTGTCTCGACCTCGATCTCCGAGCCCGTGGCGCCAGGGGTGCTGAGCGTGGTGCTGCCGATGGGGACGGTGTTCTGCGAGCCGAACGACGCGCCGGCCCCCGCTCCCGGGCCGCCCCGTTCGATCACGAAGTTGGCTGGCGTGGAGTCGGTGATTTCTCTGAAGGTGATGTTCGCGACGGCCGACCACAGGCCGAGGCCGCCTTCCCACGCATCCTTCTCTTCATCGGTCCATCCGGAGTCCTCGTCGAAGCGAAAGGTGACGGTGGCGCCCGTGCCGGGCGTCGGATCGCCCCATTTGATCGCTTTGGAGGGCGCCGCATAGTTCGCCGGGATGGCGCCTTTCCAGGTGGGGTAGGCGGTCTCCGCGACCTTGCCTTCCGCGTCGACGCCGACGAGAAATGTGACTTCTGCTTCGTAGGGCGCTGCCATGTTCACCAACTGCAGGAAACGATGCAGGCCCTGACTTCCTTGCATTTCTGATGCGGTCAGTCCGTGGCCACAGTGCAATTTCCTAGCAATTTTTCAGCGCAGCCGTTTGACTGTGCGTCCTGAAAGCGTTGATCGAGTGTCCCAAAGGGGGATGGGCAGTTGGGTATGGGTGAGGCGGCAAAGCTTCCATTCAGCTTATTCAAGACAAGTCATCTCCAGCCACGCGATCAGTTCGACGCCTGGCATGAAAGCATTTCCGTCATCTTCGACGTGTCGCCGCACGACGGGTACAAGCCTGAGCAGGGTTTCGACGCTACGGTGCGCGGCTACCATCTCGGCAGCCTGCTGATCTCTCAGGTCGACTTCGCCAGCCAGCGCTTCGTGCGCGATCGCCGCAAGACGGTGGCGGACGGCCTCGACCATTACCTCGTGCAGCTCTACGACAAGGGCGGCCTGGTCGGCGAGGCAGCCGATCGCGGGCGGGAGCTGCGTGCCGGCGACGTGCAGATCCTCGACCTGACGCAGTCCAACGTCACCCAGGCCGCCGCATCGGGCACCGTCGCCATCGTCGTGCCGCGCGACACGCTCGATCAGGCGCTGCCGGCGCCGGGCGATCTGCACGGGCTCGTCCTGCGCGGCGGCAGCGTCATGGGAGGCCTGCTGCGCGACTACATGCGCTCGCTGCTGGCGCGGGCCGACGACATCACCATGGCCGACGCCGGGCATGTCGCGCAGGCCACGACCGACATGATCGTCGCCTGCTTCCAGTCGACAACCGACACGATGGAACGCGCGCGGGACACCCTCGACAAGACGATGCGCCGGCGTATCCAGCAGCATATCGCGGCGAACCTCGAAGCGCCGGGCCTGCAGGCCGAGGCGCTCTGTGCGCAGTTCCGGATCTCTCGCAGCCAGCTCTATCGTCTGTTCGAATCGCTCGGCGGTGTCGCGCACTACATCCAGGAACAACGGCTCAGCCGCGCTTGCGCCGAGCTCTGCAACCCCACCCAGGATCATCGCCGCGTCTATGAAATCGCCTTTGCGCTCGGCTTCCAGAGCGAAGCGCATTTCAGCCGCGCCTTCCGTGCGACTTTCGGGTTGAGCCCGAGCGACATGCGAGGGCGCGCGCAGGCTGCACGCATCGAGGCAAGCCGGCCGGTATCGACCGCCGGCGCAAACGGTGGCTACGAGGACTGGGTGCGCGACCTCAAGTGACGCCTACTTCGGCAGGGTGTCGAGCACCTTCTTGGCGTCGGCGTCGTTCTGCGCCGCCGCCTGCTGCAGCCAGCCCTTCGCCTTGGCGGCGTCGACCGCCAGGTTGGCGCCGCCCTTGGCCAGCAGCAGGCCGAGCTTGCGCTGCGCCTCGGCCGAGCCGGCGAGCGCCGCGCGCTCGTACCACTCGGCTGCGCGCGCGGCGTCGGGCGTGAAACCCGCCTTCGCCGGTGTCGTGAGCGGATCGTAGAAGGCGGCGAGCTCGACCTGGGCCGGCACGTTGCCGGTCTCGGCGGCGCGACGGAACACCAGGAAGGCGGCGCCCATCTCGTTCGCCTTGGCGAAGTCGCGCGCCTTGGCGAGCATCGCCTCCGGCGTTGGCCTGGTCGCGAGATATTCGCCGACGATGTCGCGCACCGACTTGGCTCCCGCGCTCGCAGCCGGAACCGGCGCGGGCGCCGGTGGCGGTGCGGGAGGCGCCGCCGCGACCACGGGCTCGGGCTTCTGGAAGTACGTCGTGTAGACGTGATAGCCGCCGCCTGCGATGGCGACGAGCACCAGGGCCGCGACCAGCCAGCCGCCGCGGCTCGACTGTTCCGGCGGTCCGCGATCGAGCGCGCGCGAGGCCCGCAGCTCGGGCCGCGGCGGCGGCGGGGTGAAGGGCGGCGCCGGCGGTTCGGCTGCGGGCTCGGGCTCGGGCGGCGGGGCGGGCGCCGGAGCAGCCTTCGGCGTGGCGCGGTGCAGGCGCACCGTCTCGTCGTGCAGGCGGTGCGACGGATCGAGCGCGCCCGAGGTCAGCATCGCGGGCCAGGCGACGACGGTCGTGCCGACGACGCCGATGTCTGGTTCCTTCACGCGCACGCGCACCGTGGCGATGCCGGCCAGGCGATCGCAGATCTCGGGCCCGAGATGGAATTCCAGGACATCGCGGCGCCGCTCGACGCGCCCGGGCAGCAGCCAGGCCTCGGTGCGACGCCAGCCGTCGTCACCGAGGTGCGAATCGGGTCCCTGCTGGCGCTGGATCGACAGCGCCAGACCGTCGGGCGCGGCGTCGAGCTCGCTCACGCGCAGGATCGCATGACCCGGCTCGGGCAAGGCTTGAACGGAAGCGCGGACCGGCATGGCGGCGGCTAGGCCGGCACGGTGCGCAGGATGGCGCCCAGCCGGTCGTTCTGCTCCGGCGAGATCTCGCGGCCGCCTTCGTACCCGACATTGTCCATGGCGAGCTGCAGGAAGGCGCGCATCCAGTCCTTGCAGTAGTCGGCATAGATCGGCTGCGGGTTCTCCGAGAGCTGCGGTATGCCGTTGACCACGGTCGGCCCCTCGAACACGCGCCGCGTCGGCGAGTTGGGCGGCAGGCCCGGCCGCTGGTCGAGCGGCAGATGGTCGAAGCCCAGCGCGCTGACATAGCCGTTCAGCGCCGAGGAGGCGGTGCGCACCTGGCGCTCGGCGATCTCCTCCCACTTGGCATTGGCGGCGTTCTCCAGCTCGCGCACCTCGTGGCTCAACTGATCGATCAGCTTCAGGCGATGGGCGCCGACGATCAGCTCGTCGATCAGCCAGCCGAGATGCTGGCGGTCGACGCCGAAATGCGACAGCGCCTTCTCGTCGGCGCCGACGCGTCGCATGTTCTCGAGCCAGTAGTCGGCGGCCTCGCGGGCGAAGCGCTCGGCGCGATCCTCCAGCACGCCCGACGGCGGCGCCGAGCGCCCGGCCTCCTCGCCGAAGACGTCGGCGAAGATCGCGCCGAGATCGACGGCGGCGCCGGTCGACTGGGAGACCTGGGACGGCGGCTTGCCGTTGCGGCCGTTGGTTTCGTCGGAGGTGCGCGCGGTGGAGATGCGGAAGTAGATCTCGCGCAGCGCCGAATCGGCCACCTGCAGGGCGGCCATCAACTCGCCGAAGAGCTGTTGCTGGATGCAGGCGGCGAGCCCGCGCAGCACGGTGTGGACGAGGTCGCGCTTCTTGGTGCGGGCGTCGCCGTCGGCGGCGCTGTGGAAGCCCGCCAGCCGATCGACCAGGCGGTGGATCTGCACTTCGAGCTGGCCGCGCACCTGGGCGCGCTTGATCGCCGGATCGCACACCGGAATCAGGCTTTTGACGAGGTACGAGACGCCGCCGTCATTGGCCTTGAAGGCCTCGTCCCAGGCGCGCGCCGGATCGGCGAAGTGGCGGCGCACCTCGGCATTGGCGACGAAATGACCGCGCAGCTCGCGCGCCCGCTCGGCGAAGGCTTCGGCAATGCCCTGCTCGCGGCCGCCGTCATAGTCCATCAGCCGCTCGTCGATGACGGTCGGATTCCTGAGCCAGAAGGTGTTGTCGAACGGCTTGCCGTCCCAGTTGGCCGGCCACTCGCCGCGGAAGTTGTTGATCAGCGAGTTGTTGAGCCGGGCCGACCAGCGCAGCTTGCGCGATTCCTCGGTCTCGCCCGCCTTCTGCTCGAACTCGCGGTCCATCTTGGTCAGCACCAGGAACAGCGCGTTCTTCTGCTTGGCGCGGTCGGCCGGCGTGGCGCCGATCGTCTGGTCGATCCAGGCCGACATCATGTCGGAGAGGTCGCGGACCTCCTGGTTGCCGTCGGGGATGCAGAGCAGGATGGCCGAAAGCTCGCGCTCGGCCGAGTAGCGCTGGAAGAGATAGGCGACCTTGCCGCGCAGCAGCAGCTCGCGCAGCGGGTTGGCGCCCTCGGCCACGCCCTTGGCCTTGGCGACGTCGGTGAGGTTCGCGAGCTTGAGCCGCGAGCGCGCGCCCGGGAAGTCGAGAAGATCGGTGTGGTCGAAGAAGTCCCACGGCTTCTCGGCGATGGCGACGGAAAGCTCGGCGGTCAGCGCGCAGATCAGCGAGCGCGGCAGCTCGGCGTCGGGCAGCGCGCGGCCGTCGGCGTGCTTGGGCCGCACCAGCAAGGTGTCAGCGTCATCGGCGCCAAGCTTGTCGAGAGTCAGCACATCGACGATGCTCTTCTCACGGGGGATCAGCGCGTCCATGCCGAGCGACGCCTCGGGCGCGAAGGAGAGCTTCTGCAGGCCGTCGTAGAGCGTGAGGTAGAGGTCGGTGAACGGCTGGAAGTCGTACCACAGCACCGACCACAGACGGGCGCGCTCCTGGCCCGACAGCCGCGGCGCGAGATCGATCGCCTCGCGCCAGTAATCGGTGCGCAGCTCGGCGGTGACGCCGGCGAAGAAGGTATCGAAGTACTCGATCAGGTCCAGAACGTCGTCCGAATCGAGGTCGCCGTAGGGCTGCATGGCGGCCTTGCCGCGCAGCTCGGCCAGGCGCTTACGGATCGCCGCGCCATCGGGCCGCTCGAACGCCGCCTTCTGGTGATCGAAGTCGAGCAGGAACGAGTTGCCCAGGATCTTCACGATGTCGGTCTGCGTCAGCAGCCGCACCCGCACGGGGAACTCCTTGTCGCCGGCGCTCAGCCCCAGGCCGAAGCGCGTGACCAGGCCGGTCGATTCGCGATTGCCCGGCGGATTGATCTCGCGCAGGAAATCGTAGCTCCTGTCGCCGAAGCGCGCCTGCATCGGCCGGCCGTCGCGACTCGCCAGGATGGAGACGAGATAGCTCTTGCCGGCCTGGCTCGGCCCGAACACGCCCACGCACATGCGCCGGCGCGCAGCGCGGGCGAGCTTGCGGCTCTGGTTGCGGACCTTCTGCAGCTCGCTGATCAGGGACGGCGCCTGCTGCGCCACGGTGGGCGATTCCGCGGCGGCGCCTTTCAGCCACGCCACGCCTTCGCTGGCGGAAACCGCCAACGCTTCGCAGTCCTGGGCCAGTTTGAGATCGACGGTGTCCATACGCTTTTACCCGGTCTTGAGCATGCCCGTGTCGAGCCAGTAGCCCTCTCGACGCGGCAAGGTTTGCAGTCGAAGCGTCAGGCGATCGAGCGCGACGGCGCGGCCGTCGCGGTTGGTCACTTGGCGCAGGCGGAAGCGCTCGACGTCACCCGAATCCTTGTCCTTGGGCTTCACCCGGGCCAGCGCGATCTTGAACGGCGTCTCGCGGGCGTGACGCTCGGCATATTCCGGCCTGGCGAATTCCAGCGCATAGAGCCGCGCCGCCGGCCAGCGCACCAGGTCGAGCTGGCGCGCCCCGAGCCACATCGGGCCGCGGAACTCGAAGGCGATTTCCGGCAGCTCGTACTCGCGATTGTCGAGATCGACGTCGCGATAGACCAGGTCCTCGCGCTGCAGGCGGCCGCCGCCGTCGAGCTTGCCGATGAACTTGGCGATGCTGCGCGAGCGCAGGAGGTCGGCGCGGAAGGAGAAGTCCGGAAGCTGCGACTGGGCGAGGGCCGCGATCATCGCGCCCACCGCCACCGTGGTCTTGGGGTCCTCCACGCGCAGCCGGGCGTCGCGGAAGGGATACCAGGCGCCGACGCGGTACTCGTGCAGAGAGATCACGCGCTCGGGCGGCAGCGGCAGCAGCTCCATCAGCAGTGCCCTGATGCCGGGCAGGCGCGAAGGCCGGCCCGACAGCAGCAGCACGTCGCAATCGTAGGCGTGGACGATCTCGGCCAGGGGCGCCAGCACGCGGCCCATCTCGGCGCGCACCGTCTTGTCGATGCCCGGCAGCTCGACCGGGAACACCGTGGCCTTGAGGTCGAAGTCCTTGGCGCCGCGCTTGCGCGCCGCTTCGTTGACGAAGGTGATGACTTCCTCGGACGGCTTGGAGCCGTTGGGGAAGAACGAGTCGAAAGGCCGCGGTTCGGCCGCGACCACGCCCGAGGTCGGGTCGTAGTCCTCGGCGGCGCGCATGAATTCGAGGGCGATGGGATGGGCGACCTGCAGGGCGAACTGCTGGCGCAGATTGCGCTGGATCACGTCCTCGCCGCCGCGATCGCCGCCCAGGAGCTCGGCCATCAGGTCGGTGGGATTGGCGATGCCGGCGGCGCGCATGGCCGCCTCGATCGGCGGCAGGACATGGCCCTGCACGACGCGCAGCAGGATGTCGTCACCCGCGACGTTGAAGCCCTCGCGGAACTTCTGCTCGGGGAAGAGGGTGACCGACGTGCCGGCGCCTTCGAGGCCGTAGCAGTTGACGATGAGGTCGGTCGTGCCGCCGCCGACGTCGATGCTGGCGATCGAGAGCTTGCCGTCGAACTGCTTGCCGCGCGGCTTGGCGGTGACCTGGAAGAAGCGGCGGGCATCGCCGCCGAAATTGCGCGCCACCTCGGTGTAGAGATAGACGAGCTGGGTGCAGGAGGCCTCGTCCCAGTCGGTCAGCACGCGCGGTGCCGGCGCGGCGGGATCGTCGAGCTTCCAGCCCAGCATCATCCAGACGAGATCGCGTGCCGCTTCGGCGCGCTTGCGGAAGATCAACCGCTCGGCGAGCGGCATGCCGGTCGGCAGGGTGAGCACGATGCGGCGCAGCCGGCGCGGCGTCTCGGCATGGGCGCGGCGGCCGCGCTGCTGCGGCGAGTTCATGAGGGTCAGCGCCTGCAGCAGGACCTCCGACAGCACGAAGGTCATGATCGACGAGCGCGAGTAGAGCGGCTCGAACACCGGCAGATGGTCGGCGCTGTCGGCCTCGGGCTCGACCAGGTGCAGCGGCTCGCCCTTCTGGTTGACGAGCTGGGCCATCGGGCCGGCCGCAGCCGGCATCGCCGTCTGGTCCTGGGCATAGGCGATGTTGAAGCGCCATTCGCGCGCCTGCGGTTCCTCGTCCCACAGATAGCGCTTGGGGCTCGACATGCCGGTGTTGCCCTCGGTGCCGCGTCGGCGCGCGGCCAGCCGCGTGGCTTCGGGGCCGACGCGGGTCATGGTCGGCCAGACGAAGGCATCGGCGCGGCCGCCCAGCCGCGACAAGTGGTTCTTGCCGAACCAGGCCTGCGCGAACTCGACACGCGATTCGAATGGCCTGGCGTGCACGACCTCGGGATGCGAGAGGTCGCGCAGGGCGAGCTCATAGGAGTCGTTCAGGTTGACGCCGAGCTCGCCCGCCGCCTCGATCAGGAGGCCGCAGGTGCGCGAGTTGCCGACGTCGAGCACCAGATCGACCTCGATGGCGCCGCGGCCCGGCCGCTCGGCGTCGCCGACCAGCTTGATCGGCGGGAAGTGCACCGCGCCGGCCAGAAGGCCGAGGAAGGCGAGATAGCGGGCGACCGACTCCTGCGGCTTCTGCTTGATGTCGCCTTCGATCTCCTCGAGCGTGGCGCGCGGATGGAGCTCGCGGAACAGCTCCTCCAGCCACTGCGTCATCCAGCTCTGGCGCAGCAGCCAGTGGTTGGCGCGCTGCTGAGGCGCCAGCGCAAACAGCGCGCCCGAGGTCACGTCCTTGGGCGAGGGGGCGAGATAGGCCCGGCCCTCGGCCTCGGCGATCAGGCCGGTGTCGAAGGCGAGCACGCAGCGATAGCGGTTGCCCTGCTCGTCGCGATAGCCCGCGCCATAGCGTGACTCGAGATCGACCACGCGCACGCGCGCCCAGTCGGCCGGGCCTTCGCGGAACTGGTTGTTGGGGCGCACCTGCAGGAAGGGGACCGGCACCCACTTGTCGAGAAAGGGCGCCAGCGCGTCCTTGGCGGTGACCACGAGGTTGGGCTCGGCGGCGCGGCGGCGGCCGTTCTCGACCACCTCGTACTGGCCGCGCACCTCGTCGAAGTCGAGCTGCACCAGGTCGTCGACGGCCTTGGTGGATGCGGTGTCATGGAAGCCCCATTCGCGCACCTTCAGGCGCACGGGGTCGAACCCGAAATCGAGGAACTGGATGCCCGAACGGGCGATCAGCGTCGTCGGGCTGGGATAGCTCGGCAGGCGGGCGAGGTCGCTCATGTCAGGTCAAAGTGTGGCACAAATCCGTGGTGTCAACGGCCGAACTGGACGTTGTAGCTGCGCTTGTCACCCGGTTGACTCCCGGTGCACTTGGCCACGCCGTCCTGCCCGACTTCGCAGTTTACCGTATTGCGGGCGTAGGTCTTGCCGTCGGCGCACTTGGGATTGGCCTTTTCCTCGATGACGAGCTTGGAGCCGTCCCAGCGCGCCTCGGCCGGCGCCTCGCAGGTCGTGCCGTTCTTCTGCACGAAGGTGACTTTGCCCTTGCCCTTGTCGTCAAGATTGTAGTTGGGCCTGAGGTCGCGCTCGCCGGTGGCCGTCGCAAGGCCGGTGCGCGAGCGCCAGTCGCCTTTGAGGAAGGCGAGGTCGCCCTTCTGCTTGGCCTCGGGCGGCACGGTCATGGGTTTGGGTTCGTCCTTCTTGGGCGCGTCCTTGCCGGCCATGTTCTTGTCGTTGCCGCTCTTGTCCTGAGGGCTCTTGTCGTCAGGGCCCTTCATGTTGCCCTTGTCGACGTTCTTGTCGTCGGGACCCTTGTCCTGCGGCTGGTCCTTGCCTGCGCCACCCTTATCGGCACCTTTGTCGGCCACGTTGACGTCCGGTCCGCCGGCTTGAGCGTCCGGCGCGGCGCCGCGCTCGATCGGCGCGGTGGAGTCGGCGACGACGACACCGCCCGGCACGACGACGGCGGCTGCGCAATCGGCGCCGCGGCGCGACGCCTCGTCGGTGAGACGGGCGAGCTCGAGCCGCAGGTTCTCGTTCTCCTGCTGCAGGGTATCGGAGCGCGCCTTCTGCAGCTCGAGCGGCTGGCGCACCGCGAGGCTGAGCGCCCGGTCGCGCGCCTCGGCTTCGAGCCACGGTTCCAGGCGCGGCAGATAGGGCCGCACGAGCCAGGCGAGCAGCGCCAGCAACAGCAGCAGCAGCACGGCGAGCAGCAGCCATTGCCACCACACCGAGCGCGTGCCAGCGGCGACGACGGCAGGCGCGGAGGCCATCACCGCTTGGGGTATCGGCTGCGCGGCAACCGCCGGCCGCGGCGTTACGGGCGGGCTCGCCAGGAAGATGCCCGGCAGGTTGGCGTCGGCCGAGAAGCCCCAGAAGGTCATGACCGGCTTGCCGTCGACGACGTAGAGCGTGTCCTCGCCCGGCGCGGTCAGGGCATGGCGCAGCAGGCGGGCGAAGTTGCGTTCGGCGGTCGAGCGCTGCGGCTCGTCCATCGAATCGGCGAGACCGGTGATCTCGCCATGCAGGCGATGGACTTCGTTCAGGACCGCTTGGCGCTCGCTGTCGTCAAGCTCGGAAAGCTTGCGCGACCGGCCTTCGAACGGCGCGTACCAGTCGATGCGCCGGCCGGTCGGATCGACCTCGGGGATCGCGAGCAGGTCGGCGTGCCGGCGCGACAGGCGCTGGGTGATGGCCGCACGCAACTGGCCCGCGGCGCGCCACACCGGGTCGCCCGCCAGGCCCAGCGCCCGATAGCGCTGCAGCGGTTCACTGACGAGGAGGGGACCAGCAGCCATCTCGGATCCTCAACACTCTCTTCTCAGCGGGGGCAGACCATGGCGTACGTCCAGCGCGTACCCCACATCTCACCTGTTACGATGACGTCGACCGAATAATCCCCGGCGACCGGCCTCCACTCGAAGCCAAAGCCGCCGCGTCCGCTGCGCGGCCCACCGGTGCCGGCGATGACCTGGCCACGATAGACCACTTTGATGTCGTCGGGCTTCACATAGAGGTTGTAGTTGATCGCCACGAAGCCGGGCCTGTCACCCAGATAGTGTCGATTGCGCGTGACGCCCTCGCCGCCCGAATCGCCCGACCAGTTGCAGGGCAGCTGGCCCGGCGGCGGCCGGTTGGTCGGCGGCGCCTGCGGTGCGGCGGCCTGCTGCTGCGGTGGCGGTGGCGGCGGCGGAGGCGCCTTGGCCACCGGCGGCGGTGGTGGTGGGGGCGGCGGCTTCGGCGGCTCGATCGGCTTGCACTGCTCGACCTTGTCCTTGAGCTCGGCTTCGAGAGCGGCGAGCTCGGCCTTGAGCTTGTTCTGGTCGGCCTCCTCCGAATCGAGGGAGGCCTTCAGGAGCGGCGTGGGATCGGGCGGCGGCTCGGGCGCGGGCGGAGCAGGCGTCTCGAGCGTCGCGATATTGAGCGAGGGATCGACCGGCGCGCAGGCGCGCAACAGCCACGACGTGATCAGCAGCAGCAACAGGAGCAGCAGGCCGAACAGCAGCGCGCTCAGCCACGGCGCCCAGGCGAGCCGCGCCGGCAGCAGCGCGGCGGGCGCGCTCGCCATCACCGCCGGCGCCGGCATGGGCCGCGCCGGGGCCGGCACCGGCGGCGGCACGAAGGGAGCGAGGCCTGCAACGGCGTCGGCCTCGTAGCCCCAGGCCGCGATCACCGGCTCGCCGTCGACCAGGAAGATGAAGTCGTCGGACGGCCGCGCCGTCGCAAGCTCGAGCGAGCGGCCGATCAGGCGCGCCTCTTCGCTGCCCGTCGATTCCTGCAGCACCGCACCCAGGGAGCGGATGGCGGCGAGACGGGTCTCCACCGTCTCCAGGGCGGCGGCGCGCTCGCTCTCGTTGAGCTCAGCGAAACGGCGGACCTCGCCCGAGCGCGCGGCGTACCAGTCGATGCCGTCGCCGCCCTCACGCAGCTGCGGCTCGGCCAGCAAGTTGGCAGGTCCCTCGCCCAGGCGACGGCGGATGACGGCCAGCAACTGCCCCGCCACGTTGTGGAGGGCGTCGCCGCGTACGCCCAATGGCCGTACGCCCAATCGTGTCGTGAGAATCAGAGTGGGGCGCTCGCCCATGGCCTTCCGTTGTTGCTTTGAGACCCCCATATCGCCCACGGATTCCGGCGGGTTTATGACGGATTCCACGCAGATTCGCGGTGAGTCACTGGAGCCCCAGGTGGTTGCGGATCGACGTTCGACAGAGGCAGCAGTCCAGGAGCCGGATCGAGCTCGCTTCCTGCCAGAGAGTCAATGTCCAAGTCATTGTGTCACCTTTCTTATTCGGCGCCAGCGGCGGCTGGGCCATGGCGCATGAATAGCGACATGCGCGACAGTCGCCGTTCTCGTCCAGTGGCCCTTGTGCGTTCAATAACGATGAAAACCTAAGTTATTATTTCTGGCAAATGAATTTGAGTACAGTGACGCGGTGGGGCTCCATTGGTTCATCGATTCGCGGACGCAGCTGGTCGTCATAACGGCCGAGGGCCCGGTCACGCGGGCCGAGATCGACGATATGCTGGACGCCGTGATCGGTGCGAAGGCCGTGGCCTACCGCAAGCTCGTTGATGCGAGGGCTGGCAGGTTCGCCCTGAGCCCGATCGACCTGTTGGCCATCGGCGCGAAGGTGCGAAGCCTGCATGCCGGCTCGGTCGGCGCCGTGGCGATCGTCCTGCCTGGCGACATGCCGCGGGGCGGCGAGCCGGACGATGCGCCGACCCTGGTGGCGCGGCTCATCGGCATCCTGGCGTCGGCCAAAAGGCCGCTGCGGCTGTTCAAGAGCGTGGCGGCCGCCAGGCGCTGGCTCGACAGCCTGACGGTTCCGGCTGCTTCAACGATCATCTGATCGGATTCCGCTCTATTTGCCGACGCCGGCCGCGAGGCTCTCGATCCAACGCCGCGCCGGCGCAAGGCGGTCGAAGACACGCATCGGTCTGTCGGCGGCGGCGAGAATGCCCAGCACGCGCGCGAACAAGTCGGCCTTGTCCGGCGGCAGGACGATAGCCAGAGGACCGATCGGTCGAGTGTGGTAAATGCGAAACCGTGCGCCGATCTCGAGCATGTCGAGCGCGGTCATGGACGTCTGGAAGTCCGTAGCGTCGAACAGCTTGCGGTAGCTGAGCGCGCCCGCACCCTCCACCACATCGAGGTACTCGACGAGAGCGGAGCGCGTCACGTCACCCTCGCAGGTGATGGTGACGAGACTCTGCCTGGAATCGATCGTCCAATACAACGGCATGGTCCGGCGCGGGTTGGCCTATTCGTCAGCCTTTCCGCTCCGGGACGGCCCGTGATTTCGTCGACGTATGCGACAGCGCGTTCACGATGATGCAATCGGCGACGTTGCCCCGGCGCGGGCAGCTCTCGACCAGCGGCGCCAGCGTGCGTTCGATGCGCGCGAGGTCGTCGAGGCGGCGGCGAATGTCGGCGAGCTGTCGTTCGGCGATCGCATAGATCTCCTGGCAGCTCTTCTGCTTTCCACGCCCGAGACTGACCATTTCGTGAATCGCCTCGGCCGAGAAGCCGAGCTCGAACGACCGCTTGATGAAGGTGACGCGCCGGTCTTCGTCGGCGGGATAGAGGATCAAACCATTTGCCGGGCGGCGTGGCTTCGACAGCAGCCCGAGGCGTTCGTAGGTTGCCAGCGTTTCGATGTCGACGCCGGACTTCTCGGCAAGCGCGGCGAACGGAAGCGTTGCAAGTGGCGGCATGGCGTCGTGCAGCCTTTGTGCAGTTTACACGTGTCTCCCGTACCGGGAAGGCACCGAACAATGCCTTCGGCTCGTTCGCCCAGCCAGCGCAATGCGCGGACCGTCTTGCGCATCGTGACGCAGTCCGCGCGTCATTCCGGGAGTTGCGACAGCTTCGCGATCCGAAATCGTGCGAACAGCTTGCAGACAGGTCTCTACCAGCGCAGCAGCCGGCGTCCTGCGAGCGCACCGACAAGGACGACGGGAATCGCAGCCAGGGTGTACCAGGTCACGACGAACAGCGGCGAGTCGTCGAAGCAGTGGAAGGCATAGAGCGCGGCGGCTGCGGCGGCGGCCAGCAATCCGGCGGCACCGCCGGCGAGCGCAGGCGACGCGGGAGCACCGGCGCGCAGGATGATCAGCAGCGCGACCAGCGGCACGATCGCCAAGGTCGGTATGGCGATCAGGCAGACCAGGGCGTTGCTGCCGACCAACCGGCTTGCCCAGGAGACGCTGGGCTGGGCCAAGAGCTCGATCGCGACCGCGATGGCGGCGAGTGCCGCGAGCGGAAGCAGGCGCCGGCCCGGATGCGCGGGCGGTACGGGACGCGACAGCGCGATGCACAGGCTGAAGGCCAGGCCGAGCGCCAGCAGCACCAGCCCGACCTTGAGCTCGAACCGCCAGGTGCCGAGCGCCGGTCCGATGTCGGCGCGCACGCCGAGAGTCGCGAGGAAGAAGGCGAACGACGCGAGGCAGCCTGCCAGCAGCGCAGCGGCAAGCGCTGAGCGCAGCGTCTTGCCGCGCGGCACGCGATCGGCGACCAGGGCGTCGATCAGCTTGTCGGTCTTCATGTCGGGTCTCGCCGATAGGCAGCGGCCAGCGCTTTCAACGCGCGGTGAAGGGCGACGCGCACCGCGCTCTCGCTCATCCCCAGCCGCATCGCAACTTCGGCGGCGCGCCGTCCTTCAAGGGAGATCTCCTCGACGATCCGGCGCTGGCGCTCCGGCAGGCCGGCCAGCAGCGCCTGCGAATCCACCGATGCATCCGTATCGACCGCAACGGCGATCTCCTCGGCATAGTCGTCGATGTCGAGGTGATCGTGGAAGCCGCGCCGGCGCAGATGATCGACCAGCTTGTAGCGGGCGATCGCGCGCAGCCAGGGCTCGACAGGCTGTGTCTCGTCCCAGGTGTCGCGTTTCAGATGCATGGCAAGCAGTGCCTCCTGAACGACATCCTCGCTGTCGGCCGGCCCGCGTCCCGCCGCCAAAAGGCCGCGGCGCACGACGGCGCGCAGCCACGGCGAGACATGGCCGAGCAGGCGCCGATAGGCTTCCTCGTCGCCCTGCCGTGCCCGGCGCATCAATGCGGAGAGGTCGGTCGGGTCGGCCAAACGAGCTCGCTCTTTCACGTATTCGTGTGCGGGAGCCGGAACATTACACCCATAAATCCACGCGCCGTCTGTAACGTAGAAGCCCGGGGCTCCGAATGACCAGATGCGGGCCGCTCGCCCGCCGAACCAGGAGGGTCTCCATGAACAAGCGTACGCTGATCGCTACCGCCGTTTCGGTCTTCGCCGCCACGAGCTTCGCGTCCACGTCTTTCGCAGCCGGCGTGAAGTGCGGCGGCTCGAACGCCTGCAAGGGCCAGAGCGCCTGCAAGAGCGCCAACAACGCGTGCAAGGGGCAGAACGCCTGCAAGGGCCAGGGCTTCACCGAGGCGGCCGACTCCAAGGACTGCACCGCCAAGGGCGGCAAGGTGATGTAAGTCGGATCGGCAGCGGGCGTTCCAGCGCGAACGCCCGCGCTTTCCTCGAGCGGGACGCCGGCAACATGAACGCATTGATCACGGTCCTCTACGATTGGCCGCGCATCGTCACGGCCTATCTCACCTGGCTGCCGCCGCTTGCCATACGCATCGTCGTCGGCTGGGTGTTCCTGTGGACGGGATGGCAGAAGCTCAACTTCCTGCCGCGCATGATCGAGAACTTCCGCGAATGGGGCATCCCCGCACCAGAGATCCTCACGCCCTTCGCCTCGGGCATGGAGTTCGCGGGCGGCCTGCTGCTGCTGGTCGGCCTGCTGACGCGCATCGTCTCGATCCCGATGATGATCATCATGCTGGTGGCGATCGTCTCGGCCAAGTGGGGCGACGTCGATTCGCTGCAGACGCTGCTCGGGTTCGAGGAGATCTCCTACTTCGTGATGTTCGGCTATCTCGCCGTCGCGGGGCCAGGGCCGGTGTCGCTCGATCGTCTCCTCCTGAAGTCTCTGCGCAAGGACCGGCCGCCGTCGGACTACGGAGCGTAGGCATTTGACCTTCCTGAGGCGTGGTGTGTATAATACACACCATGAAGAGTGCGGACTTGATCCGCGAGCTGACCAAGGCGGGCTGGATGCTGGACCGGGTCCGTGGCTCCCATCATGTCTTCATTCATCCTTCTCGGCCGGGAATAGTCGTGGTTCCTCATCCCAAGAAGGACTTGGGCAAGGGCTTGGTCGCGAAGATCCGAAGGCAGGCGGGCATATGACGCGTTACCCCATCCTCATCGAGGAAGGCACGAAGACCGAGGCGTTCGGCGTTGTCGTGCCCGACCTTCCCGGCTGCTTTTCTGCCGGCGACACGCTCGACGAAGCGGTAGATGCAGCCAAGGAGGCAGCGGCGGCATGGATCGACGCTGCTCTCGACCAGGGAATGCCTGTGCCGCCGCCGTCGACCCTTGAAGAGGCGCGCAAACTTCGCGGCTACAAGGGATGGGCAGTTGGTCTCATAGAGCTTGAAGAGTCACTCTTCGACGACACGATCGAGCGCATCAACATAACGCTGCCGCGTCGCGTCCTGCGGCGCCTCGACGACATGGCGCGCACGACGGGACAGAGCCGCAGCGGCCTCGTCGCTCGGCTGACCGTGGCTTCCTCGACGAAGGACGTTGCTGTTCGAGCGAAGCGCCGCGCCTGAGCGCAGTTCAGACGTGATGCAGCTGCCCAAGTCGGGATGTCTGTTCGTCACGCGAAGGTCACAAGACCGGCAGGCCGCGAGAGCTATCGTGCCGATCGTGTGGGTGTGAGGAAGCTTGCAGGCGTGGGGTCTTGCGAGCTTCCGTCGGAACGCGTCCTCCAAAGAGTATAGTTAGCGCATGATGGCTGCCGGGATCTCCGGCTTGCCGATGCGATTCCGATCGGCGCGATACCGACGCACTCCTCCTTTCGGGTGGAGCCGTCATGACTGCCTTCGTCAAAGAAAGACCGTCTCGGAGATGGCAGGTGCTGCTCAATTGTGGCGCCGACCAGGCCCATGCGCGTCGAGTGGACTGCGGATCAAAAGCTCGAGGCATCTTTTCTCCCATGGTGTCGAAGGAGCAGTATGAAGCCGATCGCCGGCAGTTCCGGCGTTCCAGCATCCATGGTCCCGCAGAGCGAGGCACCGCGCCTAACGGCCGAGGCTCAGAAAAGCCGATGCTCCGTTTGCTTCCACGCGCACGATAGGCGTCGCGAAGACCGCCGACAGCCGAGCTGGCTCGAGAATCACGACGGCGCTTCCCAATGCCGTGACGCGCCCCTGTTCCATGATCGCCACGCGGTCGGCATAGCGCGCCGCCATGTTGAGGTCGTGCAGCACCGCCAGCACGCCGAGGCCGCGATCGACGCGACGGCGGGCGCTGGCGAGGGCGGCGTGCTGGTGGGAGAGATCGAGGCCTGCGATCGGCTCGTCGAGCAGCAGGAAGGGCATGGCGGCAGAATCGGCGTCGCATTGGACCAGCACGCGCGCAAGCTGGACACGCTGGCGCTCGCCGCCCGACAGGACGGTATAGGGCCGGTCGGCAAAAGCCAGCGCCTCGGTCTCGCCGAGCGCCTTTTCGGCGAGCTCACGCATCTGACGCTCGGACAGGCGGTCGCGATGAGCGAGCAGGCCCAGCATGGCGACCTGCAAGCCGGTGAAGTCGAAGGCGACGTTGGAGTGCTGCGGCAGCACGGCGCGCCGCTTCGCGAGATCGCGCTTACCCCAGCGCGGCAGGGGCTTGCCGTCGAGCAGCACATGGCCTTTTGCCAGCGGCCGATCGCCCGCCAAGGCTCCCAGCAAGGTGCTCTTGCCGGCGCCGTTGGGGCCGATCACGGCTAGAAATTCGCCGGGATCGACGGCGAGCGAGACGTCGGCGATCAGCACCTTGGCGCCGGCGCGCACCTCGATCGCCCGGGCTTGCAAGGTGCTCACAGTCCCTCCCGCGATGCGCGGCCGGCCAGCAGCCAGAGGAAGAAAGGCCCGCCGACCAGGGCCGTCAACACGCCGATCGGCAATTCGGCCGGCGAGACGATGGTACGGGCAAGCGCGTCGGCCAGCACGAGGAAGGCGCCGCCGAACAAGGCGGCGGCCGGCAGCAGAGTGCGGTGCGCGGGACCCAGCAACAGGCGCACGATGTGCGGGGCGATCAGGCCGACGAAGCCCACCGTGCCGGAGATCGCCACGCCCGCGCCGACTGCCAGCGCCACCTGGGCGACCAGTCGGCGCTTCAGTTTCTCGACGTCGACGCCGACATGGCCCGCCTCGCGCTCGCCCAGCGCCAGGGCGTCGAGCAGGTGCGCCACGGGCAGCAAGGTCGGCACGGCGATGGCGAGCACCAGCAGGGCGGGGACGATGCTTCCCCAGGTGACGCCGCCGAAGCCTCCCATGGTCCAGAAGATCAGGGTGCGCAGCTGCTGGTCGTCGGCCACGAACACCAGCATGCCGATGCCGGCCGCGGTCACTGCGTTGATGGCGATGCCGGCCAGCAGCAAGGTGCCGACCAGGGTGACGCCTTCGCGCGCCGCCAGCCGGTAGACGACCGTGGTCGATATCAGGCCGCCACCGAACGCGGCGAGCGGCAGCAGCCAGGGCCGCAGGTCCGGCGGGACGACATGCATCACCCTCTCGCCCAGCACGATCACCGACACGGCGGCGAGCGCCGCGCCGCTCGACACGCCGAGCAGGCCGGGATCGGCCAGCGGATTCCTGAAGAGGCTCTGCAGGGCTGCACCGCCTGCGGCCAGCGCGGCGCCGACGCAAAAGGCCGCCAGCACGCGCGGCGCGCGGATGGCGTAGAGAACCACGGACGTCGTGTCGTCGCTCGGCTTGGCCGACAGGCCGAGCGCCGAGAGGAGATCGGCGAACCCGACGGGAAAGGCGCCGACGCACAGGCCTCCGACGATGCTGGCGACGGCAGCGAGGGCGAAGAGGGGGATGGGGCGTTTGAGGCGGTTGAGGATGAGGGTCATGGAGGAAGGTCGGCAGGTTAGTACTGCCTCACCCTGAGGAGCCGCGCAGAGCGCGGCGTCTCGAAGGGTGGGCCACAGACGTGGTGTTGCCCAACCTTCGAGACGCGCCCTTCGGGCGCTCCTCAGGGTGAGGTGGTACTAGGGAGAGAGCAACATGAGAGGAAGGTGAAGGGGAGGAAGGTTGCGTCAATTCGCCTTCGCCAGTTCCGGATGCAGCGCGGCGGCGAGCTCGGTTGCGGCCTGCGGCGTACGCGGACCGAAGCCCAGCAGCAGCAGGATGTCGAACTGCAGCAGCTTGCCGGCGCGGCCGGCGGGAGTCTGGCGGATCGACGGCTGGTCGAGCACCTTGTCGACGCCGCCCAGCGCTTCCACCGACTGGCGCGGCACCAGGATGTAGTCGGCGCGCGAGGCGATCACCGCTTCGGGCGTCAACGGCCGATAGCCGGCATAGCCGTCGATGGCGTTGACGCCTCCGGCCATGCGGATGATGCCGTCGGCGGCGGTATCGCGGCCGGCGGCCTGCGGGGCGCCGCCGCTCATCGACAGCAGGAACAGCACACGTGGCTTGTTGGGCGTCGCCGCCAGGCGATCGGCCAGGCCCTTCATGTCGGCCCGGCCGCGTGCGATCAGGTCATCGGCCTCGGCGACCTTGCCGGTGGCCTTGCCGACGGCCTCGATCTTCTTCGTCACGCTGTCGTAGTCGTAGTGATCCGGCAGGATGACCACCTCGATGCCGGTGGCCTTGAGCTGGTCGAGCGTCGAGGCAGGGCCGGCGCCCGTCGTCGCCATGATCAATGTCGGCTTCAGCGACAGCACGCCCTCGGCCGACAGGGCGCGCATGTAGCCGACCTGCGGCAGCGACTTGGCCTGCGGCGGATAGAGGCTGGTCGTGTCGACGCCGACCAGCAGGTTCTCCGCGCCGAGCGCATAAAAGATCTCGGTGAGCGCGCTGCCCACCGAGACGATGCGCGGCGTCTTCTGCTGTGCGCCTACCGGCGATGCGACGAGCATCGCCAGCCCGAGGGCGGCAGCGCCTCGGCGACCGATGTCGAACGTCCGGCTCACGACGCCGCCTGCTTCTCGATGCGCGCCACGATGTTGCGCCACGGTTCCAGCTCGGGCTTGCCGGGCTTGCGCGCGCCGAACATCAGCAGGATGTTGCGGTTGTTGCTGCAGAACGCCTCGATCGAGGTGACGACGCCGTCGTCGGTCGGCTTGCGCACCGAGAAGACGCGGGCCACGCCGGCCTCGCGCAGATGCAGGTTGAAGGTGGGATCGAGCACGTTGAACCAGCCCGGCACCTCGACCAGGCGTTTGATCGGGCCGGTATGGATCTGGATGCAGCCGCCGCTGCCGACGAAGATCATGATCGGCGTGCCGTCGGCGCTCGCCATCTCCATGGCCGAGCGCAGGGCGCGCGGCGGCAGCTCGCGGGCGAATTCGTCGCCGACCAGTCGCAGCGCCTGGACTCGGCCGACCTTGAACTTGCCCAGCATGCCGATGAACTCGTGCGTGTCCGTCATTGCCCGCCAGGCCTGGCGCAGTCCCTCGACGTCGATCTCCGCATCGGGTCGGTCGACCTTATCCGACGCGCGCGGCGCGACGGCGAGCGCGTCCGGCGCTTCGGCACGATGGCGCGCGATCAGCGCATCGAACGCCGCGCGGTCGGTCTCGTCGGTGGCGTAGATCTTGTGCACGGCCTCGCCCGCGTTGTCGAAGAATTGCAGGCTGAGCCGCTCGCCCTGCTTCAGCGGTTCGCGCACGGCAAAGCCATGCTTCCAGCCTCCCAGGAACAGGCGCAGGTCGATGTCGGGCCCCAGCACCAGGCCGTGCGGCCCCGCCACCTGCACGTCCTCGAAGCGGCCATGGCGCTCGTGCACGCAATGCTCGTTGCGCGTCAGGCACATGACGCGGCCGACCGAGGGCATCTCCGACAGGATCGATCGCCAATTGGCGGCAAGCGGCGTCGCCGTCGTGCCGATGCCGAGCGCCACCAGCTCGGCCTCGCTGACGCCCAATGCCATGGCGGCGTCGCGGATCCGCAGCGTGGGCTGCTCGCCGCGCAGGCGGTTCCAGCGGGCCGAAAGATCGGCATTGGCGGACGACAACATGGGACTCTCCTTTGTCTAACGCAGGTGGAAACGCACGGGGATTTCGACCCAGGCCGAGACCGGCCGGCCATCGCGCACGGCCGGCAGGAAATGCCAGCTCTTCACGGCCGCGACGGCGGCGCGATCGAGCATTTGGTGACCGCTCGGCCGGTGCACGACGATCTCGACGGCCGTTCCCTCGGGGTCGAGGCGCACGCGCACGATGACTTCGCCTTGTTGGTTGAGCTCGATAGCGCGTGATGGGTAGACCGCCGGAGTCGGCGGATAACGATAGCGCGGCTTGCCTTCCCAGACGACCGCGGGCAGCGGCAGGAAACCCGCGGCGGCCTGCTGGGCAGCGCCTGCGCTGCCGAAATTCGGCGATGGCGCCGCCTTCGGTGTGGCCTGGGGCGCCGCCTGCCGCTTTTGCGGTTGCGGCTTGGGCGGGGGCGGCGGCTTGGGCGGCTCGACCGGTTTCAGCTCGGCGAAGTCGACGGGCGGCGGTTCGGGCGAGGGCTCGAGCTCGATCGGCGTCACCATCGTCGAGAAGTCGACCGGTGGCGGCTCCTCGGCCGGTGGGATCTCGATCGCGACGTCGCTGGGCGGCTCGTTGGCATCGGTCTTGTCCGATGGAGGAGCGGCCAGCGCCAGCTCGACCAGCAGCGCGGGTTCCTCGGAGCCCATGCTGCCGGCGGCGCCGGCAGCGAAAAGAAGAAGGACGGCGGCCCCATGCAGCGCAAACGACAGCGCCATCGGCACACGTGGGGCACGTGTCCCCCTTATCCGGAAAGGAGGCGCCGGCAGTCGCTCGGCGGAGAGGACTGCCGGGACTGTCGTTCTGTCGGGCGCACTTACCATCGTGCCGTGAGGTTGACGCCGAAGTAGCGGCCGGGCTGGGCGTAGAGATCGAGCTGCGGATTGGTGGCGGTGAGCCCGATCACGTCGGCCGAGTTCCAGTACTTGGCGTTGGTGATGTTGAAGGCGCCGGCGTTGATCTTGAAGTGGTCCTTGAAGACGTAGCCGACGGTGGCGTCGAGGTTGAAGTAGGCCGGCGTCTGGAAATAGGTCGGGTTGGAGACCTGGGTGTGCTGCGCCGTCATGGTGCCGATGAGCTGCGCCACGAAGCCTTCGTCGGAACCGTAGCGCACGCGGGCCTGCGTCGCCCACGGGCTGACCGAATCGACCGGCAGGCCGGTGCGCGTGTCGGTGCCTTGCGCGAACGCCGTCCAGCCCAGCACCGACCATTGCGGCGAGAAGCGATACTCGCCGCGCGCCTCGATGCCCCAGATCGTGACGTTGGTGAGGTTGACGTACTGGAATTGCGTGATCGGGCCGACCTGGCCCACCGTCACCGTCTCCAGGAAGTTGTTGTAGAGGTTATAGAAGCCGGTGAGCTGCCAGCTCGAACCGGTCGCGTACTTGCCGCGGAAACCGACCTCGAAGCTGTTCGCCGTCTCGGGCTTGAGGTTGGCGTTGGGCAGGATCTGGTAGAACGAGGCGGCGTTGGTGAAGCCGAAGTTGGCGTTGTCGTAGGGCGGCGCGCGGAAGCCCGTCGCGTACTGGAAGTAGGACGAATAGTTGTCCGAGAAGCGGTAGATCGCGCCGAACTTGGGTGAGGCCGAGACGTAGGTGCTCGCCGAGGGAACGACGTTCAGCGTGGCGCCGGTCGAGTTCCAGAAATAGCGGTCTGGATTGGGGGTGAGCTGGTAGTAGTCCAGCCGCACTGCCGGCAACAGGCTCAGCCGTCCGTCCAGCGCAGTGATCTCGTCCTGCAGATAGATGCCGGCCTGGACCGTCTCGGTGTCGGGGAAGTTCTTGTTGGGGAAGGTCTCGCCCGCCACGACCTTGGTGCGTGCGCCGGTGCCGCCCAGGGTGATCTGCCAGCGATCGCGCGGCCGGGTCGTGGTGGTGTAGGCGAAGGAGAGGCCATAGGTGAAGATGTTGCGCGCACCGAACAGCAGCGTGTCGGTGTTCATCTGCAGCTCCGCGCCGGCAACGTTCTGCGTGTAGTAGAACTGCGAGGTACGGGCGTTGGTCGGGATGGTGCCGTTGAACGCACCGCGCAGCTGGTACGTGTCGGCCTGGGTGTAGACCGAATTGAAGTAGGCCATGAAGTCGATGCGATCGACGAAACCGATCGGCGCGTCGTGCACCCACTGGCCGCTGATGCGGTAGGTCTGGGTGTAGTCCTGGCCCCATTCGTCGAAGATGCGCGCGAACAGGCTCGAGAAGTTGCCGACGCCCGACAGGACCTGCGTGCTCTGCTGGCCCTGGGTGTAACCGCCGGTGATGCGGATGGTGTCGACGTCGGTCGGCCGCAGTACCAGCTTGGCCAGAAAATCGTTGCTGTAGAAGCTCGTCGGGTTGGGCCCGAGCGAGGACTGCGCCGGATAGAACTCGTGGCCGTCGCGGCGGGTGTAGATGCCCAGGAACTCGACATTGCCCTGCTTCACCGCGCCGGTGGCGGTCTCGGCGAACTGCTGGTTGGCGCCGGAGTAGGCGCCCTTGATGCTGGCATAGACGTTCTTGCCGCCGATCATGTAGTCGCCGGGATCCTTGGTCGTGTAGGCGACCACGCCGCCCAGCGCGTCGGAGCCGTAGAGCGCCGACGCAGGGCCGCGGATGATCTCGACGCGCTTGATGTCCTCGAGATCCGGCTGTTCGCGGGTGTAGGTGCCGGCGCCCTGGTTGGAATCCGGGAAGTCGGGCATGCGCATGCCGTCGACCATCAGCAGCACGCGGTTGCCGCCGATGCCGCGAATGAGAAAGTTCTGGTAGCCGGCGCGGAACGGGTTGTTGCCGACGGTGACGCCGGGTTCGTTGCGAACCAGGTCGCGAACGTCCTGCATGTTCTCGCGGTCGATGTCCTCGGTGGTGATGACCGAGACGGTGGCCGGCACGTCGTCGAGCGGCCGGCGCGTGCGTGTCGCGGCCGTGGTCACGGCGTCGAGCTGTGTCGGCACCGGCTGGCCGGGCGTGACGCCAGATCCGATGGGGGGCGTGGTGGTGGAGCCTGGCCATTGTGCGGCGGGCGGCGGCGGCGTGGTGTTGCCGGTGGCGTTGGGCGCTGCTGGCGCCGGTGTCTGTGCTGTCGGTGTTTGGGCGAAAGTCGGCAGGGCGATCGTCCCCGCGATCGCGGTGCTCGCCATCAAGAGATTGAAAAGTCGCCTGGTCTTCATAGCCAGTGGGTCCCCCAAAAAAGGACGCCTGGCTGGCTGGGATCCCCGAAGGATCGGCTGGCTGGGCAGTTTGACCGGAAAGGGATGGCTTTCCGGGGTACGTACTCGTTGATCTACTTCGTGAGGATCAGCTTGTTGGAAGCGGTGATCCGGAGACGATAGGTGTCGGCGCCGTGTCGGATGATCAGTTCGCGCCGGCCTCTCATCAGCGTGACGCTGTCGACCGGTCCGTCTGTTGCCAGAACAGTTAGCGCGACGTCGTTCGTCTCTCCCCCGACATCGTCCGGCCGCGGCGCACGCGGTGGTTGGCTCATGGCCTCGGCTGTTCCCCTGTTTTTGGCTTGCGAACGACTCTCAATCGCATAGAGTCAGCCCGTCTGTCAACCGCCTTAAACCTTCGGTGAGCCATGGAAAGTTCGGTAGAACAAAGGGTTAACCCCCGCCAGGGCAAGGATGGCGGCCCGCGCACCGGCTGCGGTCGGCCGGGCTGTGCCTGCGGCCTGCCGGTCAGCGAGCGCTTCGTGCTATGGGCGCTGCGCCAGTGGCAGCAGGACCGCGCGCTGCCCGCGGAAGGCTCGGTGCTGCACCAGGGATTCAAGATGGCGGGCGTGCTCGCGGTGCTGCCCGACTTTGCGATTGCCATGGATGCCTTCCTGTTCGGCACGCGGCGGGCGATGGAGATCCATCGTCCCGAATGCTCGAGCGTCAGCCGCGACGAGGCGACCCTGGTGGCGCTGTGCGGTCTCGCGCAGGGCGACTTCGACGGGCCGCTGCTTGCCTCGCTCGACATCATGATGGCGCCGACCGCTTCGCGCGTGGCGGCGATGCGGCTGAAGGCGTTCGCCGTCGCGCTGGCGAGTGCGGGGCTGAGGCTGGCGCCACCGGCCGGCGATGCCGCGGGGAGGCTCAATTGAGCGCCGACCAGGTGGCGAACCTGCAGCGCGCCATGCAGATCATCTCCGATGCCGTCGATGATCTGCCGGCCGAATGTCGCGACTTCGCCGGCAACGCCTTGCTGAACATCACCGCCGAAGCGGTGGCGCAGGATGTCGGCTGCCTCGAAGCCAGCCGCATCTTCGCCCGCCTGGCCGACCTTCTGGCGCGCGGCCTCCAGCCGCCGGCCCGCGACGCGATCACGATCTCGGCGTTCGACTCATGATCTTCCGGACCGCGCGCATCCTTGCGCGCTCAAGCTCATGAGCGCGCTGGAAGCGCGCGGTCCAGAAGAGCATGACGCGCCACTGGAGTGGCGCGCCCCCAGCTACACCTCGATCCGGCTGCCCAGCTCCACGGTCTGGTTGGCCGGCAGGCCCAGAAAGTCGGTGGGGCCCGCCGCAAATCGGCTCAGCATCAGGAACAGGCGGCGCTGCCAGCTCGGCAACAGGGGATGCTCGCCGCTCACGACGTTGTTGTGGCCGATGAAGAACGACGTGTGCACGGGATCGATCGGAATGCCGAGGCTTCCGAGGCCCGCGATGTCGTGGCCGACATCGGGCTTCTCCATGAAGCCGTAGCACAGCACCGCGCGGTGCAGTCCGCCGCCCAGCTCGCGGACCCTGAGGCGATCCTCCGGCGACACGAAAGGCTCTTCCAGCAGATGGATGGTCAGCAGCACGACATGCTCGTGCAGCACGCCGTTGTGCCGCAGGTTCTGCATCAGGCTGCTGGAGGCGGCGTCGGAGAAGGTCGTGAGATAGATCGCCGTGCCCTGAGTGCGGTGCAGGCGGTCGGTATCGATGGTGGCGAGCAGCGTGTCGATCGGCACGGTCCGTTCATGTTCGCGCTGGGCCACGGCGTGGCGGCCGCGATACCAGGTCCACATGGCGATGAAGAGCACGGAGGCGATGGCGAGCGGCACCCAGCCACCTTCGTCGAACTTCGTCATGTTGGCCGAGAACAGCGCACCGTCGACGACCAGCAGCAGCAGGAAGACCGGAATGACCAGAAGCCGCGGCCACTTCCAGTCGCGCACGGCGAGCGTCGCTACCAGGACGGTGGTGATCAGCATGGTGCCGGTCACGGCGATGCCGTAGGCCGAGGCGATCTCGGGGCCGGTCTTGAAGGCCAGCACGATGCCCAGCACGCCCGCGAGCTGCAGCCAGTTGACCGCCGGCACGTAGATCTGGCCGAACTCGTTGGGCGAGGTGTGCAGGATGCGCGCCCGCGGGCTCAAGCCCAGCAGGGTCGCCTGCTGGGCGATGGAGAAGGCGCCCGAGATCGTCGCCTGCGAGGCGATCACCGTCGCCATCGTGGCGACCACGACCAAGGGGTAGAGCGCCCAGTCCGGCGCCAGCTTGAAGAACGGGTTGGACGCGGCGGTGGGGTCGGCCAGCAGCAGCGCGCCCTGGCCGTAGTAGTTGGCGAGCAGGGCGGGGAACACCACGACCAGCCAGGCGGTGCGGATCGGGCTACGGCCGAAATGGCCCATGTCGGCGTAGAGCGCCTCCGCACCGGTGAGCGCCAACGTGACGGCACCCAGCGCCACGAAGGCGCCGGTCTTGTGCTTCATGGCGAAGGCGAAGGCATGGTGCGGCGACAGAGCCATCAGCACTTCGGGATGCTGCACGATCTGGCGCAGACCCATCATGAACAGGATGGCGAACCAGATCAGCATGATCGGCCCGAACAGATGGCCGATTCCTCCGGTGCCGAAGTACTGCACGGTGAACAGCCCGATCAGCACGGCCATGGCGATCGGCAGGATCACGGGCTGGAAGGCGGGCGTCGCCACGTTCAGGCCCTCGACCGCGCTCAGCACCGAGATGGCGGGCGTCAGCAGGCAGTCGCCGTAGAACAGCGCGGCGCCCAGCATGCCCAGGATCACATAGACGGTGCGCCGGCGCCCGGAGATGCCGGGTTCGCGCGACACCAGCGCCATCAACGCCAGTACGCCGCCCTCGCCGCGATTGTCGGCGCGCATGACGACGATGACGTATTTCAGGGTGACGACGATGACCAGCGCCCAGGTGATCATCGACAGCATGCCGAGCACGTTGTCGTGCGTCGGTTTCAGGCCGGTGAAATCGCTGAAGCAGGTCTGGACGGTGTAGAGCGGGCTGGTGCCGATGTCGCCGAACACCACGCCCAGCGCCGCCAAGGTCAAGCCCGCCGCCCGTTTCCGGTCGGCGGGCCGTGAAGCGGCCAACGTGCTCATGCCTGAAGAAGCTCCCCCGTGCAGCGCGGCGATTCTGGTCGGCCGGCGGGTGCGATTCAACGTGGAACTTCATTTCTTCCGGGCCGCGCGCATCCTGCGCGCCTCATGATCATGAGCACGCATCCTGCGCGCGGTCCGGAAGACTAGATCTCGATCCTGCTGCCCAGCTCGACGGTGCGATTGGCCGGCAGGCCGAAGAAATCGGCGGCGCTCACGGCAAAGCGGACGAGGACCAGGAACAGCTTCTGCTGCCAGCGCGGCAGCACCGGCCGGGCCGCGCCGACGTAGCTGTTGCGACCGACGAAGTAGGAGGTACGCATCGGATCGAAGGGGATGCCCTTGTCGGTGAGCGGTGCCAGGTCGCGCGGTATGTCGGGCTGCTCCATGAAACCATAATGTAACACGACGCGGTGCACGCCCTTGCCGAGATGGCCGACCTCGGCGCGCTGGTCCCGGGCGACGTAGGGTACGTCGCCCACCTCGATGGTCAGCAGCACGACATGCTCGTGCAGAACCTCGTTGTGCTTGAGGTTGTGCAGCAGGCAGCCCGGCGCGTTGTCCGGAACGGGCGTGAGATAGACCGCCGTGCCCTGCGGGCGATGGACGCGGCCGGGGCTGATGCTGCCGATCAGCTCCGCGATGGGCAGCGTGCCTTCCTTCTCGATCGCGAGGCCAGCGGCCCGGCCCTTCGTCCAGGTCCACATGGTGGTGAAGATCGCCACGGCGATGGCGATCGGCGCCCAGCCGCCCTCGTGGAACTTCAGCATGTTGGCCGTCAGCAGCGTGGCGTCGACCGTCAGGAAGACGGCGAATACCGGGATGGCGAGCGACCATGGCCATTTCCAGCCGCGCACCGCCAGCGCGAACACCAGGATGGTGGTGACCAGCATGGTGCCGGTGACGGCGATGCCGTAGGCGGCGGCGAGGTTGGTCGACGATCTGAAGAACACCACCAGCCCGACGACGCCCGCCAGCAGCAGCCAGTTGACCGCCGGCACGTAGATCTGCCCGTACTCGCTCTCCGAGGTGTGGTCGACACGGATGCGCGCGCTCAGTCCCAGCAGCGCCGACTGCTGCGCCATCGAGAAGGCGCCCGAGATGGTCGCCTGCGAGGCGATGACGGTCGCCATCGTGGCCAGCACGACCAGGGGGAAGAGCGCCCATTCCGGCGCCAGCCGGAAGAAGGGGTTGTCGACGGCGTCGGAATCGTTGAGCAGCAGGGCGCCTTGGCCGTAGTAGTTGCCGAGCAGCGCCGGCAGCACCAGCCACAGCCAGGCGCGGCGTATGGGCGTGCGGCCGAAATGGCCCATGTCGGCATAGAGCGCTTCAGCGCCGGTCACCGCCAGTGTCACCGCCCCGAGGGCGAACAGGGTGACGATGCCGTGCTGGAAGGCGAAGGAGAGCGCGTGATGGGGCAGGAGGGCCCACAGCACCTGCGGTGCGTCGACGATCTGCCGCAAGCCCAGGACGAAGAGCACGATGAACCAGACGAGCGTGATCGGCCCGAACCAGCTGCCGACGCCGGCCGTGCCGAAGCGCTGGACCGCGAACAGGGCGACCAGGATGCCGATGGAAATCGGCAGCACGACCGGATCCAGCGCCGGCGTGGCGACCTTGAGGCCCTCGACGGCGCTCAGCACCGAGATAGCGGGCGTCAGCAGGCAGTCGCCGTAGAACAGCGCGGCGCCCAGCATGCCCAGGACTAGGTAGACGCGCCGCCGCCGCGGATTGATCGCCGACTGGCGGGAGACCAGCGCCATCAGGGCGAGCACGCCGCCTTCGCCGCGATTGTCGGCCCGCATGACGACGACGACGTATTTCAGGGTGACGATGACGATCAGCGCCCAGGTGATCAGCGACAGGATGCCGAGCACGTTCTCATGCGTGGGCTGCAGACCGGTAAACTCGCTGAAGCATTCCTTGACGGTGTAGAGCGGGCTGGTGCCGATGTCGCCGAAGACGACGCCGAGTGCAGCCAGGGTGAGGGCGGCCGTGCGCTTCTGGCCGGCCGGCTGTGCCGTCGCTGCTGTGCCGGACATGGACCCTGGAGCGCTCCCGTCGAAACCGCCGGGATTTTGCGCAGCCGGGCAGGACGGTCAACGCGAAACTTTACGCTGCAGCAATGCCGCAGCCGTGAAATTCCTATGCGATTCCTATATCGACGCCCGCCCGGCCGGCTAGAAGGTCTTCGAAATAGTGAAGATGGCGCGGGCGTCGCAGTTCATGGTGGTGCCGCAGGTCGCGGGGTCGAGGTTGGTATCGACGTAGGCGACGCTGAGATCCACCCCCCAGAGCGTGACACCGAGGCCGATCTGCCAGTCCCAATAGTTGTCGTTGCCGATGCCGTAATTGGTGAAGCGCTCGACATACTGGTTGCCAATGGTGCCGAACACCTTGAACGAGACGTTCTCGTTCAGCTTGATGAAGGAGAGCGGCACGGTGACCTGGCCCCATTTGTACCAGGCGATGCCGGAGTTGCCGAAGAAATTGGGGCTGTAGCGGACGGCGCCCTGGATGGCGGCGACGCCGAAGTCGTAGCCCAGCACTAGGCCGAACTCGTTGAAATCGTAGAACAGGTTGGAGGGCGCGCCGAGGTAGTTGTAGCGGATGTAACCCAGGTCGGCGGTGAACTTGTTGTCGAGCGCCTTGAACCTGAAGCCGGTGCTCAGGTCGATTTCGGCGATGGTCGGGTTGGTGTTGCCGAAATAGACGTTGCTGCCCCAGGCGCCGACATAGGCGCTGAGCGGCACGTTCTCGCTGACCGTAGGGGTCTCGTAGGTGAAGGCGGGCTGGATCGCGACCTGGCGTTGGGTCTGCGAGATGCCGCGATACGAATAGTCGGTGGCAAAGGCGAAGGTCGCGGTCCACGAGCCGCCGAACGGCGCCTTCCAGGTTTCCTTCTCGGGAGGCGTCTGCGTGGTCGGCGCTGGCCCCTGGCCGGTGGTCTGTGCCGGGGCCTGAGCCTGCCCTTGCACCTGCCCCTGATTGGAGTCCTGGGCGGTGGCCGCGCCCGTGAGGACGAATCCGATGCCCGCCGCCAGCGCGGCCAATGCTCCCCGGTTCATTTGTCGTGCTCCTTGATGAATGCAACCAGAGAACTACCGCCGATCTTAGGAAGTCCATGCGGAGCGGCGGCGCACGCCATAGGATTCTCATAAGAAGCGTCGCCGTCATACGCCTGCGATTCATATGCTCGGCCTATGGCGCACCGCCTGGAGACGTCTCGAATTCCTACGTCATCGTGACCTCATATCGGGCGAGGAGAGAAACCATGCTCGATCTCGCCCTATTCTTCGGATTTGCGCTCTTGTGCGTGTACATCGCCTACGAGCGTCTCTGTAACCGCTGGTAGGGCCGCGCCACGCGGCGGCGCCGGATGGCCGGTGACTCCTATGTCATTCCTATATCCGGCCGCCGCGTCCGCCGTCGATTTCTTATGCCTTCCAGGTCCAGTTTGGACGCACCATGAGGTTGCCAATTCATACGCCATGGCGCTCGGTCGATGCCGACCATCGGGCGTCTTCCGCCACTGGCGAGCATCCGACGCCCGGCGAGGTGTTGACCGAGATCGGCATGTTGCTGACGATCCACCTCGCAGCGGCTTTCGCCATCGCCCTGACCTTGCGCCTGTTCGGGATCGCCTAGGCGGTCCTGCGCCGACATTCCCCGAGAGGAAGCTGCCATGCTCGATGTCATCCTGATTGCGGTCGGAACTGGCGCGTTCGCGCTGGCCATCGCCTATGCCTACGCCTGCGAGAAGCTGTGAGGAGCGGCCCATGCTGATCGAGTACATCCTGGGCAGCGCCGTCACGGTCGGCCTGCTCGTCTATCTCGTCTACGCCCTGCTGCGCCCGGAACGTTTCTAGGCGGCGCTTCTCGAGGAACGACCCATGACTTTCGACGGCTGGATCCAGATCGCCCTGTTCTGCGTGGTGATCACCCTGCTCGTGAAGCCGCTCGGCGGCTACATGACGCGCGTCTTCAACGGTGAACGCACCTTCCTGTCGCCGGTGCTCGGACCGGTCGAGCGCGGCTTCTATCGCCTGGGCGGTGTCGACCAGCGTACCGAGCAGAACTGGCTGACCTATGCCGTCGCCATGCTGCTGTTCAACCTGGCGGGTTTCCTCCTTCTCTACGCGCTGATGCGCCTCCAGGCGCTGCTGCCGTTCAACCCGGCCGGCCAGTCGGCGGTCGAGGAGAGCCTCGCCTTCAACACGTCGATGAGCTTCACGACGAACACCAACTGGCAGTCGTACGTGCCCGAGACGACGATGAGCTACCTCGTGCAGATGGCGGGGCTCACCGTGCACAACTTCGTGTCGGCGGCGACCGGTATTGCGCTCGCCATCGCCCTGGTGCGCGGCTTCGCCCGCCGCTCGGCCCGTGGCATCGGCAACTTCTGGGTCGACCTCACGCGCGGCACGCTCTACGTCGTGCTGCCGGTGGCGATCGCCGTCAGCCTGTTCTTCGTCTGGCAGGGCATGCCGCAGAATCTCGGCGCCTACACCGAGGCAACGACGCTCGAGGGCGCCAAGCAGGTGATCGCCCAGGGGCCGGTGGCTTCCCAGGAAGTCATCAAGATGTTCGGAACCAACGGCGGTGGCTTCTTCAACACCAACTCGGCCCATCCGTTCGAGAATCCCAACGCCATCACCAACTTCGTGCAGATCGTGCTGATCTTCGCGATCGGCGCGGCGCTCACCAACGTGTTCGGCCGCATGGTCGGCGACCAGCGCCAGGGCTGGGCGGTGTTCGCTGTCATGGCCGTGCTGTTCCTGGGCGGCGTGCTCGTCGCCTACTGGGCCGAGGCGGCCGGCAATCCGGCGGTCGCCAAGCTCGGCGTCGATACTGTTCCGTCGGCGATGCAGGCCGGCGGCAACATGGAGGGCAAGGACGTCCGCTTCGGCATCGCCGCTTCAGCGCTGTTCGCCGTCGTCACCACCGCGGCCTCGTGCGGCGCCGTCAACGCCATGCACGACAGCCTGATGCCGCTCGGCGGGCTCGTTCCGATGTTCAACATGCAGCTCGGCGAGATCATCGTCGGCGGCGTCGGCGCCGGCCTCTACGGCATGCTCCTGTTCGCCATCATCTCGGTGTTCATCGCCGGCCTCATGGTCGGCCGCACGCCCGAGTATCTCGGCAAGAAGATCGAGGCCAAGGAAGTGAAGATGGCGCTGCTTGCCATCCTGGTCCTGCCGTTCTCGATCCTGGGCTTCACGGCCATCGCCACGGTCGTCGATGCCGGCCTGGCCGGCCCCGCCAACCAGGGTCCGCACGGTTTCAGCGAAATCCTCTACGCCTTCACGTCGGGCACCGCCAACAACGGCTCGGCCTTCGCCGGTCTCAGCGCCAACACGCTGTTCTTCAACACCACGATCGGGCTCGCGATGTTCATCGGCCGCTTCCTGATGATCGTGCCGATGGTCGCCATCGCGGGCTCGCTCGCCTCGAAGAAGATCGTGCCGGCTTCGGCCGGCACCTTCCCGACCAATGGCCCGCTGTTCGTCGGCCTGGTCGTCGGCACGATCCTGATCGTGGGCGGCCTCACCTTCTTCCCCGCCCTCGCGCTCGGCCCGATCGTCGAGCATTTCGCGCTGCTCGCGGGCAATCTCTACTAAGTGTCGAGGACAGTCATGACTGATATGGCTCTTTCCGGCCGCCGGACGGCAGCTTCCACGCTGACCGACCCGAAGATCCTCGGGCCGGCGCTGATCGACGCTTTCCGCAAGCTCGATCCGCGCGTGATGGTCAAGAACCCCGTGATGTTCACGGTCGAGGTGGTGGCGGCGTTGACCACCGTGCTGTTCATCCGCGACCTGGTCTCGGGGAGCAGCGGGCTCTCCTTCTCCTTCCAGATCAATCTCTGGCTCTGGTTCACCGTGCTGTTCGCCAACTTCGCCGAGGCCGTGGCCGAGGGGCGTGGCAAGGCGCAGGCGGCGACCTTGCGCAAGGCCAGGACCGAGACGGTGGCCAAGCGGCTGAGCGATGCCCAGTCGAGGACATTCGAGACCCTGCCGGCGACCGGGCTCAAGAAGGGCGACGTCGTGCTGGTCGAGGCGGGCGATTTCATCCCCTCCGACGGCGAGGTGATCGAGGGCGTGGCCTCGGTCAACGAGGCGGCCATCACCGGCGAATCCGCGCCGGTCATCCGCGAGGCGGGTGGCGATCGCTCGGCCGTCACCGGCGGCACGCAGGTGATCTCCGACTGGGTCAAGGTACGCATCACCGCGCAGCCCGGCTCGACCTTCCTCGATCGCATGATCGCCCTGGTCGAGGGGGCGGAGCGCCAGAAGACGCCGAACGAGATCGCGCTCAACATCCTGCTCGCCGGCATGACGATCATCTTCGTCTTCTCGGTGGCTTCGATCCCGAGCTTCGCCGCCTATGCCGGCGGCACGATGGGCGTGCTGGTGCTGGTGGCGCTGTTCGTGACCCTGATCCCGACCACCATCGGCGCGCTGCTGTCGGCGATCGGCATTGCCGGCATGGACCGGCTGGTGCGCTTCAACGTGCTCGCCATGTCGGGCCGCGCCGTCGAGGCGGCGGGCGACGTCGACACGCTGCTGCTCGACAAGACCGGCACCATCACGCTCGGCAACCGCCAGGCCGCGGAGTTCCTGCCGGTAGGCGGTGTCAACGAGCGCGACCTGGCCGACGCCGCCCAGCTTGCCTCCCTGTCGGACGAGACGCCGGAGGGCCGTTCGATCGTGGTGCTGGCCAAGGAGAAGTACAACATCCGCGGCCGCGAGATGGCGCCGCTGCACGCCAGGTTCATCCCGTTCTCGGCCTATACCCGCATCAGCGGCATCGATGTCGACGGCACCACGATCCGCAAGGGTGCGGTCGACGCCATCATCGCCGACGTCAAGGCGGGCACGAACGCTCCCAACGTCGCGCGCGAGGTCGAGACGCTGGCCGACAAGATCGCCAAGTCCGGCGGCACGCCGCTGGCCGTGGCCAAGGACGGCAAGCTCCTGGGCGTCATCCATCTCAAGGACATCGTCAAAGGCGGCATCCGCGAGCGCTTCGCCACCTTGCGCCGGATGGGCATCCGCACCGTCATGATCACGGGCGACAACCCGGTGACGGCGGCCGCCATCGCCGCCGAATCGGGGGTCGACGATTTCCTGGCGCAGGCCACGCCCGAGACCAAGCTCAAGCTGATCCGCACGGAGCAGGCCGAGGGCAAGCTGGTGGCGATGTGCGGCGACGGCACCAACGATGCGCCGGCGCTGGCCCAGGCCGATGTCGGCGTCGCCATGAACACCGGCACCATGGCCGCGCGCGAGGCCGGCAACATGGTCGATCTCGACAGCGATCCGGCCAAGCTCATCGAGATCGTCGAGATCGGCAAGCAGCTGCTGATGACCCGCGGCGCGCTCACGACCTTCTCGATCGCCAACGACGTGGCCAAGTACTTCGCCATCATCCCGGCGATGTTTTTGGCCTTCTATCCGCAGCTCGAGGCGCTGAACATCATGGGCCTCAAGACGCCGCAGTCGGCCATCCTGTCGGCGATCATCTTCAATGCGCTTATCATCGTCGCCCTCATTCCGCTGGCGCTGCGCGGCGTGCAGTACCGTCCGATCGGCGCCTCGGCAGTGCTGGTGCGCAACCTGCTGATCTACGGCGTCGGCGGCATCGTCGTGCCGTTCGTCGGCATTAAGCTCATAGACATGCTGATCACCGCCATCGGTCTTGCCTGAAAAGGACTTTTAGCCATGCTGAAGGAAATCCGGCCCGCCATCGTCATGATCGTGCTGCTCACGATCGTGACCGGCCTCATTTATCCGCTGGCCATGACCGGCATCGCCCAGGCGTTGTTCCCGCGTCAGGCCAACGGCAGCCTGATCGTCAAGGACGGCAAGGTGCTGGGCTCCGAGCTGATCGGCCAGAACTTCACCGACGCCCGCTATTTCCACGGCCGGCCGTCGGCGACCAGCGACACCGATCCCAACGACGCCACCAAGACGGTGCCCGCGCCCTACAACGCCGCCAACTCCTCGGGCAGCAATGCCGGTCCGACGTCAAAGGCGCTGATCGAGCGCATCCAGGGCGACGTGGACAAGCTCAAGGCGGAGAACCCCAATGCACCGGTGCCGGTCGACCTGGTGACGACCTCGGGCTCGGGCCTCGATCCGCATGTCACGCCGGCCGCCGCCTACTTCCAGGTGCCGCGCGTGGCCAAGGCGCGCGCCCTGCCGGAGGCCCAGGTGCGCGACCTGGTCACCCGGAACATAGAGGGCCGCTTCCTCGGCGTGCTGGGCGAGCGGCGCGTCAACGTCCTGCAGCTCAACATGGCCCTCGACGCGTCGAGGTCATAGTGCTCTGCTTGTCACGATGTCGGTTCACCACCTACCTCATCCTGAGGAGCACGCCGTAAGGCGTGCGTCTCGAAGGATGGGCCACAGGACGTGTTGGCGCCCACCCTTCGAGACGGCCCTTCGGGCCTCCTCAGGGTGAGGATGGTCCCATGGCTACAGCTCCTGCTGAGGCCCGGCCTTCACCCGATGCGCTGCTGAAGGCGGCGGAGAGGGAGGGGCGCGGCAAGCTGAAGATCTTCCTTGGCGCGGCGCCCGGGGTCGGCAAGACCTATGAGATGCTGGCGGCGGCGCGGCGGCGCAAGGCCGAGGGCGTCGATGTCGTTGTCGGCGTGGTCGAGACCCATGGGCGCGTCGAGACCGAGGCGCAGATGGCAGGGCTCGAGGTCGTCCCGCGGCTCAAGGTCGAATACAAGGGCCGCGCGCTCGACGAGATGGATATCGACGCCGTGCTGAAGCGGCGGCCGCAGCTCGTGCTGGTCGACGAGCTCGCCCATACCAACGTCGAGGGCAGCCGCCATCCCAAGCGCTACATGGACGTCGAGGAGCTGACTGCCGCCGGCATCGACGTCTATTCGACCCTGAACATCCAGCACATCGAGAGCCTGAACGACGTCGTGGCGCGCATCACCCGCATCCGCGTCCGTGAGACAGTGCCCGATCGCGTTCTCGATGCCGCCGACGAGGTCGAGCTGGTCGACCTCACGCCGGCGGACCTGATCGGTCGGCTGCGCGAAGGCAAGGTCTATGTGCGCGAGCAGGCGCAGCGCGCATTGCGCCACTACTTCTCGCCCGGCAACCTGACGGCGCTGCGCGAGCTGGCGCTGCGGCGCACCGCCGAGCGCGTCGACGAGCAGATGCTGAGCTACATGCGCGAGCACGCCATCGCCGGCCCGTGGGCCGCAGGCGAGCGCGTGATCGTCTGCCTCGATCCCAGCCCGGCCGCCGCCAACGCCGTGCGCGCCGCCAAGCGCACGGCCGACGGGCTCGATGCCGAGCTGATCGCGCTCTATGTCGAGACCGACCGGCATGCCGCGCTGTCGGAGACGGAGCGCGGACATCTCGCCGAGGCGATGCGGCTTGCCGAGCGGCTGGGCGCGGAGATCGTCACCCTGCCCGGACGCTCAGTGGTCGAGGAGATTTTAGCCTTCGCCCGCTCGCGCAACGCCACGCGCGTGGTTTTAGGCAAGTCCCAGCGCTCGCGCTGGTTCGAGTTGCGTCACGGCTCGGTCGTCGACGACCTGGTGCGCAACAGCTCGGGACTGGCGATCGAAGTGGTGGCGGCGGAGCAGGGGAAGAGCACGACCGCGCCGCCCGACTGGCTGCGCAACGTGCCCTTGTCGCCGGGGCCCTATCTCGAGGGCACGCTCACGACGGCGCTGGCGACGGCGGTCGGCGTGGCGATCGACCGGCTGATCGTCCTCCCCAACATCCCCCTGATCTTCGTCGTGCCGGTCATGGTGGCGGCGGCGCGGCACGGCCTGGTGCCGTCGCTCTGGGTCTCGGCGCTGGGCGTGCTCGCCTACAACTTCTTCTTCCTGCCGCCGCTCTACGAATTCACCATCCGCGACCCGGCCAACGTCGTGGCGCTGTTCTTCTTCATGGTCGTGGCGGTCGTCGCAAGCGCGCTCGCCGCGCGCACGCGTTCGCAGACCGAGGCGGCGCGGCGCGAGGCGCGCACCACCGCCGAGCTATACGCCTTCAGCCGCAAGATCGCCGGCGTCATGGACCTCTACGACCTCTTGTGGATCATCGTCACGCACCTGGCGCGGATCCTGAATGCCGAGATCGTGATCCTGATGCCCGAGGAGGGTCGACTCGAAAGCCGCGCCGCCTTTCCGCCCGACAGCGAGTTCACGGATGCCGACCTGGCGGCGGCGCGCTGGTCGTGGGAGGCCGACCATCCGACGGGCAAGGGCACCGACACCCTGCCTGGCGGGCGCTGGCTGTTCGTGCCCATCCGCACGGTGCGCGCGCCGGTCGGCGTCATCGGCGTCTTGGTCCTGAAGGAAGGACGCGAGCTCAGCGCCGCCGACCGCCGCACGCTCGACGCCGTCGGCAACCAGGCCGCCATCGCTATCGAGCGCATGACCCTGGCCGCCGACATCGACAGCGCGCGGCTCGGCGAGGAGCGCGAGCGCCTGCGCTCGTCCATGCTCACCTCGGTGAGCCACGACCTGCGCACGCCGCTCGCCTCGATCATCGGCGCGCTGTCCAGCCTGAAGAGCTATCGCGACCGCTACGACCAGCCGACCCGCGACGAGCTTTTAGGCACCGCGCTGAGCGAGGCCGAGCGTCTCGACCGCTTCGTCGGCAACCTTCTGGACATGACGCGACTCGATGCCGGCGCCATCGTGCCTAATCGCGAGCCGGTCGATGCCGGCGACCTCGTCTCGACGGTGCTGCGTCGCGCCGAGCCCATGCTGGAGAACCGCAAGGTCGTCTCCTCGATCGCACGCGATCTGCCGCCGCTGTCGCTCGACTTCGTGCTTGCCGAGCAGGTCCTGTTCAACCTTCTGGACAATGCGGCCAAGTATTCGCCCGAGGACGGCCGAATCGAGATCGAGGCCAGGCGGGTCGGCGGGCGCATCGAGATCGTCGTGCGCGACGAGGGTCCCGGCATCGCGGCCGAGGCGCTGGGCCGCATCTTCGACAAGTTCTATCGCGCCGACGATGGCGACCGCCGGCGCGCCGGCACTGGCCTCGGCCTCGCCATCGCCAAGGGCTTCGTCGAGGTCCAGGGTGGTACGCTCGTCGGGCGCAATCGAAGTGATCGCAGTGGGGCGGAATTCGTGGTGAGCTGGCCGGCATGACGACCGACGAGGTTACGATCCTGATCGTCGAGGACGATCCGCCGATCCGCCGCCTGCTGCGCACGACGCTCGGCGCGCACGACTACCGTACGCACGAAGCGGCGACCGGCGCCGAAGCCCTGTCGGCGATGCGTCACCATCGGCCCGATCTGGTCCTGCTCGATCTCGGCCTGCCCGACATTGACGGCCAGGCCCTGATCGGCCGCATCCGCGAGATCTCGCCGGTGCCGATCGTCGTGCTGTCGAGCCGCGGCGATGAGGCCGCCAAGGTAATGGCGCTCGATGCCGGCGCCGACGACTACGTCACCAAGCCGTTTGGCGCCGACGAGCTGATGGCCCGCCTGCGCGCCGCGTTGCGCCATCGCCTGCAGCAGCAGGGGGCGGAGCGCTCCTTCACGAGCGACGATCTCTCGATCGACCTGGTGCGCCGCCTGGTGAGGCGCGGCGCCGAGGACATCAAGCTCTCGCCGAAGGAATACGACATCCTGGAACAGCTCGCGATCCATGCCGGCAAGGTGCTGACGCACAAGCACCTGCTGCGCGAAGTGTGGCGAGACGAGTCGGTCGATCCGCAGTATCTGCGCGTCTATGTCCGGCAGTTGCGCCAGAAGGTCGAAGCCGACCCCTCGACGCCGCGGCATGTCCTGACGGAGCCGGGCGTGGGTTACCGTCTGGTCTAGTACCCGCTTTCATTGGACGCTGGTACAGCCCGACCTCACCCTGAGGAGGCCCGCAGGGCCGTCTCGAAGGGTGGGCCGCATCGTCTTTGTTGCCATCCTTCGAGACGCCGCGCTACGCGCGGCTCCTCAGGATGAGGTCATCTATGAATCACTATTCAATGAAAGCAGGTACTAGACTCATGCTCTTCCGGACCGCGCGCTTCCAGCGCGCTCTTGATCATGAGCGCGCTG
>JACPOB010000018.1:0-28262 GCA_016185145.1 Rhodospirillales bacterium | reverse complement strand
GCTTCCAGCGCGCTCTTGATCATGAGCGCGCTGGAAGCGCGCGGTCCGGAAGATTCTAAGCCGCGTGCGGCGCGGTGCGGCGTGCGGCTGCGAGCCGCGCTGCCTCCTTCTCCTCCAGTACGGAGACGCTCTCGACCACGCGGCGCAGCTTGCGATCGAACGTCGGGCTGAGCGGCGTCAATGGCAGGCGCAAGCCGTCGCCCATCAGGCCGAGCAGGCTGAGCGCCCGCTTCAGCGGAATGGGATTGGCCTCGAGGAACAGCGCCTCGTGCAAGGGCGCCAGGATCTGGTCGAACCAGCGGACCTCGGCCTCCAGCTTCTCGTCGCAAGCGGCATGCAGCGCCGCGCACAGGGCCGGCGCCACGTTGGCGGTCACCGAGATGCAGCCGTCGCCGCCGGCCAGGCGAAAGGCCGACTGGCTGGCATCGTCGCCCGACAGCAGCCGGAACTCAGGTCCCAGCCGGCGGCGCAGGCGCGCCACGCGCGGGATGTCGCCGGTGGCGTCCTTCAGGCCGACGATGCGCGGTAGCTCGGCCAGCCGGCGCACCGTGACGTCGTCGAGAGCGCAGCCGGTGCGCGCCGGCACGTCGTAGAGGATGATCGGGATGCCAACCGCATCGTGGATGGTGCGGAAGTGCATCATCATGCCGGCCTGGCTGGGCTTGAGATAGCAGGGCGTGACTGAGAGCAGCGCCGAGGCGCCGGCGCGCTCAGCCGAGCGCGCCAGCTCGACCGCAGCGGTGGTGTTGTTGCTGCCGGCGCCGGCGATCACCGGCACGCGGCCGGCGGCGGCCGCGACGGTGGTCGCCACGACCTGATGATGCTCCTCGGCCGTCAGCAATGGCGCCTCGCCAGTGGTGCCGCACGGCACCAGCGCGGCGATGCCGCGATCGATCAGCCGCTTGCAGAAGGCATCCAGGGCCACGAGGTCGACGCGTCCCATGCGGTAGGGCGTGGGGAGCGCGGCGCTCGCGCCGCGGCAACGGAGGATGAGCGGGTTCATGGTGGGTCTCCTCAAGGTGAGATCTTGTCCAACAGGTTCACGACGATCTCGCGGTGGCCATGGTTGTATTCGAAGACGAAGCATCGCGTGCCCAGCGCGGCCACCGAGAGGACGGCGAAGCAGACGATCGTGAGCGTGCCCCGGGCGGCCGCCTTCATGCGCCGGGCGCGCATCTAGGCCGCCTTCGCGAATGCTGGTGCGCGCGCCAGCACCAGCCTGCACGCCACGTGGTCGAACGAAACGATGTCGAGGCCGGCCGCCAAAGCGCGGTGCCGCACGGCGGCGAGCGCACTGCGCCAGGCGCAGGCGGCCCCCTCGAGCACCACGCGGCCGCGTTGGCCGGCGCGCCAACGTGCCGCCCGCAGCGCCTCGTCGAGCTCGCGCTCGTCCTGCAGGTCGACGATCCAGGCGAGATCGACCGGTTCGCAGTCGGGTGCGGGGCTGCCGGGGCGCAGGCTGCGCACGCTCTCGCAGCCGCGGCGCAGCAACGCCACGACGAAGGGCAGGGTGTGGTGTCCGATGACGGCGACGTGAGCGTTTGGCGGCAGGTGCGCGATCGCCATGACGCGATCGGCGTCGTCGGACACCGGACTAGACGGCGGCTCGCCTTCCGCTTGGCGGTCAGTGGTCTGATACATCGTGACTCCTTTCACTCTTCGATCGGGTTCACGCGTGGCCATGGCCGGCAGCCGAAGTAGCGGGCGCATGTCAGCCGACTGGCGCCCGTTGCCGGGCTTGCCGTCGTGCTGGGCGGTGTCCGGTTGTCACCGGGTGGATCGCTGCGGCCCGGCAGGCCTGCACAGCAGGCGAAAACCGCGGCCAGGAGGAAAGTGCGCAAAGCAGCATGGCTCCGCTGAACACCCGGGAGATAGGTCCGCCAGCCGTAGGCTTTCGAGAGGGAGCAAGGGCGTCTTGCATAGCCTCGGCATAAGAAAAGCGGCTACGCTGCCCGCCTCACAGGAGGGAAACGATGGCCGAGAGCGAGAACTACAAGAAGGGTACCGATATCCGCCGCAAGCTGATGGGCGAGAAGTATGCCGACGCGATGAACAAGTCGGTCTATGCCGATCCGATGATGCAGAAGTTCGGCGACTATGCCCGCGAGGCGGTGTTCGGCATGCTGTGGTCCAGGCCCGGCCTCGACCTCAAGACCCGGGCTCTGATCTGCGTGATCTCCGACACCGCCCAGGCGCGCTGGCCGGAGCTCGCCATCCATCTGCGCATGGCGCGCAACCAGGGCTGGACGGAGGACGAATTATCCGAGGCGCTGCTGCATCTCGGCGGCTATATCGGATTGCCCTCGGTGCGCGAGGCGCTGCTGACGGCGAAGGAAGTGTTCGAGGAGATGCGGCACGAAAAATAGGACGCGTGGCCACCCTTCGAGACGCATCGCTGCGCGATGCTCCTCAGGATGAGGTGGGATTGTAGCTACAGCATGACCTCACCCTGAGGAGCCGCGCGAAGCGCGGCGTCTCGAAGGGTGGGCAACGAGAGGTTCATATGGTGTTGATGACGACGAGCGATCTGCCTCTGAAGCGGATCGCCCGCGGCAAGGTGCGGGACGTCTACGAGGTCGACGGCGAGCGGCTGCTGCTGGTCGCCACCGACCGCGTCAGCGCCTACGACGTGGTGATGGCCGAGCCGATCCCGATGAAGGGCGCGGTACTGACCCAGACCAGCGCCTGGTGGTTCCGCCAGCTCGAGGGCGTCGTGCAGCACCACATGATCGCGGCCGACGCCGACGCGATCATCGCCGAGGTGCCGGCGCTGAAGTCGCACCGCGCCGAGATCGCCGGCCGCGCCATGCTGTGCCGGCGCGGCACCGTGTTCCCCATCGAATGCGTGATCCGCGGCTATCTCTCGGGCTCGGCGTGGCGCGAATACGCCAGGCAGGGAACGCTTGCCGGCGAGACGCTGCCGGCGGGACTGAAGGAAAGCGGCCGGCTCGATCCGCCGATCTTCAGCCCGGCCACCAAGGCCGAGAGCGGCCACGACGAGAACATCACCGTCGGCCGCATGGCCGAGGTGCTGGGCAAGGACGTGACCGCCGAGCTCGAACGCCTGACGCGCGTCGTCTACACCAAGGGCCGCGACGTCGCGCTGAAGCAGGGCATCATCATCGCCGACACCAAGTTCGAGTTCGGCCGCACCGAAGCGGGCGAGATCCTGCTGATCGACGAGGTCATGACCCCCGACAGCTCGCGCTTCTGGCCGCTCGACGGCTACGCGCCCGGCAAGCCGCAGCCCAGCTTCGACAAGCAGCCGCTGCGCGACTGGCTCGACGTCGAGCGCCACGCCGGCCGCTGGAACGGCGATGCACCGGCGCCCAAGCTGCCAACCGAAGTGGTCGACGCGACCAGCAAGCGCTATCTCGAAGCCTATCGCCGCCTGACCGGCGCCGAGCTCGCCGTGTGAGCGACGACGCCCATCGCTGGCGCGAGCTGAACCGCACCAACTGGGACGAGCGCACCCGCGTCCATCTCGGCCCCGGCAGCGATTACGATCTCGCATCGCTGCGCTCCGGCCGCGGCAAGCTCAATGCCATCGAGGAGCGCGAGCTGGGCGACGTGCGCGGCCTCCGCGTGCTGCACCTGCAATGCCATTTCGGCGCCGACACGCTGACGCTCGCGCAACGCGGCGCCACGGTCGTCGGCCTCGATTTCTCGCCGGCCGCCATCGAGGCCGCCCGCAGCCTGGCGATGGAGCTCGGCCTCGCCGGATCCGCGCGCTTCGTGCTGGCCGATCTCTACGACGCGCCGACGGCGATTCCCGAGCCCGCCTCGTTCGATCTGGTGTTCGTGACCTGGGGCGCCACCTGCTGGTTGCCCGACATCCGGCGCTGGGCCGCGATCGTCGCCTCGTTCCTGAAGCCCGGCGGGCGCGTCTACTACGCCGATGCCCATCCCGCGGCCTATGTTTTCGACGACGAGATGCGATTGCCCGACGGCAGGCCCGGTTATTTCGTGCCGTATCTCGGGCGCCAGCCCATCGTGCTGGTCGATCCCAAGGACTACGCCGATCCGACGGCGCGTCTGCAGAACGCGACCAACGTCGAATGGCTGCACCCGTTGTCCGACATCGTGGGCGGCCTGATCGAGGCCGGTCTCACGCTCGACTGGCTGCACGAGCACGCCCAGGTGCCGTGGCGCATGTTCCAGCTGCTGGTGAAGAAGGACGACGGCGACTGGCACTGGCCGGACAAGCCATGGCTGCCGCTCGCGCTCTCCCTGCAGGCGACGCGTCGCTAGCTGGGGGCGCGCCACTCCAGTGGCGTCATGAACAGCGAACAACGCGATAACCTCACCCTGAGGAGCGGCCGTAGGCCGCGTCTCGAAGGGTGGGCTACAACGAGACTGCGGCCCACCCTTCGAGACGCCGTGCTTCGCACGGCTCCTCAGGGTGAGGGGATGTCTTGTCGACTGCCTCACGACGCGCCACTGGAGTGGCGCGCCCCCAGCGTTTGATCAGCTCCGCTTGGGCAAGGTGAAGCGCGCGTCGCGCAGCTTCTTCTCCAGCACCGGGATGCCCGCCGCCGTGTTGCCCCGCTCGCACTGGTCGATCGCGGTTCCAGCCGCGACATCCGGAAAGGTTTTGCCTTGGCCGGTGTTGCCGAGATAGCGGCGGTACAGGGCCGACAGTTCGGCGCAGTAGGTCATGTCGTCGGCCGCCGGGGTCTGGGCCTGCGCCTCTGCCGTCAACGACAGGCAGAGGCCGATTGCGATGGAAAGCTTGGCGCGCATGCCGCGGTCGTACTGGGCGACGATGCGCGCGGCAAGCGTTCGATCAGCTGCGGGCGGTATGCTGGCGGCGCAGCATCAGGCGCTCGCGCAGCCAGAGATAGCCCGCGACCAGCGGCAGCCAACCCAGCCAGCGCACAGCCTCGAGGATGTACTCACCGGTCTCGGTCGCCAGCAGATAGTCGACCTGCAGCTTCCAGACGCTCGCCGCCACCTCGACGCCCAGCAGCCACACCAGCACGCCCGGCAGGATGACGACCAGCGGCTTCATCTGGTCGGACATGCGCGCGGAGTACCAGGGGGCGAGCGAGATCGAGAAGATCAGGACGGCCGCGACCAGCTTGGTGGCGGGATGGCCCTGGAACCACGGGCCGAGCAGCGGCTCGCGCACGACCATGGAGTAGCCGGTCCAGGCCAGCACGGCGCCACCCAGCAGCACGACCGACGGGAAGCGGTCGACCAGCTTGATTACGAGCTGGCTGCCCCAGACGATGATGGGCACGCTGATGGCGAGACCCAGCACGATCAGCAGGATGCTGCCGTGCGCCGCGCCGCCGATCGCCAGCACGTTGTCGACGCCCATCACGGCGTCGGCGATGACGATGGTGCGGATGGCGCCGGCGAAGCTGGTCGCCGGCCCCTTCACCAGATGGTTCTCCGCGCTGTTCTCCTCCGGCGTGAGCAGCTTGCGGGCGATCCACACCAGGGCGAGGCCGCCGGCCAGCATGAAGCCCGGCACATCGAGGATGTAGACGACCAGGATCGCCATCAGGGCGCGGATGGCGATGGCGCCGAAGGTGCCCCAGAAGATCACGCTGCGCTGGGTGTTCTTCGGCAGGTTGCGCGCGACCAGGCCGATGATCAGGGCGTTATCGCCTGCCAGAACCAGGTCGATCAGGACGATAGCCAACAGGGCCGAGAAGAATCCGGCCGAAAACAGTTCGAGTTCCACGACGAGTCTCCAACGAAAAAGGACGTTAAAACGGCTGTCTTTTCGTCAGAGACCTATGGGCACCTTGTCGATGGAGCGCCGGCCGGCCGGGCGCAGGATCCGGACGAGGCCGGCGGCGAAGACACGCAGCACGAAGACACCGAATGCCCCGGCCGCGCCGGCCAGCAGAAGCTGGATCAGATGCCAGTGGCGCATCGTCAGCACGGAGAGCTCGCCGCCGAAATCGAAGATGGCGAACTCGAGGCCCGCTTCGCCGAACAGCGCCGGATCGACGGCGTCGCCGAACGAGGCGAGGATCATGCAGATCACCACCGAGGCGACGAACAGCTCGCCGGTGCCGGAGGTCGTCCGGACGGCGTTGTTCGCGCGCTGGGAGTGGCGGATCAGCAGCATGACGGGCCACTATTTCAGGCCGTGTGAGGCGGTCAAGCGTAAAGCGACATGGACCAATTGCCTCATGCTCTTCCGGACCGCGCGAGGACGCGCGCGGTCCCGAAGACCAGGGCTAAAGCCGAAGGCTGCGCAGCCGGAGCGCGTTGCCGATGACGCTGACCGAGCTCAGCGCCATGGCCGCCGCCGCCACGATCGGGCTGAGCAGCAGGCCGAACAAGGGATAGAGCACGCCCGCCGCCAGCGGGATGCCGGCACTGTTGTAGATGAAGGCGAAAAAGAGGTTCTGGCGGATGTTGCGCATCGTCGCCTGCGACAGGTGGCGGGCGCGGGCGATGCCCAAAAGGTCGCCCTTCACCAGGGTGACGCCGGCGCTTTCGATGGCGATGTCGGTGCCGGTGCCCATGGCGATGCCGACGTCGGCCGCGGCCAGCGCCGGCGCGTCGTTCACGCCGTCGCCCGCCATGGCGACGACACAGCCGTCAGCCTTGAGCTTCTGCACGATGCGCGCCTTGTCCTCGGGCAGCACCTCGGCCTCGACGGCGTCGATGCCCAGCCGGCCCGCGACCGCCGCTGCCGTGCGCTTGTTGTCGCCCGTCAGCATGACCACGCGGATGCCGTCGGCGCGAAGCTGCTTTAGCGCCTCGGGCGTCGTCTCCTTGACCGGATCGCTGACGGCGAGAATGCCCTCGGCGCGGCCGTCGACCGCCAGAGCCACGACGGTGGCGCCTTCGCCGCGCAGCGGATCAGCCTGGGCTTCGGCCGCGGCAACGTCGACGCCCTCCTGCTTCAGGAACGCCGCATTGCCCAGCAGCAGGCGCTTGCCGTCGATGCGGCCGACCACGCCCTTGCCGGACGGCGAATCGAAGTCGGCGACAGGCGCGAGCTCGATCTTGCGATCGCGCGCCGCCGCCAGGATCGCGGTAGCGATTGGATGCTCGCTGCCGCGCTCGAGGCTGGCCGCGAGCCGCAGCACCTCCGTCTCGGTCAACGCACCAAGCGGCACGACGGCGGTGACCGCGGGGCGGCCCAGGGTCAGGGTGCCGGTCTTGTCGACCACCAGCGTGTCGACCTTCTCCAGCCGCTCCAACGCGTCGGCGTTGCGGATCAGGATGCCGGCGGCGGCGCCGCGTCCGACGCCGACCATGATCGACATCGGCGTGGCGAGTCCCAGCGCGCAGGGACAGGCGATGATCAGCACGGAGACGGCGGCCAGCAGGGCGAAGGCAAAGCGCGGCTCGGGCCCCCAGATCATCCACGCGGCGAAAGCGGCGACGGCGACCGCCACCACCAGCGGCACGAACCACGCCGACACGCTGTCGGCCAGGCGCTGGATGGGCGCGCGGCTGCGCTGAGCCTCCGACACCATCTTGACGATGCGCGACAGCATGGTGTCGGCGCCGACCTTTTCGGCCTTCATGACGAAGGTGCCGGTGCGGTTGACGGTGCCGCCGACCACCCTGGCGTCCGCCTCCTTGGTGACCGGCATGGGCTCGCCGGTGATCGAGGATTCATCGACGGCGCTACGCCCTTCCGTCACCACGCCGTCGACCGGCACCTTCTCGCCGGGCCGCACGCGCAGAAGATCGCCGACGACGATCGATTCGATCGGCACTTCGCTGTCGTTGCCATCGGCGCCGACCTTGAGCGCGGTGCGCGGGGCGAGGCCCAGCAACGCCTTGATGGCGCCGCTGGTCGAATCGCGAGCGCGCAACTCCAGCACCTGGCCGACCAGCACCAGGCAGGTGATGACGGCCGCCGGCTCGAAATAGACCGGGATCATCCCGTCCTGCAGGAACGAGGCGGGGAACAGGCCGGGGGCGAGGGTGGCGACGACGCTGTAGGCCCATGCCGTGCCGGTGCCGAGCGCGATCAGGGTGAACATGTTGAGGTTGCGCGTCACCAGCGACTGCCAGCCGCGCACGAAGAACGGCCAGCCGGCCCACAACACGACCGGCGTCGCCAGCACCAGCAGGATCCAGTTCATCCAGCCGTGCGGGATCGCGTGGTCGAGGCCGAAGAAGTGCCCGCCCATGTCGAGGATGACGACGGGCACGGAGAGCGCGACGGCGATCCACAGCCGGCGCTTCATGTCCAAGAGCTCTTCGTTGGGACCCTGGTCGAGCGTCGCTTCCAGCGGTTCCAGCGCCATGCCGCAGATCGGGCAGGAGCCCGGTCCCTCCTGGCGGATCTCCGGATGCATGGGGCAGGTGAAGATCGTGCCCTTGGGCATCTCCCTGGCCACGGCTTCGGCCGGCCGTGGGGCCAGATAGCGTTCGGGCTCCGCCGTGAACTTGCCGAGGCAGCGCTGGCTGCAGAAGTAATAAGTGTGGCCGGCGTGCTCCGCCTTGTTCTTGGCGGTCGCGATCGTGACCTTCATGCCGCAGACAGGATCGGTCGCCTTGCCGTCGTCGGCAGCATGGTCGTGGGTGCAGTGGGCGTGGGTGTGAGCGTGGGCCATGTCCGTCATCTATACCCTACGGGGGTATGGTGCAAGTGGGCCTGCCGTGCGCCGCGGTTCATCTTGCGAAAGGGGATGCTCGATTTCGCAGGCGAAGGCTGGACGAAAACATACTACCCGGTATGTTGGCGCCGCTTCGTTCGTACCGAGTAGAGTTCGTATGCAGGTTATCTGGTCTCCACAGCTCGACGAGAAGGACGCCCAGTGGCGCGACGCGGCGCTGCAGGTGTCGAACACGCTGGCGCGCCACGCCGCCGACGTCGACGGCCGTCAGCGCTATCCCGGCGAGGCTGTCGATGCCCTGCACGCTGCCGGCGTCACCGGCATGTTCCTGCCGGTCGAATATGGCGGCGGCGGTGCGTCGGCCACGGCCTTCTGCGCGGTGATGGAGGAGCTGGCGCAGGTCTGCGCCTCGACCGCGGGCGTCGTGGCGACGCTGCAGCTCGGCGCCCAACCGGTGCTGGCGGTGGGCTCGGCGGCGCAGAAGCAGAAGTACCTCAACGCACTCACTCGCGAGCGCAAGGCGATCTCCTTCGCGCTCAGCGAACGCGAAGCGGGTTCGGATCCTGCCAACATGACGGCCGCCGCCAGCCGCGAGCGCGGCGGTTGGCGCATCCGGGGCGAGAAGGCCTGGATCGGCAACGGCGGGCTGTCCGACAGCTACGTGGTCTTTGCCCAGACCGTGCCGGGTTCGGGGCGCAAGGGAATCGCCGCCTTCATCGTCGAAGTGGCCGACGGCGGCGTCACCGCCGACGCTCCCGAGGACAAGATGGGCATGCGCGGCACCTCCAACTGCACCATCCGCTTCGATACCTGGGTCGCCGATGATCGCATGTTGGCGCCGCCGGGCGAGGCGCTGCGTACGGCGCTGTCGGCGCTGACCGTCGGTCGCGTCACCGTGGCGGCGCAGGCGCTCGGCATGGCGCTCGGCTCCTACAATGCCGCAGCGCGGCGGGCCACCGTGCGCAAGGCGTTCGGCCAGCCGCTGGTCGATCACCAGGGGATCGGTTTTCAGCTCGCCGAGGTATCGACGCGGATCTCCGCCGGCCGCGCGCTCTGCTACCAGGTGGCGCGCGCCTACGATGCCGGCGAGGACATCTCGCTGCTCGGCGCGCAGGCCAAGCTGTTCTGCACCGAGGCGGCGCACGCCGCCGTCGATCTCGGCGTGCAGGTGTTCGGCGGCGAGGGCTTCGTCAAGCCGAGCCTCGTCGAACGGCTATACCGCGACCAGCGAGCGACCGAGATCTACGAGGGCACCACCGAGATCCAGAAGCTGGTGATCGCCCGCGGCATCAAGCGCCAGTTCCAGCCCGGATCGAACCTTGGCCCCGCGTAACGGCCTGAACGGCGGCAAGGCGCGCCTGGCGCCGGCGGACCCGCCGCCGCGTCAGGTCGAGCGCACCGAGATCCTCGATGCCGCCGCGGCGTGCTTCTCGCGCAAGGGCTTCGCGGCGACCAGCATCAACGACATCGCCGACGAGCTCACCGCCACCAAGGGGATGGTCTACCACCATTACCGCAGCAAGGCGGAGCTGTTCTTCGACGTCCATGTCTTCACCATGGAGATGGATCTCGCGGCTATCCGCAAGGCGGCGGCCGAGGGCACATCGCCGGTCGACCGGCTGAAGCGCATGGCGCACGCCCATTTCAGGATGGCGGTCGAGGAGACCGACTTCCAGCGCGTCGCCATGCAGGGCGTCCACATGCACATGGCGGGCTACACGTCGGAAGAGCAGCGCCGTACGCTCAGCCAGATCCTGGCCATGCGCGACGAGTACGAGTCCCTCTTCGCGCGACAGATCGCCGAGGCCATGGCCGAGGGCGCGATCCCCAAGCAGGACGTAAAGACGACCGCCAAGGCGTTCCTCGGCGTGCTCAACTGGGTGACGCTGTGGTTCCGCCCGCGCCCCGACCAGTCGGCGCGTGAGCTCAAGACCATCGCCAACGGCACGGTGTCCTTCGCCATGCGCGGCCTGGGGCTGGTGCTGTGACGGCCGTCGCGGCGCGTCCCGCCGCCGATGCGGCGCTGTGGGATCCGGCGGAGGCGATCGATCGCGCCGCGCTGCGCGATCTCCAGCTTGGCCGGCTGCGCAGCCAGCTGCAGCGCCTGTCGGAGGGCGACGGCTTCTACGCCGGCCGTTTCCGCGAGCTCGGCTGGTCGGTCGCGGATCTGCGCTCGCTCGACGATCTCCCGCGGCTGCCGGTGACGCGCAAGGCAGACTACATCGCCTCGCTCGGCGAGGCGCCGCCCTTCGGGCGCTTCGCTGCCGTGCCGTCCGATCGGATCGCGCGCATCCATTTCTCGTCGGGCACGACGGCGAAGCCCGCGCCGCAGTTCTGGACACAGGCCGATCTCGATCGCTGGGCCGATCTCTATGCCCGTTATGCCTGGGCGATCGGCGTGAGGCCGGGCGATGTCTTCCAGTGCCTGTTCGGCTTCACCTGGTTCGTCGGCGGGCTCGGCGCCACCGCCGGTCTGCAGCGGCTCGGCGCGACCTGCATTCCCGCCGGCAATCAGGACACCGAGCGGCAGATCGCGACCCTGATGGATTACGGCACGACCGTGCTGTTCGGCACGCCGTCCTTCATGGTGCACCTCGCGCTCGAGATGCAGCGCCGCGGCATCGATCCGGCGCGATCCAGGGTGCGCATCATCGCGGTCGGCGGTGAGCCCGGCGCCAGCGTGCCGGCGACGCGCCGGCGCATCGAGGCGCTGTGGAACGCCAAGTGCTACGACGCCTATGGCTGCCTCGAATTCCAGCCGATCGCCGCCGAATGCGAGGCGCAGGACGGACTGCACCTGTTCGAGGATTTCAGCTACGCCGAGATCGTCGATGCCGAGAGCGGCGCGCCGGTACCCGACGGCACGCCCGGCGTCCTTGTCCTCACCCATCTCGACAAGCAGGCCGGCCCGCTGGTGCGCTGGTTCACCGGCGACATCGTCGTGCGCGATTCGAGCCGTTGCGCCTGCGGTCGCACCCATGCCCGGCTGATCGGCGGCGTGCGCGGCCGAGCCGACGACATGCTGGTGGTGCGCGGCGTCAACCTCTTCCCTTCGGCGGTCGAGGATGTCGTGCGCGCGATGCCCGGCCTGTCCGACGAATACCGCATCATCGTCGACAAGTCGGTGCGCGAAGCCGACACCGGCTTCCTCAACGGCATTCGCCTCCAGGTCGAGGCGCTCGATCCCGCGCAGGCCGCTTCCCTGACGGAGAAGCTGGCGGCGGAGATCCGGGCGCGCCTGCAGGTGCGGGCCCATGTCGAGGCGGTCCCGGTCAATTCGCTCGAACGCAGTACGCATAAATCCAAGCGCGTGATCAGGGAGGCGTGAGGCTTTCCGACGCTATCGCAGGAACGGCGTGAATCGCCATTTTGGGAGGGAAGAGATGTCGGGTTTGGTTGATCGGCTCGCGGCGGTGGGCATGGCGTTGCTCGGGACGACGATGCTCGCCGGCGGGGCGCTGGCGCAGGAGAAGGCCACCATCGCGGTGGGCATCTCCGTCGTCGACGTGTCGCAGGCCAACAACACCTCGATTCCGATCCATACCGGATGCTGGAAGAAGGCGGGCGTGGATGTCGATATCCAGCTCACCAACGCCAATGCGGCGATGCAGTCGATGCTCACCGGCCAGGTGCAGTTCGTGAACATGGGGCCGGCCGCGGCGATCCTGGCGCGCGCCAAGGGCGCACCGATCAAGCAGGTCTATCTCAACATCCGCAAGAACTACAACTTCATGGTCGTCGAGGACAAAAGCCCGATCAAGACGATCCAGGAGTTCAAGGGCAAGACGATCGGCGTCTTCTCCTACGGCGCGCAGATGGTGAAGATCTTCAAGACCGAGCTGACCGGTGTCGGCATCAACCCCGACAAGGACGTCACGCTGGTCGAGACCGGCGCCGGCGCGCAGGCGGTGGCGGCGCTGACCAGCGGCCGCGTCAACATCTGGGGCACCTGGGATTCGCAGATCGCCGCCGCCGAGAACATGGGCCTGAAGCTGCGCCGCTTCACCACGCCCGAGGCCGAGCAGCTGAGCTGGGGCAGCGGTTACTTCGTACGCGACGACTATGTGAAGTCGAAGCCCCAGATCATCTCCAAGGTGATGCGCTGCGTCGCCGAAGGAACGCTGTTCGCCATGACCAATCCCGAGGCGACGGTGCGCATCCACTGGCAGGTCTACCCGAACAGCAAGCCGACCGGCGTCAGCGAGGAGGAGGCGATGCGCCAGGCACTGCACATCCTGAAGACGCGGCTCGACTTCCTGAAGCTCGCGCCGGGCGAGAAGTGGGGCGAGCTGCCGCCGGCGGCCGCGACCGCCATGGTCGACTTCATGCGCGCCAGCGGCGAGCTGAAGGGCGATCTCAAGGTCGAGGACCTCTACACCAACCAGTTCGTGCCGGAAGTGAACAAGTTCGACGCCGAGGCCGTGATCAAGGCGGCCAAGGAAGCGAAGTGAGCGAAGCGACAGGCGAAAGGAACGCACCATGACCCCAGGCGCCACCCTGCGGAAGCTGATGACGGCCGACGAGCTGCCAATGCTGCCCGGTTGCCACGACGCTCTCGGCGCCCGCCTCATCGAGGAGGCGGGCTTCCCGGCCGCCTACATCTCCGGCTTCTGCCTGGCCACGAGCTACGGCAAGCCCGACGTCGGCATCATGACCATGAGCGAGGTCGTCGAAGAATCGGGGCGCATCGCGGCCTCGGTGAGGATCCCCGTCGTGGTCGACGCCGACACCGGCTACGGCGGCGCCCTCAACATCCGCGAGACGGTGCGCGAGATGGAGCGCGCCGGGCTGGGCGGGCTGCACCTCGAGGACCAGAAGCTGCCCAAGCGCTGCGGTGCGCTCGCCGGCAAGGAGCTGGTCGACGACGAGGAGATGACGTTCCGTCTGCGCGTCGCGCGCGAGGCGCGGCGCTCGGAGGACTTCGTCATCATCGCGCGCACCGACGCCATGACCCTGTTCGGCGTCGACGAGGTGGTGCGCCGCTGCCGGATGATGGAGAAGGCCGGCGCCGACGCCGTCATGGTGGTGTCGCTGGCGACGCCGCAGGAGTTGGCGACCGTCGCCACGTGCGTGAAGATCCCCACGATCTACGTCGCCGCCGAGACGGTGCGGCCGATGTACACGGCCAGGCAGCTCAAGGAATTCGGCTTCGGCATGGCGCTCTACCCGCTGTCCCTGATCATGGCCAGCGCCGGCATCCAGGCACGCCTGCTGCGCACCATGCGCGAAACCGGCACGACCGAGGGCATGATCCCCGAGATGATGAAGTTCAGCGACGTCGGTGCGCTGGTCGGTACGCTCGACGCGGCGCGCTACGAGGCCGACCTTCTGAAGGTGGGTTGAGATGGGCCATACCCTCGCCGAAAAGATCTTCGCCAACGCCAGCGGCCGCGACAGCGTCGCGGCGGACGAGGTCGTGTGGGCGAAGGCGGACCTAGTGACGGCACCCGAGGTGTCGTTCCCGGCCTACGTGAAGCGGCTGCGCGGCATCGGTATCGACCGGCTGGCCCATCCCGAGCGCGTCGTGGTCGCCATCGACCACGAGGCGCCCGTGCACAGCGCCGCCGGCGCCGAGCGCAATCGCCAGACCCGGCAGATGGCGGCCGAGCTCGGTGTCGCCAACTTCTTCGATTCCGAGGGCATCACCCACCCGCTGGTCGTCGAGCGCGGCCTGGTCCGCCCCGGCATGTTCGTCGCGGCGGCCGACAGCCACGGCGCGGTGGTCGGCGGCACCGGCGCCGTCGGCATCCCGTTCGGCTTCGAGACCAGCCTGATCCTCGCCACCGGCCAGACCTGGATCAAGGTGCCGCGCACCATCAAGGTCACGCTGGCCGGCCGGCTGCAGCCCGGCGTGGGAGCGCGCGACATCGCCCTCGCGACCATGAGCCGGCTCTCGACCGCCGAGGCGAGCTATCGCGTGCTCGAGTTCCATGGCGCGGCGATCGCCGGTCTCTCGGTCTGGGAGCGCATGACGATCTGCGGTCTCTGCATCGACATCGGCGCCAAGTCGGCGGTCGTGCCGGCCGACGAGCATTGCGTCGCCTTCCTCGAAGCGCTCGGCGTGTCCGGCGCGGTCGCCATGACCAGCGACGCCGACGCCGTCTTCGAGCGCGAGATCGTCGTCGATCTCGACACGCTCGCGCCGCAGGTCTCGGTCCCGCCGTCGCCGATCCATGTCCGCTCGGTGTCGGACATCGCCGGCCTGGCGCTCGACTACGCCTATCTCGGCTCGTGCGCCTCCGGCACCATGCAGGACCTGCGCAGCGCCGCCGATCTGCTGGACGGCCGCAAGGTCCATCCCGGCACGCAGATGCTGGTGATCCCGGCGACCCGCCGGGTGTTCCTGCAGGCGATGTCGGAGGGCGTTCTGAACCGGCTGGCCGCGGCGGGGGCGCAGGTGTCGCCGCCGACCTGCGGGCCGTGCTTCGGCGGCATCGCCCAGCTCTGCGCCGGCGAGCGGCGCATCAGCACCAGCACGCGCAACGACCCCGGCCGCATGGGCAGCAACCAGGCAGAGATCTATCTCGCCAGTGCGCTGACGGTGACGGCCTCGGCGATCGCCGGCCGCATCGCCGATCCCCGCGAGCTGCTGGGAGGAGGGACATGACGCTGCAGATCTATCGCGGTCGCTGCTGGAAACTGCCCGACGACGTGTCGAGCGATCAGCTGATCGCCGCCCAGCACGTCTTCGAATTCTCGCCTGACGTGTTGCGCAAGCATCTGCTGCACGAGGTGCGGCCCGAGATCGCCGGTGAGGCGCAGCCCGGCGACGTGCTGCTGGCGGGCGAGAACTTCGCCCTGGGCAGCGTGCACAGCCACCCGTTCCTGGCGATGAAGGCGATGGGCATGGGCCTTGTCTGCCGCTCGATCTCGCGTGGTCCCTACCGACTCTCCGTCTTCATGGGAGTGCCGCTGCTGACTGCCGATCGCGACACCTACGAGGCGATCGCCGATGGCGACCGGCTCGAGGTCGACTTCACCGCCGGCACCATCGCCGACCAGACGACCAGGCGGCAGCACATCCTCGAGCCGCTGCCGCCGTTCCTGATCGAGATCGTCGCGGCCGGCGGCGGGCTCGAGCATGCGCGCCTACAGCAGGGCGGCCGATGATGGCCCTTCGTTCGCTGACGCCCGTCGCGGCGCAGCCGGCCGCCGCCGCTTCCAGCCGAGTTCCCATCATCGACGCGCAGGGGCTCGAGAAGATCTATGCCGCGCGCGACGGCAAGCCGATCCAGGCGCTGGCGCCGGTCACGCTTCAGGTGCCGGAAGGCGAGTTCCTGACCATCGTCGGCCCCTCGGGGTGCGGCAAGTCCACACTGCTCAAGATGGTGGCGGGACTGATCCCGCCGACCGGCGGCAAGCTCCTGTTCAACGGCAAGCCGCTGTCGGGCCCGCAGCGCAACATGGGCATCGTGTTCCAGTCGGCGGTGCTGTTTCCCTGGCGCACCGTGCTGGACAACGTGCTGCTGCCCGCCGACGTCCTGAAGCTGCCGCGCGGCCAGTCGGTCGAGCGGGCGCGCGAGCTCCTGAAGATCGTCGGCCTGGCGGACTTCGCCGGCAAGTATCCCGGCGAGCTGTCGGGCGGCATGCAACAGCGCGTGGCGATCGCCCGCGCTCTGGTGCACGACCCGGCCATCGTGCTGATGGACGAGCCGTTCGGCGCGCTCGACGCCATGACGCGCGAGACGATGAACCTCGAGATCCTGCGGATCTGGAAGGAATCGAAGAAGACGATCCTGTTCGTCACTCATTCGATTCCCGAGGCCGTCTTCCTGGGCCAGCGCGTCGTCATCATGACGCCGCGACCCGGCCGCATCGCCGAGGTCATCGAGACCGGCATGCCGATCGATCGCGACCTCGAGGAGATGAGCAGCGAGCGTTTCGGCGCTCATACGCTGCGGATCCGCACCCTCTTCAAGGCCAAGGGCATAAGCTGATGGACAACGCTTCCGATCGCACCGCGACCCGCCGGCCGTCACGGCTGAGGCCCGAATACATCCTGATCCCGCTGCTCTTCGTCATCATCGTCTCGACGTGGCAGGCGGTGACGGTGGTGTTCGAGATCCCGCCCTACCTGGTGCCGAAGCCGACCGAGATCTTCGCCGCGTTCGTGGGCGGCGTGTCGTCCGGCATCTACCTCCTCAACGCCTGGTACACGCTGGTCGAGGCGCTGGGCGGCTTCCTGATCGCGGCGTTCCTCGGCCTGGTGATCGGCACCCTGATCGCGCAGTCGCAGCTCGTCGAGCGAACGCTTTATCCCTACCTGATCACCATCCAGACCACGCCCAAGGTCGCGATCGCACCGCTGTTCGTCATCTGGTTCGGCTTCGGCCTCACCTCCAAGATCATCATCGCCGCGACGGTGGCCTTCTTTCCGATCCTGGTGAACGTGATCGCCGGCCTGCGCTCGATCGACAAGGACAAGGTCGAGCTGATGCGCTCGCTGAACGCCTCGCCGTGGCAGGTGTTCCGGATGGCCCAGCTTCCCAACGCGCTGCCCATCATCTTCGCCGGCCTGCAGGTCGCCGTGGTGTTCAGCATCCTGGGCGCCATCGTCGGCGAGTTCGTCGGCTCCAAGGTCGGCCTCGGCAACATCATCCTGCAGGCCAACACCAACCTCGACGCTGCGGGCGTGTTCGGCGCCCTGGTGTGCCTGTCGATCATGGGCATTGCCCTGCACCTCGCGATGTCGTGGCTGCAGCGCAAGCTGGTGTTCTGGGCGGACAACAGCGTCATTCCCACGTCCTGACCCCGTTGGAGAAGGCGAGATGTCTAAACCCGTCTGGCTGGAAGTGGCGCTGAACGGCGCCTGGTCGCGCGCCCGCCAGCCCCTGATGCCGGTCGCCGTCGCCGATATCGTGGCCGAAGGCGTCGCCTGCGCCGAGGCCGGCGCGGCGGTCATCCACCTGCATGCCTACGATCAGCAGACCGGCAATCCCTGCGAGGATGCCGACATCTATACCCGTGTCATCGAGGGCATCCGGGCGAAGTGCGACGCGATCGTCTATCCGACGATCGGTTTCTCGGCCAACGATCCGGAAGCGCCCGGCCGGTACGGGCCGCTCGAGGTCCTGGCGGAGCGGGGCCTGCTGGAATGGATCCCGATCGATCCCGGCTCGCTCAACATCAACCGCTACGACGGGATCGCCGCCGGGCTGCCCGGCCGCTACTACCTGAATTCGGACGGGCACATCAAGCGCGGCCTCGCGCTCGCGACGTCCTGCGGGGCGGTGCCGACCTATGCCGTCTACGAAGCGGGCTTCATACGCCTCGGCGCGGCGCTGACCGCCACCGTTCCGGGCGTCAAGACACCGGTCTACCGCTTCATGTTCACCGGCGACCGTGCCTGGGGCTTCCCGCCGGAAGCCTACGCACTCGACGCCTATCGGAGGCTCCTGCGCGCCGAGGCGGGCGACGTGCCCTGGATGATCGCCGGCCACGGCGTCGACCTGCGCAAGCTGATCCCGATCACGGTCGGTGGCGGCGGCCATGTGCGCGTCGGCCTCGAGGACGCGCCCTGGGGCACAGAGCTCGGCAACATCGACTGGGTGAAGAGCGCCGTCGCGCTGATCGAGGCGTCAGGCGGCCGCATGGCCAATGCGACGGAGATTCGCGCCAGCCTGGGCTGAGCGCCGCCGGCTTGCAACCGATACCCCACCAGGGTATTGTAGGGAATGGACGAACGCCTGAAAAAGTCGCAGATCGCCCGGCTGAGCCGCATCGAGGGCCAGGTGCGCGGCGTCGCGCGGATGATCGAAGAGGACCGCTACTGCATCGACGTGCTGACCCAGATCCGCGCGGTGCGGGCGGCGCTTGATCGCGTCGAGCAAGAGACGCTCTCCGACCATCTGCAGCACTGCGTTGCCCACGCGTTCCATGCCGGCGACGAGCGTGATCGCCAGACCAAGATCGACGAGCTGCTGGAAGTCCTCGACAGCCGACGGCGTTGAGCCTGATCGCGCTCGCCCCAGGCGGCGCCGGCCTTGCGGGCGGCGGGCTGGAACAGCTCGATGAGATTGCCGGGCCTCCTCCTGCATTTGCTCGCAATTGCCGGGAACGAGGCATAGCCACAGCAGGTTGCCGTCAAGGCCCTTGCCACCGATACCCTACGGGGGTAGTGTCCGGTATGGTCCGGGCACGCTCGCTCCTCTGGCTGGTGGCATTGGTTGCCTTCGCGATGTCGTCGTTCGGCAGCGTGTCGATCGGCCATGCCGCTGCGTCGGCCGAGCAGACCGCCATGGCCGACTGCCCAGATCACGCGCCGCCGCCCGATTGCCCCTCGCAGGACACGGGCAAGCACGCGGCCGGCCAGTGCTGCCCGCTGATGGCGGGCGTCGTGGCGTTGTTGCCGCCGGCCGCGACGGCAGCGGCGGCCGTGCCGTATCATGCCCGGCCGGCCACGATCGCACGCGACCTCACCGGCCTCACCTCCACGCAGGATCCGCCGCCTCCGCGAGTCTGAACCGCTGCCTGCGGTTCCCTCAAAGACACGGAGAGTCATCATGTTGTTCCGACGTTCGGTCGTCGGCGCGGCGGCATTGGCGGCATTACTGGCCGGATGCAGCAGCGCGCCGCTGCCGCAAGCCGTCTCGCCTGATCCCGCCGATCCGGAGACGCCGACAGTTGCCGCGCCTTACCAGCCCGTGATGGCCGGCACGGCGGCGCACGCGCCGGGAGGCCTCAAGCCCTGGCGCGAGCTCAACGACAGCGTGGCGCCTGGCGGTGGCCGGTCGCCATGACGGTCGTGTCGAAGATCGCCCTGACCGCGGCCTCGGTGTTGCTGGCGGCGGGCTGCGCCAATTTCACCGGCGACGGCGGCATGGCGCCCGTCAGCGCCGGCGTCCGCAAGGAGATCGGCAAGGACGTCGCCAAGCTGACATCCGCCGAAGACAATCGTCGTGCGCGCGAACGCATCCTGGCGCTGCTGGCCGAGCCGCTGAGCGAGGACACGGCTGTGCAGATCGCGCTGCTCAACAATCGCGGACTGCAGGCCGCCTACAACGACCTCGGCATCTCCGAGGCGGAATATGTGCAGACCAGCCTGCCGCCCAATCCCGCGCTGACGGCGTCGCGCGTGTTCGGCACGGGTGGGTTCGTCGAGTTCGGCTTCCAATTGATCGGCAATCTGCTTGCCGCGGCGACGCTGCCGCGGCGGACCGAGATCGCCAAGCGCGAGTTCGAGGAAGCGCGCTATCGCGCCATCGCGACGACGCTCAGCCTCTCGGTCGACGCGCGGCGCGCCTATGTCCGCGCCGTCGCCGCCCAGCAGCGGCTCGCCCTGCTCGAGCAGTCGCGCGAGACCGCCGACGCCTCGGCCCGCCTGATGAAGCAGCTCGGCGAGACCGGCGCCGCCAACAAGCTCGATCAGGGCCGTGTCGCGGCGTTCTATGCCGAGTTGAGCGCCCAGGTCGCCCAGGCCCGGCTCCTGGTCAGCAAGGAGAGGGAAGCGCTCAACCGCCTCCTCGGCCTGTGGGGAACCGACCTCGGCTACACCCTGCCGGCCAGGCTCACCACGCTGCCGACGGCGCCGGAGCCGCTCTACGACGTCGAAGTGGAAGCCATGCGGCGGCGGGTCGATCTCATCATCCTGCGCTACGAGATCGTGACGCTGTCCAAGTCGGTCAAGTTCGTCGAAGCGACCCGCTACATGTCGTTTCTCGAGCTGGGCGGCGGCTTCCGCAACGAGGTCGAGACCAACGACGCCGGCGAGCAGACGTCGAAGAACCGTTATGGCCTGGAGCTCGGGATCGTCATCCCGATCTTCGACACCGGCGAGGCCCGGGTGGCGACGGCGCGCGAGATCTACATGCGCGCCGTCAATCGCCTTGCCGAGCGCTCGATCAATGCCCGGTCCGAAGCGCGCGTCGCCTACACGACGTATCGCTCGACGTACGACATCGCCCGCTTCTACCAGACGCGCATCCTGCCGCTGCGCCGACAGAACTCCGCCGAGGTCCTGCTGCGCTACAACGGCATGCTCGTCGACGTCTTCGAGGTGCTGGTCGAGGAGCGCGAGCGCATCAACTCCAGCATCGCCTCGCTCGATGCGCTGCGCGACTACCACCTGGCGGTGGCCGACCTGCAGGCCGCCCTGATCGTCGGTGGGACCGTTCCTCCCTCGGGCGTCATCAACACGACGCCGCCACCCGAAACCATTCCTCTTGGCCTCTAGTGCAAGGAGATCGACATGACTCTCACGAGACGTGACCTCGTCGGCGCCTCGGGCCTCGCCCTGCTCGGCGCCGCCGCGGTCAGCGGCCGCGTCCAGGCGCAAGCCATTCCCGAGGCGCCGACGACCACGGCCAACACCATGCAGCCGCCGATCTATCCGACCAGCGGGCCCGACTATCAGCCCGTGGTGACCCTCAACGGCTGGACCCTGCCGTGGCGGCAGAACGGCGACTGGAAGGAGTTCCATCTCGTCGCCGAGCCGGTCGAGCGCGAGATGGCGCCGGGCATGATCGCCCGCCTGTGGGGCTACAACGGCCAGAGTCCGGGGCCGACCATCGAGGCGGTCGAGGGCGACAAGGTGCGCATCTTCGTCACCAACCGGCTGCCCGAGCATACGACGATCCACTGGCACGGCATGCTGCTGCCCAATGGCATGGACGGCGTCGGCGGTCTCACCCAGCCGCACATCAAGCCGGGCAAGACGTTCGTCTACGAGTTCGAGCTCAAGAAGAGCGGAACCTTCATGTACCACCCGCATGCCGACGAGATGGTGCAGATGGCGATGGGCATGATGGGCTTCTTCGTCGTCCATCCGCGCGATCCCAGGCTGCACCGCGTCGACCGCGACTTCGTCTTCCTGCTGTCGGCCTACGACATCGATCCCGGCAACTACGTGCCCAAGGTCGCCGAGATGGTGAACTTCAACATGTGGACGTTCAACACCCGCGTGTTCCCCGGCATCGATCCCCTGGTCGTCGCCAAGGGCGATCGCGTGCGGGTGCGCGTCGGCAACCTCACCATGACCAACCATCCGATCCACATGCACGGCTACGATTTCGAGGTGACCTGCACCGACGGCGGCTGGGTGCGGCCAGAGGCGCGCTGGCCCGAGGTCACCATCGACATCCCGGTGGGCGCCATGCGCGCCTACGAGTTCGACGCGATCTATCCGGGTGACTGGGCGCTGCATTGCCACAAGTCGCATCACACCATGAACGCCATGGGCCACGACATCCGGACCTTCATCGGCGTCAACAAGCGCGACTTCTCCAGGCGGATGAAGCGGATGGTGCCCGACTACATGTCGATGGGCAGCGCCGGCATGGCCGACATGGGCGAGATGGAGATGCCGCTGCCCGACAACACGCTGCCCATGATGACGGGCTTCGGCCAGTTCGGGCCGATCGAGATGGGCGGCATGTTCACGGTCGTGAAGGTGCGCGAGGGCCTGGCGTCGCGCGACTACAGGGATCCCGGCTGGTACCAGAACCCGCCCGGAACCGTGGCCTATGAGTTCCAGGGGCCGGCGCCGTCGACGACACGCGCGCCCACGCCGGCGTCGAAGGTAAAGCCCGACGGCAAGGTCGACGTCGTTAAACCCAACGGACAGCACAAGCATTGAGGAGGAGACGAAAGATGACTTTTAAAATGGTACTGGCGGCAGCCGTGCTGGTGGCCGGCCTCTCCGGCGTCGCCCATGGCCATGGCGACGAGCACGAGACCGTCTACGGCAAGCCCGGCGATCCGAAGAAGCCGGCACGCATCGTCCAGGTCGTCATGCGCGAGCAGGACGGCAGGATGATCTTCATCCCCGACCGCATCCGCATCCGCAAGGGCGAACAGGTCCGCTTCCAGCTGCGCAACAACGGCGAGATCGATCACGAGTTCGTCGTCGGCACGCTCGAGGAGAACCTCAAGCACATGAAGGAGATGCAGAAGAACCCGGACATGGAACACGACGACCCCAACGCCAAGCGGCTCAAGCCGAAGACGGCCGGCGAGATCGTCTGGCAGTTCACCAAGGCCGGCACATTCGACTTCTCGTGCATGATCCCCGGCCACCGCGAGGCCGGCATGTTCGGCACCATCGTCGTCGACTGAATCCCAGCGCAAGGAGAAGGACATGCTCAAGAATCTGCTGGTGGCGTTGTTCGCCGCCGTCCTGGTTGTTTCTCCCGCCATCGCCGACGGGGAGATGGTGAAGGGCGAGGTCGTCAAGGTCGACAAGGCGGCCGGAAAGCTCACGCTGAAGCACGGCCCGATCAAGAAGCTCGACATGGACGGCATGACCATGGTGTTCCGCGTCGCCGATTCCGCAATGCTCGACAGGGTGAAAGCGGGCGACAAGATCGAGTTCGAGGCCGACCGCGTGAACGGTGCGATCACCGTGACGAAGATCGGCAAGGGCCATTGACGCTTGCCGTGACCGGTGATCGATGAAGCCCACGGTTCCGGCGGCATGCGGTGTTCTGCTGATCGCCGCCGCCTTCCTCGCCGGGCCCGGCCATGCCGAGGACCGCGAACTTCAGGCCATTCTGGAGAAGCTGAGGTGCGTCCCGTCGAAGGTGACTCCGATCAGTCTCGCGCCGACCGTGACGGCCTACGACGTGCTGTGCAAGGGAAGCGACAAGGTGATCCATGTCATCTGCCGCGAGTCGGAGTGCAGGTTGCAGCCCAAACCCAGTGAGGACGAGGAGCGTTAGAGCACGATCCATCCAAGGGCGCGGGTTCTCGGCCGTCGGGTGCCTGGTCTATTCGGCTGCCTTCGGCAACGCGCCGTTGGCGATGCGGAAGCGCTGGCGGTAGTCGTGCGGCGTCACGCCCAGCCGGCGGACGAAGGCGCGCCGCAGCTTGTCGAGCGTCTCGAAGCCGCAGCGCGCCGCAACGACCTGCACCGACAGCTGCGCTTCCTCGAACATGGCGCGTGCCGCGTCGACGCGGATGCGCTCGATGAACTCGCGCGGCGCCTCGCCGGTCTCCTCGGTGAAGGCGCGGCGGAAGTTGCGCTCGCTCATGCCGGCGTGGGCTGCCAGCGCCCGCACGCTCAAGTCGGCGGTGAGGTTCTCCAGCGCCCACTCCTGGGCGAGCCGCACCGACGGGCTGGCGGAGAACTGCGCCAGCAGATGGTTGCTGACCTGCGCCTGGCCCGCCGGCCGCTTGAGATAGGCGACGAGCGCGCGGGCAACCCTGAGCGCGAGCGTGCGGCCGTGATCCTCCTCGATCAGGGCGAGCGCCAGGTCGATGCCCGTGGTGACGCCGGCCGAGGTATAGACATTGCCGTCGCGCACGAAGATGCGGTCGACCTCGACGGTGATCTGCGGATGGCGCTGACGCAGCTCGTCGACCAGTACCCAGTGGGTCGTCGCGCACTTGCCGTCGAGCAGGCCGGCGGCGGCGAGGACGAAGGCGCCGGTGCAGATCGAGCCGCAGCGGCGCGCGCGCGGTCCATTGGCCTTGAGCCAGCGGATCAGGCGCGGGTCGCGCCTCGCCTCGGCCTGGCCGAATCCGCCCGACACCAGCAGCGTGTCGATCGGCCGTTCGATGTCTTCGAAGGCGATGCTCGGCATGATGCGCATTCCGAGCGACGTCTCGACCGGCGTGACGTCGGCGGCGGCGACGGCCACATCATAGAGGGCTCGCCGGGCGATGTGGTTGGCCGAAGCGAACGCTTCCAACGGTCCGACGACGTCCATCGCCATCACGCCGGGATAGACGAGCATGACGACCGAGCGCGGTTCGTCGGATGTGACCAGGGAAAGTGGCATTGCTCGACAGGTGCACTACCACACTCCGGCAGTCGCTGCGCCGACTACAAACTTCATCGGGACGGAGAATTCATGTCCCCGATGATGTCGGCATTGTCGCAATCGGCGTCGACGGCGGCCGGGCCTGCTTCGTTCTTGGAAGTTGAAAATCAAATCGAATTTCGGCATGCAATGTTTGCGAGTTGTGATCGAGTGCAGAAGAGTTGTGCGCAGATGCAACGACGGCACCGATCGAGCATCGAGGTGAGCAGGCGTGTCGGGGTTCGAGTGGTTGGTGCGTGAGCACGCGGGCGAGACAGCGATGGCCACCGGCTCGCGCTTCGTCGTCGACGACGAGCGCTGGAGCGGTAGTGTCGAACGCGTCGTGGTGTCGCCCAGCCTCCATGTCGTGCTGAACGATCTGCAGCCGCGCCGCGACTTCGGCGTCGAGCCCGTCGACGAGCACTTCGACGACCATGTCGTGGGGCAGGTGACGCTCGACGGCCGCGTCAGCCTCTCCTTCCGCGACGGCGAAGAGATCGTCGCCGCCGGCAGCCATGCGCTGCTCTACCGCTCACCTGGCGAGCTGCCGACCTACAAGCTGTCGGCGACCGTGCCGTTCCGGTCCCTCGCCTATCAGATCGACCTCGAACGCATCGGCCGCTTGTTCGGCGCCGACATGCCGGCAGCGCTCGCGCCGCTGCTCGAGTCACGGCTGGTGCGATCGCGCCATGTGGCGACGCGTGCCGACCGGCACATGTCCGCCATCGCCGCGAGCCTGTTCGATTCCGATCTCAACGGACCGCTGCGACGCCTGCTGATGGAGGGCGGCGCGCTGCAGCTGCTTGCGCTGCAGGCCGCAGCGGCGTCACGCCAGGCGCTGCCGCCGTCCGGACTGGCGCTGTCGGCGCGCGAACGCGATGCCGTGCATGAGGCGCAAAGGCTGCTGCTGGCAGACATGCGCAATCCGCCGACGCTGGGCGAGCTGGCCCAGGCCGTGGGCCTGGCCGAACGGCGACTGAGCGGCGCCTTTCGCCTGGAGTTCGGCGTCGGTCCGTTCGAGATGCTGCGCGACCATCGACTGGAGCATGCGCGCCAGGTGCTGGAGCAGGGCGTCGTGACCCTGAAGGAGGTCTCGTTCAGGGTCGGCTACAATCATGTCAGTAACTTCGTGCACGCTTTCCGTGCGCGCTACGGCGCGTCGCCGCGCCAGTTCATCGAAAGCGAGCCGTGAACCGCTCGCATCCGGGTTGAGCTTCGAGAAACGGATTTCAGTCCTTGCGGTCGCCGTGGTAGGCATCGCATCGGCGGCGCTGCTGACTGTAGTGCTTGACGATTATATACTTTAGTTGTACGATCGGTTCGTTGCGTTTCTTTCCGCGTTGTCGCTCTTTGCATCGTTGATCCGCATCCAAACGGCGCGGCCGATACCGCCCGGCCCGTCTGGCTGCCTGCATCCGGTCGGGCCGGGCTCCGGCTCCTTGAGGTGATGATTCCCGTTGCGAAACTTGCGAAACTATCCGAATTGCAACCAGTAGGGGGTGCGATCTCGAAAGGCCACAAGAGGGTCGGGCGGAAACGCCGGAAACCTCTCGCACCGCTGACAGCAGTGCATGCGTTACTCGGCGCTACTGCGGCTCTATCTTCGCGATCTTCACATACTCCGCCCATTTGGCGCGCTCGTCACGGTCCTGCTCGGCGCACTGCTCGAGCGTGAGAGGCCGGGAATTGAGTGCGAACTCGTCGGTCAGCCGCTTGTGGATGTCAGGGGCGCCGATGGCCTCGTTGATCAGCGCGTTCAGCTTCTCCTGAACGGGTCGCGGCGTGGCCTTCGGCACTGCGACGGCGAGGAAGCCCGTCGTCGTGAGGCCGGGAAAGCTTTCGCTGAGCGTCGGCAGGTCGGGATAGAGCGGGCTGCGCTGCGGCAGGGTGATGGCGAGCGCCCGCGCCTTGCCGGCCACCACCTGGCCGCGGCCGGCGGTGAGGTCGACGAACATGAACTGGATGGCGCCGGCATAGAGGTCGGTCCAGGCATTGCCGATCGCCTTGTAGGCCACGCCCTGCCACTGCACGCCGGCTTTGGTGCCCAGGACTTCCGCCGGCACCTGCGAGCTTGCGTTGAAGTAGCCGAAGTTCAGCTTGCCAGGGTTGGCCTTGGCGTAGGCAAGCAGGTCGGCGAGCGTCTTGTAGGGACTGTCGGCCGGCACGACGAGGAAGGCGCCGCTCGAACCGATGACGCCCACCACCTGGAAATCCTTCTCCGGGTCGTAGCCCGGGCTCTTGTACATGTGGATGTTGGCGGCATTGGTCGACGTGGTGGCGAGCATCAGGGTGTAGCCGTCGGCCGGCGCCGACTTCACCGCCAGCGCGCCGACGATGCCGTTGGCGCCCGGCTTGTTTTCGACGACGAAGGGCTGGCCGGTCTTGTCCTCGATGTACTTGCCGATCAGCCGCGAAGTGATGTCGCCCGAGCCGCCGGGCGCGAAGGGCACGATGATGCGGATGGCCTTGGTCGGATAGTCGGCCCCTTGAGCGTTGGATTGCGCGAGTGCGGGGTAGGCAGCGAGGGTGGGAAGGGCGAAGAGAGTGCGGCGAGACAGCGGCATGCGAAACGAAGACATGCCCTGCAGTCTAAAGGAAACGCTGCGCGTGGACAGCGCAGCGGCTGCAGCCCTACCCTGCAGTCATGTCACAGTCAGGCCGTCCGCCCCTCGAGGGCATTCGCGTCATCGATTTTTCCCGCGTCATCGCAGGGCCCATGTGCACCCAGATCCTGTCGGACATGGGCGCCGAGGTGATCAAGATCGAGAACCCCGACGGCGGCGACGACACGCGCAAGGGGGCGGGGCCGCGGGTCGGCGGCGAGAGCCACTTCTTCATGGCCTACAATCGCGGCAAGAAGAGCGTCGCGCTCGACTTCACCAAGCCCGACGGGCAGGCGGTCGTGGCGAAGCTGCTCGAGACGGCCGACGTGCTGGTCCAGAATTTCCGTCCGGGAGTGCTGAAGAAGTACGGGTTCGACTACAAGAGCATTCACGAGAAGCATCCGCGGCTGATCTATCTGTCGATCTCGGCCTATGGACAGACCGGTCCGCTGTCGGACCGGCCGGGTTACGATCCCGTGCTGCAGGCCGAGTCGGGCATGATGAGCGTCAACGGCGAGGCCAACGGCGAGGGGCTGCGGCACGCCATCGCCATCGTCGACACCATGACGGCGATCCATTCGGTGGCGGCGATCAACGCGGCGCTGTTCGCACGCACCAGCACCGGCAAGGGCCAGCACATCGATCTGGCGCTCTACGACACCGCGCTCGCCTCGCTCGGCAACATGGGTTCCTACTATCTGATCGGCGGCGAGCAGCCGCGGCGCGCCGGCAACGGGCATTTCGCGTCGGCGCCCAACAGCTCGTTCGAGACCAAGAACGGCAAGATCTACATGGCCGTCGCCAACCAGAAGCTGTTCACCGACACCTGCAAGGCGCTCGGCCATCCCGAATGGGCGACCGACCCGCGCTTCGCCCAGCTCGCCGACCGCGTGGCCAACAAGCCCGAGCTCACGCGCATGATGGAAGAGGTTCTGAAGACCGACACCAAGGAGAATTGGGGCCACAAGCTGCGCCATCTGCCGGCTGGCCCGATCCGCACCATGAAGGAGGCGCTCGACGAACCCGAGGTCAAGCGCCGCGGCATGCTCAAGACCTACAGGCACAGCAGGGCGGGCGAAGTGCCGATCATGGGTTCGAACTACCGCTTCTCCGACACCCCGGTCGACGACACCCGCCCGCCGCCGGCGCTGGGCGAGCATACCGACGAGGTGCTTCAGAGCATCGCCGGCCTCAGCGCCAAGGACATCGTCGCGCTGCGAGAGAAGAAGGTGATTGGCTAGTGTCCTGATTCCTAAGTTCGCCGCAAAGCGGCCTGTGTGTCGAGAGTCCGCCGGCAGAATCGATTGATAGCGGCGAGAATATCATCGGCGGACTTGGTCCAGCGAAAGGGTTTGGGTTGGGCATTGTGTGCGTCG